>JAUIDD010000002.1 GCA_030429175.1 Gammaproteobacteria bacterium
CATATTCTTGTGACTCAAGCCATGCTAAAAGTTTGTTGTATCGTCGGTTTTCCATAATATGAGTGTCCTGTAGCCAAATGCTGTTGAAAAAGGTAACATGCGCGGATGTTTTTTAAACCACTCAAGCCCTTACATTATGGCATATTGGCTTTTGCGTCATTGTGTACGTTTTGTTTTGCAACCCCTGCAAAAAAATCTCATAAGGCTAACAAATTATTAAACCAGCCACAAGTTGTGGCTGATCGACTTCATTGGATTGTATCGGACAATTGTTACAATAATTGTGGTGGTTATTTTTTTCAGCCCTTACAACTTAAAAAATATCCAAACCCCCTGCCGGCAGGTCAGCTGCCAACCGATATCGAATCACACGGCCCAGCCAAGTTTATGCGCAATGGCATGTCAAAATTAACAGGCGGTGTGGTAGTGACACAGCCGGGTAGGCGGATCACTGCCGATACTGCATTCGTATATCGTGATGCCAAAACAAATAAAGTCAGTGCATTAACTCTAATCGGCAATGTGCATTTCCAACAATATCAGCGCTTAATTGTAGCGATGTATGCACATATGGATATGCGTGCACGCACCATATTGCTGAAACAGGCGTTGTATCATGTGGGCCCGGCAGAGGTGCATGATAAGCTTAATCAAAATATTAAACTCAATTATGATGCATGGGGTGCGTCAAAAACGATTATGAATCCTTCGCATGATATCATGAATCTTACTGACACGACTTATTCTACATGTAGCCCATTAAATCAAGTTTGGAAAATCTCAGCAAGCCATTTGCATTTTGATCGTGATCAAGGCATTGGTATGGCAAAAAATATGGTGTTGCGTGTAAAGCATGTGCCGGTTGCTTATTTTCCTTATGCATGGTTTCCAATTGATAACCGCCGCCAAAATGGCTTTTTATTTCCAGACCTTTCTATTTCTAAAAAACGTGGTAGTAAAATTGGCGTACCAATTTACTGGAATATGGCGCCGAATTACGATATGACGGTTACACCATACTATAATTTTAAGCGTGGCTTTGAATTGGATGACTTATTTCGTTACATCACCACAAAAGGCAAAGGTAAGCTGCAATTCAATTATTTGCCTTATGATCGTGATTTTAAAAGCTATCGTCGTGATACGATAAATGAATATCAAAATAATAATGACCTCACCACATTTATTGAAAAGCTGAGAAAGATGCATGATTATCGTGGCTATCTTGGTTTTAACGGCGAGGAGCAATGGTCGGATAGTTGGCATAGTTATTTTCATTTAAATTATGTCACCGACCCTTATTTTTTTCGTGATATCAGTGCGAAGGCTTATTTTTATAACCCTAATCAATTACTCAATGAGGTAACTTTAAGCTATAGTGGCGCGCATTGGGATTTATTAGCGATGGTTGAGGCATATCAAACGTTGCATCCGATAGATCAGTTTGATCAGCCAATTTATGATCAATATCAACGCTTGCCTGAATTAGATGCTACAGCGTTTTATCCAAATATTTGGCGTGATTTTAGTTGGCATTGGGATTCTCAGGCAGTTAACTTTAATTATGACAGCGCATTCCCTACAAAAAATAACACACAACCCACGCCGATCGGACAGCGACTGCATCTACGTCCAAGTATCGAATATAATCATATTTGGCGTGGTGGCTATTTTGATCCACAGTTTTATTTAGATACGACCAGCTATATCACCCAGTTTAAACAAACCACTGAAAGTTCAACACGAAATGATTTTACCCGCACACGCGTGTTGCCCATTATCAATGTTAATACCGGTCTGTATTTTGAGCGGCGCTTTGGTTTTAGGCAAACACCCTATATTCAAACATTAGAGCCGCGTTTATTTTATTTGTATGTGCCTTATCAAAATCAAGATGCCTACCCAAACTTTGATACTGAGTTATTGCCTTTTTCATATAACCAGTTATTTAGTGTTAATCGTTTTAGTGATTATGATCGTTTGGATAATGCCAATCAAGTCAGTTTAGGTTTGTCGAGTCGTATTTTAAATAGTGGTAGTGGGCAACAAAAATTGCGTGCTGATTTTGGTGTGATTTATTATATTCAAGATCCTAAAGTGTCATTGTCTGATGTAACCCTAGTCCATAAAACCTGGTCACCGTTAGTGGGTAACTTAAACTATAGCTTAACCGATGCGATTTCATTATCGGGGGCGATGGCATGGGATGCGTACAATGGGCATATGAATAACGCCAGCGCACGCGTCAATTACCGGCCCTCATACGATAGCAGCAAGGTATTTACGCTGGGTTATCAGTATGTACGCGCAGATGGTCAAAATTTGGTGGGTATTAGCAATACCACCAATCAAATTTTTGGTGGTATCAGTTGGCCATTGTGGTATCAGTGGAGTGGTTTTGGTTACGCAGAATATAGTTTTAGTGGTCACTATCCAGAGAATTATTTTGCCGGTCTGCAGTATGATAGCTGCTGCTGGGCTTTACGTTTTATTTTTAATCGTCATTTTACCGGTCGTTCACCTAGTAGTACCAGTTCAAATGTAATGAATCAGTACGATAATGTTTATTATGTGCAATTACAGTTGAAGGGACTGGGTAGTGTCGGTAATAATAGCGCATCATCTTTATTAGAGTCACGATTGCCTGGCTATCATGATCCATTTGCAAACAGTTTTTAGAGGAGAGTACAATGAGAAAATTAGTTATCGGTCTATTAGCCATGGTAAGCGCGACTGCACTTGCTGTAACGCCTAAGTCTGGATTACCAGCACCTAAGCAATCTGTTGAGCCATTAAATAAAGTGGTTGTGATTGTGAATGGCCAGCCTGTGACACAGCACCAGTTTGATGAATTTGTCGAGCGTTCTATTAAGCGTTTGCAGATGACACATCGCCCAACGCCACCAATAGAACAATTTCGTGAATATCTATTAAAGCAATATGTTGATCGTGTATTAGAGTTGCAATTAGCTAAAAACTTTAATATCACTGTGTCTCCGAAGCAAGTGCAACAACAGATTGATCATATTATGGCAGGTGAGAATTTGACGTTGCCACAGCTTAAGCAACATGTGCATTTGCAAGGTTATACTTATGATGAATTTAAACAGGAAGTGAAAGATGAGATTACCTTGGGTAAGCTGCAGCAACAAATAGCACAAGGGCATATTAATATCACCGATGGGGAGGTTAATAAAGAACTTAATAAACTCAAAGCCGATAAGCGTTATGCCAAGCAATATCATATCATTGATATTTTGACACCCGTTGACGAAGATGCGTCAAAGGCGCAGTTAGCCCGTGCACTTACTGTATCACGTGAGTTAAAAGCACACCTTCAAAAAGGCATGTCTTATAAAAAAGTTGCAGATAAAAATGATATTGATCTAGGTTGGCGTACGCTTAACGATATGCCAGATATTTTTGCCGAACAAGTTGCAACTCTGAAAACTAATGAAGTTGCAGGTCCGATTAAAGCTGCAAATGGTTATCATGTGATTCAGCTTGTTGGCGTACGCCAATCCAAGCAAAAGCCACCGACACGTGATCAAGTGAGACAGCAATTGTTTATGAAGCAGATGGATCAGCATGTAGAGAAGTGGTTAAAGTCGATACGTAAACAAGCGAACATCGAATACATCAAGGATAAAGATGCATAAACATCGTAAGCGTTTCGGTCAGCACTTTCTCAATGATGAGGGTGTGCTGCAAGAGATGGCGGCAGTGATCGCACCTGTAAAAACCGATGAGATGGTTGAGATTGGTCCAGGATTGGGTGTGTTAACCCATCATTTGGTCGGCGAAGTTGCACACTATGATGCAATCGAAATCGATCGCGATTTGGTTGGTGTGCTCAAAGAGTCACTCGGTCACTATGTGCAGTTTCATTTGCATGAAATGGATGTGTTAAAGGTAGATTGGTTTCAACTTGCAGCAAGTCGTCGCTTACGTGTGGTCGGCAATCTACCTTACAACATATCAACACCATTATTATTCAGTATATTTGATGCCATTGATGTAATTGTTGATATGCATTTTTTGCTGCAAAAAGAAGTTGCCGAACGTCTTGCAGCGCCTGTCGGTTCACATCAATACGGCCGTATAAGTGTGATGGGTCAGTATTATTGTGATATGGAATTATTATTTAATGTTGACCCCGATGCTTTTACCCCACCACCTAAAGTCAATTCAACTTTCTTACGTTTATTACCCAAAGAACCTACAATAAAAGCTCAAGACACAGCACTTCTCGAACGTGTTACTGCCACCGCTTTTAATCAACGGCGTAAAACACTGCGTAACAGCTTGCAAACACTGCTTAGCTTAGAGGACCTCGAGCGTTTAGGCATCGATCCTAAAAAACGCGCACAGGATTTGACGGTGGGCGAGTATGTGATGCTGGCGAATAGTCTTAGCTCTGAGTAACTGTTGCAAATTTTACAATGGTTTAGTTATGATTATTGCTGATTTTAGTGGTTGCCCGTATACTATACAAGTTTTTTAAGGAGGAATTTGATGTTTGATTATAAATGTGTGCTAATCGCAACCGACTTATCGCCCCATGGCAAGAAAATACTGGCGCGTGCACTGGCAATGGCTAGTGAGAGTGACGCTGAGGTTCATTTAATTCACGTGGTGGAGCACTCACCATTGTCTTATGCGGGTGAATTTTCAATTCCGATTGATGGCAATGTTGAGCAGCAGATTGAGGCGGAAGCGCTGTTGATTATGCAAAATATTGCCGCAAAATATAATATCAAATCAGAAAATATTTGCTTAAGCCAGGGTTCGGTAAAGCGTGCGGTAACTGAGCATGCCAAAAAAATTCATGCTGATTTAATTGTGGTTGGCTCACATGGATTTGGTGCAATGGACATATTATTGGGATCACGTGCGAATGCGATTTTGCATAATGCACCCTGTGATATTTGGGTTTTTAAAGATAAACAAAAAAAATAGGTACATTATGTCAGAAGATAAAGACTTACAATCACAAATCGTCACATCATTATTAGCAGATCGTCGTGCGAGTCGGCGTTGGAGTATCATCCGCACTTGTATATGGGTGTTTATCGTTTTATTTATTTTGGGCATGCTCTACCGTGCGCAAAGACCTGCTACCAATCAAGAAGCTTCTACAGGTTATGTTTCTTTGATGCGCTTGAATGGGATTATTATGCCAGGCTCACGTTTTTCAGCCGAAAAAGTCGTCCCACGTTTGACCGCTGCATTTGCCGATAAACAATCTCGTGGTGTGGTACTTGTGATTAACTCACCTGGTGGTAGTCCGGTGCAAGCGGGTATTATTCATGATCGAATTAATTTTTTAAAAAAGAAATATCATAAACAAGTATTAGTGCTGGGCCAAGATGCGCTTGCATCTGGTGCCTATCTCGTTGCGACAGCTGCAGATAAAATTTATGTGCATAAAGACACATTAACAGGTTCTATTGGTGTGATCATGAGCGGTTTTGGTTTTACTGATGCAATGAAAAAAATTGGTGTGACACGTCGTGTCTATACTGCAGGTAAAGATAAAGATCGACTTGACCCATTTCGTCCTGAAACACCGGCCGACGTTAAAAAATTTAAAATGATGTTAGACGAAGTGCATAAAAATTTTATTGATGATGTGCTTGAAGGTCGTCATGGTCGCTTGCATGGTAAGCCAGATGTGTTATTTTCAGGTGACTTCTGGACTGGTACACATGCAGTGTCACTCGGTTTGGCAGATGGTACGGGTAATTTGTGGACGTTACTACAAACACAGTTTGGTGTGCAACACTACAAAGACTACAGCTTAAAGCCAACTATATTTGAAGAGTTGGTTAAAGGTGTTGAGACGAAGTTAAATTTCTCTCTTGAAAACAATCACGTTAGTTTGCATGAGGTGATGTATTAGTACCTATCTTATTGGTGATGTGCAGGGCTGTTATCGTGAACTACAAGCCCTGCTTGCTATTATTGACTTTAATCCGGATCGTGATCGTTTAGGGTTTGTGGGTGATCTTGTTAATCGTGGGCCTGAGTCATTACAGACGCTGCGTTTTATTAAAGGACTTAAAAATCCTTTAATTGTATTGGGTAATCATGATCTGTATTTGTTAGCAATTAATGCGGGCTGTATTAACATTAAAGAGGAGCATCTGCTCCAATCCATTTTAAAAGCACCAGATAAAATTGAACTACTCGAATGGTTGCGTCATCAGCCATTAATGATTCATAAAGATTTTGGTGTGATGGTACATGCAGGTATTCCACCACAATGGTCAGTTGATCAAGCGTTAGTGCATGCGCAAGAAGTAGAAACGGTTTTAAGAAGCGATCAGCTGAGCACGGTTATGTCACAGTATGAAGATTTTTTAACCCAGCTCGTTGGTAACCAACCAGATTACTGGAGCTTCCAATTAAGTGGTTTTGATCGTTGGCGTTATATTGTGAATGCGCTAACACGTATGCGTTTTTGTGGTGCGCATGGCGAACTTGATCTAATAAACAAACGCCTCGGTACAACTGATGCATCACGTTTTAAGCCGTGGTATGAATGGTATGAAGGTGATACTGATATTTTCTTTGGGCACTGGGCTGACTTAAAAGGCCAGTGTGACCATCCGCATGTTTATGCACTTGATACCGCTTGTGTTTGGGGTGAGCAGTTAACCGCTATTCGCATTGAGGATCGACAATTATTCTCTGTGTCTTGAACTCAAATTGATTTTACTTTACTCTGCTCATAACACTAAGATATGAATGGAGAGAATATGCGTCATTTTAAAAGAAGAGCGTCCGCAATTGAGCAAACGGCACATTGCGAATTATTGTTTGACTATACTGGTTTTGATCTAAAAAACATATATATGCATAATGACTTAATGGATCAGCATGCGTTAATTTTTCAGTCGGTTAACTTTATTTTTAAAAAAACTAAAAATAAAGTGTGGGACTTAGCAAGTATTAACGCATTATTTTTAGAAATAAATAGTGCTTTGCTGCAACTCAAGCATTTGCCTCATAAGAGTGATGCAGACATATTATTACAACTGTCAATAGTTGAGGTAACGGTACGCTTTCATTTGTTTTTCTTGAATACTAACTCAAGTCTTTTGCAAGGTGCGGCAAGACAGTTTAATGAAGTGTATGCTTATGGTACTAAAGTATTGCATGAGTTGTCAGAAGCGCTCTATAGTGCCAAACAATTTAAAAAAATTCATGCACGTGCCATTAATAGTATGCAAAGGCTGCAGGAAGCATATTTGTTAAATTTTACTGAATTTAATTGTCAATGTAAGCCTAACATAGAAAAATTCCTTCAAGCTATTATAGAAAAAGAAACACACTATGATTATGTGCCAATCAATTTGTGCGGCCATTTCTTTGACGACCCACATAAAAAGTCTGCTACTGCTGTAATTAGAACATCTGCCGAAGCATTAGGTTTGCCACCATTGCCTTGTGAGGGTATGCTGGTGCCTTATGATGAAAGAGATGAAGTTGATTCTGATCCAAAGCTTGCAAATAGATTTTTGGAAGAAGACTATGATGAGATGCAGGCAAAGCGTGAGTTGCTACATCAACAAAGTGTTTATTATCATAAAGCACTTAAACTGCGTTATGGATCAGCACTATTATGGAGTGAGCCCAAGCAAACTGATTTGCCAGAGGGCATCGTTGATTTAATTAATTGCTATATGGAAAGACGTAAAGAGCTTAATTTTAAAAGTATCGGACAGTTGATGGCAGTAATTTCCGATCAAATCATTCAGCTAGATCAACAGTTGGCAGGTGTGAAAAGTAATTACACTGTTAGTGATATTCCAATGCCGATGTTTTAGGTTCGGCGATATTCAACAAAACGGTAAGGCAGTGGGTTATTTGTATCGGCGGCATGTGCTTCGTTTGATATTTCAACCCAATCTTCATTGCGCCACTCGGGGAAGTAGGCATCACCTTTAATATCGCTTTCGATAATAGTAAGGTACATACGATCGGCGCGGTCGATCATTTGTTCATATATACCAGCACCACCGATTATCATTACCTCATCACTATCAGCAACGGCATCAATTGCCGCATCGATAGATTGAAATACGTCACAACCATCGACTGTAAAATCTGCTTGGCGCGTCACAATTAAATTGCGTCGTTTGGGTAGTGGTCTACCAATACTATCGAAAGTTTTACGACCCATAATGACAGGTTTATTCAAGGTCTTAGACTTAAAGTGCTGAAGGTCTGCTGGCATATGCCAAGGTAGTTGATTATTAACACCAATCACACGATTGGTCGACATAGCGGCGATTAGGGCAAGTTGCATAGTTTCTCCTTAATTTTCGCAAGGTTAGCATTTTTAAGAGGAAAATCCTACCTTCATCTACTATAGTTTATTCATATACATGAACCCGGCCACGCGCCCACAGAGGAATAAGACGATGAAATATATTAAATCGACATTAGCAGCAGCGGTTGTATCTATGATAGTTTCCATACCGATTTTGGCAAAGCAAGGTTCAGCAATCGTGTCTAATGATACAGGTTATAGAATTTATGCAGCTGGATTTATAAATACCCCATCAGGCAGTACTGTGGTCCCTGAAACAAAATGTGTCGTTTCTAATACTTATAACCCTAGTAATAAGAGTCCTATACTGAAACAGTTTATTGACTCACTCTCTAATGGGCTTCAGACACCAAATGTTAATATGACGCAATGTATTGATTCATATGAAATGAACAATGCTTTGTTTCCTCAACCTATAGGCTATATCAATCAGAATAACAATGGATATTCCCCTTATAGGATTTTTTCGGAGTCCATGTTACCCGATTACAACCCAGACAAACACATCCCAGACAAACCTGTGACGTTTTATTATAATAATAATAAAATTGGCACTATGGCAGTAGCTAAAAATTGTGAATATAAGACGTTGAATGCACGTGTCTCATTTTACGTAAAAGATGAAAAACCATGGATTACTATTTCAAATAATGGCTGTAGTACTGTTGCCAGCATTTCAAAAGATATGACTACATTAAATGCAGTGCCTCCACAGAATTCAGTGGTCAATAAAACTAGTGTAGATCTAACACTTTTCCCAGTAACATACACATCATATTCTGATAATAAATCCCTTATCAATCCCACTGAAGCATCGGTGGGGCAGAAAAAATATGTCAAGTTCAATATAGATAAAACAAAAATAGGTGACTTACACGTTACTGGAACGGGCATACCACTTAAATCCGGAGCGTCAGCATATAAAATATATCCAACACATGCATTTTGGGCAGTAACACTTTCCAGTGCACCTGATAAAGTCGTAGCACTAATAACAACAACATATAACGGTAACTGGGAAGGTACTAAAAATCCGGTTGCAACCTTTATAACTGAAAATGGCATGCTTAAGTGTAATGTTACTGATGCAGATGCAGAAGGTATATTTGAATGTAATGTTGCTGATCCTGCACCAGCTATTAAGCCAAATCTGGCTTGTAAAGATTTTTCATCAGTTTTAAAAAATAATAAATACAAGTTTACATATTTAGATGAAAATGGTAATTCGACTAATCAACCAGATTGGGCATCATCAAAATATGATGCGCCAGCCTGTGACTTATTTTCAGGCTCTGATAAAGTAAAAGTTTCAGGGTATGAGCAGGCTTTTATTTTCAAACAGACTTGTCAGAAGGGTGGTTACCGTACATATAATGATCGTTGCACTTATAAAGTGCCTAGCAAAATAACAACTATAATTACTGTCAAATATAAATAACAACTAAAACAAAGGCCCGCTATCACCATCAACAGCAGTTGTGGTGGTAGCGTTTTTGTTTGTGGGTTGGTGCTGTGCGGTGAGCGCAGGCTCTGAAATAGTAGCATAGTGTGTGGGTGCATACTGGCTGCGGAATTGTTCGTAGATAGTATAAGGGTCTCCTGGCGGCGCGAGGAGGCCATTCTTTGCGTCTATACGTGCGGTAATAATACCAGGTGGTTGTGCCATGGTAGTCTCTGGTACACCTGCAAGTGCCTTTTTCATAAATGCCATCCAGATGGGTAAAGCCGCTTGTGAGCTGTATTCTTTAAGCGGTGTGAGATCATCGAAGCCAACCCATACGGTTGTTAGTAGTTGGCTATTATAGCCGGTAAACCAGCCGTCAATTTGTTTGTTAGTCGTACCTGTTTTGCCAGCAATGTCATGGCGATTTAATGCTTGTACGGCACGAGCAGTGCCTTCATTAATCACACTTTGTAATGCAGTATTCATCAAATAAGCATTGTCGGCATCGATGACTTGTGGTGCATAATTAGCGCCTTGTTGTGGCGTTAGGTTAAAGCAATTCATGCAAGCGGTTTTGATGTTAGCTTGATAGATAGTGTTGCCACGTTGATCATTAATATGATCGATAAAGTATGGTGTGACTTTATAGCCGCCGTTAGCAATGATGGCGTAGGCACTGGTCATCTGCATCGGTGTGACAGTACCACTACCGAGTGCTAATGATAATGTATGGGGTAGTTGGTCACTGTTAAAGCCAAAGCGTTTTATATAGTTGAGTGCGTAGTTAACCCCGATACTCTGTAAGATACGAATCGATACGAGATTGCGTGATTTAGCGAGGCCGACTTTTAAGCGTGTTGGGCCATAGAATTTATAATTATCATTGTGGGGGCGCCATAATGAATTTTCGCCAGTGTCGTTCATTACAATCGGTGCATCATTGATGGTTGTGGCCAGTGTAAAACCTTTGTTAAGCGCCGCTGAATAGATAAAGGGTTTAAAACTTGAACCTGGTTGACGTTGTGCTTGTGTCGCACGGTTAAATTTACTTAAATCATAATCGAAGCCGCCAGATAAAGCGAGTATTGCACCACTTTGTGGATTCATTGAAATGATCGCGCCTTGTACTTTAGGTAATTGGATGAGTGCCCAGCGACCATATGTATCTTGATGTGTCCAGATCATATCACCTGGATGTAAAATTTCTGAAGCTATTTCAGGGCGTTCGCCTACATAACCATTTTTTAAACGTGGCCGTGCCCAAGCAAGTCCGGTCCATGGAATCGTAATTAAATTGCCATCATCGATTAGTGCGCGTACTTGTTTTTTTTGATTGTTTTCAACTTCCACCACAATCGCAGGTGTGAGCCCAACAGGATTTGGCATTTTTTTAAGTTGCTTTTGCCATTCGGGTAGCAGTGCTTGTGTAGGTATGCCAAAGTTTTTTTCAGGACCAGTAAAGCCATGACGCATGCTATAAGCAAATAAGCCATGCTGTAATGTCCTTTGTGCATGTTGTTGTAATGGTGCTGACAATGTTGTGTAAACTGAGAGTCCACTATCATAAGCTTGTTCACCAAAATCATTGACGACAACTTCACGTACCATTTCTGCAAAGTAAGGTGCATGCACTTGAATACGGCGGCCGTGGAAACGCGCTGTGAGTGGCGCATGAATCGCATCTAAGTAATCAGAACGTTTGATAAAGCCAACATGCTGCATGCGCCATAATACATGGTTGCGACGTTTTAAAGCTTGTTGTGGGCGATTTAGTGGGTTATTACGCGATGGTGCTTGTGGCAAGCCTGCAATCATTGCCATTTGTGCTAAGGTTAGTTGATCTAACGTTTCACCATAATATACTTGAGCTGCTGCTGCCACGCCATAAGCTTGTTTGCCGAAATAAACCTTATTTAAATAGAGTTCTAATACCTTATCTTTACTAAATTCTTTATCAATTTTTAATGCTAATAAAATTTCTTTAATTTTACGCCCATAAGTTTTTTGGCTTGATAAAAAAAAGTTACGCGCAACTTGCATCGTAATCGTTGAGGCACCCTGCACCTTTCTACCGGATAGGATCACTGCAACTGCGGCACGTACTACGCCAACAAAGTCGACACCGGGATGCTCATAATAACGGGCATCTTCTGTTGCAAGTACGGCGCGAATTAAGTGAAGTGGTACCTCTTTTAATGAGACAGGCGTGCGACGCATTGTGCCGTATTGGGCAATCAGTTTATGATCTTGTGAATAGATACGCAGTGGCACCTGCATATGCATATCTTTTAAAGCGCTGACTTTGGGTAGTTGCATCTCGAGGTAGACATAAATCAACGCAACCGTCACGACAAGTGTGATACACAAGCTCAGAAATCCCCAGAGGATATAAGAAGCTGTTTTTGTCACGATACTACTTCCAATGTAATTACATGGCTATCAGTAGGCACGTAAATAGCCGCGCAAGCTCTCTTCTTCAAAGAATCTTAAGAAGATTTGCCCGGCACGTGAATGTCCATATTTTCCGTCTGCGCGCACTTGCTTGGCAAGTTCTGCAGCATTACCTCGTGTCGCCATAATTAAACGATACAGATTTTTAAGGTCTTGTAGATCAACGTTGCTAAAGCCGGCACGACGTATGCCGACGATGTTGAGGCCTTTGACCAAGTTACGTTCGATGGTGTAAACAAACGGCGGTATGTCATAGCCAATCGCTGCATTACCTGATGTCATGCTGTATTCACCGATGCGAATAAACTGATGGAATACTGCGCCACCACTTAAGATGCTATTTGATTTCACAATGATGTGGCCGGCAAGCAAGGCGCCATTAGCTAAGATAACATTGTCACCTAAAATGCAATCATGGGCGATATGAGCGTTACCCATCAACAAGCAGTTTGCGCCAACTTGGGTGTATTCACCTTCATGGCTGGCACGGTGTATGGTTACACCTTCACGAATTTGAGTGTTTGAACCAACGATAACACCGCTTTCAACGCTTGGGTCAAATTTACGATCTTGGTTATCACCGCCAACAACCGCGAAACTGTCGACAAAGACGTTTTGTTTTAATTTTGTAAAGCGTCTTACGATGGCATGCTGATTTAGCACGCAGCCATCGCTGATTTCAACGTGATCTTCAACGATAGCAAAATGGCCAATTTTGACACCTTTGCCTATTTTTGCTGTTTTTGCGATCACTGCCGTTGGTGAGATAATTGATTTGTCAGTGGCTGTTGCTACACTGTCCATGAAAACATCCTAATATATAGATAAAACTTTAGCATGGTAACGTTTTTAGACAATCGGTGTCAACTACATCATCACAGTGTCAGGTACAGCAATTCCCGAAATCAAGGCCTTTTTTCAAGCAGTTAACATTTGCAAATTACCGGGTCGAACACGGCATTTTTCAAAAACAAGCCACTGTATAAGCCTTGCTGTGATACTTGAAAAAATACATTTAAGCCCTAAAATATTTGGTGGAAAATGTACACTTTTGTGTCGTTTGTTTTATTAACAAAATAAGATGAGGTTAATGGCGGGGTTTTTCCGTCGGTAGTCAAAACACAAGGCCTCAAAGTTGGTTATTTTATTTTTTTCATTAGGGAGGTTTTTTTATGAAAACTGTAGAACAATCAATTTGTCGTCATAGTCAGCCACGCGTGTCAAGATATGTGGCATCTATCATTCATGATGGGCGTATATTAAAACGTATTGAAGTTGATGATCAAAACCATGCGTTTTCCAAAGCGATTATTGCGCTTGAAGACGAGTATCCTAATAGTCTTTGCGAAATTAAAGATTTATGCCGTAATCGAGTGTTAGCTAAAATTAAGCCGCGTAGTAGCTATGACTGATTCTACGATGACAGCGTCAGATAATTGTGATAATTCGAATTTTCGTCCAATAAACACATAGTTACGCTCGCATAAAAATTTGGATGAATAATGACATATTGCAAATATTTCTTAAAAACACGGTATTGAGACATTAGAATTTATTCAGCACACTAATGCCTATGGAAAGTATTGGCATTACATATGACGGACAAGAGACAAAGATTAAAAAGGCACAGGGCTCACGAATTGTGACATTGGGTCTTGGGATGGCGCAGTTAACGACGGCATTACTATGGTGTGATACGCAATTAGATGATCGAGAGCGGATTTTGTTTATTCGTAATCGTTTAAGATTGACACCTAAAACTTATGTCGACTATGAAGTAGTGCACCAGCAACGTTTACGTTGTTGCTTGCGTGTATATGCACAAAAGCGCGATGTTCAGGAAAAGATAATAAAGCAATTGGGTTTGTCATATCGTCATATTCATTATATCGAGACAATTTGGCATGGACTTGGGCGTGCGCTACTGCATATTTATAAATTAAAGGATGCTGCTTTTTGTTGTTTGAGTATGTATCGTAAGCGCTTAGTATTAAGCGTGCATCGTGATCAATGTTTATTATATCAACGTAATGATGTGCTGCGAAATCAACAGCCTATTTATGCTATGCGGCGCATGCTTGCGTGTTATTTTGCAACACAAGAAGCGTTAAAGATACAACATTGTTTTTGTGTTGGTGTTAATGCAGATGGTTCATTGCCAATTGATGCACCTATGATTGTTGAAACGCGTCCAGATTTAATTTCTTATGGATTGGCGTTGCGAGGCATCGATGTTTAACTTATTTCCTTGGCGTGAACGTCGGCGTCTACTTCGTATTGTTAGTGTTAGCATAAGCATTTTTATGTGTTATAGCTTTACTATCGGCTTTATGTGCTATCAAAGCTTCGGTTTATATCATCAACAACTACAAATACAACCGCCAAAGATAGTAAAGCAGCAATCATCGGTAAAAGTACTACAATTAGAGGCCGCTTATAAAATCGTGCAATCTCGTTTTAGTTTTATGCGACATTTACTGCATCGATTAACTCAGCTACCGGAATCCTCGGTTTTGCAGCGACTGGCATGTCATCAGCATGAATGTGAATTACGTTTACAAACAAAAACCACGCATATTTTTAACAAACGATTAACAGATATTAAACAAGGAGCGTGTCCGACATGTTTTCAAGCAACATTACATTTCCATTTGTAAAAGTGATGCTATCTGCAGTAATCATATGGATTGGTCTTGTTGTGGGTTATTATGTCACTATTTACCGTGTTTATAGTCAAAAATCATTACAAGCAATACAGCCTATCGCCGTCATCACAAAGCCTGTGCCGCAATATGCGCAAGCTTGGCAACGTGCACTTGCTGCAAATCCTGTTCAAATAAAACAACAATTACTCACTTTATTATCAGCGATGCAGCTAGTGAGATTTCATTTTGGTTCGATTGAGCAGCAGCATTTATTAGTGACGATTGTAATAGATGAATCGTTTAGCCATGCACTCGATTTTTTAATTCGATTAATGCAATTGCCGTTCATTTTTGAATTAGAAAAACTTGATTGGACAGGCCAGCAGATGATATTACAACTTAATTTTTTAATGGAGTCATGATGTATCGTGTATTTATAATATTGAGTTTATGGGTGTTGGTAGTGCACGCGGCGCCGATCCCATGGCCAGCTGCGTTACATAATCCTTTTGTTACCAAGATGCCAGTTGAGTTGCAACGGCAATTATTATTAAAAGCACGTATTGTAAGCGTTGATACGACTTATGTGCATCAATTGGGTGTATTGTTTCGTTCGTCAGATTTAAAAAATTTGGCATCGGAAGCATTAGGAACGATAAGTTTACCGATTGCAAAACTGGGCAGTGGGCGTTTGTTAGATATACAGTTAAATGCACTTGAAAAAAATGGCCATGCTAAAATTATTTCTTCGCCAGAACTGGTTACGCTCGATAATAAAACAGCTTCGATTGAAGCGGGTGATGAAGTACCGTATCAGCAGGAGACGGCAAATGGTGGTACGAGTGTTGCTTTTAAAAATGCATTATTAAGGCTTAAGGTAACACCACATATTTTATCAGCTAAGCAGATTAGCTTAGATTTAGCGGTCAATCAGGATAAGGTGAGCGCACTGACGGTACAAGGTGTGCCAGCAATTCATACGCAGCGATTAGCAACACAAGTACAGTTAAGGGATCGGCAAACGTTTGTGCTCGGTGGTATTTATGAAACGACACAGTCCAAGCAGCATCAGGGCATTCCGGTGTTAAAAGATATTCCTTTACTAGGATATGCGTTTCGTCATCATAAGAATCAAACAGAACATCGTGAGCTGTTGATTTTTATCACAGTGATGATATTGTAGATACGTCATGAGTAAATCAGATAATATTTTTTTAATTGGCCCAATGGGGGCTGGCAAAACCAGCGTTGCGAAACAGTTGGGGCGTTTCACGAAATTCGCCTACTATGACAGTGACAAACAAATTGAAGAGCGCACGGGTGTGAGCATTAGCTGGATTTTTGAGGTTGAGACGGAGGCGGGTTTTCGCAAACGTGAAGCGGCGATGATTGATGAGCTGACCCAAATGCACAATATTATTCTATCGACTGGCGGTGGTAGTATCGTCACACCAGAAAATTGTCAGCATCTAAGAGAGCGTGGCTTTGTTGCTTATTTGACAGTTGATCTTGAGCAGCAACTGCAGCGCACTGCACGTCATCGTGGTCATCGACCTTTAATTGATTACCCAGATGCGCGTGAGCGTCTTATCCAGCTTAATAGAGAGCGTACGCCTTTATACGAAAAAATTGCTGATAAAGAATATACCACCGATGACCAAAGCCCACACAGTGTTGCGTATAAAATTTTTGAGGATTTTAAGGCGTATGCTTAAGTTTCGCGAGCACTGGAGTGTATATGAACATACATGAAGAGCGAAGAGATGCTTAATCATTGAAAAGAGTCCATAGATGAGAAGGGCTTAGCGAAACGACAGTAGATTTATTTTTATGTTGCTTATTTATATATGAATGCAAAGAAGTTTTCACAGTTTTTAGTAGCTGGCAGAAGTATACGCATACCCTGCTTTTCAGCTATGAGGCTATTTTCAATGATTAAGTTTCGCGAGCACTGGAGTGTATATGAACATACATGAAGAGCGAAGAGATGCTTAATCATTGAAAAGAGTCCATAGATGAGAAGGGCTTAGCGAAACTAAATAACTTGGTGATAGCGAAAGCCTAGTACTGTCCATGGGGTTGTCTTTGTGAAAAAGGACCCGTCCTTTGGTTAATATGCGTATCCGTACGTATATACTAGAGCTTAGGCTATCGTTGCTTATTTTAGGTGGACATTTAAGGCGGCGCAATAGGACATTTGCCATTGTAAATGCAAAAAAGCAACTTATCGGTTATAATATGTTAAAAAATTGGATAATTCTTTTATGATTTTCAATGAATTACACATTTCGCACCAATGTGGTGCGTATTCGGTCACGATTGGCGCAGGTTTGTTAGCTGATGGTCGGTTATTTAATAATCATATAGTTAGTTCACAAGTATGTATTGTGAGCAACGCGCAGGTTGCTGATTTATTTTTGGATAAAATAAAAGCGCATTTTTCGGACATTCAGTGTGATGTATTGTTATTACCTGAAGGCGAGTCCTATAAAACGATTGAAAGTGTGATGCAAGTTGTCGATTTTTTATGTGCACATAATCACCATCGCGATACCACTTTAATTGCACTTGGGGGCGGTGTGATTGGAGATATGGTTGGCTTTGTGGCGGCGTGTTATCAACGCGGTGTTTCTTTTATACAAGTGCCGACAACATTATTGGCGCAAGTCGATTCATCGATTGGCGGCAAGACAGGTGTAAATCATAGGACTGGAAAAAATTTGATCGGTGCTTTTTATCAGCCAGCGGCGGTAATTATTGACATTGATGCCTTGCGCTCATTACCGCGGCGTGAATTTCTAGCAGGATTTGCTGAAATTATCAAAGCGGCTTTGATTAAGGATGCTGCATTTTTTGATTTTATAGTTGAGCATGTTACACAGATTTTAAATCATGAGCGTGATGTGTTGCAGCAGATTATTTTTCGGGCGTGTGAGATTAAGCGTGATGTGGTGATGCGCGATGAAAAAGAATGTGGTGAGCGTGCATTATTAAACTTTGGCCATACTTTTGGGCATGCGATTGAGCATTGTTTGGGTTATGGTACCTGGTTGCATGGTGAGGCAGTAGCATTAGGTATGCATATGGCGGCACAATTATCGTGTCAATTACACTATATAAAAGAGTCAGAGCTTAAGCGCATCACAGACTTGCTGCTTGAGGTTGGTTATCAGTTGACCTTGCCTGACGAGATTGACCCACAGCAATTGATCTATGCCATGTCTCATGACAAGAAAGTCTACAAAAATCGCTTGAATCTGATATTATTGGAACATATTGGATTCGCTTGCATCAAGGATGATGTGCCGTCTGGCCTGATAGAAGCGCTTGTTTACTCCTATAAATAAATAGGTATCGACGTGGAATTAGAGCATCTCAAACAGATAAAGCAGTTTTCTTGTGACAATGAGCCACTTATGTTGGTGCTGAGTCGCGTGGGTAATGCCAAACGTGTATTGCTCGATAAAGCCTGCGACATCATTAAACTTGAAAAGCCAGTTATATTTTTAGATGGCAAAGATCATTTAAAACCGCATGACGTCATTACGGCATTATCATGGCAGTGGCAAATAGATGTAACTGCGAGTGGTGCATTAATCACTGAGCAATTAGACGATTTATTAACGGCATTAAAATCACAAAATCAGGCAGGTGTGCTTATTATTGATGATGCGCATTTATTACCTTTTTCAGTGCTGGCAGCATTAATCGATGCGGCGATTAAGCAGACAGAGCAGTGCTGTTTACATTTAATTTTAGCTGGGCGTGAAAGTCTTAAAGATAAAGTTGCCACATTATACGACCAAGATATACCAACGATCGAATTAAATATTCTATCGCATCAAGTGGTAGAGCAAACAGTGCTGCATTTTTTGGAAGAAAAAAACATTCAAGCAGCCATGCCAACCATCCAGCATATTAGTGATCGCTTGTTTACACAGGCACAAGGCAAGCCAGAGCAGCTGCAGGTGTTGATGCGTGCACTTACGGTTAAAGACTTTTTGGAGATTCCACATGTGCAACAACCTGAAGTTGCGCCGGTTAAAAAACCACTAAAACATCCGTATATTTTTGGGCGTAGTGGTGTGCGTGCTATGGCTTTGGTGGGATTAATGGTGACGATGTTTGGATTATATTGGTATAAACAACATCCGTATTTTACCTCAACGCCTGGGATGCCAAGCAAACCTTATCATTATCAAATGGTGCAAAACGTGCCGTTAACGCCTCCCCAAACAAAACAATCACAAAACTTTTATACGATTCAGTTGATGGGTAGCTTCGATCGAACTCAGGCTCAGCACTATATTGCTTCGCATCATCTAAGCCAAAAAGCCCAAGTCTATACTCAACAATTCCATGATAAACCTTGGTATATCGTTGGTGTTGGTCATTACGCTCACCCTGCTCAGGCAAAAACAGAGCTAAATCAGATAGATAGCAAAAACGCCTGGATTCGTCCTATTCATAGCGATTAGGCAATTGCCTAATCGCCAGACTTTTGTTGTCTTGTTATTACTTTTGTGTACTACAAATAAATTGTGCTTTAAACGAATTAGAAGAGGTCGCCTGCTTTACTATGGCTTGACATGTGTTATATGCTGCCATTCCGTGAAAATTTTCAACATCATTTTTTAAGCATTTTCTAGCTTGCATGGCTAAATTTGCTGACCATTCGCCATTAACACACATGAATAGGTGTTTTGGTGGCATATTGCCGGGTTCTAAGCATGTTAATGCGCTTGGTTTTTGGGAATTATAGCTGCAGTTGATAGGTACATTAGTATTCATGCCTAGATCAGTTTGCCCAAGTGGGTATTGTTGATTTGGTTTTTGCACAATAAATCTTATGGAAACAGAGCTGAAATTACCTACCATGCCTTTTCCTTCGTTACCTGTACTGCCGAAACAGGCTCCTTGAGGGTTTTGGTAAAAAATGCGATTATTTTCCGCAGGTTGTCCTTGGGCATTACAGATGTATTTGTTGTCTGCTTGTTTTTTCCAGGCGCCAAATGCATTTTGATTTGTTTGAGGGAATATGGCATTTAGGCAAGTATATGTTATTAGATTATTGTTTGAGTTGGATTGACAAACTAAAGTATCTTTTGGTTGTTCTGTTTTAAGTCCATAATCTGTGGTTTCTGTATTGCATTGCATTTTTGATGTGCTTCCATCAATTACGCTGTGATTAAATGATAGATAACTACTTAGCATGTTTATGTTATCATTTTTTACTTTGTTACAAAAAGGTGTTGTATCTGCAGTATAAGCTAAAGGAGGGATTGCATGGGCTACTGGTATGATTATGGCTAAAGAGATTGAAGCAGCTAAAGTAATTTGATATTTTGAAAGCATAAAAATAATCCTTTATTAAGTGTGCACAAAGTATCATCATAGCAACATTAATTACCTTTATCCATAGCCACTATAAATAGTAAAGTTTATAATGAGTTATCATCTCCATAAAAGGATTGGCCTATGAAAACCCTCCTCCAAATTTTAGTTCCAGTAATTTTTTGTGTCTCTGCGGCTGCCCAAGTTCCTACACCACCGAATAATTATGTGAGCATGCCCAAAGCATTATACGTTTGGAATGCGACAACGGCCAACCATGTAAATTCGTCAGCAAATCAATGTATAGCAAACTGGGAGGCGTTGTTGACTAATGATAAAGGCAAAACGGATAGCACGGGTTCTGCTGATACAATGCTTGCCTTTGCTAAAAGCCATGCTGCGGATAATATCAAATTATTTGTTGGCTCTATTGAATATAATGATCCACTTTATAAAACAGGTTATTTACCAGATGAAGATGGCCTTGCGCATATTGTAGCGCAGGCTGCAAAAGATGGTATGACGGTGGATGCAGTTTGGTATCCTTATGATGACCCAAATAAGATAGGTGACCCAACCCAAAATACCGATATTATTAAAGCTGTGCAAGGATATAATAGTCGACATCCTAATGCCAAAATCACAATGATGCAGTGTGATTCTGAGCCAAGTGACCCAAGTAAGTTTCCTGTGTATGTTGAAATGCTGCAAAAGTTATATGCTGGTGCGCAAGCGGCAGGACTTAAGAGCTCGGCAACGATTAAGCCATTATACTTAACAGCGCAATATAATGGCGCACCCTTGATTAAGACTATTGTTGCAAATACAACAAGGCCGATGTTGATGGACTATACAAATGATCCTGCAACGGCATTATCACGAGCGCAAACAGCTTTAAAATATACAACAGTAGCTAATCCAATTGATATTGCAGTAGAAACTGGATACAAGGGTATGAATAACAACACAGCCACTTTTAGTTGTATGGTAAGAGGTCATCCAACAGACTTTTTTAATGATATCGTTACACTTCATAATGGATTAAAAAGCAGCCCTGGGTTTGGTGAAATTGTGATTCACGACTACACTCAGTTCTATAATGATTTAGATAAGGCACACCAAGATCCTTATATCCCGACTAATGGTTACTGTCATAATGCCACGCCTGCAGTTAATGGAATATGTTCATAGTCTTCCGAAACTGACTAAATTCTGCTACGATTGAGATTATCCATGATGGATAGTCACAATCAACTGAGATGAGAGCACAATATGGACGACGAGCTCAAAAACGAGACCCAACAAATTTTTTATGATGAACATCATCATATCCGTAAACGCTGGAAGGCGCGTTTAGTCGTCTGCGCTATTATGTTAATCTTGGCGATCGTCAGTTTGATTTTGATGGATATTCATTCCTCGGCGGTGTGGTTCTACAGCCAGATATTAGCGGTATGTTATGCGGTTCTGAGTTTATGGCTATTTTGGTATTTAAATCGTGGCACCCATAAAATGGGTGTCAGCACTTTTTGGCATCAAATTTTTCATTGGATTGGGTTATTAGCCGCATTATATTTAGTGTATATGTTTGAGCGTGAAGGTATGCTGACAGCAATGGCATCAGGTGTGGTGACGTTGTCTATGTTGGCATTAACGATTTATTTGATCGGAATTTACAGTGATATCACGTTTGTATTGATTGGTATTATTTTGGCGGTATTTGCTTACTGCTTAGCGTATGTGCAGTCTTATTTATATATTATTATGATTCCAGTTGTAATTGTTGCAGCCATTATTATTTATTCAATCGCGCACTTCCAGCGACGTAGGGCTGAAAAAAGTAATGACTAAAAAATTTCTTTATGCACTTTTTGCAAGTGTTGTTTTTACGCTTTCACTAGCACACGCAGAAACGATAACTCAAGCTGTTAACCATGCATTAAGTCGTACCAGTCACGAACATTTTCAAAATGCTAATATTGGTATCGTAGTCAAATCAATGAAAACGGGTAAGATACTTTATAACAAAGGTGGTACACACTTGTTTACCCCCGCCTCTGTTCAAAAACTTTTTACCGCCAGCGCTGCACTTGAATATTTATCACCAACTTATCATTTCCCCACAGCCATCTACACAACTGGTAAGTTACACCATGGTGTATTAAAAGGTGATTTATATGTGTGTTTTAGTGGTGATCCTTCACTTAAGCTTGCTGATTTACGTGATATGATCCGCGAACTTAAAAGTTTAAATTTGCATACCATCGAAGGTAACGTTTATATCGATAATACAGTTTATAATAAAGTGCCTTACCCACCTGGTGTGATTTGGGATGATTTAAGTTATAGCTATGCAGCACCAATGAATGCGATTATTTTAGATCGCAATAAATTTGGCATTACTTTTAAGCCTGCCAAGCAGTTGGGTCACCCACCAAAATTAATTACCAAGCTACCTGAAGGTGTGTCACATTTTGTTAATAATATGAAAACGACATCAGGCTATATTAAAGATTGTCCGATTACAATTTATAGCGATATGCATAACACCTATACGGTTGGCGGTTGCCTGTCCAGGCAAAGTGGCAAGCAAAGCCGCTCGCTTGCGATTCGCAATGTGGCACAATATGCTAAAGTTGAAGTCGCAGATATGCTACATAAAAAAGAAATTTATTTTACTGGTAATGTAGGTCTTAAAAAATTACCTAAACGTCATACAATGTTGGTATCACATAGCTCTGAATCTTTGGCTAAGTTAGTGCGACACATGCTGAAAAAGTCAGATAACGTTTATACTAATGCAATTTTTAAGAAAATTGGTCAGGTTTATTATTCACAATCTGGTAGTTGGCAAAATAGCTTGCATGCACTTAAAAGTATTTTGTCGATACCGACTGGGATTAATTTTAAGCATAACTTATTAAGCGATGGTGCGGGTTTGTCACGTTATAACTTAATAAGTCCTATGCAGCTCACAAAACTGCTTTATTATGTCTACCATAATAAAAATATTAAATCCTCTTTATATGCAGCGCTGCCAATCGGCGGGTGGGATGGCACACTTGAGTCGCGCATGCCGAGTGTTGGTAACGCACGCAGTGTGCACGCAAAAACAGGTTCTATGACTGGCGTTTCTGCTCTTGCTGGTTATGTAAAAACACGTCATCATGGTACACTAGCATTCGCGATCATGGTGAATGGGTTTGTTGGTAAGCGTACACCTTATACCCATCTCGAAGATCGCATTTGTGAAGCACTAGCACGAGTATAATCTTATGGATCAGTATGCGGTAATCGGTAACCCGATCGAACACAGTTTGTCGCCACAAATTCATCAGCAGTTTGCCAGGCAAACGAATCAAGACTTATCTTATGAAGAAATTTTAGCGCCACTTGACGCGTTTGCCGAGACGGTAATGACTTTTATCGAACATGGCGGACGTGGTATGAACGTCACCCTACCCTTTAAAATGCAGGCTTTTGAGTTGGCCACTAAAAAATCTCAAGCGGCAATTGAGGCGCAAGCAGTTAATACATTAGTGTTTCATGATGATGGTGTGATTGAGGGTTGTAATACCGATGGTATGGGATTGATTCAAGACTTAACCCATACGCATCACTATTGTCTGCGTCAAAAACATATTTTAGTTCTTGGTGCCGGTGGCGCAGTGCGTGGGATATTGGCACCATTGTTAGAACAAGCACCCGGACGGATCACAATTGCCAATCGCAGTATTGATAAAGCGCAGGCATTAGCTGAGCATTTTCAATTAATGGGTTCGGTCGATGCATACCGACTTGATGAGATTGCTGAGCATCCGTATGATCTGATTATTCAGGGTACGAGTATGCGTGCAGAAGAGTTAAGCCTATCATCGAAATTAATAGGCGATCAGACTTGGTGTTATGACCTTAATTATCAGCTCGATGGTCAGACGCCATTTGTGCGTTGGGCGACCGGTCGTGGTGCTAAAAAAGCGCTTGATGGCCGCGGTATGTTGATCGAGCAGGCGGCAGCAGCTTTTTATATCTGGCGTGGTCTCTATCCTGATACAGCGCATATTGTCCTCTCATAATCAGTAAATTAAGAAATTTGTGTCGCAAAATTTGATTTAAATAACCTACTGCTTGGTCAGCAGTGGCGTCTTTGCATTGGGCTCAGAGTCCTCTTCTCCATTACAACAGCAAAAGAGTGCTGCACAACCAAAGCGATCTTTTTCATAATCATATGTAGATGCTGTTTTATGTGTATTGCTATGCGCATTTGTTGGTTGTGGGTCAAGGTTTACATAGACAAGATTGGCTTCAAGCGTCTTTTCTTGTTCATTCAATTTTTCAAGTTTAAGGTATGTGGCTTCGTATTGTTTGGCAAGACCTGATAGTTGCTGTTTTTCATTTATAGTTAATTCAGCTATTTTTTGTTTTTCTATTAATGGCTTTAGTTGAGATTCAATTGTTTTTAATTCTTGTTCTAATTTTTCGCGTTCGGTTTTAAACATGATTAATGTCCTTGATATTGTAAAGTGAGTTTATGATAGTGTTCAGCACTGTATTGAATATTTTGAATTTCTTGTTCAGTCAGTGGGCGTATTTTTTTGGCAGGTGATCCGAGATAGAGAAAACCGCTTTCAAGGTGTTTGCGAGGTGGGACAAGTGTCCCGGCACCCAGCATGACATGTGATTCGATTATCACATGGTCCATGACACAGCAGTTTATGCCGATTAAGCAATTATTTTTAATCTCGCAACCATGCAATGTACAACGATGGCCGATGGTAACGTTGTCACCAATGTTGACCTGTGAGCCTTTTGGATCAATTTGTCCAGGATGATTGACATGAATAATCGTGCCATCTTGAATACTGGTTTGTGTGCCGATGGCGATGCTGTTGACATCACCTCTTAAAACGGCTGTTGGCCAGATGCTGCTGTTAGCGCCAATCGTGACATCGCCAATAATTACAGCGCTATTGTGTACATAAACAGATGCGTCGAAGGTTGGCGTTATTTGTTTAAAATTTTCGATAGCCATGTTTTTCCTAAAAATGCTAAGCATGCTACAATTTGTATTTTTACGTCAAGTGGAATCTATATGCAACTACAAACATTTATTGAAAGCTTACCAAAATTTAGCGAGATCGAAGTTGATCAAATTGAATCACGTTTAAGTGAATTATTACAACAAAATTTGGATGAAATAGACCAATTATTATCTCAGACAGGCCCTTTTACATGGGAGAACCTGATGCGGCCGATGGAAGATGGCGATGACAAATTAAATAAATTTTGGTCACCAGTGGGACATTTAAATGCAGTGATGAACAATGAATCACTGCGTAAAGCTTATGAAGCGTGTTTGCCACGTTTAACTGAGTATGGTACGCGTATCTCCCATAATCGTAACTTGTATGAGGCAATTCAGTCAATTGCCGACAGTGATGCATATTTGAAATTTGATAAAGCGCAACAAAAAATCATCGATAATCATTTGCGTGATTTTAAATTATCAGGTGTGTCTTTATCTAAAGAAAAGCAGCAGCAGTTTGGTGAGATTAGCACGCGTTTAGCAGCGTTGACAAATAAATTTGAAAATAACGTATTAGATGCAACAAAAGCATGGACCAAGCATATCACTGATGTAGATGAGTTGGCGGGTGTTCCTGAATTGATGCGGGCGCAGTTTCAAGCAACAGCAAAAGCACAAGGTAAAGACGGTTGGTTGGTGACACTTGAGATGCCTTCTTATTTTGCAGTGATTACCTATACTGAAAATCGCGAATTGCGCCAAGCCATTTATCAAGCGTATACAACACGTGCTTCTGATGCTGGGCCACATGCAGGTAAATGGGACAATACCGATGTGATTCATCAAATTTTAGAAAATCGTTTAGCACTTGCGAAACTACTAGATTTCAATAGCTACGCTGAAAAGTCTTTAGCAACTAAAATGGTGCGAGAAACACAGCAAGTATTAGATTTTTTAAATCAGTTAGTAGATGCATCATTACCCAAAGCGCAACAGGAATTTACTGCGCTAAAGCAATTCGCCCAAGAGACATTAGGCATTGATGATATGCAAGCATGGGATGTGAGTTATGCGAGTGAGCAGTTACGCCAACAGCGTTATGCAATTTCGGATGAAGATTTACGTCCTTATTTTCCAGAGTCGCAAGTAGTTGCGGGTTTATTTGCTATTGTGCATAAGCTATTTGGTGTGACGATGCAGCCACTTAACGGTGCTGACTTATGGCATCCTGATGTTAAAGCATATGCGATGTTTAATGCTGAAGATGAATTGATCGCTGCTTTTTATTTTGATTTATATGCGAGAACTGATAAACGTGGTGGTGCTTGGATGGATGATTGTCAAGTGCGGCGTAGACTGAATGGCGGTTTGCAATTACCCGTTGCTTATGTCAATTGTAATTTTTCAGGCCCGGTTGGTAACACACCTGCATTGTTCCAACATAGCGATGTCGTTACCTTGTTTCATGAATTCGGTCATGCATTACAACATATGTTGACTAAAATTGACTATGCCGATGTATCGGGTATTAATGGTGTGCCATGGGATGCAGTTGAAGTGGCCAGTCAGTTTTTAGAAAATTGGGCATGGCAAAAAGAATCCATGCCATTAATTTCTAAACATTACCAGACTGGTGAAACCTTGCCTGACGATTTATTCGAAAAGATGAATCGCGCCAAAAACTTTCAATCAGCAATGCAAATGATGCGTCAACTTGAATTTGCATTGTTCGATTTTGAGTTGCATGCCTTATCTGAGCTTGAGCAAAATCAAACGCAAAAAGTTTTGGATCATGTGCGTAAGCGTGTGACTGTTGTACCGGTGCCTGAATTTAATCGCTTCCAGCATGGATTTTCACATATTTTTGCTGGTGGCTATGCAGCTGGCTATTATAGTTATAAGTGGGCTGAGGTGATGGCAGCAGACGCATTTGGTTTGTTTCTTGAGAAGGGTATTTTTGATCGTGCGACCAGCCAAAAATTTCAAGAAACCTTTTTGGAGCGCGGTGGTGCTGAAGAACCATCAGAATTATTCGAAGCTTTTAGGGATCGTGCACCACAAGTGGAAGCACTGCTACAACAATCAGGAATCACACAATGAACGAACAAGATAAACAAAAGAAACAAGTAGCGGAAGCGGCGATTGAATATATTAAAGATTGCCCTGTCTTCGGTGTCGGCACCGGCACGACAGCAAATTTTTTCATTGATGCCTTAGCGCCACTTAAAGCAAACATTGAGATGGTTGTTGCGAGTTCAGTAGCATCTGAGCAGCGGCTTAAAAAGATTGGTATTGAAGTGCAAGGTTTAAATTATGTTGGCAAGCTTCCGGTTTATGTCGATGGTGCTGATGAGTTTAATCATCATAAGCAGCTGATCAAGGGCGGTGGTGGTGCATTAACCCGCGAAAAAATTATTGCAGCGGCAAGTAAGCAGTTTGTATGTATTACAGATCAAACCAAAAAAGTCGATGTATTGGGTCGCTTCCCATTGCCGGTTGAAGTGATTCCAATGGCGCGCGGTTATGTCGCACGTCAATTAGTTGAGCTTGGTGGTAGTCCTGAATATCGAGAAGGTTTTGTGACAGACAATGGCAATATCATATTGGATGTGCATGCATTACATATCGTTGACCCGGTTAGTCTTGAGGCGCAAATCAACAATATCACTGGCGTGGTTACGGTTGGCTTATTTGCTAAACGTCCTGCTGATGTGGTGCTGATGGCCTCAAGCGCTGGCGTACAAGTTTTTTAAAATATAATTAAATCAATTGGATACAAGAAAATAGCCTAAAATTATCGCGATTATTTTCAGATATATCGTAAAATTATCTTGCTTATTTTAGGATATATCATAAAATTATAAGCATGAAAAGGTTATATCAAAGCATGATTGAGCGACATTTTGTAGAAGATGAGCTTATGCTATTTTTAACAGGTCCTCGCCAGTCAGGTAAAACAACAACTAGCGAAATGGTTGCTAAAGCTTATCAAAATTCATTATATCTAAATTGGGATGAGCGCGAACATCGTCAAATTATATTATCGGGATCAAGCCATATCGCTGAGCTTGCTAAGTTAAACCAGCTCAGTGAAACTAAATTGTTTATTATTTTTGATGAGCTTCATAAATATAAAGATTGGAAACAATTTTTAAAAGGATTTTATGACCTTTATAAAAATAAGGCCTATATTCTCGTGACAGGTAGCTCACGGCTAGATGTATTTAAGCGTGGTGGCGATAGCTTAATGGGCCGTTATTTTTTATACCGTATGCACCCCCTTTCTGTTGCAGAATGTCTTAGTGTGTCTTTGCCTGATGATATTATTCGCACACCCTCTAAAATAGCAGAAGATGTTTTTAATGATTTATATCATTATGGTGGGTACCCAAAACCTTTTCTAATGAGTAGTCAGTCTTTTTCTAATCGATGGCAGCGGTTGCGTGCAGAATTGCTAGTTCAGGAAGATATCCGTGATGGAACTAGAATACAAGAATTAAAACAATTAGAGGTTTTAGTTGAGATTTTAAAAAATTATGCATCACAGCAGTTGAATTATTCTATCCTATCAAAATGGGTTGGTGTATCAGTCGACACTATTGTGCGGTGGATGAATGTGTTAGTTTCATTCTATTATTGCTTTTCAATTAAGCCTTGGCATAAAAATTTAACACGTGCTTTAATAAAAGAGCCTAAAGCATATTTATGGGATTGGTCTCTTGTAAAAAATGATGGAGCAAGGTTTGAAAATTTTATAGCATCACACTTATTAAAAGCGGTACATTTTTGGACTGATATGGGGTATGGCGATTTTGATATTTATTATATTCGTACTCTTGATAAGAAAGAGGTGGACTTTTTAATTTCAAAAGACCAAAAGCCATGGTTTTTGGTTGAAGCAAAGTTGTCTTCAAAGCAGTCATTAAGCACAAACTTATGTCGTTTTCAACAGCAGCTTAAAGTGCCTTATGCATTCCAAGTATGTTATGATATGCCGTATGTAAATAAGAATTGTTTTGAAGGTGAGGCACCTATTATTGTGCCTGCAAAAACGTTTCTATCGCAATTACTATAGGAATTGTTGACAATTGTCCTTTTCGGCTTATTTTTGTAAATTTTCTCGTCACGTAGTTCACTATGCTCCTCGAAAATTTAGCAAAACTAATCTCTGAAAGCTAAATCTCTGCTCGAAAAAGCAAATGTCAACAGCCCCTAATTAAATTGACTCTTTTACAGCCTGGCGGTTCTGCGCTGCTTGTTGTTTATATGCTGTCATGCAAAGTTCAAAAACTTTTGGGAATTGAAGTTGTGCATTGGGTTGGAGTAATCCTTTGAGTTCTCTGCTTAAAATTGTTTGCATTAAATTAAGATCTAAACGATCTTCGGATTTGCTTTCCCCGTATTCTCCAGCGATTAACCATCCAGGGTTAATTTTAAGTTTTTCGCAGTAGTTGACTAGTGTGGTTGGATTGAGCGACCGTTTACCAGTTTCGTGTTGCGAATAGGTTGATTCAGGAATTCCATGTTTGCGGGCAAATGATCTTGCCGATTTAAAGCCCAAAGCCTTCCGTGCTGTTTGTAACCGACTTCCTATCAAGATGTCTAATTCTGTCATGTCCTTTCTCCCTCGACTTTTTTATTGTATTCGTTTTTGCGGTTAAAAACGGAATTAAACTACCACTAGTTTTAGGTTAATGCAAGATGAAAGAATGTCCATTTCGTCTTGCTAAGTTAATTTTTTTACGTATAATATGTCGCCAATGTCAGCAATTTACATCTGTAGTCATTCAGAAAATTAAAAAAGTTGTGAGGTTGGAAAAATTGAGTAATTTTTCTTGCTTATAAGTCATAACTAAATTTTTTATACCAAGGACTGGCTGATTATAGTTATTTTGACCAAAGATATTATCGGTGTATACTCTGGTAATGCTGCGCCGCTAAATTTTGGAACGGGAGGTTCAGATCAATGCTAGTACTCACGCGTTGTGTAGGTGAAAGATTGATCATCAATGACGGAGAAATTCAACTGAATGTCCTTGAAGTGAAGGGCAATCAGGTCCGTATCGGTATTAATGCACCTAAGCATGTCTCTGTGCATCGTGAAGAAATTTATGATCGCATCAATGCAAAACAAGAAGAAGAGGAAGCGTAAGCGCACATGTGGCTTAGTTTGTCATGTCGATTTGATAACGAGGTCACATGTTACTTCTCTCTCAACTAACCAAGGAAGTGTTCTGTGATGGCGAGTTCGGCTCAATATGCTAAAAAGACGTATGAGATATTTTGTAAACTAAATTCACGTAATACGGTACGCAAACGTGGCCGTGTGATGTGTCGTGATGCTGAAGCTTATTATCCGCCTGAAAAAGCAGTTAATAATTTTTATAACGCAATTATTAAGGCATCCTCCGATGGCAATAGTACCCTTGAGAGCATTATTTTGGTTGCCTTGCGCGACTTGAATCATAAACAAATTCAAGCGCTTGGTGAGCGGTTGCGTCAAAATTGTTTGATCGTAGAAGCTATATAACTCGTTGAAAAATATTCGATTAAAATTTGCCTAAGCTATATACGCTATACTGAGTTTGCCTAAGTATTATTAGTAGGAGAAGTGTCATGCAAGTACCTGTTCAAATAACTTTTCGCGATGTGAAACATTCTGCTGATGTCAGCGATCATATTCATCAAAAAGTCGATAAATTAAATCAAGTAACCGATATGTTGATTTCGTGTCATGTGGTGATTGAGTATGTGAGTAAGAACCAGCAAAGTGGTAATTTATATAATGCACGTGTGGTTATAAATGTGCCAAATAAAGAATTAATTTCAACCCACAATCATAATGAAAACATGTATGTTGCTATTCGTGAGGCATTCGATGATATCACACGTCAAATAGAGGAATATTCGCAGATACATCATGGGCGCAAAAAGCATCATCCACCATTAATGGATGGGCAGGTAGTGCGTATATTCGATGCCGGCTACGGTTTTATTGAGGCGCAAAATGGTGAAGAATACTACTACAATACTGATAACGTGGTGCACCCAAGAGGATCATTATTGGAAGTGGGCTCACATGTACACTTTATAGAATTTATTGGCGATGAAGGGCCGCAGGCGCATAGAGTGAGTATGCATAGACGTGATCTTGGGGAAAACTAGCTGGTAATAGTAGCCAGTGATTTTGTATAATCGTGCTCTTTGTATGAGTGAAGCGGTATTTATGAAAGATTTATTAGACGCTGCAAAAGCAGTTATCAATTATGGCTACGCGCCCTATTCTCATTTTAAAGTTGCTTGTGCATTACGTGCTGATGATGGCAAGATTTTTGCTGGTTGTAATGTTGAAAATGCCGCTTACCCGGTGACGATGTGTGCGGAGGCAACAGCAGTGGGTACGCTTGTCAGTAGTGGTCGCTTAAAGATCACTGAAGTATTAATTTTAGCTGATGTTGAGAAACCAATAACACCGTGCGGAATGTGTCGCCAACGTTTGATTGAATTGGCATTACCCGATATTCATGTGCATATGTGCACTGCTGCAGGTAAACATGAGACGATGCAGTTAGGTGCTTTGTTACCAAAAGCATTTGAGTTAACCTAATGCAAGCCACCTTGCCCACATTAACCCGCGATGAACACCAGCATTGTGAGCGTTTGCGTAAGCTTATTTGTGATGAAATTGATCGAAATGGTCCAATTACTTGTGCACGATATATAGAAATGGCCTTGTATCAACCAGGCCTTGGTTACTATAAATGTGGTACACAAAAGTTTGCGCGCGCAGGTGACTTTATTACCGCACCAGAATTGTCACCCTTATTTGCTGCGTGTTTAGTACAACGTTGTCAGGCATTATGGCAGCAATACAAACCTGCGATATTGGAAATTGGTGCAGGCTCTGGAATTTTAGCGGCAGAAATTATTGCGGTTTGCGCACAGCAAAACTGTGTGCCTGCACAATATGTCATTTTAGAGTTATCGGCAGAGCTAGCCAGCCGTCAACAAGTATTAATTCAACAGCGTTGGCCGCAATACTTTGAGCGCTTTGTATGGTTAGATCGTTGGCCACAAACACCCTTTAACGGCGTTGTGATTGCCAATGAATTATTTGATGCAATGCCGGTACATAAATTCAAAATCGATAATGATATTAAAGAATATTATGTGACACATCACGAAGGTCAGCTTGCTTGGCAACTGGGTGATCCAAGTACGCCTACTTTGGTTGCACAGTTAAATAGTTATGATATCGATTTTGCCGAAGGCTATACGTCTGAAGTTAATTGTATGTTAGGTGCTTGGTTTAAAGGGTTGGCGGGAAGTCTTGGCAAAGCAGCATTAGTCTTTATTGATTATGGTTATGAGCGTGATTTGTATTATCATCCTGAGCGTCATATGGGGACACTGATGTGCCATTTTAAACACCGTGCGCATGAAGATCCTCTACTCTTCCCTGGTATTCAAGATATCACAACGCATGTGGATTTTACTTTGATCTCTGAAGCTGCGAAAAACTCTGGGTTTAACGTTACTAACTTTGAAACTCAGGCACAATTTCTGATGCAAAATGGTATTACCGATATCGTGGCGCAGATAACCGATCCACAGCAGCAACTTATATTGGCTCAACAGCTGAAACAGTTAGTGCTGCCAGATGCGATGGGTGAAGCGTTTAAGGTGATCCAACTGCAATATGTTTTATAATTTCTAGTTGTAATGTTTCAAGCGCATTTGCAAAATCACGACCCACAAGTTTTTGATCTTGTAATAGTTTGGTGTCAATTTTAGTAATAGAATCTCGTGCGCTGTTTAACAGTTTACGATGATCGATATTATGTATATGTGTCAGCACATCAATGGTTTCGCTAAAGCGTTTGGGGCGACGTAATGCATCACAATTTTTGATAAAGGCAAGTATCTCGATTGCATTTTTTATATCTAGCGATTGATATGCTGCTGAATGTTGCTGTATCTGTAGTGCAAGTTCACGATAATTACTAGGGACTTTAAAGCGTTTACATAAATTTTGAATATGTGTTTTATTGAGCTGATGTAATAGCAATGCAAACCGTTGTGTTGCAATAAAGTGCGGTTGATTAATATTGATAGCACTATTTTCTAATTCAGGAAATAAAATGGTTAATGCGCCACAGTTTTTTAAGATTTCAAAAAATCTTTGTGGTGCAGCTTCAGTAAGTGCACGATTAAATTCTTGCCATACACGCTCAGCAACAAGTGCATCGACTTCGCCATTGGCAACCATTTTTTGCATTAATGTATTGGTCGTTGGATCAAGTGTAAAGTCGGGTAATTTTGCAGCAAAGCGTGCAAGACGGAGTATGCGCACAGGGTCTTCAGCAAATGCGTCAGATACATGTTTAAAAACCTTGTTATGTAAATCTTGTTGACCTCCATAAGGGTCGATAAGCATGCCATCGTTATCTTTAGCTATGGCATTAATGGTGAGGTCGCGACGCTTGAGATCATCTTCGAGTGTGACAGTTGGGTCGGCATAAAATTCAAACCCTTGATAACCACGCCCTACTTTGCGTTCGGTACGTGCTAGTGCATATTCTTCATGGGTTTCTGGGTGTAAAAAAACGGGGAAATCTTTGCCAACTGGCCGATAGCCAAGCTTTAGCATTTCTTCTGGTGAGCTGCCAACGACAACCCAGTCTCGTTCTTTGATGGGGCGGCCAAGTAGTTCATCACGTACGGCACCGCCAACTAAATATATGTTCATTTTTTTATTATAGCATGGCGTTAATTTGTGTTTCTAGATTCGTTATGGTTTTAATGGTTATGTTAAAACTTGGTGATGATTCATAAAATCTTTTATTAATCGATTTTACTACTGCATTATTAGCACCACTTTTATCAATTGTGATTTTTTCAGGTTTGCTAGAATAGTCAATAGCCTTATTAGAGAAGTGTTTTGCCGCTCATTCATCAAGGTTTTTAGAGGGCATGAAATTAATAGTCGCACCTGATTTATCAACAGCGCGATAGAGATAACACCATTTTCCTTTGACCTTAATATAGGTTCCATCCATCCTCCAACCGCTACCAGTGTTACGCATTTATTACCAACTAAACTCAGCCTCAAGCTTGGGAGAGCACTTAATAACCCGGGGCAGTTAATCGTTGAATGAGCAACGTCCATGCCACGCTCTGCCATCAGTTCTTCAATATTAAGATAGCTCAATGCATAGGTAAAATATCAATGAATAGCCATCACTATGATGATTTTCTTGAAATATTGGCCTTCAAAGTTAACCATATCTGTGGTTTCGTAATATTGTTTAAGCTGAAACCTATAACATAGGTGCTGGTTTTGTGACACAAACTGTTATGTGCCTTAAGTTCTCGTTGTCTAAATTAGTAAACTACTCTACAATGATGAGAGCACTTACTTAAAACACATGAAAAAAGCAAATGCTTAACTCCTCTAACATTCCAAAAAATTCTTCTACCGACCAAGGGGTAGCGACAAGAGTGATTTTATATGCCGTGTGCGCGGGAAAAGAATCTGAATTTCAGGCATGGCAAAAATTAATTAATGAAGAAGTTCAACATTTTTCAGGTTTTTTAGGCATGGATATTCATCAGCCAGCTGTTAACGAATCGACTGATGAATGGATTGTTGTCTATCAATTCCAAAATGAAAAACTATTGAAAATATGGCTAAATTCCAAGGAGCGTGCCAAAGCTCTTGCAGCAACCCCTGATATTTTTTACAACAAGCAGTCCCAATATACGATCAATGATAAAAAAGCATCAGAACATGGGCAAACGATCATAATATCGCATAAAGTGATACCAGGAAAAGAAGCTGAATACGAAGCAGCCATTCGCGTCCTAAACGATGCTGTTCAGCGTTTTCCTGGTTTTGTTAGCTGTGAAACCTTCCAACCTACGGCAGAAAATGACGAACATACGATATTACTGCACTTCAACAACAAAGCAAATATGGATAGATGGCTAAATTCTCCAGAAAGAAAAGCAGGACGAGAAACTTTGTACCGCACAACGGCCGCTCACAACACCAATGTAATTGGTACTGGCTTTGGCAGCTGGTTTTCTTTTAATGCTGAGGACGGTATCGCCGCTGCAGCCTGGAAACAAACAATGGTAGTTATTTGCGGACTTTTTCCTGTTGTAATGATATTGTCTAGTACACTTGGCAATTTTATGAATAGTATGAATGTGGCGCCTACATATAGTATTTTTATCAACAGCGCTCTTAGCACCATAATTTTAACGTGGGTTGCTATGCCGGTTCTTTCTCGACTGATGGATTGGTGGTTATCTCCAAAAAGTACAACAAAGCAAACCTCGCTTGGTTTGTTTTTAATTATAGTAGTTTACGCTATTGAGATCGCTATGGGGAGGGTGCTCTGACATTTACATCTGCCTATCTAACGATTGCCGAATCCATAGAGGAAGCATTGGAAGCTAAAAAAAAACGCCCTTCTTCTCGCTTTATTGCCGGAGGAACCGAGGTAATCGCTGATCAAAACTTAGGAATTTTCCATCCGGATGGCTATGTAAGTTTACGTCTTATTAAAAATTTTGATGAAATCCACGCTACTCCCGAAAGGTTGCGAATCGGAGCAGGATGTGTGATAGCTCAATTGCTGACAGACAAACGTATTGCGTCAATTCCTTTGCTTGGTATAGCGGCACGGGCTTTTGGCACTAGACAGGTGCGCAATCGCGCAACCGTTGGAGGAAATATTGCTAGTAGGCTTGCTGATCGCACCTTATTACCTTGTCTTCTAGCATTAGATGCTTCAGTTCATCTGCAATCACTTACAGGCCAACGCAGTATTGCACTTGAAGAATTTTTGGTTAATCCAGGAAAAACAGCGCTCGAGCCAGAAGAAATAGTGATCGCTATCAGTGCTGCGCCGGTAAATGGGTTTCAAGATTATAATATGGTTGGTCCACGCAACGCGCAATTCTTCTTTACTGTGAGCATGAGTTTAGTGGTAGATAAAAAAAATCACAATGTACGCCTTGGATTAGGCAATGCAGGGCCTACGGCACTGCGTGCACGAACAGCAGAAAATTTTGCAAACTCTGCCATTGACTGGAATAAACATCAAGTCAGTGAAAAAGCAGCTGCCGAATTTGGAGAAATTGCTAGCATTAATTGCAATCCTCCAAATGATGTTACTGCAGGGGAAAGTTACCGGCGGCATACCATTAAAGTAATGGCTAGGCGTATATTAATGAGAGCTTTTGCAGAGGGCCCACAATGAGCGACAAGGAAAAAATCAGTTACACTTTGAAGATCAATGGAGAATATCACAAAATTGAAAATGCATTCTATTCGGAAAATTTGCTGAGTGTTTTGCGTTACCGCCTTGGAATGACAGGCACTAAGTTTGGCTGTGAACATGGCCAATGTGGCGCTTGCACGGTTCACATTGATGGAAAACCAGTATGCTCTTGTATGGAACTCGCCGCAGTAGCAGTTGGCAGTGAAATTACCACCATCGAAGGTTACAACAATCCAGATGGCACGCTGACCAAGTTGCAAGAATGCTTTCTAAAGCATGCCGCATTGCAATGTGGTTACTGCACTCCTGGCTTTATTATGTCAGCAGCAGCTTTCATTGAAAAACACCCCAATGCTACAGAAGAAGAGATTCGCGAAGGAATGGATGGTAATTTATGCCGATGCACAGGTTATGGTCGGATCATCTCAGCGATTAAAGAAGCTGCAAAGGTTTGTACATGAAGCTTGATCAAATATCTAGTCCCACAGCTGTTGGTATCGGAGAAAGCCTGCAGCGTCCGGATGGTATGGCTAAAGTTCGTGGTGAGTTTGAATATGCGCCTGACCTTTTGCAAGAAGATATGCTTTGGGGGGCAACCTGCCGTTCTGAATATCCTTATGCTCGCTTGTTACGCGTCAATTTAGATCCAGCTAAAAATATGCCAGGGGTTTATGCTGTGCTTGGTGCATGGGATGTCCCAGACAATCGATTTGGCTCCATCAATAATGACCAACCTGTATTAGCAGATGATTTTGTGCGTTACGTGGGAGAACCTATTGCTATAGTGGCTGCAATAGATCTTAAAACCGCGCAGCGTGCGGCCCGGGCAATCGAAATAGAATACGAGCCATTAACCCCTATTACGAATGCATCCGAAGCTTTGGCTGCGGGTAAAATTTATCGTCATATAAAATATTCCTTTGGTGATCCCTCCGTTGTTGGCGATATACAAGTTGAAGGCACTTACACAACAGCCCGACAAGACCATTCTTTTATGGCGCCCGATGCAGGTATTGCTCGTCCAGATGGACAGGGCGGAGTAGAGGTTATTGGGGCTACCCAGTGGGTTCATGCAGACCGCCCTCAAATTGCCGCTTCATTAGGGCTTCCAGAGGAAAAAGTGTTGGTGCGAAATGCGGGCATTGGCGGATCTTTTGGTGGCCGCGTATCGATGACTTGGCAAATTCACGGCGCTTTATTAGCACTACATACAGGTAGGCCCGTAAAATTTTTATACTCACGAAAAGAAGCTTTTCATGCACGTTATCATCGCCACCCTTCTCAGATATGGATTCGGCACCATGCTACTTCTGATGGCATGCTTCTCAAAGTAGAAGCGCGGATTCTCTACGAAGGCGGGCCATACAGTCATGCCTCAGCAGTTGGAATTGGCAATGGCTGCACTTTAATTCAAGGGCCTTATCGCATACCCAATGCTGAAATAGAAGGATGGGCAGTTGCTACCAATAATGGTATGTGCGGACCGTTACGTGGATTTGGTGTGCTACAAGCTATTTTTGCTTGCGAATCAAATATAACCAAACTTGCCCGTGAATTAAAAATAGATGGTGCAGTATTACGTGCCAAGAATGCCTTAAAGCATGGTGATCGCTGGATCTTCAATCAAGTGCAAGATCGCCCAACGCCTGTAAAAGAAGTTATAGAAAAATGCCAAGCGATGCCAATGCCGCCGCCATTGGCCGATGATGAACGCACAATTCATCCTATCAATTTACCAGGTGGTATTGCCTCACCCACTCGAAAACAACATATCAAACGTGGCGTAGCTATTTGTGCTGCCGTCAAAAATGTTTGCTTATCTGAAGGAGCCCCAGTAAACGCCACTGCCATGGTGACCTTACATGATGGTGCTGCAAGTATCGATTGTGCTGCTGCTGAAGTTGGACAAGGCTTTGTGACCATCGCCTGTCAGATTGTGCAAACAACGCTTGGGATTTCTAATGTCCACATCAACGGTGTGGATACTAATATGCCGCCAGCTGCAACCACTGATGGGAGTCAACAAACTGTCACATCTGGTAGCGCTGTGCAACTTGCAGCGCAAATCCTTAAAAAGAGATTCTTGAAATTTTTTGCTCGTGAACACGATCTTGATGTGAATACTATTAATATGCAAGATGATTGTGTAGTAACTAAGGACGGCGAACCTATTATGCCTATCGCAGAAGCAGGAATGGGTTTGGTTTTTCGAGCCACTGAACGATTTGACCAACGTAAGACACGAGCACTAGAAGACCTGGAATCAGACGATCCTGTGCATGTAACATTTGGTTTTTCTGCAAGTCGCTGCGTGGTTGATGTTGATGTGGAACTAGGTCTAGTCAAAGTTGTACAAATGGATGTCGTGCAAGATACTGGGAAGATTGTAAACCCCTTGCAAGCCCAGGGGCAAATTGAAGGGGGTATGGTTCAAGGTATGGGGCTTGGTTTGACAGAAAGCTTAAAAGCTGCAGATGGCTATTTACTGAATGCCGATTGGCGCAGCTACCATATCCCAACTATTGTCGATGCGCCTACGATTAATACTGAATTTGTTTGCTACTCTGAGCCAGGTTACCCACACGGTTGGAAAGGGCTTGCTGAGTTGCCACATATCCAAGCAACAGCAGTAGTTGTTGATGCCGTACGTGATGCTACGGGTCTTGAGCTTCCATCTGCTCCTGCTCTACCAGAACATGTTTCGCATGTTATAGAATGTAATAATGACGCGATAGGATCTATGAAAGTTCATAAAAAACAACAGTGCGGCCCATGGAGAACGCCTCCTGCACCCTATAATAAGGGGCCATGGCGACCTACAAATGACTGAATTATCGATTAAAGAAGCTATTAGTTGTTGGTTATCTGAAGGTCGCCGAATGGCTGGCGCATCGATTGTTACGAAAAATGGTTCTAGCCCTCATCTTGCCGGATTAGCTGTAGTTGTGAATGAACTTGGGCAATTAGCTGGCGCATTTTCTGGTGGTTGTGTGGACGGAGAAATTTTGCTGGCATGCGAGCAAGTTTTAAAAACCAACCAGCCTCAACGCCTTCAGTTTGGTCCAAATGAAAGTTTATTTGCTGCAGCAAATCTTGTGTGTGGTGGAAAGATTGATGTGTGGGTATATGAACTAGGTAGAGAAATGATTGAGGCACTCTCATCAATGCCCAATAAGCACTGTGCGCTGAGTATCAATTGGTCCGATGGGCACCAGCGCATACAACAAGCTGTCGTAGATAAACAAACTGCTCTCACCATAACTAAATGCTCTCCTAAAAATGAATTAATTACTTCTACAAGCCAAGTCGATCGTGCCGCAAGATTTTTGTTATATGAACAACAGAACACGTGCTTTACTCTGCTTCCCACGGGAGAACAGGAATTTATTGAGCGTATAGGTCACCGGGAACTACTATTAATTGTTGGTGAAAGTGGTTTTACAGATAGGCTTTGCCGCTTGGCTCGAATGCTTGATTTTGAAGTGGTCGTCTGCGAACCAAGACGCCGTTTTGCTGAAAGTATCATTTCTGCTGATGAAGTAGACAGGCGCTGGCCAAATGAATGTATCAAAGAGCTTACGGATGCAAGGCGATTAACCTCAACTTCTGTCATCATTGTCTGCACACACGATCCAAAATTTGATGAACCGGCCTTGCTTGCCGCAATCCAATCACCCGTAGGTTTTATCGGTGCGTTAGGTTCCAGGCGGACTATTGCAGATCGTCGTACTAGACTACTTGCTGCAGGCTTAAGTGAGCTAGATATAGCACGTATACGCTCTCCGCTGGGTCTTGATCTTGGCGCAGAAACTGCCGCACAAACCGCTGTATCTGTCTTTGCTGAAATCATCGCCTTCAAAAATAACAGAAGCGCAAAGCCATTGACTGAATTATCAGGGAAGATACATGGCTAAGCAAGTTTCTATTATCCTTTTGGCCGCAGGTGCATCACAGCGATTTGGCCAAGATAAACTATTAACATGTGTCGGTGGAAAAAGATTAATTGATTGGTCCGTAAAAGCTGCTGTGGCAAGCGATCTTGGCCCGGTATTTATAGTGACTAATCCAAATCGAAAGCTGGATGATCTTGCTTCAGTTGCCTCGCTCATTGTCAATCCTAGCTGGCATGAAGGCCTTTGCACTAGCATTTGCTGTGGATTACGTGCATTATCAACGACAAGCAGTCATGCTGTAATCTTTGCTCCAGCAGATCAACCACTGTTAACCTCTAAAGTGTATCAGCGTATCGCTGAACGATTTTTCCAGCAGTCAGCTCCTCTTATTGTTGCAAACTATGACCATAAACCAAGAAATCCTGTGCTGCTAAGTCACGAATTATGGGAAGCAGCCAGCCGTATTCAAGGTGATAATGGATTGTCAATGTTTGCACGATCAACTGCTGCTGAATATGTGGAATGTGGTGATATTGCCTCTATTGCTGATGTAGATCATCCAGCAGATCTACCTGCCATTGAACGGCTTCTCGCACAATACAGGCTCCAAGACAGGCTGTAATTGTAATGTAATGTCTGAACCTACTTTAATTGCCAAACGCTCTAAATCAAAATAAGTAACTTTTACTAAAAAATTCAATTCACTCAACAACACCTGCATGAGACGATAGGCTGAATCAAGCCCATAGGCTCCTTTGGGCAATAATGAAATTACCTTTGCAGAATAAGTATTAATCATCGTATTAGAATCAGCGCAGCAAAGACCCATGAACTCGGCCTTTAAGAGTATTCGTTGTGCATCTTGAAAACAGGAATAATTCAGAGACACCCATAACGTTACCTCCCTAATATCTATTTTTTGCATATAAGAGTGTGGTATTTTTTGAATAGTTTTAAATTGAAAGGATGAAAAAGTAAATTGTACTGGTATGGTATGCCATTTACTCAAATGATTAATTTCATCAACATCACCACTTAGCACCGTACCATCCAGGTGACAATAAATAAAATACTCTGCTAAAAATAGCGCTTCGACAGCATTATGGGTTACATAAATTAAAGTAGATTTACTGTACTTTCTCCAAGAAGACAAAAATATTAATAATTTTACTCGCATAGATTCGTCTTGAGAGCTCATAATCTCATCTAACAGTAACAGCTCGGGTTGTGCAAGTAACGCTTGCGCTAAAGCGGCTCTTTGTTTTTCTCCACCAGATAACTGGCCAGGATAGAGATCAAGCACTTCAGAAAGTGCACACCCTTCAATCACTTCAGCTAATGAAATCAGATTGTTACTAATATGTTTTAGACCAAAATTAATATTTTTTAAGACAGTTAAGAATGGAAAAAGATAGCAATCTTGTGACACATATACCACTTTTTCCTTACTTGTATTATTAAAGTATAATCTGTTTGTCATCCACTTTTGAGGCTTGACCAATGACTTCAATAACGTGCTTTTACCAGCGCCAGTTGGGCCTGAAATAACAGTAACGTGATGCTTTGGAATATCTATCACAGTCATATCACGTAGCCTCAATTGTCCAGCGAGCACGCCAACCGAGCCCATAAGCGCACAGTAACATTACAAATGAAACAATTAATAGCATAATCGATAATGTATAAGCTTGATGATATTCAAATTGCTCAACATGGTTAAATATATCCACCGATACCAGCTGCGTCTTTCCTGGGATATTGCCACCTATCATCAATACCAGCCCAAACTCACCAAGTGTATGGGCAAACCCCAACATGCCAGCAACAATATAGCTACGGTAGTAAAGAGGAAAACCAATTTTAAAAAAACAATCAAAAGAAGTAGCGTTTAACTGTTTAGCATGCAAAAAAGGCCTTTTTCCATTTAAAGAAAAAGCATTTTGTAAAGGTTGAACTACAAAAGGAAAAGAATAAATAATAGAACCGATCACAAGACCTGAAAATGAAAACAACAGATGCGTATGCAGGGTTACGTTCCAAATTTCTCCCAAAAAACCATGATTACTAAGTAATATTAGCAAATAAAACCCTAAGACGGATGGAGGAAGAACAATAGGTAGGCAGACTATTGCCTCCACTACCACTTTAAATTTAAACTGACTATAAGCAAGCCATAATGCAATGGGGGTGGTCATCAATAACAACAAAGTTGTTGAGACAAAAGCCAGTTTAAAGCTTAAAATTAAAGCAATAATATCATTGCTTGTAAGGATATAGGTAACCATATTTCGTCAATATATTTTTAACAACGTTGGAAGTAAAGTATAACTTAAACGAATTAGTTATAGGCTTGAATTTTAAAACAACCGCAGCCTGCAGGATAGGTTGGTATAAATTTTTTGGAACTTTAATTAACGTAACGGGGTGTAGTGTAGTCTTAATTTGTGAATTACTGATAAATCCTGTATTTGCTGCTCGTGAATTAAGATAGGTAGAAACACCAGAAACATTATCAGCTCTGACTAAACAAGCATCAAGCTGTCCCCATAAACCTAAAGACACCAACATTTCTTTTGATGCTATTCCATAAGGTGAAAACTTAGGGTTGGCTATAACAATCATGTTACCTTTACAAGATTGCTTTAAGAAATGTGACAGACTTTGATGTGCTATGGCATTGGTGGAGTAGAGCCATAAACTTCCTTGCGCATACGTGAACATATTTTTTTGAGAAGCAATATGCTGTTGTATTAATAAGTTTGAATGCTGTAAATCCGCAGAAAAAAATATATCATAAGGTGCGCCATTACGAATTTGGTTATATAAAACTGTCGTTGATGCACAAATCACGTGAATAATAACAGGGTGTGTTTTTTTAAATTGCTTTACAATATCCTTTATGGGTGCACAAAAATTGGCGGAAACAGCTAAGGTTAACTCCTGATTTGATGGAAATGCTTCAGTATAAAAAGCACATGATATAAATAGAACGGTGATTATTGAAATTACTCGTTGCAACATAGTTATTATCCTGATGTATGTTTAGCTATGTTGACATAACTCATGACCCTTCACCCACTGTGTCTGTCCATCAACATAATATTCTTTTTTCCAAATAGGAGCATTCTCTTTTAACATTTCAATTAATGTATCACAAGCTTGAATTGCCTCTTTGCGATGAGCAGATCCAACAATAATTAATACACTAGGCTGAGAAATATCTAGTAACCCTTGAAAATGCTCAATACAAATATTTAAAGGCACCTTTATCTCTTGGCGAATAGATTGGCAAAAGCCATTAAACATATTCAAAGCCAATGGTAATAATACCTCATACTCAACTGCCCTTACCGTCTTTCCTAAATTATGGTTGCGTACAACACCTAAAAAACTGCTGTAGGCACCACAATTATCACTAGAAATTTTAAGGTGATTTTTTTCCCACTCTATCAATGAACGGGTAACATTACAAAATGTTTTTTCTTGCATAGTACTACCCTCCACAGACAGGTGGAAGTATTGCAAGGGTTTGCTCAGAATCCAAGATATATTGATTTGGTAAAACTTGTGTATCATTACTCACAACGCTTGATTCTAAAACAGATACAATATCTTTATAATGCGAATTATTACGAAAATAAAAGATTATTTTCTTCTTTAACTCTTCTATCGACATTTTATCTTCGCCAAGAAGTTCAATCTCATCACTTTGAACGTACTCTTTCAAAATACCACAAAATTTAATTGATAATAAAAACATGCTAGCATTCCTTCAATGTATTATTATAGGGATAAATTTCCACCTTTGTCCCAGCACTGAGCCCAGAACAACCTTGATCCACACGTACCCAGCAGTTTGCTTGTAAGCTTGGGGCCACTTTAAAAGACGGCTGATCTTCAATAACAAAAACCACCTGCTTTCCCAAAAAGTCCACATCAAGTATTCCTTGAAAAAAATATGTTAAATGATCTTTTTTCACTATATCATTTTTTAAATATGCATACGTTGGAGAATTAACAGTCTGTTTTAAAAAATTACGAATTAATGGCAACACAAAAAACTGCAAGCCTACTATGGATGATACAGGATTTCCTGGTAGACCAAAAAAATACAGGTGGTCAGCTAACTTAGCAAATAAGATCGGCTTTCCTGGTCTAATTGCAACTTTGTGGTAAAAAATTTCAGCCCCTAAGCAATGTAAAATTTCAGGGATAATATCCCACTTCCCCATTGAGACACTGCCCGTAGATACTATAATATGGGGATTTTTGGTGGAAATTGAAAGCATCGTTAACTTATCCATTAAGCGTTTTGGATCATCCCGCACAATACCATGATAATGCGCTTCAATACTTGCCTGTTGTAATGCGACCTCTAAATAAGGCATAGATGCATTTCGTATTTGAGAACCTTGCAATTGCTGCCTACCCTCATCGACAATCTCATTGCCCGTTGTCATAAGATCGACTCTAATTTTATGATAAACTTTTAATGTTTCAATGCCTGTTGCAGCCAATGCCAGGATATGCTGAGGCTGAAGTGTTGTATTTGCTGGTATTAGTAACTGCCCTTTTTTAATGTCGTCAGCAATACGGCGAATATACTCGCCTTTAGTTACTGGAGCTGAAATGCTAATTCCTTGAATCGATTCTGTCTTAATGCGTTTAATATTTTCTACAGGAATGACACTATCAAATTTGTCTGGTACCTTTGCCCCTGTCATAATTTCAACAGCTGAAAACGAACTTTCACTGCAATCAAAATCACCCGCCGCAATACATTGTTGCACCTCTAGCTCACAAATATTTTGTGAAGATGCACGGCATGTCTGCTCACTTATGAGGGCAAAACCATCCATTGCCGAAGTATTAAAAGCAGGCAAACTCATCGGTGAATACACACTCTCAGCAACCACCCTACCGATAGCCGATTTATAGTAGAGGCTTTCTATTAAAGGCGTTTCTTTAATCTGTCTAATGATGTTCAGGGATTCTAGATAATTGAGCATATTGATCTCCTGATATAATAGCTAATGCATGTTCTAAAACTTTGTCGAGTAATATTTCTAAGCATTCTTTGACGGCCTTTGGACTTCCTGGCAATGCAATGATTAATACATGCTTATACTGACCTACAAAAACACGACTTAACCAAGAATAGCGTGTATAGGCTGCACCTTCATACCGTAATAATTCACTTATTCCAGTGATTTCACGATCACAAAGAGTTCGAAGCACATCAGGCGTTACATCTCGTTGAGACAACCCCGTGCCGCCACTGCAGATAATAAGATCTATGTTATTATTCTTCATTGCCTGTTGTACCGTATACCTGATTGCATCCGCTTCATCTGCAATGACTTGCTGACCTACAATATGAGCACCTTGTGCAATCAAAATATTTTTTAAGGTAACACCTGATATATCCTGATAGTGACCTTGCGAAGCTCGATCACTACAAGTCATCAAATATATTTGCTTATCCAGCAATGGTGCCTTAGCTTTTGTTAAAAGAGATTTAAGCTGTGATGGAAATCCTTTTTCATTACACCACAACTTTTGCTTGCCACCTTCTTTAAACAATAATTTAATTTGACGTATTTCTAAATTAGCATGAATCATTTTACTTAAATCATAGATAACTAACAATGCATTATTTACGCCTGCTAGCGCTTCCATCTCAACACCTGTTTTCGCATAAGCGCAAACCAAGCAATATACCGTGATACTATAATCTGATTCATTTAATTCACACACGACAGATACTTGATCCAGACTGAGTGGGTGGCACATGGGGATATTTGTTGGTACTTGTTTAGCACCCATAATACCGCCGATTTCTGCTAATGCAATGGCATCACCTTTTGGCAGGCGTTTCTCTTTAATTAAATTAAAGGCATCTTTACCCACAAAAATTGTACCTACTGCCAAAGCGCGTCTATAAGTATTTCTTTTTCTATTAACATTAATCATACTATAATGACTAGAGCTAAATAACTTTTCAAGTGTATCATCATCAATCATTCTAACCGCCTATTTTTGAAAAATTTAAATTTTTTCCCGTTATACCTTGCTCCAAATAATGTGAAGCCGCCTTATATTGTAATTTATCTATAATGTATTCTTTCAACTCATCGCGCTGCTGATCACTCTGTAATAGTGGGCGCAAATTATAACCAATATTGCCAAATAAACATAAAAATAATTCTCCGCGCGCCGATACACGCAAACGGTTACAAGTGGCACAGAAATTTTTAGAATAAGGCGCTATAAAACCGATTGTACCTCGGTAACTTGGATGTGCATAAACAATGGCGGGACCGGCATCCTTTGCACTCTGTAGACGCTGCCAACCCGTATTTTCTAAACGTTTTATTTGTTGATCTACGCTGACGTGATAGCGATTAAAATAATCTTTGTTGGTTCCATTCTTCATAAGCTCAATAAGACGCAAACAAACTTTATGATCTTTTATAAATTCTAAAAATCCACTTAAGTCGTCATTGACAGATTTAAGTAACACGGTGTTTATTTTCACATGGTGAAAGCCAACCTTTAAGGCTTTATGCACACCGGCTAAAACATCACTGAACTTATTTTGTTGCACAATGTTATTAAATATTTTAGGATCCAAGCTGTCTATACTGATATTAATATCTGTTAATCCTGCTTGATAGTATTGCATTGCATATTTATTTAAATGATATCCATTTGTCGTGAGTGCCATTTTTTCAATTGTTTTAATACGCTTAAGCTGAGTGATTATTTCAATAAAATCTTTTCGTAATGTTGGTTCGCCACCCGTTAATCGTATTTTTTGCATGCCCAGCTCAGAAAATACTCGTGCGGTTCGTATGATTTCCTCAATACTTAAAAAATTCCTATCCTTTCCCTGATAACCATTTGGCAAGCAATATTGACACCTAAAATTGCAAACATCTGTAATAGATAATCTTAAATAATAAAATTTTCTTCCAAAATTATCTTTAACACTGGTTACGGGGGCTAGCATTCACTTTGTCCATCGTTAGTATACATGAATAATTCATGTTTTTTTTGCCAAGCAGCAATGCCTCCATCCAATGACATTACATGATCATAACCCAGCTCGCTAAGTTGCTGCGCTGCCTTGAGACTTCTTTGACCAGATTGGCAATAAATCACAATAGTTTTTTTTCTATCAATGTCAAGTTGTAAAAATTTATTTTCTAATGCTGAAAATAGTACATGATAGCCACCAATATGAAAAATTTTTCTCTCAGCTGCATCACGCACATCAAGTAAAATAATATCGTCATTCTCATTTAAGCGATACGCAAGTTCCTCGATCGTTATTTTTTTTATTTTTTTATAGTAAAGATATAAATCTAATGAGCCATTACAACTCGAGCAATGTTGGTTTTTTATATATGATCTTTTGCTAATATTTAAGCTTAATGCATCATAATATAACATTGTGCCAATTAAATTTTCGCCAATACCTAAAATAAGCTTTATTGCCTCTGTTGCCTGTATCATTCCCACCAAGCCTGGTAGCACACCTAACACACCTGTTGATTGACAATTTGGAATCATTACCCCATGAGGCTCTTTCGGGTAAAGGCATCGATAACAGGGCTGCATAACATCAGCTGCTATACTTGTGCATACACCTTCAAATTGATAAATACTGGCATGAATATAAGGTTTCGTCAAAAAACGAGCTGTATCATTTATTAAATAATGAGTTGTAAAATTATCAGTACAATCTAAAATTAAATCATATTTTTTGAAAATCGTTTCTATATTTTCTATATTAAGCCATTGCATATAACTGTGCACAGTAATCATCGGATTTAATGCTGATAATCTAATACGGCAGATCTCTGCTTTACTCTGACCTACATCATCCCGATTATAAATAACTTGGCGCTGCAAATTCGATAGCTCAACCACATCGCCATCTATAATACCAATCTTGCCAACACCAGAGGCTGCAAGATACTGCAGAACAGGCATACCTAAACCTCCTGCTCCAACACACAGCACTTTCGCCTGACTTATCTTTTTCTGACCAACAAGTCCGATTTGACTCAATTGAATATGATGTCGATAAATTTCCTGAAAATAGCTCATCTTGCTGTTTGAATTCCCTTTGCCACATAAACGCAACTTAATATCAGCCGATAGAACGCTGAAATACCGAGCTTCATCATACCGGCAATCCTAATAGATTTATAGAGGGGTGGGGGTTTTGATCTTAATTTAATCATGACGAATAGTACTACTCCTTGCCACTCAAGGCCGAAATATAAATCCAAGAAAATCATCCTAAAAACCGTGATGAATGAACACAAAAACACTTTTCTAATAAGGCTATTGACATTTGCTTTTTCGAGCGAAGATTTAGCTTTCAGAGATTAGTTTTACTAAATTTTTGAGGAACATAGTGAACTACATGACGAGAAAATTTACAAAAATAAGCCGGAAAGGGCAATTATTAACAGGCCTTAGTTAAGATAATAATTCTGTTGTGCTGAAACCGTGATATAATCCCGCCATGAATATATTAATGCAAAAATTGATCCCACAGCATGGCTTGTCTCGTCTGATGGGTTTTTTCGGTAACTGCCAATGTAAGCACTATAAAAATTGGATGATTAAAAAATTTATCCGTGCTTATGGTGTAGATATGTGTGAAGCGATCCAAGAAGATCCAACTACTTATAAAAGTTTTAATGATTTTTTTACGCGCCAGTTAAAATCTGATGTGCGAGACTTAGCAAAGCCTGAATCAGCGATTATATCACCGGCAGATGGTGCAATTAGTGAGTTTGGTCGCATTGACCAAGATCGATTACTGCAAGCAAAAAGCTCTTATTATTCACTTGAAAAATTGTGTGCTGATAAAAAAGCTGCAAGTGATTTTGCTGATGGCGCATTTATGACGATATATTTATCGCCTAAAGATTACCATCGTGTGCATATGCCCATTGGTGGCAAATTAATAAAAATGATTTATGTGCCGGGTAGTTTATTTTCAGTGAATGAGGCAGCTGTTGCAGGTGTGCCAGATTTATTTGCCCGAAACGAACGTGCGGTGTGTTTATTTGAAACTGATATTGGTCCTGTGGCGATGATTATGGTGGGGGCGATGATTGTTGCATCAATTCACACAGCATGGCATGGACAAGTCGCACCACAACGTAGTCGTCATTTAACTGAGTGGCATTATCAAGATAAGAATATTGTACTGAAACGTGGCGATGAAATGGGCTTTTTTCAAATGGGTTCAACAGTAATTATGCTTTATCCAAAAGATACCATTCACTTTAATCAGACTTTAGCACCAGATCAAACGATTCGTCTGGGCGATGTGCTTGCTGCAAAAACATAGCGTCTATTCCTTAGCTGTCTGCCCATGCAAAAGTAAGTACAGACTGAATCGTATTTGCATTGCAAGCCAGCATTATAATGCGATCAAGCCCAACAGCAACACCAGCACAGTCGGGTAATCCTTGTTTTAATGCATTAATAAAAAAAGTATCGATATCACGTTGTGGTAAGTTTAGTTGTTTGCGTTTGCTTTGGTCTTGTTTGAAGCGTTGTAGTTGCTCTGTTGCATCCGTTAGTTCATGAAAACCATTGGCAAGTTCAAGACCTTTATAGTAGAGCTCGAAACGTGCGCCAGTATTATTATTAATGCGTGCCAGTGCTGCTTGTGATGCAGGAAAGTCATAAAGAAAAAAGGGCCGTTGTTGACCGATTTTTGGTTCTATATATTCACTTAAAATAACTTGAGTTGCAGTATCAAAATCAATATTATCGATTGAATGTAATAATTGATGTTGCACAATAAAATCATGTAATGCTTTTAGTTCACAATCAAAAGGGTCAATGCTCGTATGTTGTAAAAAACACTTACGATAAGATTGTTTGGTTGCGGGCTGTGTTTTAAGTAGTGTTTGAATTAATAAATCAAGCTCTTCCATTAAGGCATGATGATCGAAGCCAGGGCGATACCATTCGAGCATGGTAAATTCGGGATTGTGATGTGAGCCTGATTCTTCCTGTCGAAACGCTTTGCATATTTGAAAGATCGGTCCACTACCCTGGCTTAGTAAGCGCTTCATGCAGTATTCGGGAGACGTTTGTAAAAAACGCCCGGATGCTTCAATACCTGCAACATGCACATCGGTAACAGTGTGTGAACAGAGTAATGGCGTTTCGACTTCGAGTATATTACGTGATTTAAAAAAATCACGAATTGTCTGGTAAATGTGCGCGCGTGTTTTTAGTGTGTTATTTAACACGGCCTGCATACTTTCCTGTGCGCGTGTCGACTTTAATTACTTCGCCTGCATCAATAAATAAAGGTACTTGTACGACAGTGCCTGTTTCCAATGTGGCTGGCTTGCTGCCACCACTTACTGTATCGCCACGCACACCTGGATCGGTTTCGGTAATTTTAAGTTCGACAAAATTTGGTGCCTCAACCGCGAGGGGCTCGCCATTGTAGAGTGTGACGTTACATAGGTCTTGTTCTTTAAGCCATTGTTTGGCATCACCAACGACTTGGGCTGCTGCTGTAAACTGTTCAAATGAAGTGGGATGCATAAAGTGCCAGAACTCGCCATCGTAATACATATACTGCATTTCACTGTCGACGACATCGGCACCTGGTAATGACTCGCCAGACTTAAATGTACGTTCAAGCACGCGTCCAGTTTTTAAGTTGCGTAATTTCACCCGATTAAATGCCTGACCTTTGCCTGGTTTTACAAATTCATTTTCAATGATGCTGCAAGGGTCACCATCAAGCATTAACTTAAGGCCGCCTTTAAACTCACTTGTGCTGTAATTAGACATTTACTTTCCTCTGGGGGTTGACTGACGTGGTATTTTATCAAAATATACGCAGAAAGATAGTGTTGGTACACGCTTAGACTTGTTTTTGTGCTATAGTTCGCCTCTTTGCTAGAATGAGCAAAACAACCAGAATGAGAATTAACATATTATGTCTTTTGAAGAAATTGGCTTAGCCACTTACTTACTTTCAGCTATTAAGGAGCAGGGCTATACAATCCCCACGCCTGTACAGCAGCGTGCAATACCAGCCATTCTTAGTGGGCAGGATGTGATTGCGGCGGCACAGACAGGCACTGGGAAAACAGCGGGGTTTACTTTGCCATTACTGCAACGCTTAGCTGAAACAAAAATCACTAGCACGCAAGTGCGTGCTTTAGTTTTAACGCCTACACGTGAATTGGCAGCTCAGGTTCATGAAAGTGTTGAAACGTACGGAAAACATTTGCCTTTCAAGTCTACAGTTGTATTTGGTGGTGTGAATATTACAGCGCAAATTAGACGTCTTAAAAAATGTCATGATATTGTGGTGGCAACCCCTGGTCGTTTACTTGATTTGATTAGTCAAGGCGTATTAAGTCTCTCTTGCATTGAAATTTTGGTACTTGATGAAGCTGATCGTATGCTTGATATGGGTTTTATTCATGACTTAAAACGTATTTTAAAATTACTCCCTAAAAAAAGACAAACGCTTTTATTCTCGGCAACTTTTTCTAAAGAGATAAAAGCATTAGCAACAACATTGCTGCATAATCCTATAAAGATTGAAGTAGCTAAACAAAACGCTACGGCTGAGCGTATTGTTCAGCGTGCGCATCCTGTTGATAAGGCGCGTAAGTGTGAACTATTATCATTTATGATCGGCTCTGAAAATTGGCGTCAAGTATTAGTTTTTACGCGCACTAAACATGGTGCTAATCGTTTGACGGCGCAACTTGAAGAAAGAGGTTTAAGCGCTGCAGCTATTCATGGTAACAAAAGTCAAGGTGCGCGCACTCGCGCTTTAGCTGACTTTAAATTAGGAAAAGTACGTGTCTTAGTAGCAACTGATATTGCTGCGCGTGGCTTAGATATAGAAAAGCTGCCGTACGTGGTTAATTTTGATTTACCTAATGTACCAGAAGATTATGTGCATCGTATTGGGCGTACAGGCCGCGCTTCTTGTGAAGGCTTAGCTGTTTCTTTAGTATCTATTGATGAAATGGCCTATTTGCGCGATATCGAAAAATTATTAGGCTGTAAGTTGGAGCAGACTATATTGCCAGGTTATGAGCCTGACCCAAATGCAAAACCATCGACACCTAAAAAACAGCAACAACGTTCGCGACGCCCACAGTCGAAACAGCCTCATTCAAATGGTAGTACGGCTGATCGTCGTGGTGGTGCGTCTAGAAGAGGGCAGCGAAGACGTAAAGCACAAGCTTAATTATCTCACCTATTTTGGTGCGAGTTATTTTTTTCCTAACAAGACTGCCACTGAGTGCTTAAATTGGCGCAATGAAAATCTTCATGCTTTTGTAGTTGGTGACAATGTTGTGGCTATGAATTTATAAATAATGATGTTTTGTGGAATATGAAATTACAGCAAAAAATAGACTTGATCTGAATTAACTGATAGATTGAGAAATATGCAGATTAATATACATGGAAGCAACTTATTGAGCCTAGTGATTGCAACAGACTGCCTAGATGCTGCATTTGAGCACGCCTACAATTATAGTGCTAAAGACCATCATAGTAATGATATATGGGCTGTGAGCCTGCATTGGCCTAAACACAGAATAGGCACCGCACTATTTTCGAGTTTTTATCAATTATCACGACTGATATGCAGACCATATAGATTCCAATTGTTATCATCTTACATCAGCTATCCCCAAAAGCTGCCCACTATCTCCTCTGATAAGTGGGTTAATGTTAAAGCTGTTGGATGATGTGATGCAGAAAGATTGCTTTTATGCACGTTATATGAATGAATGGGTGATGATATTCGTCACAACATGCCGCCAACTTCGGCGTGCGGTCAAAAGAATGCATGGAGTAATATCCATGCTACAGTTCAAACTGGCGCGAGAGAAAACCTATATCGGTCGTATCAAACGTAGGTTTGAGTATTTAGGTTATCGTTTTACACACCATGGTCTCATTGGCCTGGTGCGAAAGGCGATAGTAAATTTTATAGAACGATTGAGTAGACTTTATGAGTCAGATGCAACAACAATTCGCATCATGCAATACGTTCAACACTGGTAAAGACGGTGTACTGACGGGTTATAGTAGTGCACGATTTTCCAGTAAAACTTGAGGATATCAATATGAAAATTCAAATCATAATTACTGCTGCGGTGGCTACTCTAATTGGCTGTATCACGGTGCAAGCGCAGGCGGACACTAAGGAAATAGTCACAGTGAAACAATGCCTGGATGCTTGGGAGCAAAATCTCTATGTACGGAAGCCATGCTATATGAATGCGCGAGGCAATAAATTTAGCGTCACCGACGACAGGAGCAAATGCCGCTTCGATGGCAGGTGCTATAGAGCTCCAAACGTAGCGTTCAATGCAAGCCTTACCTGGAACTTGAAAGACACAAAGTATGTGCGCCCATGCGCAAACAGTTACAGCATAGAACATGGTACAGCCGGCCTTCGCGTCTGCAACCGACCGCCGTATCAATGTGAAAGCGACAACTTTAGAAAAATGGGTCAGTGCGCCAAGTAGGATCTAAACAAGTCTACATGGGTCACACAACGCATCGGGTGAGCATCATATATGAATTATCGTCATATCTATCATGCGGGAAGCTTTGCTGATGTCTATAAGCATGCTGTTTTGTGTAGTTTGTTACAGGCTTTATGTTTAAAAGATAAGCCTTATTGCTACATAGATAGTCATGCAGGTGTAGGCCTTTATGACCTTAATAGTGCTGAGGCTTTGCGATCACCAGAATACCAGTTTGGTATTGAAAAGTTGCTCATATTGCCTGAAGTGCCAGATATACTTTCTGAGTACCTTAACATTGTGAAGTCTTATCAAGATGAGGCTTCACTACGTTTTTATCCAGGCTCACCTTTAATAGCGGCACATTTTATGCGAGCACACGATCATTTAATTTTAAATGAATTGCACCCACAAGATGTCAAAGCGCTTAAGCAGAATTGTGCGAAAATACCCAATCTACATTGTCATCAGCGTGATGCATATGAATTTTTGCCGGCGATATTGCCACCAGTGCCGAGGCGGGCTTGTATATTGATAGACCCGCCTTACGAAAAAACAGATGAAAGCCGGCGTATCGTGCAAACCTTAGAAAAATGTGTCAAGCGCTTTGCAACGGGTATTTATATGATATGGTATCCGATTGTACATGCACGAGATCATCAATCACTTGTATTTCTCCTTCAAAAGCACATACAGCTGCCAATGATTTATAATGAGATACAGCTCACACATAAAGCTGAAGGGTTATTAGGAACTGGCATGATTATCATAAACCCACCATGGCAGTTTGAGTCAAGATTAAAGACATTAACAGATTGGTGCCAGAAATTTTTTGTTACCAATCTTGCTAGCAAAAAGAGTTCAAAATAACTTTTCCCCATAAGCGTGTGTCTGGTATCACTATTTTTAACTAGAGGAGTATGATGTGCCCATAATAACTAAACCTGATTATGATGAAAAAAAATTACCTTGGCGTATAAGGCTCAGAGAAAGTGTTTGTGAAGAAATAGAAGCTTATTGCGAATGGGCAGGCATTACCTATCGTGATTATTTTCTGGAGCAGGCATGTATGCATATTTTTAGTAATGATAAAGAATGGTGTGAATATAAAGCCTCTCATGAGCTGACAACATCCCAGGAAACAGCAATACCCTCGTGCCCCGAAGATAAAGGGTAAGCATAACTGAAAACTTTTCATGACCATTAAGTGACTAAAATATTTACCTAAATTGACAAAATTAATTGTCATTGTTATGATGGTGACAAGTCGACAGCATGCTACGCATTTTTCCTTTAAGCGTAAGATGTCGACTTTATGTGAATATGAGCCAGGAGGTAGTACGATGAAGTCAAAATTTGTAATTGATATAGATAAAATTCGTCAATCAGCAGAACAACGTATAACAGAAGCTACGAGCGATACGAGCCGTGAGAGAATGCATACTTTGCTTGAGTTGCTAAATCACAGTCTTGCGACTGAGCTTTTATGTGTTGCTCGATATAAAAGCCATTATTACAAAGCAATGAATCTTGGTGAGCATGTGTTAGCTAAAGAATTTTTAGAACATGCTAGAGAAGAGCAGAAACACGCTGATATGTTGGCAGTCAGGATTGATCAATTGGGCGGAGAGCCAGACTTCAACCCAGAAAATATTACTAAGCGTTCCCATTCAAAGTATCTTGACTGTAAGGACATTGCTTCAATGGTTCGAGAAAATTTATTGGCAGAGCACATCGCTGTTTTAGTCTATAAAGAAATTATTAACTATATTGCAGACCGAGACTCTACGACACGCCGTATGTTAGAAAATATCCTTGCTAATGAAGAGGAACATATAGACGACCTTATGAACTTTTATAACAGGTTTAATCTTGATAAAGACAACTCAGAGATTATTAATCTCTTAAAAGAAAAAGCACAAGACGTTGGTTTGGAAATGGTCGCGTGCGAAGAAAATATGGCTTTGAATGATGCTGACGATAATCCAGGAGATAAATTATCAAGTATTATTAACAAGCTTAATAGGCTTGATACAAGTCATCATTACTCAAGTAGAGATTTTATCGAAAAAGCATAATTACGTACGGGAGATGCAATCATGATTAATAGTACACATAAACGCAGTACATGTTTACGTGCTGTTTTTTATGATGATAGCCAACACGTTTTGAAAAAACTAGAGCGTTACTATGACAAGGATTATCTGATTGCTAAGTCCATTGTTGTACTAGAAGAGTATGATAATGCACATTGTCTGATACAGGAAAGTGACTCTGCTACTGAAGTATTGAAACTAAAACGATCCAGCATCGATTAACGTATTAAACTTTACAGTTAAAAAAACACCCCCAGGTGGAGATCCGGGGGTGTTAGGTTGAGTGTAGGTAGGTAGAGATATTGTGGACATGAATGTTATCTCGATAGGGTAAGTCAATTCCGTTATAGATTAGATAACCGATGTCATGTTCTTGTTTGAAAGTTTCGATAGGTTGGATCATGCGGATGCGGAAGGTTTCGTTAAAGCAAATGCAAATTAGGTAGCGTTTGTCACCCTGTTCGATAATCAAGTCGATGCCAACGCCATGATTGGTGAGAAAATAGTAAAGTTGGGCGGGTAGTGCCTCATAGACGGTCTTTTTTAAGATTTCAACGACGACATGATTTTCAAAAATAGCAGATGCAAGTGGACCATATGCAAATTGACGTGCAGTCTCAATGCCAGTGAGATATGAGACCAGCCCTGTGTCATAAAAATAAAGTTTGGGGCTTTTGATGTGGCGTTTGCCGAAATTATTGTGATAGGCCGGTACCAGAAAAATAATAAAACTGGCAGCGAGTAGTTCGATCCAGCGTTTGATGGTTTTGACATCAACACTGAGTTGTTCAGCATAGATCGACATATTGAGTGGCTTAGCGATGTTGGAGGCGAGCAGGTGGAGTAGTCTTTGAAATTCTTGCTGATTGCTAACCATGCCAATCGTTGGCAGCTGCTTGAGCAAATTTTTCTGAATATAGTTGGCATACCAGTCTTCATTATATTCATAATGCTGTGAGACGGGTTCAGGGAAGCAACCCAAATAAATACTGTCTTCACGCAGATGATTAGGCACCTCAATCAGTTGATATGGCAATAAGGTTAACATTTTGACCTTGCTAAGGGCCTTTTTGTCGATGCCGCGGATGCTCTGAAACAGACAAGAGCTTGTCAGGATAAAGCGCTCCTTACCCCAGTCTCTACTAGCAAGTTGATTGATGAGGTCAGGTGCATGCTGGACTTCATCAAAGATTGCTTTAGGGCCCAATTGACGCATAAAGCGTTCGGGGTCTTGATGATAGCGCAGTTGGGTGCGCGGATCTTCAAAATTAAAGTATTCGTGCTCGGGATTTTTGTTTACCAGTAGTGTCGTCTTACCAGCACCAATCGGCCCTTTTAAGCCGATTAGAGCTGACTCACTGGTATAGCGTGCCAGTTTGGGCTCAATCGTCCGATACTGATATTGCATACATTCCTTATACATATATTGTGTATAGCAAGATACAAAATCCAAATATACACAATCAAATAAAAAAATACAAACAGTATTTGTGTATATCTAGAATTAAAATCCAAATATAAACAATACGGGGACACTCCTGTTCTAACTTTTAAAAATCCATTTCTTTTAATGAGTTACAACCTTAAAAACGACGGGTCACTCTAGTTCCAAATCTTTTTAGGCGTTTTGCACACGCCAAGTGTGAGACGCCTATCTTTAATTATGGTGTCTGATGCTTATGGAAAAAGGTATTTGTTGTTGAGGTTAGTCGCACTTTTTCAAAGCTGCTTTAAAAACTGTTGCCAAGGCATCAATTGAATTTTTTTGTTCGTTTATTTGAATCACACGAGCGCGCAGCTCTTGGGATGTGATGATGCTACGTACGTTGGGGGTTTTTTAATATCGATAATATTCAATAAGTTATGAATTATATCTTTTAAGCGAAAAGACATTGTGCATACCCGTGGGGGCCAGTAAGATAGCAACATGAGTGAATTTAAAATAGCCAAAGTCATTGTAAAAAGTCCATTATGGCGTGATTTTGATTACTTATTACCTGAGGCGCTTGATATAAGTGTCGGTCAGCGTGTCGTTGTACCGTTTGGTAAGCGTAAAGTGGTGGGGATTGTGTCGCATTTAAATAAGGCGTCGGATATTGATCCCGAAAAGCTGAAACCGATTACCGATGTGTTAGATGAGCAACCGGTGCTTGATGCCTCATTGATTCGACTATATGAGTGGGCGAGTGATTACTATCATTATCCATTGGGCGAGGTTGTTTTTGGCGGGCTGCCGAAAAAACTGCGTGAAGTACGTAGTGTCCCGCTGCCTGCAAAAACAGAAACACAGACAACCACAATAGAAAACCCAACCGACTTAACCTTATCTCAGCCGCAGCAACAAGCCATTGAGCATACGTTGCAGTTATCTGGTTTTGGTTGTGTGTTATTACATGGTGTAACAGGTAGTGGCAAGACTGAAGTATATTTACAAGTGATTAGTGACTGTTTACGCTGCAAACGTCAGGCATTGATTTTGGTGCCGGAAATTTCTTTAACACCGCAAACACTGGCCCGTTTTGAAAAACGTTTTAATGTGCCAATTGTCAGTTTGCATTCGGGCTTAACCGATACACAGCGTTTAAAAAGCTGGTTTGCAATGCAAATGGGGGCGGCACAAATTTTAATTGGCACACGTTCTGCTATTTTCACGCCAATACCAAACTTAGGTGTGATCATTCTTGATGAAGAGCATGATGCGTCGTTTAAGCAGCAATCGGGTTTTCGATATTCAGCACGTGATGTGGCAGTGATGCGTGCACATATTGCAAAAGTACCGGTAATACTCGGTTCAGCAACACCGTCATTAGAAAGCTTATATAATGCTTGGGATGCCAAGCGTTATGATTATGTGTCATTGCCTGATCGTGCGGGTGATTCAAAACCACCGCGTATTGAAATTGTTGATATTAAACGTGAGCGTTTAAACTCAGGGTTAAGTGCGCAATTGCTGGCTAAAATAGATCAGCATCTTGCGGCAAAAGGGCAAGTCTTATTATTTTTAAATCGACGCGGATTTGCGCCGGTGATGATGTGTCATCACTGTGGCTATGCAGAGCGATGTCATGCTTGTGATACATTTTTAACCTATCATCAAGCGTCACGCGAACTGCGTTGTCATCATTGTGACAGTTGTAAAATACCACCTAAATATTGCAGTCAATGTCAGCAAGCAGACTTAATACCGGTTGGCATGGGTACTGAACGTTTAGAAGAAATGTTATCAGCTTTGTATGGAGAAAAAAATGTAATTCGTATCGATCGTGATACGACGCGACGCAAAGGTGCTTTAGAGCATTTGCTGGAAGAAGCCCACAGTGGTAGTAGTAATATTTTAATTGGCACGCAAATGCTAGCAAAGGGGCACCACTTTAAAAATTTAACCTTGGTGGCGGTGATCGATGCCGATAGTGGTTTGTTTAGCACGGATTTTCGTGCGATTGAACGACTGGCACAATTATTGGTGCAAGTTGCAGGACGTGCTGGGCGCGGTATAAAACAAGGTGAGGTGTTGATTCAAACACACCATCCCGAACACCCAATGTTACAAACATTATTAAAGTCGGGCTATAGTGCTTTTGCTAAAGAATTATTAGCACAACGTAAAGAAGCCGCACTGCCACCACATGAATATATGGCATTGTTCCGTTCGGAAGATAAAGACGAACATTTGCCGATGAATTTTTTGTCTGAGCTAAAACAGCAATTGTATACTTTAACCCAAGATCCAAACATTGATGTCTTAGGGCCGATTGAAGCACCAATGCCAAGGCGTGCAGGTAAGTTTCGCGCCCAGTTATTATTACGCTCAGCAAATCGCCCCCAACTACAAAACCTTCTCGATAAATTAATGTCACATGATTTTTTACGCAAACAAAAGCGTAGCGTACAATGGTCGCTTGATGTTGATCCCGCAGAGCTTTTCTAATATGATGCACATAATATAAAGCATTATTAGGGGTAGACCATGCCAAAGCCATTTGTAGTGAAACGACATAGGCAAAGTGCAGAAGGACAAAAAATCGAGTATACGCCTGAACAGGCAGCGATCGAAAAACTTGCCTCAGATTTATTTCAGTTATGCGGTATGAATGTACCTAAAACTTATTTGCTTGAGCAAAACGATGCATCAGGTGTTCCCCATGTTGTTGGTTTGGCTTCGAAAATAATACCTAATAGCAAGACGTTAAAATCATGCTTTGAGGGCATGACCACAGAACAAAGAACGTCGTTTTATCTTAATCATGAGATTAATGGCAAGCCTATTGCTGGCCTTTATCAATATTTAGCAACATTTGCATTTATCTGTGACTATGATGGTATTGGTGCATATTATTCAAATTTACTTGTCGTGGAAGAGCCCTTATGTAATCGCATTTATAAAATTGACCCAGGTGAAGCAAGAATTACAAATTACTTTACCAACGAAATAACAATGGAAGATGTGTATGAGCAAACAGAGGATTTAAGTTCTTGGTCTGGCTTTGACGCTGATTTAGAAAAAGGCGTGATTCTCAAGCTTTTTTATCATAATCCAAAGTGGCGCTATAATGATATTTTTGGTGCTCAAACGTGGCAACAACATCAAGATAATTTATACGGCATCGCTAAAATTTGTAGATTAACTGATAAAGCATTAAAGAAAACTATTTTTAATCCAGCAATTCCAGAGTTGGCACTAAGTAACAAAAAGCGCAAAGAAATACTTAATTCCTTAATTATGCGGCGTGATAATTTTAGGGTGTTTTATCAGCAGCAGTTAAGTGCATTGGACATAAATCATCAACAGTGCTATCAACCTATCCCAACGCAAAGGCGCACTGTTTTGAGCTTGGATCAAGATTTTGTGGATACAGGGCGACATATGCCAAATGGTTTTTCACAGCCGGCTATCTACAATAAGAAACCAAGCTTATTTAAAAACAGATCTAAAACAAATCATAGTGCACTTGATTCCCTTAAGGCTTTGGTAAACCAAGCTAAACTTGATTACGAAGCGCATCATCTACATAAAAATTTTGTAGTGAGGCTGTTTGGTTTACATGGCCATGCAGGTATTAATCGTGCCAGAAAACTAGAAGGCGCAATTTCTAGGGAACAGTCAACGATGGCATTTTTAATATTACTAAAACAACATTTAAATCGTGAAGAAGGCTTCTTGTGCAAACATCAAGGCCGTCTCAATACTACTTCTTTCGACACAATTTTATTAAGCCTCCTTTGTAAATCTGATTTGGTGGAACACTTAAATATACAGATCTATTCAGACTATGAGCACAATATTCAATCACGCAAGGCTGTAAGATCACGCGTGTTACAACTTTAAGAGTATCAGAGCGTCAGGTCAGGCCAGTTTAGATGTTCGAATGTGTAGAGTTCTTTTTTCAACGCTCTACATATGACACCGCTAGATTGATGTGTCTCATTAGGATACAATTCGCGGATGCGAATTTTTGTTAAAAAGTACATTAGTTTTGTTTTGGTTATAACGTACAGCCATTGTTATACGGCAAGTTTACCTGCGCCAACAACAGCACATCAACACAAATCTCAACACTTTAATCAGCAGCATATTGATGATGTATTATGGCCTATCGTTAAACAATATACCGCTTACCCAAATATCCCGAGTTGGTATGCAAATACACAAAAGGCTCCTAAAAATTTAAACAATAAAGCTGATCTAGCGAAACCACTGACATTACGTGATGTGATTTGGATTGTATTACGTAATAACCCCGCGATTAAAAATGCTGAAATGCAACGTGCAGAAGAAAAGTTTGCCCTGCAAATAGCAAAGTGGCGTTTGCAGCCACAGTATAGTGATAACTTTAGTTTCTCAAAAAACTTAAGCACACATCAGTCAACATATAATAATTCAGTTAATGCAAACTGGTTAACCCCATTAGGTACACAATTATCAGCAGGCTATAGTAATAACACCCAGGGTGTTTTCGATCATAACAATCAGTATAGTGCGAGTATTACCCAGCCTTTATTACAAGGTGGTTGGTTTATGCCTGAGCTTAGCTATTTGAGCGCGGTTGATACTGAAAAGCAACAACGGCTGCAGTTTAAGCAAAATATTATGATGGTCGTCAATGAGGTGATTGCTGATTATATGTCTTTGGTGCAAGCGTATAATGATTTAGAGCTGCAACAGCACCAACTTAATGAAACCAAGCGTCGTCTCGATCAAGATAAATTAAAATTAAAAGCAGGCAAGTTATCGCGCAGTAATTATTTGCAAGAGCAAGTGCAGTACGAGCAGTATCAATTAAATATATCACGCCAGCGTAACACGGTGCACAGTAGCTATGTGGCTTTTTTAACGAGACTTGGATTAGTTGCACATGCAAAGATTAATTTTAATAAGCATATTGACACAACTGGTTTTGATGTGCCAAGTCGCCAACAAAGTATTACGCTAGCATTACACTATAACCCACAATATCAGGCTGATTTTTTAGCTTTAAAAAATGCCGAACGTGCTTTAACTCAAGCACATAATAATATATTGCCGAAGTTTGATGTCTCAGCTGGTACTACCTTTGGTGTTCGGCAAACACCTGAGCATACGGTTGGTGTTGATATCTCAGTGCCGATTAATCCAATCGATAAACGCGAGGCAATTTTTAGCGCGCGTGTTGCATTGCAGCAACAAAAAATAAAAATCCAAGAAGACAAGCAAGAGTTGATTAGTCGTGTGACTAATCAATGGCAAACGATACAAGCTGATTTACAACAAATAAAAATTTCTAAAAAATCGGTACGGATGCAGGTGCAAAGTGTTAAGGATACACAATTACTATTAGAATATGGACGTACGACGATGTTTGAATATTTACGCTTGCGCGACCAACTTTTAAGCCAACAACAAGGTTATGTCAGCAAACAAATCCAGTTGATTAACGATGTCGCAAGCTTAGATAACAGCATGGGCATTACGTTAGATCGCTGGCAGATTAAACTGAGGTATTAATCAATGAAAAAACTTTTTATACTATGTATGGTCATGGCTTTGATGGGGTGTCATGATAAATCATCAAAAACACATACAACATCATATATTGTGGTAGCACAATCACAAGTACCAATTAAGCATCTTTATTTTTCTGGAACAATACAACCTTTAAAAACAGTATCCATCTTTAGTCCGGTTGATGGACGCATTCAATCACTGTCTTATGTTTATGGTCAAAAAGTTAAAAAAGGCACTCAGCTTGCCGTAATTAATTCACTTAAATTAATGGAAGATTTTCGTCAAGCAGTAACCAGCTATTTATCTAAAAAAGCATCTTATTTAAATCAATCACAAATGTTTTCTGGCACAAAAGTCTTATATAAAGCAGGCGTGATTGATAAGCAAGAATACCAGAACGAACGTAATCAATATGAAAATAGTGTGATTGATTTTTTTCAGCAGCAATATCAGTTGCAAAAAGTATTAGCGGTGGCGGATGTAAAACCTGAACTGATTCAGAAGCTTAAAATTTCAGATACAAATAAAGTAAAAAATTTATTTGCTAAGCAATTTAATTATATCAAACTAAAAGCGCCAACTATGGGTGTAGCGCTGTTTCCATTACCACAAGTCTCATCAGCAGGGACGGATGATGGCTCAGATTCAGGTAAAATTACAGTAGGATCGAAAGTACGAGAAGGGCAGCTGTTATTATCTATTGGTGATTTAAGTGGGTTGTCAATTGATATGGATGTGAGTGAAGTGAATATTAATAATATTCATCAGGGGATGCATGCCTATGTAACTGGTGATGCATTTCCTGGCATTAAGCTTGTAGGTCGTGTGTCGTATGTCGCATCACAAGCGCAACCGAATAATAGCAGCAGTAATTCGAGTAGTATGTTTAGAGCACGTGTTACTGTGCCACAGGTTTTAGCAGCTCAACTTAAAATGGTGCATGTTGGTATGACCGCAAAGGTAGATATTGAAGTGTTCGATCAACCACGTGTGCTGTTGCCTATTGATGCAGTGTTTAAAAAAGGCATGCAAAGTTTTGTAACGATCGTAGATGCGGATAGTTCCAAGCGCGATATTGCAGTTAAAACTGGCGATACCACGCCAACAGAAGTTGTTATATTAAGCGGCATTACGTCTGGACAAAAGGTTTTGGTGCATGATTCAGTTTAAAAACATTACCAAAGTTTATCAAATGGGCGGCAGCCAGCTACATGCCTTGCGTGGTATTGATTTATTAATTGGACCTCATGAATTATTATCAATCGTCGGACCTTCGGGTTCAGGTAAGTCCACTTTAATGCATATTATGGGTTTGTTAGATAGCCCCACCGAAGGCGAATATTTACTTGATAAAAAACCAACAGCACAATTTGATCGCAATTTACAGGCGTATTATCGTAATCAAAAAATCGGGTTCATTTTTCAGCAATTTTTTTTATTGCCAAAATTAACTGCACTGGAAAATATTGGGTTGCCCTTGTTGTATCGAAATATTTCAAGAGAGCAACGTCATATTAAAGCGCAAGAAATGCTTGCAGCGGTAGGTATGGCCGATCATGCACAACATCACCCAGCTGAATTATCAGGTGGTCAGCAGCAACGTGTGGCAATTGCACGTGCATTGGTTGCTGATCCAGAAATTATTTTAGCTGATGAGCCGACAGGTGCGCTTGATACCAAAACAAGTGGTGTCGTGATGGATCTACTAAAATCATTTGTTGATCGTGCAACGATTGTGGTAATTACACATGATTTAAATATTGCTGCACAGTGTCCACGTCAAATACATATCTGCGATGGTTTGATAGAACGGGATGAGTTATGCAGTTAATCACGCATATTAAAGAAGCTTTTTTAAATTTGTGTTATGCCAAGATGCGTTCATTTCTTGCAATCCTTGGTATTTTAGTTGGTACGGCTTCTGTGGTTGCATTGATCTCATCAAGCCAATTAGCGACACAGCATGCGTTAGTACAATTTAAATCTTTAGGTACAAACTTATTGTCTATCGATTTACAACAACCCTTTAAAGAGCAACAAGATCAATACACTCGACAGTTTGAAGAGTACGACACATTACTTTTAAAACATGCCGTACCACAAATAGAATTAACAGCGCCCTATATAACTTTATTTGAGAGGATACATGCACCTGGCATTTCGAATAATGGGCAAGTGATTGCCGCTACACGTAATCTTGCAGACATTGTAAAAATTAAGGTGGCACGTGGGCGCTTGGTTTCTTATTTAGATGCGCAAAGTCATTATTGTACTATAGGCAGTAGTCTTGCAAAGAAAATAGCACAAACAGGCGTTGATCCGATTGGCCAGCAGTTATTGCTTGATAAAACCTATTTTACAATAATTGGTATTTTAAAGCCGTGGAAGCCAAATTTATTTTTATTTTCGGATTTAAATAGTGGCATACTGATTCCATTACAAACGGCATATTTAATCTCAAAGCAAGCGCAGATTCGCAATATTTTATTACGTTTACAAAAAGATACACCACTCATGCCAACTCAAGTTACGATTAAGCATGAGTTAAGCCGATTATTACCTGGCGTGCAGGTGCAATTTCGTAATCCACAGCAAATAATTGATATCGTTTCCAAGCAGCGTAAGACATTTACTTTGCTGCTCGCATCCATTGGTGGCATCGCGCTTTTAGTGGGTGGTATTGGCGTGATGAATATCATGTTGGTATCGGTGGTAGAGCGGCGACGTGAAATTGGCATTCGCATGGCGATAGGTGCGCGTCAAGGCGATATTTTGATGATGTTTTTGGTAGAATCAATAATTTTGACGATTTTTGGTGGAATTGTTGGTATTATTTTAGGAGTGCTTATTTCATTGATAACGGCTAAAATATCACACTGGGCGTTTCAAGTTTTTAGCATGCCGATCATGTTAGGTTTTACGGTATCGGTTTTAGTAGGTATCCTCTCGGGTTTTTATCCGGCATTGAGGGCATCTAGATTAGATCCGATTCAGTCATTAGGGACAGATTAAAGATTATGAAAGTCATTTTATTGGGTGCAGGTCAGGTAGGCGCGTCTTTGGCAGAAAACCTGGCGTTAGAAAACAACGATGTCACGCTTGTAGATATTAATGAAGAGCGACTGCAAGTGTTGCAAGAGCAATACGATATTCGTACCATTCAAGGTTTTTGTTCTTATCCATCGGTGTTACGTCGCGCAGGTGCTGAAAACGCAGACATGGTTGTTGCGGTAACTGATAACGATGAAGCGAATATGGTTGCCTGTCAGGTAGCCTATTCTATTTTTAAAACCCCGATTAAAATTGCACGTATCCGATCTCCACAATATTTTGCACGTAAAGAATTATATGGTACTGATGATTTACCCATAGACGTTTTTATTTTGCCAGAAGAATTGGTTACCACAAACGTGGAACGTTTAATTAGTTATCCTGGTGCGTTGCAAGTATTAGACTTTGCCAAAGGCAAAGTTAAAATGGCAGCAATAAAACCCTATTATGGTGGACCATTATTAGGTAAAAGCATCGGCCGTATTAATGAGCAATTCCCAAAAATTCAAGCACGTATTGTTGCTATTTACCGTAATGATCATGCAATACCATTTGATAAATCAACTGTTATAGAAATTGGTGATGAGGTATTTTTTGTGGCAGCAGAAAAATATATGCCAGAAATTATGGTATCACTACGACGGGTGAATGAGCCCTATAAACGTATTATAATTGCTGGTGGTGGTGATATTGGTTTAAACCTTGCTAATGCTTTACAAAAAGATTATCAGGTTAAAATTATTGAACGTAATCGACAGCGGTGCGAATATTTGGCGCGTCAGCTTGATAATGTATTAGTATTAAATGGTGAATCAAGTGATCGTGAATTGTTGATTACGGAAAACATTGAAAGTGTTGATGTATTTTGTGCAGTGACAAATGATGATGAAGTGAATATTATTTCAAGCTTGCAAGCAAAACGTTTAGGTGTGCGTCAGGTGATGTCATTAATTAACCGTACAGCATATATCGATTTGATTGAGGGTGGCCCGATTAATATTGCAATCTCACCACACCAAGCAACCGCGAGTGCCATTTTAACTTATATGCGTCGCGGCGATATTATCAACGTCTATTCATTACGCCGTGGGGCTGCTGAGGCGATTGAGATTGTTGCCCATGGCGATCAAAAAACTTCTAAAGTTGTCGGTCGTACGTTCGGACAATTAAAGTTACCACCTGGCACAAAAGTGGGTATGGTGGTTAGAAAAGATGAAGTGATTTTGCCAACCAAGGACCTTGTGATTGAAGCAGATGATCATATTATTTTATTTGCATCTGACAAAAAATATGTTCGTGATGTTGAAAAACTTTTTCAAGTATCGGCAGGATTCTTTTAGTGAGATATGCGGCAGTCATAAAATTATTAGGCATTCTTTTGATGCTGTTTAGCTTAAGTATGATTCCACCACAAATTGTGGCACTAATTTATAATGAGCGTGCGTTTGATTCATTTGTATTTGGTTTCTTTTTAACGCTTGTGATTGGTTTTAGTATGTGGCTTCCTTTTTTAAAAACCAACGACGAACTGCGTCCGCGAGATGGGTTTTTAGTGGTGGTATTATTTTGGGTGGTGTTATCATTATTTGGTTCAATACCACTTTATTTAAATCTATCTACTCAAGTTGATTTTACTGAAACATTTTTTGAATCGGTATCAGGTTTGACAACGACTGGTGCAACCATACTGACTAATCTTGATCAACTACCACGTTCTATTTTATATTATCGACAGCAATTACATTTCTTAGGTGGTATGGGTATTATCGTATTGGCATTAGCAGTGATGCCAATGTTGGGTATGGGTAGTGGATTGCGTTTATATATGGCAGAAGCTACTGGCCCTCTAAAAAATGATCGCTTAACGCCGCGGCTTGCTGAAACTGCTAAAGCGCTTTGGTATATCTATGTGGGTATCATTGTGATCTGCACACTGATTTATTGGCTTTTGGGAATGACAATTTTCGATGCCGTTGGTGAAGCTTTTTCTACCGTATCTACTGGTGGTTTTGCGATGCATGATCAAAGTTTTGCTTATTATAATAGTTATGCCATCGATATTGTGGCAATGATTTTTATGATTATTGGCGCAATTAGTTTTACCCTGCATTTTAGTTTTATTTGGCATCGCGATTTTAAAATCTACTTTAAAGATGCTGAACTTAGAGCCTATATTAAGCTTATAATGATTGCGATATTAGTTACAGCATTCATTCTATATCTACATAATTTCTTTCCAAATCATATTGGCATATTATGGTTGCATACTGCATTTACGATTATATCCACTGCAACGACTACAGGGTTTACCATTTCAACTACTAACTTTTTTTCTTGGCCTAACTTCTTACCCTTTTTAGTGATGTTTTTAGCGCTGATTGGCGGTTGCGGTGGCTCAACTGCTGGTGGGGTAAAAATTATTCGGGTGCTGTTGTTTAAAGAGCAGGGCCAACGTGAAATGCGTAAATTAATCCATCCCAACTCTGTGAGTGTCATTAAGCTAGGAAATATTGCACTGCCTGAAAGTTTGGTTCAAAGTATTTGGGGTTTTTTTGCAATTTACTTATTATTGTTTGTGATTTTATTATTAATTTTACTGGGCACCGGAATCGATCCAACCACCGCATTTGGTGCGCTTGCCGCTTGCATTTCAAACTCTGGCCAATCGATTGGTCTCGCTGGTAGCGGCTATTCACTACTGCCTGATCCAAGTAAGTGGGTGCTGATCTTTGCTATGATTGCAGGCCGTCTTGAAATCTTTACATTAGTTGTATTGTTTATGCCATCCTTCTGGAAAAAATAAAACCTCTCGGTGCCTGGCACCGAAAGGTTGATAGTTTTGACCGAAAAATAGTTAAAACTATCAACATGTTGGTGCCAGGCACCTAAATTAGTGGTTTAGATAAGTGATTTTGGTTAGGTAGCGTTTGGTTTTTTCGGTTGGTAAGGTGAAGCGCACAGCGAGTGTTATTATTGCGATGCTAAAGACAAGCAATGTCACCATATCCCAGCCGAAAGGAATGATATGATGACCGCCGCCGAAGTTGCCGCAGTAAGAAATGAGTGCCATACCGGCAAAGTAAGGCCAGATCCAGGTGGCGGCTTTATAATCGAGATGCAGATGACGGCCACGTTCGGTGCCGTAGTGATAAGCGAATAAGAATGCAACGCTCACCATTAGGCATATGTCTTGTTTATAAATGACATCCCAACCGGCCCAGTATGACAATAAATTGCAAAAGAAGAATGCCCCAGTTGCCCATGTTTTGATGAAAGGTAATTTTAATGGGCGATTTAAATCAGGTACTTGTTTGCGTAGCGTGAGTAAGCAAATCGGGCTGATCGCATAACTTGCTGCCATAAGTGATGCTAAGAACGTAATCATATTTCTCCAGCCAGGTAATGGTGCAAATGCAAACATGCCAATAGCAAAACACACCCATACCGCAAACCATGGATGATTATGTGCGTTGCGCAGGCCGAATATCTTGGGGAGATAATCATTTTTACTCATCGCAAACAGTGCACGTGCCGAGCTTGAAATATACATCAGTCCTGCAGCAAGTGGGCCGATAATAGCGCCGATGTAAAGTATCGGCATTAACCATGTTTTTTGTGTTTGAGTCACAATACCTGCGAATGGACTGCTTTTGCCGTGGATGACGATATGTGACCAACCGTGTTGTAAGTTTTCAGGAGTGAGTGCGCTGATAAAAGCAGTTTGTAGTAATATGTAAATAATCAGACAAATAATGACTGAGCCAATAACAGCAATTGGGATTGCACGTTTAGGGTTGGTTGCTTCTCCTGCCATTTCGCAAGCTTGCTTAAAGCCGTTAAAGGCAAACACGATACCGCCGGTTGAAATCGCTGAGAATACACCATGCATACCAAAGGGTAGAAAGCTTGCATGTTCGGGGTGGATCAGTTTAGTGGGGTTAAAAAATTCAGCTAGGATGACCAAGCAGATAAATATCGGGATGACGATTTTCATAACCGTGAATACATTATTACAACGGATTAACCAGCGAATCGAAAAAACATTAAGCGTTGTCATGCCAAACATCAAAATAGTTGCAACGATATAGCCAATTTCTGTTAAGCGACCACCAACATGGGTGAGCGAAGGGAAGAAAAAGTTTAGGTATTGGATGACGGCTTGCACTTCGGTGGGTGCGAGTGAGACATAAGATAGCCAGATAATCCAAGAGTAGATGTAGCTAACAATGGTGCCATGTGTATAACGCGGAATGCGTGATGTTGAGCCGGTGATGGGGATCATGGCGCTAATCTCAGCGTATGTATAAGCGATGATAATTACAATGAATACACCGATTAGCCAGGCGAGGTAAGCACCAGGGCCTGCTTGTTCTGTTGTATAAAATGCAGCAAATAACCAGCCTGAACCTAAGATGGCACTTACCGAAGTAAATAAGAGACTCAACGTTGAGATAGAGCGTTTAGACATAAAATAAAAATCTGCAACCAGTTAGTATGTACAATCTCTCAATAAAAGAACGGCCATTCTATCACTTTTTGAGTATAAATAAAGCTCGAAATCTGTATTATGTAAATTTCGAACAGAAGTAAGCGGCAATTCCCAGTGCTGAAATAGTTTAGTATAAATCAATAAATTAGCATATAAGCAGATTTATTTTTTCGTAAACTATCATCACATTTTATAAATTAGATGATGATGAATGATTTCGCTTCATTCCATACTTCGCTTGGACGACAGTGTTTGCTTTGAAGCCAACGACTCACGCTGTCATGAGATAAATTCGTGGGGCACACTTCTGATAAAGCAAGACCTGAGTAACGAACGCTGATTGCTTGAAGAAATTCTTGACGTCTATTTTATTACTACTTATTATAATTTCGGCATAATGAGGCAAAAAACACAGTTAATAACCCCTGGTTTATTATAGCGTAGAAGGTAAAACACCGCTTTTTAAGGCGTAGATGTACGATGTGTTCATTGTTTTTGATAAACTTATGAGAATTCCTTTTTTTAAAAGCAGAGGTATAAGATGAGAACAGGTAATAAAGATGAAAGAACTTTTGATGACAAGATGGCATATCTGAGACAAGAAAACGAACGACTAAAAGCAGAAATTGAACAATTAAAACATAAACGCAAACGACAAATAGAAGCAGATCCGGAGCAAACCACCTTATCTGTAGGGCAACTGCCGAGTACCGGTATAGTAGATCTCCATACGATTGCCGATACTAATATAGTGTACCCTAGAGACCTGGATGCACTTATATCTATGCTCGAGAATAAATCACCAGGCCATTCTTACAATCTTTTATTCAGGCAATTAACAGTTGATGCTGCTCGCGCTGCCGCAAAACGCTTCGAAAAAGAGTCTTTATATGATTTTGTTGATATGGTTATTTTTAGTGATTTAGGAGCTGAGGCTATATTAGCAGTTTTAGAAACCATAGATGAGAAAAATGCTAATGAAGGCAACTTTTGGCTTACACGCCTCACACCTAAAGCTTCTGCTATTGCTGCGAAGGGCCTAAAAGATATTGGTCTGAATACTCACATCGACAATATGACCCCCGAATCTGTTAGAGCTTTCATTGAAAATTTTGAGGGAGATTTTATCATACTTGAGCAGGGATTAAGCCTTGCAGCAGCTAATAGTGCCGCAACATCAATTGCTCTAAATAAAAACATATCTGGGGTCTATATCGACAGTATGGAACCCTCAGTCGCCAATCACATGCTAAAAATATTTGGAAAAAGCTCAAGCAGCTGCTTAACACGCATAGATATTATCGGTGATAAGTTTGAAACTAACTCAGCTAGAGAAGCGGCCATTGCGCTGAAAAAGTTGCCCAATATTGAAAATATGAGCTTCCATGCTCCCACAGAAATCAAAAGAGCTTTTTTTAGCACCTATATAGGCTGTGCACCAGGCAAAATTTCAGATTCAGAACTCAGTGGTCATTTTACGGTAAGCAATACTGTCCAAAGTCCCAGGGTGTTTGCACCACCCAAAGAGAAAAAAAGTGTCGAATATTGTGATTTTCAGGCGGATTTGCAAAAAACAAACCCTTAATAATTGCATTTCACCATGTTCAACATAAGATTCTTTTGATAACCTGAGTTATGAGTTTTAATTGATCATTCTGCAGTTAGCCTCTTCAATGCTGAAATTTTCAAAGAATTAAAGTACCGCTGAGAAAGAAGTGAAAGATGTTGTTGATTTTTCTAAGTATGGTGGTAACGTAACCTTCTACAATATTAGCTTTGAGGGACAGTACTTATGAGAAAACTAGGTAAATTAATGGTAATGTCAACGTTACCGAACTGGGTGAAGCCACGATTAAGTTTTGGAATTGGTTTTTTTTTCTTGCTTTATTTTCTTGTATTACATTTGGGTGATAAGTGGGCAGAAAGGCGTGTTATCGATCCGTGGAAATTAGATCCAAAAGCGCTAGCACCGAATGCTTATATTGATGGATATTTTTTGTTTGAGGCTTTGGCCGCTGGCATTTTTTGGTTAGGTCTTGATGCAATATTAGAGCTGATGATGATAGCAAAAGCGTGTCTTGATAGTCGACCTCATGCGCGTCAGAGACAACAGCATCTTCTGGCTGTGTATGATCCACCACCTAATGCAGTTATTGCACCGATTAATCACGATGAGACTTGGCGTGCGTTTTTTTTAGATATTTTGCTGACAAAAGTACCTATTTTAACTGGTAAAGCGTTTCTGCATTTCTTTAGCATTGGTGGCGCTGCAATGATAACAGAGCTTTATAATGTTATTTTAAGTGATTATCTTTCAAGAGATGACGACGATCCTGAGCCCATTGAAAAGATTTATGCAGAGGGTTTGGAGAAATGTAGGCAAATGAGAAACGTGATTATTGTTGGTCAGTTTGTGCTTTTTTTAGTGAGCCGCACGTTATCGTCGTCTATCGTTTATGGCGATGCACCTGTAGACCAGTCACGAAATTTGTTTACACGTATGTGGAATAGAGAGAAAAATGTGTGGTCTAAACTTAACATGTTAGATAAGACAGTAGGTAGTGCATTATTTTTTTGGCCAAAACGGAGTCGAACTTTAACTTTGGATCAACCACTGAGGGTACTGCCTGCAACTGACCATAGTGACTATAGCAGTAGGGTAGAATCACCTATAGAATTTGATACGGTAAATTATGGTACATTAAATGCGTAGCGTATTTTTGGTATGTTTCTATATTGTTTGCTTGGGTGTTTATGCATCCAAGCCTACAATTACGATTGGTTACTGCCCACCGGCATTGCATTTTGGTGCTAAAGATCATTATCTTTTTACCGATGAAGGTTGGGTCACGTGTTATTACGATGGTGGTGCTAAGAAGTGTGAGCCTTATGCCGAGTCAGCAACACCACGCCATCGTCGCTACTTAATCCATAAAGGTTATCATGTTGCATCACTGCCTAAGCGTAATCGTTGGCTACCAAGTGGTACGTATTGCGCTTCTAAAAACCTTAAAGATTGCCCGCTCTTTATTATGCCAATCCAGGTTTCTTCTGAGGCGCATCATCTGCGTACCTGTCATTTTAGCCGACATTAGTATTGCCAGAATATACGATAGTAACGTATAATATTATAATTATATATACGTTAGCATCGAATAGGAGTGGTTTTTGGATTTTAACGCATTGTTTTTTCAGTATAATCCTTGGTGGGAAGGTGATTTTAATATTGATCACATTGTGAAAAGGGACCAAGTTTTAGAGAGTTTATACCCTTTGATGACTATCCCTGAGGTTCTGATATTGACAGGGTTGCGGCGTGTTGGCAAAACAACAACGATGAAGTGCTTAATACATTATCTCTTGCATCAAATGAAAGTGGCACCTGAATTTTGTTTTTATGTCAGTATGGATGATTACCAACTAAGTAAAATGAACTTAATTGAAGTTATAGATGCTTATCGTAAAGTGAAGAAGATTTCAGTTAAGCAGCAAATTTATGTATTTCTTGACGAAATCACTTATGCCGATCAGTTTCAAATTCAGTTAAAAAATTTATATGACAAAGGCAATGTAAAATGTGTTGTTTCATCATCTTCAAGTTCTATCTTAAAAGATGATAGTGCAGCATTAACAGGTCGTAAAAGAGTTATTGAGGTTAATCCTTTAAATTTTGAAGAGTATCTTAAATTTAAAAATATTATTATTAGTCGAGCAGATGAAGCATTATTAGATGCTTATTTTATGGATTATATGCAAGTAGGGGGTATGCCTGAATATGTGTTACATGGTGAACGGGAATACTTGGTAAACTTGATTGACGATATTATCATGAAAGATATCGTTGGATATCATGGCCTACGTAATCATAGTGTAGTTCGTGATTTTTTTGTTTTGCTAATGGAGCGTACTGGTAAGCAGGCTAGCATTAATAAAATTGCCCGTATACTTAATATATCACCGGATACAGCAAAACGTTATTTGGCAATGTTTGAGGAAACTTATTTAATTCATTTAGTGCCAAGATATGGCAAGACTAATGAAACACTGCTTTCAGCAAAAAAAATTTATGCAACTGACATTGGCATGCGTAATGTAATAGTTGGCTTCAGGGATAAAGGCGCTATTTTTGAAAATATCGTTTTCATGAAAATAAAAGACAAAAAACCTAGTTATCTTTATGTATCAGGACAAGAGATAGATTTTATTTTTGATCAAACGCTTTTGGAGGTTAAATACCATAGAGCGTTGGAAGGTAAGCAGCTTGTAGCCTTTGAAGATTATCAAGCCAAAGAAAAGATAGTGGTTAAAAGTGTTAGAGATTTAGAGAATCTTTAATGGTTTAAAAACATTAAAAGCTATCTACACTTTATTATGCCAATCCAGGTTTATTCTGAGACGCATCATCTGCGCACGTGTGATTTTTAGCTGAGAATAAACTTGGTTGTAAGCAGCCTTGTGCAACATATGTTGGATGGTCTGCTAGTACTTTATTAAAGGAGCTAACAAAATGCTGTTGATGTGTGTGTGACTTAGCTGCTTTGACAATTAAACTAAAATATAGTGTATGCAGTGATGTGTAAGTTGAACCAAATCCAGCTGTTTCTTCATCTAGCGCATCACACGTAATAACTTCTGGGTGAAACTGCACACCAATAACAGGAGCACCTCGGTGTGCATTTTCAATCAGTTCAATGTTCTTATCTTTAGCATCGAGACCAATGATTTCTAGAGACTCAGGAACTATTTTAATCGCTTGATGATGTGCACAGTTTGTTGGTTTTACCACAAAAAAATCATCTCGTTCGACGACTTCTACATCCAGTTCACTTGCTTGACATGCTTGCTTAAGTGTTTCAATATCGGTGCGCAAATGATGTGAATATGGCGCATTTGAAATTAACTTTAGGATTGCGCCGCCTACTAAAGAGGCTTTTGATACGTTTAACATAGTGGATTGTTGTATAAAGTCGACGCCACAGCCGCCATAGTTGTGGCCTGCAATTTCTTGAGTAAGTTTTCCACCGGCACTGACTGTAATTACATGTGCGCCGCCACAGATACCTAATATAGGTATGCCTAAAATATCAGTACAGACTTTAGCAAGTAATAATTCGAACTCAGTACGGCGACTATTTTTTGCAAGTTTTGTGGTTAGTTCAAGCGGCTCATCATAGTGTTTTGGATGAATATCGAACTCATTACCAGGAATGACAATTGCATTAATCTCATACTCACGCAATATAGCTGCAAGTTGTGTAGTAGCATTTTTAGGTGTCTGAAACTGCATATATTGGAACATCAGTTCATGCCATAATGGTACAACTTCAACGCTATCGTCAGCGCCAATAGCTTTTATCGCATCAAAGGTTTTTGGAATGGTGTATCCCCAAGCCTCCTTTGCATCGGCTTGCACACCTTCGTCAGGATTATAATCAACAGATAGGCCAATTTTGATCTGGCTAGATCCATGGTTACTGTTTCCTGGCATAAAAACTTCCTGTAAGCTTTCTTTTATTTTGGCCAATGTAGTAGGTTGATTTGATTCAAGCAAGGTTAGGGGGGATTGTGTACCGCTCTCTCTTTTCATTACTAAACCCGTTATTTATGTACATAGTGTGAAAGTTAGATTAAGCGTATCAAATTATCATTAACATAGTCTTAAAAAAACATAAAATTTTATCAAAATGTAGTGAGTTCAGACTGTCAATGAGTTGCATTATGTGCTGTGCTGTTGTCAAATAGCGTTACTCTTATGACATTGGAACTATTATGAATCAAAAGCTTAAGCCCACCCTCGTCCTTATCGATGGCTCTTCGTATTTATTTCGTGCTTATCATGCGCTACCGTCATTAACCACGGCGAGTGGGCAGCCGACAGGTGCGATTTATGGGGTGCTTAATATGCTAAAACGCTTAGTTATGGACTATGATCCGGATTATATGGCAGTGGTGTTTGATCCGAAGGGTGGTTCTTTCCGTAATAAACTCTATAAAGAATACAAAGCTAATCGTGCTGAAATGCCAGACGAGTTGCAGGTGCAGATTGCGCCACTGCATCAAGCGATTAAGGCGATGGGTTTTCCACTGATTATTATCGATAATATGGAAGCGGATGATGTCATTGGTACTTTGGTCAAGCAAGCAGAAATGGCCGACCTAAAAACAGTTGTGTCAACGGGTGATAAAGATATGGCGCAACTGGTAACCGGCCAAACAATTTTGATTAACACCATGAATAATACAACCATGGATATTGCAGGTGTTAAAGAAAAATTTGATGTGACGCCAGAGCAAATAATCGATTACTTAACGTTGATAGGCGATACATCTGATAATGTTCCAGGTGTGCCAAAGGTTGGGCCAAAGACAGCAGCGAAATGGTTGGGTCAGTATGAAACGCTCGATAATATCATTGCGCATGCCGATGAGATTAAAGGCAAAGTCGGTGAGAACTTACGTGCCTTTTTGCCACAAATACCATTAACACGCGAGCTTGTTACAATTAAATGCGATGTTGAATTACCGCAAAAGCCCACAGATTTACAACGTCAAGCACCCGATAATTCTGCACTGTTACAGTTATTTAGCGAGTTAGAGTTTCGCAACTGGCTTAAAGAGCTGCAAGAGAAGGATGATGCACCTGCAAAGTCAAAAAAATATGAAACGATTTTAACTGATAAGGATTTTGAGCGTTGGCTTAAAAAGTTAAGTGCTACAAATATTTTTGCATTTGATACCGAAACAACCAGCCTTAATAGTATGCAAGCACAATTAGTAGGTATATCATTTTCAGTAACCCCAGGTGAGGCAGCTTATGTGCCATTAGCGCATAGTGGATTAGAGGTAGTTAAACAATTAGATCGTGATCGTGTGTTAGATCAATTAAAACCTTTATTAAATGATCCCTCAAAAACGATTGTTGGGCAAAACCTAAAATATGATATCAAAGTACTCAAGCATTATGGCGTTGAAATAACCGCAGCAATGTATGACACGTTATTAGAATCATACGTATTAAATAGCAGCGGCACCCGTCATGATATGGATACATTGGCGATGACGTATTTAGGCTTAGAGACGATTAAATTTACCGATATTGCTGGCAAGGGGGCGAAGCAATTAACTTTTGATCAGATAGCGATTGATGTCGCGTCTGAATATGCAGCAGAAGATGCGGACATTACCTTGCAATTACATCAAACTTTTATGCAAGAATTAGAGCAGCTGCCTTCGGTTAAAACAGTATTAGATGATATCGAAGAGCCGCTGATGCCTATCTTGGCAAATATGGAGTATACGGGTGTGTTGATTGATGCAAAGATGCTGCATCAACAAAGTGTTGATTTAGAGAAACGTATTCAAGCATTACGCGGAGAAATCTTTTCGATTGCTGATGAAGAATTTAATATTGATTCACCTAAGCAACTACAACAAATACTTTATGAAAAACTGAACTTACCCATTTTAAAGAAAACGACCACGGGTCAACCGTCGACAGCAGAAGGGGTGATGCAAGAGCTGGCACGCGATTACCCGCTACCCAAGTTAATTTTAGAATATCGATCACTTGCAAAATTAAAATCGACTTACACTGATAAGCTACCCTTACAGGTAAATCCAACTACAGGACGCATTCATACCAGCTATAGCCAAACAACCACATCGACAGGCCGCTTATCATCCAAAGATCCTAACCTACAAAATATTCCTGTACGTCATGAAGAAGGTCGCAAGATTCGCCAAGCATTTATTCCAGAAAAAGGTTGTGTGATGTTATCGGCTGATTACTCACAAATTGAATTGCGCATCATGGCGCACTTATCAAAAGATCCAGGACTGCTTAAAGCATTTGAGCAAGGGCACGATGTGCATAGCTCGACTGCAGCTGAAGTATTTGGTGTGACACTTGAAGAAGTTACGCCTGAACTGCGACGTCGTGCTAAAGCAATTAATTTTGGTTTAATGTATGGTATGTCGGCCTTTGGTTTGGCGCAACAACTCGGCATTGCACGTGATGAAGCTGAAGCGCATATGCAAGTGTATTTTGAGCGTTATCCAAGTGTGAAAGAATATATGCACCAAGCACGTGAACTGGCGGAGAAACAAGGCTATGTCGAAACTTTATTCGGCCGACGTGTCTATGTGCCTGAGATTCGTAGTAAAAATATCCATCGCAAACGTGGTGCCGAGCGAGCAGCTGTTAATGCACCATTGCAAGGTACTGCTGCTGATATTATTAAATTTGCTATGATTAATGTGGCTCACTGGTTGCATGAAAGCAAGTCCGAAGTGTGTATGCTGATGCAAGTTCATGATGAATTAATCTTTGAAATCCCCCGGGACGTTCTCGATACAACAAAGGAAAACATTATCCACCATATGGAACACGCTGCCAAGCTATCTGTACCACTGATTGTCGATGTCGGTGTTGGTGCTAATTGGGACGAAGCACATTAAAACCTGACTCGCATCTTGTTTACAAGCTATAATGATTCTTCAAGTAAAACCACAGGATTTTAAATGAACGCGCGTTATCAGTTATACGAAAAGTTGCGCGAGCAAGGTGATTTTTTTTGGAGTGATCATTACCGTTCTTGGTGTGTAATGAATCGCGAAGCGATGTGTGCAGTGACAACTGATCCACGCTTTTCATCGCGTACTGCAGATTTTTTATATGAAACCACGTTTCCACGCAAGCAGCGTGATGTGGTTAGACCATTGATTGATTACTTTGAGCAATGGCTTTTTTATCTGGATCCGCCAGCACATACACAGCAACGTCGCCATTTTAGTCATGAATTTTCACGTCATAAAATGGCTGAGTTACAGCCACTAGTTGCGCAACTGGTTGCAGATACGTGTGGCAAATTATCCGGTGAATTTGATTTTATGACTGAGGTGGCGCATGTGTTGCCGACACGTGTATTGGCACACATGTTAGGATTGCCTGATAAAGATACGCTGATTTTTTTTCGTTGGACCCAAACCTTAGGCCGCTTTTTTCATGCTTTTTCACGCACAAAAGCACAATATGAACCCGCACTTGCGGTATTAAAGGAGCAAGCAAATTATTTTAATGCACCACAATCTGAGTGGATGGATACAGTGATGTTGTTGACGACAGGGATTGAAACGACGATGAGTTTTTTAGGAAATGGTTTGTATACCTTATTAATGCATCCGGATGTGATTAAGCGGTTACGTGCGGATTCTACGTTAATGGCGCAAACTGCAGATGAATTATTGCGCCTTGAATCACCGATACAGTTAATCGTACGGCGTGTTACAGAAGATATGATGTTTCGTGGGCAACAGCTGAAACACAATGATGTGGTGAGTATTTTTGTTGGCGCAGTGAATCGTGATCCGGCTGTGTTTCCTGATCCTAATACATTTAATATTGATCGCAACCCTAATCAACAGCTCGCCTTTGGTCATGGTATTCATTATTGTATCGGTCGTTTACTTGCACGTTTAATCGGGCGTGAATGTTTTCAATATATTCTCAGGCAATGGCCCAAGGTCCAATTAATCGATCAAAATCCTCGGTGGTATATGGGTGCATCGTTGCATCATGTACTTGAGTTAAGGCTTGCTGTATAGAATAGTTAGGTATGACATTCTATACTATTCCACAGTTACTGACTTGGCAAGATTGCGTGGCTGATCGACATCGGTACCTTTGAGCACAGCGACATGATAAGCAAGTAATTGCAGTGGGATTGTGTAGACGATAGGTGCGATTGAGTCGGGTGCTTGTGGAATTTTAATCACGGTCAGTTGTTCGCTTGCCTGCCATTTAAGTGTTTCATCAGCAAACACATAAAGGTGTCCGCCTCGTGCTTCGACTTCTTTAATGTTAGATACAAGTTTATCGAACAAATGATTATTTGGTGCTAATACAATGACTGGCATGTCGTTATCGACGAGTGCCAGTGGCCCATGTTTTAATTCACCTGCAGGATAAGCTTCTGCATGCATATATGAAATTTCTTTAAGTTTTAATGCGCCTTCGAGTGCGATGGCATGATATTTACCACGACCTAAATAGAGTGCTTGATGTTTGTCGATAAATTGATGTGATAGTTGTTCGATGGTTGCATCTAAGGTTAGTAATTGTTGTGCTAATGCGGGTAGTCTTTGCAAGTCTTCGATTAATAATTTTTGATTGTCATCGCTGAGGTTGTGATGTTTTCCTAATGCGAGTGTTAGTAATAATAATGCGGTGAGCTGTGTGGTAAATGTTTTAGTCGCAGCAACGCCAATTTCGGCACCTGCTTGCGTGATGAAAGTGAGTTCTGCTTCGCGTACTAAGCTGCTGTGTGCCACATTGCAGATTGCTAAAGTATGGCAAGTATCTTTAACTTTTCGTAAAGCGGCGAGTGTGTCAGCTGTTTCACCTGATTGAGATAAAGATACAAATAGTGTATTCGGTTCGATAACAGCTTGGCGATAACGAAATTCGCTAGCAATTTCTACTTGGCAGGGCACGCCGGTAAATGCTTCGAGCCAATATTTTGCAACAAGTCCTGCGTGAAAGCTGGTGCCGCAAGCAACGATATGCACACGTTTGCAGTTGGGCAGAATCTCATGTGCTTTATGTCCAAAACAACTATCATGAATATAAGGCTGCTGTAGATGGTTTGATAGTGTTTCGGTGAGTGCTTCAGGTTGTTCGTAAATTTCTTTTTGCATGTAATGACGAAAGTCACCTTTGCTTGCGCTGCTGACATCAATCGTTGAAACTTTAATATCACGTATGATGATTTGTTGTTGGTTTTCGATTGAAACATCATCACGAACAATTTCTGCAATATCACCTTCTTCAAGGTGGATAAAACGCTGTGTTACTGGTAATAATGCAATCGGATCAGATGCAATAAAATGTTCACCAATGCCGACACCAATAACCAGTGGACTGCCATGGCGTGCGGCAAATAAAGTATCAGGGGCATCTTTAAAAATAATACCCAGTGCATAAGCGCCTTTTAATGCTTGCAGTGTTTGTCTAATCGCTTCACGATGGTCTTTGGTTTCTTGGAGTTTTAAGTCGAGTAAGTGACAGATCACTTCGGTATCAGTATCGGTAACAAATTGATAACCAGCATCGCGTAATTGTTGTTGCAATTCTAGATAATTTTCGATGATGCCATTATGTACAACTGCTACACTTTCTTTAGAAAAATGCGGATGTGCATTACGCTCGCTTGGCTCACCATGTGTTGCCCAGCGGGTATGGGCAATACCAAGTTGACCGAGAAGAGGGTGTGATTGTAAGGCGTGATCAAGCGCGGCAACTTTGCCAAGTACACGTACGCGCTCGATTTTAGCTTGAGAGGTATCAAATACTGCAATTCCTGCAGAATCATAGCCACGGTATTCAAGACGACGTAATCCTTCGATAAGAATAGGGGAAATATTGTGCTCAGCGATGGCGCCAACAATACCACACATGAATGTCACTCCTATGTTAACTTTCAACCCCGAATTTAATTTTTTTATATTAAATTAAGTAGTTGTTGTTGGTCCTGTGAATATCGTGTGTCAACGCATAGCGTTGTCCACATATTCACAGAACATTTCATTATTTGGCTAACACAAAGTTGCCAAAATCTTCAAACACCCAATTATTTTTGAGTGTCTTATAAATAATGCTTAGCATTTTCTTAGCAGTAGCGATAATCGCCTTGCCACTACCTTTCTTTGCTTTAATTCGATCGTAAAATTTACGCAAATAACTGCTATAAAGTATCGCAATCAATGTGCATTGCACTAATGTCGTGCGACCAAGCTTTGTCCCACGCTTCGTGATCCTACCGCTTCGCTCAGTCTCATTTGAGTTGGATACACGCGGCACAATCCCAAAGTATGAAAATAACCTTGACTCGTCTGCAAAATTATTTATATCACCAATCGCCGATAACAAAATAGCCGCTGAACGATCGCCAATACCTTTGATACTCACTAAATTCTTGTGGCCCTCTAATTGACTACCCATTTCAACCAGTTTTTTATCGAGCTTCTTAATAGATGCATTTAGTGCGCGAATTTGATCCACTAAAACCGCAACTTCAAATTGGGATACCTCATCAACTTGATGTATAAAGTACGCGCTGCAAGCCTTTTTCCGTTCCCAAACTCTCTTTCTTGAGCTTAATTCCACACGTATTTAAAATACCGTGCACCTTGTTCATGAAATACGTTCTCGATTTTACAAATTTATCTCGAGTTTGTGACAAACTTCCCACCTTTTGATGGGCTTTCGATTTGCGACGAGACTCTGGCAACATATCTTTACTCAGAAAATATGCCAATGATCGGGCATCATTTTTATCTGTCTTCTTCACTGAGCTTCGAATCACTTTAAATTCACGTGGATTAACTATTACTATCCTTGATACACAATTATTCAACGACTCTATAAAAAATTCGGTATTTCCGATAGCCTCAACCGATAATTTATCACTAGATCGTAAACTCTGTATGAAACACAGCAAAGCCGCTGGTGTCAGCTGATACGTCTTAAAACGCTCAGGCTGTCCTTCTTCCAAATAACAAGCTGTTAAACTATTTGTGTGCAAATCAATTCCAATATATCTTGTCATTTTTTTCTCTCCATTAGGTTTTAAAAAAATACCTTTCGGAGTAAAATTAACATCGGCTAAACACCAGACTCCTATTCGAGGTCATTGCGCCTCATGGTGGCCGTTCGGTGGTAGGTTTGAGTTAATCTCCTTTACAGGGTCATCTCGCCCTAAGATGTTAATTCAACCTATCACCTATCTACTCCAGGCACTATTGTAACCTAGAGCTGCTTACCCGATGAACCTGTATCATGCCATCTCCTTTTTAAGATTGCAATATTATGCTAAAAAACGCTACTATTAGCTACCTTAAAAATGACCTTGGAAAAATTATGTTAACACACCGTGAATGTGCTAATGCAATCCGTTTTTTGGCGGTTGATGCTGTACAGAAAGCCAACTCAGGGCATCCTGGCATGCCGATGGGTATGGCTGATATCGCAGAGGTTTTATGGCGTCGCTATATTCGTTTAAATCCTAAAAATCCAAATTGGCTTAATCGCGATCGATTTGTCGTCTCAAATGGACACGGTGCGATGCTATTATATGCGCTGTTGCATTTATCTGGGTTTGACTTATCAATCGATGATCTTAAACAATTTCGTCAACTTCACTCTAAAACCCCAGGCCATCCTGAACACCAAGACACCCCAGGTGTGGAAACAACCACTGGGCCATTAGGTCAAGGTCTAGCAAATGCGGTTGGTATGGCGCTGGCTGAAAAGCAATTGGCTGCCACATTTAATAAAGATGATTTTAATCTAGTCGATCATTTTACTTATGTATTTGCAGGGGATGGCTGTTTGATGGAAGGAGTGTCACACGAAGCATGTTCACTGGCAGGGCATTGGCAATTGGGTAAATTGATCGTATTTTGGGATGATAATAATATTTCAATCGATGGTGATGTCAGCGGTTGGTTTACTACAGATACCCCCGCCCGCTTTAAAGCCTATCACTGGCATGTGATTGAAGATGTTGATGGTCATGATAGCGATGCGATTGCACGTGCGATAGAAACGGCACAGGCTGAAACACAAAAGCCGACGTTAATTTGCTGTAAAACTAAAATTGGTTTTGGTTCGCCAAATTTTGCCGGCAGTGAAAAAACCCATGGTAGCCCTTTGGGTGATGCAGAGATTGCTTTAATGCGTGAAAACTTAAACTGGTCACATGCACCATTTGAAATTACTCAAGATATGTATGATGCTTGGAACTTATGTGAACATGGTCTTGACGCAGAATTATTATGGAATGATGTGTTTGCCAAATATGAAACGGCATATCCAGAGCTTGCTAAAACATTCTTGCGTCGTTTACAAGGTTGGTTACCACAAGACTGGGCTGATTACGCACATAATAAAATTACCGAACAATTAAGCTTTGATAAACCACAAGCAACGCGTAAATCATCACAGCAGGCAATTAATGCATTTGCGCCGGTGTTGCCAGAGTTAATCGGTGGTTCTGCAGATTTAACTGGTTCTAACTGCACTGATTGGTCTGGTTCAAAAGCGTTTACTACCACATACCCAATGGGTAATTATTTACATTATGGTGTACGTGAGTTTGGTATGGCAGCAATTATGAATGGATTAAGTTTGCATAAAGGTTTAATCCCATTTGGTGGAACGTTTTTAGTCTTTAGTGATTATGCACGTAACGCGGTACGGATGGCGGCATTAATGCAGCAACGTGTGATTCATGTATTTACTCATGATTCTATTGGCCTTGGCGAAGATGGTCCGACGCATCAGCCAGTTGAACATGCAACCAGTTTACGTTTAATTCCTAACTTACATGTATGGCGTCCAGCAGATCTTATTGAAACGATGGTAGCATGGCAATCAGCATTAACGCATCAAACAGCGCCGAGTGCATTGTTACTCAGTCGTCAAAATTTACCACAGCAACAGCATAGTGAAGTACAACTTGCTGATATTGCTAAAGGTGGATATGTGGTTTATGAGCCTGAAGGTAATTTAGATGGGTTGTTTATTGCAACCGGTTCGGAATTACAATTGGCGGTGGAAGCAGCGCGTGCATTTGCAGAGCAAGGTGTATCGATACGTGTGGTATCGATGCCTTGTTGTGAATTATTTTTAAGTCAGACGGACGCTTACCGTGAGCAAGTGTTACCGCAAGCGGTAATTAAGCGTGTTGCGATTGAAGCAGGTTCGTCAGTTAATTGGTATCGTTTTGTTGGGCGCGAGGGTGCGGTGGTTGGTTTAGATCACTTTGGCATGTCAGCACCAGCAAATGAAATCTTTAATACATGTGGCTTTAGCGTGTCGCATGTGCAATCTATCATGCAAAATTTATTGCAACATAAAACAGCGGGAGTATTTTAAATGAAAATAGCAATTAATGGGTTTGGACGTATCGGTCGTAATGTGGCACGTGCTTTGTTTGAGTCAGGACGTGATAAAGAAATTGAGTTGGTTGCAATTAATGATTTGGGTAACGTAGAAACGAATGCGTTGTTATTCCAATATGATAGCGTACACAGTCGTTTTAATGGTGACGTATCAGCTGAAGGTGATCATATCATTATTAACGGTAAAAAAATTAAAGTATTTTCTGAGCGTAATCCTGCCGATATACCATGGGGTTCGGTTGATGTAGATGTTGTGATGGAATGTACGGGCATGTTTGCCAGCAAAGAAAAAGCGTCAGCACATTTACATGGTGGTGCAAAAAAAGTTTTAATTTCAGCACCAGCTGGAAAAGATTTACCGACGATTGTTTTTGGTGTTAATGATAACACCTTAAAAGCAGATGATTTGGTGGTATCAAATGCGTCTTGTACAACCAACTGTTTAGCGCCTTTAGTCAAGCCAATACATGATGCATTAACGATTAAAGAAGGTTTGATGACAACCATTCATGCTTACACTGGTGATCAAAAGCTAGTTGATTCTTATCATAGTGATATTCGTCGAGCACGTTCTGCAACACAGTCGATGATTCCAACTAAAACCGGTGCGGCTGCAGCTGTAGGTCTAGTGATGCCAGAACTTAATGGTAAGCTTGATGGGTATGCAATTCGTGTGCCGGTAGTAAATGTATCTGTAGTTGATTTAACCTTCTCAGCAGAAAAAGAAGTATCTGTTGAAGCGCTTAATGCCATCGTTAAAAAGGCTTCAGAATCTGCACCGCTTAAAGGTGTGCTTGGCTACAATGATAAGCCATTAGTGTCAATTGACTTTAATCACTGCGCAAACTCATCGACTTTTGATGCATCAGAAACACGTAAGATTAATAACATGTATAAGGTTGTTTCTTGGTACGATAACGAATGGGGTTTCTCGAATCGTATGCTTGACACAGCAAATGCGATGATGAACACCAAATAACCCCCAACTAGTCAAAACCATCAACCTTTCGGTGCCAGGCACCGAAAGGTTGTGTTATAATTATACGATGCGCGGAGATATACGACGAAACAATCGCTTTACGTTCGGCTTGATTGGCCTGATGCTGGTCTTTGTTGCATTGTATTTATATGATCTTATTTCTGAATTTATGTCGATTCACACAGTAGTACCGATAACACCTGTCATCGCGATTAAGCCGATAGCGCAGATTAGTCAATGGCACTTGTTTGGTGTGTATGATGATCGCTTGAGTGAGTTACCCGAAACGCAGCTAGCATTAATTTTGCAAGGTACAATGTTGTCATCTAATAATTCGAAGCAGTCTTTTGCAATTGTATCTGCTGACAAAGCACAAGCAAAAGTATATAAAATTGGTGATGTATTACCGGGTGATGCAATTTTAGAGCGTATTGCGAATAATGAAATCGTGATTCGTTATCAAGGCCAGCTGCAATCCCTAAAACTTCCTATAAACTTTTTGGTGCCTGGCACCTAAAGGTTGATAGTTTTCACTTAAAGCCGGCCAAAACCATCAACCTTTAGGTGCCAGGCACCAAAAGGTTTATAGTGACGTCGGTGAGGCCATTGTTATTTGCTTTTTTTATTGATGCTGATCCAACAATAATATTATGCTGCTTCCAAAGTTGTTCTACCCAATCAATCATCTGATCGAAAGGCACTTGAGAGAAGGTTAAAGTCACTTGGTTATCAGCTTGGGTTTGCGTGTTGCGCACATACTTAGAGAGCTGCGCTTTTAATAATGATTGTTCTACCGTTACTAATAAAGCTTGTGATGATGCATCGTGTTTTTGATAATGCAATTGTTGATACTGTTGTATCTTACGTGTCGCACTATCCATCCAATTGAGTAGTAAGCGGTTTTCAATATTCGATTGACGCAAACTTTCAGTACGCACGCTAATCGGCGCCCAGATAAATAAATAAGCAAGTAAAATCACTACAATAATACTACCACTAGTTAATATGAGCTGTTCACGTGAACTGCGTGCTAACCACCACTGCTTTAACATTAGTGTACTCCTATGGTGAGGGTTTGCATTTGTTGCTTGTCTCTAAGCTCAGTTTGGTTGCTAATAATTTTAATATTAGAGAAGTTGGCTAATTGTTTAGTAAATTGATTCAGATCTACTGTTGAACTTGCCGCAAGAGATAGTGTCATTTGTTGCTGATTGAATTGAATCTGATCTAAATCAATATTAGGAAACTGTATTTTAAGTTTGGCTACTGCGGTCAATAGCGTCACAAAAGCATGGTTAGCAAGTTGATATTGTTTGAGTGATTGGGTTAGTTTTGATTTAGGTTCAGAGACCGAATTAGCATTAGGAAAAACACGTTGGTATGTTTGCAGTAGTTGTTTTTGCAAATGTGAATCTTGTTTATGATAATCGATAAATAAGGCTATGTGTCCGATAAAAAATATTGCAATCATGGCTGCAAAACTGACTTTACACCAATGCCATCCTGACCATTTTGACTGATATTGTTTACGTTGACGGAATTCATTTTGAATCAAATTAAATGATAATCCTTTTAAATCAATTAAATTTGCAAATGATTTTTCTTCAAAATTAATTTGTTGGACACTTTCAGGTATAGATATCGTTGTTGCAAGTGCGTTAGAAAGTGTATATCCGCTATGATCTTTATGCAGCATCGTATCATGCTGACCTTTATATAATGTATTATTAGGTAAGCATAAAAAATCTGGTGTAATTACTTGCGGATTAAGATTTGCATTGCGTAAATTTTTAATTAGCAATAGCCATTTTGCATGATCAATAACTGCAACAGTGCGCTGATTATTATTATTCGCATCACCAATTATAAAGTGACAACTATCGATATTTTGCGCCAGTTGATCCTCAAGCATATGTGGCACGGCTTGCTGTAACTCTGCAGCTGACATTTTAGGTGGTGTGATCAAAAATAAATGTACCCATTGACCTGGCACAATCACGATTAATCTTTGTCCTGAAGTTGGCGTTATCTCTGATAGAGACAGTAAAGGTAATTCTAATTCAAGTAGTCCATCTGCATTAAACAGCATCGATGTGATCGTTAGGTCAAGGTTAAATTGTAGTGCTAGGGTTTGGGTCATTTATTTCTACTTTATTAACTGAGCCAAACCGCATAAGCAATTGGGCGTTTAGTTTTAGGATCCGTGTATGTGGTGAGCAAGCTTTCCATCCGATTTTGCTGTTCCTTTGAGGTGGCGAGGCTTTGGAGCAAAAAATAACGACTCGACGTCGTGATTTGACTTGCTGCATTTAGCCCCAGTGGTGTCATGCAAGTCTTATTATAATCATCCAGATTTAAAAATACACCCTGTGATTGACGACACCCATATAGGGCTTTGGCTTGTGTCAGGGTAATATTAGGCGATAATGTTGCGAGTACGGGTGGTGTTGCGCTATTAATATTAATTTTAGTGTCACCTGGTAATGTACTGATATAAGGCTTTAATGCAGTAAAAATTTGTGGGGTGATGCCCTCTACTAATAATAATTCAGAAATATCAACCATCGGTCTATGACCTGCGCGATAAGGCGGTTTATGACGTGCATAAATTTGATCGGTAGTGTTTGGGTTTTCGCTCAGCCAATCACTAATATTGTGTGCAATATTCTCAGCATTTTGGAGGTTCAGTTGTGGCATGACAATTTGCAGTAAATGGATAAAGCGTGCCTGATTATTTCTAGATCTCAAAATATTAATATTAAACTTTGCTTGTTCATCACTAATTTGTGCCATTAAAATAACATTATTAAATTTTTTGGGTTTAATTCGACGTGGCATCCTAAGATTAGGATTATTGATGTTCGGGCTTAGCCAGGCAATGGTATAGTTTTCTAAATCTGCTTCTATTTGATCATTTACACCTAATAAATAGAGTTGCGCTTGATTTGAAAAGTTGTTCAATTGTGCTAGATGCACCATTAATCTAAATTTATAAATTACAGAAACAGCAATAATTGCCACAATAGCTGTTACAAATAATGCGGTTAAAAGAGCGCTGGCTTTTTGTTTGAGCTTAAGCATGCAAGATACCTCGGCTTAAGATCATAATCGTATTATCAATACGACCTTCATGCTCTAAATTAAATTGCACTTGTATGGCTTTAGGCAGATTTGACTTTAGGGTATAAGTAATGGCAAAACTAGTCTCTTTAATCGGCCAACTATTTTTGCTTTGGTTTTGTTGATCAATAGCGGTAAGTTTACATTTGGTGATACCCTCGAGTAAATCTATTTTGCTGGGTTTAACCGCCAAAACGCGATCGAGTATCGGCCAGATATAACGATATAAATGACCATTTTTAACCTGATAACGGATGTGTTGTAAATTAGATGCACGTAAAGTAAATTCTAATGTTTGATCTTGCAAAATAACTGCAGCAATGGTGCTGCCATCTACATCTAAGATAGGACGATCAATAATATGGCTAATATCACGGCGTAATAAGGCTTCTGCGATTTCAATTTTTTGAATGCGGGTATTAGCTTTATCAGCATGGCTGTTTGCATTGATTGCATTTTGCAGGCCAAATGCAATCAACACGCCTAAGATAGCGAAAATGAGTAAGGCGATTAAAATTTCAATTAAGGTAAAACCTTTCATTTAATAAACCCAATTAAATGCTGATAGCGTTTGCCTTGTGCAGAAACGTCAATAACAATTCGTTTAAAGCCCGATTGATCAGCTGTTTTATCATCAGATACGCGCCAATTCCATGATACACCTAAGATATTTTCTTTGCCTGTAGCTGGTTCACTAATTAAGCCCATTTTTAGTTTCGCAAATACATCCATGGCTACCCAATTGGCACTTAATGATGCACGTACTTTACTGCTGCTATTAATGTTTGTTTGTGTGGTTTGTAGTATTGCAATAAAAGCAATGGCTAATATCACCATGGCTACCAATACTTCAATTAATGTAAAAGCCTTAGCTTTTTTCAAGGATGCTTTCTCCTGAACTATCGACACTGAGTAGATAGTTATTATCGTTTGGAAATGTTATTTGTACACGAAATGCCGTGACAATACCATTTGGATTAAACTGAATAGATTTTTTTTGCGTGCTCACTTTAACTTTTGTGCCAGATGCGAATAACTGTGGTTGAGATAGTGTATCGTTACTAAGATCGCGCCACACTTGTTGATGATGTTTGAGGTCATACCAGGCACGTTGATAACGATAGCCACGATTGTTAATCGTCAATTGTAGGGTATTAGGCATTAAGATTGCTTGTGCAAGGGCGGCAGCAATGCTCGATTGCAATTGGGCAACTTGCGCTTGTTGTTCGCGACTTTTACCAAAATCTCCAAAGCTCATGACTGCAATGGTTAGAATAATAGAGACAATAACGAGTACGACTAGGACTTCGATTAGGGTAAAGCCATTTCGTTTAAACACGGTTATTTATCTTTCCAGTTGCCAATTATCGGTTTCTTGCCGTCTTTTTCAGGTCCATAAGTATAAATATCAATAGCACTATGATCGCCAGGATTTTTATAGTGATATGCGTTACCCCAAGGATCTTTAGGTATACCACCTTTTAAGTAAGGTCCGTTCCAATCGATTGGTATTGGATCACCACTGGGTTTGGTAAGCAGTGCATTAATGCCTTGTTCGGTTGAAGGGTAATTACCATTATCGAGTTTATAGAGTTCTAGTGCATTTTCTATCGATAAAATATCTTGTTTTACCGCCACCTGACGTGCTTGGTCGGGGCGTGATAAAACTTGAGGTACGATAATTGCGGCAAGAATTGCAAGAATAACGACAACAACCATTACTTCAATTAACGTAAATGCATTGTTATAATATTTTTTCATATACGAACTCCTTCAAATTAGCCGGTAAATTGATTCATTTGGAATATCGGTAGCATAATCGCTAGCACGATAAATAACACAACAGCTCCCATAATAATAATCAGTATCGGCTCGAATACGGTCAGTAAGCTTTCGATAAGATTGTTAACATCATCTTCTTGGGCATCGGTAGCGCGTTCAAGCATCACTTCTAGACTACCACTGTTCTCACCGCTTGCAACCAAATGCACAAACATCGGCGCAAAATAGCGTGTTTCCTTAAGCGCACTGTGGATGTTGCTGCCTTCCCGTACTCTTTCGATTGCATGTAAAGTGGCTTCTTTCATTGGTAGTGGTGTAATCATCTCAGCACTTGCTTGCATTGCTTCGAGTACCGGCACACTGGCGGCGGTCAAAATACCAAATGTGCGCCCAAAGCGTGCTTCATTAATAGTACGTTGTGTTTTGCCAAGCAATGGCAGTTTGGCGATAAAGCTATCATATACGTAGCGAAATTGATATGATTTAAGCCCACGCTGTAAACACACACTTAAAATCACAATGCCTAATAAACAATACCAGCCATAATGAAAAAAGAATTGGCTAATGCTAATTAGTATTTTGGTGGATAAAGGCAGTGCAATGTTAACTTGGGTAAAAGTAATAATGATTTTAGGCACCACATAAACTAATAAAAAAATCACGATAATTATTGATACTATGGTCATCATCAGTGGATAAAGTAAAGCTTGTTTTATTTTGCGCTTTAGTTTTTGTTGACGTTCAATATGATCGGCAAGCTTTTTAAGGATAAGGTCAAGTTTGCCAGATTTTTCTCCACTCGCAACGGTCGTGCGATAGATTTTTGGAAATGCATTTGGAAAAGCATTTAAACTATCAGCAAGCGAATGTCCCTCTAAGACACGCGCACGTACGCCTAAAATAATACTTTTGACAAGGTGTTTTTCAGTTTGCTCTGCCACGGCAGTAAGCATTTCATCGATGGGAATGCCGGCTGAAAGTAGTGTTGCCATCTGGTGTGTTAGCAATGTGAGTTGCTTAGTTGATAAGCGTTGGCGTTTAAACCCAAATGGCATTGAGTGCTTTGTTTTAGCTTGTTGCATCACACTAGCGATGTTGAGTGGGATCAGCGCTTTATCACGTAACAGCTGACGCACTTGACGTTCGCTATCGGCTTCGAGTACGCCTTTATGTTTTTTACCATTCTGATCGATAGCTGTGTATTGAAATGCGCTCACGTGACTCTTAGAACCTCTTCGATGGTGGTTGATCCCTCTAATACTTTTTCAAAACCACGTTGGCGAATGCTTGGCGAAAATCGTCGTACATAGTTCAGCATTGCATTTTCACTGGCATTATCATGAATGTCTTTGCGTAATGTGTCATTGATCTCGATAATTTCATAAATACCGTTACGGCCGATATAGCCTGTATGCGTGCATTTCTCACAACCAACAGCATTGTAAATAGTGACGTCAGTGGTATCGAGTGCAAGCAATTCGCGTTCTTTTTCATCGATGGTTCTAGCGAGTTTGCAGTGTGGACAGAGTAATCGCACCAATCGTTGCGCTAAAACACCGATAATAGTTGATGATAATAAAAAAGGTTCTGCACCCATATCACGCAAACGTGTGACTGCACCAATCGCGTTATTGGTATGTAAGGTTGATAATACTAAATGGCCAGTTAAACTTGCTTGGATCGACATTTCTACGGTTTCCATATCACGAATTTCGCCGACCATAACGATATCAGGATCTTGACGTAAAATAGCACGCAGGCCGCGTGCGAATGTCATATCGACTTTAGTATTTACTTGGGTTTGGCCGATACCAGGTAAGTAGTATTCGATCGGATCTTCAACAGTGAGAATATTACGTTCACTGTTATTTAGTTGTGTGAGTACCGCATAAAGCGTTGTGGTTTTACCGGAGCCAGTGGGACCTGTGACTAAAATAATACCATGTGGTGCGCTAATCAATCGTATCATTTTGCTATAGTCTTCATCACACATGCCAAGTTTTTTTAAATCAAGTGGGGCACTTTGTTTATCAAGTAAACGCAGTACGATCCGTTCACCATAATAAGTTGGAATAGTTGATACACGAATGTCTACTGCACGACCAGCAATTCGAATAGAAATACGTCCATCTTGTGGCAAACGTTTTTCGGCAATATCTAATTTTGCCAGCACTTTGATGCGCGAGGTAATTAACGGTGCCAGTACACGTGGTGGATTTAATACTTCATGTAAAATACCATCAACACGAAAGCGCACGATCAGACGCTCTTCAAATGTTTCAAAGTGGATATCGGATGCATTCATTTTTAATGCTTGAGTGAATAAAGCATTTATTAATTTGATAATAGGCGCGTCATCATCAGACTCGAGTAAGTCTTTTGTTTTGGGCATGGCATCAATCATCGCTTTTAAATCGATGTTGTCTTCAAGTCCACTAATTGCTTCAAGTGCAGCATTATTATTCTCATAGCATTTTGTTAGTAGTGCTTCAAAAGCTTGATGATCGACAGCAGTTAATGTAATTGGTTGTGCTAAGATACGATTTAGCTCAATCAAGGTGTCGTTACTCATATCCTTTCTATGTGCAATATGACACGCTTGCTCATTGATATCGGTAATCACTACGCCATGCTGTTTAGCAAAACCAAAGGCAAGACGCTTAACCATGGCGACGTCTCTTGCCTAGGTATGTGTCAGTAGGTGCAGGAAGGCCTACTGTGGGCCGGGTTGGATATTGGGTTGGGTTTGGTAATATGGGGACATCATCACCATTTTTTATCGAGTTTTCGCCTGCACGTGCAGCCAGTTCTTCACGACGGATGCGATGATAGCGTGTCATCGTTTCTTTACGACGTCTATAATCACTATTTAAAATGATCGGTTTTAGGAATACCATTAAATCTTTTTTCTCGATATGGTGATTGGTATATTTGAAGAGATTGCCAATCAATGGGATGCTGCCAAGAATAGGGATTTTACTATCATTCTTTAAGGCTTGATGATCAATAAGCCCACCTAAAACTAAGATGTCACCACTTTTAACCATTACATTAGTGGTAATCTTACTGGTGTCGATAGTGGGGTTGTCATTAGCAACTGTCGATGCCGTATTGGTTTGTGACAATGAATCATCTTTTTGTTCGATCTTCATACGTAGCATACGATTTGGGCTGATTTGTGGTGTCACGGTTAATGACAATGCAACATCTTTGCGTTCGATTGTATTAAAGGGTACACCAAGGTTTTGATCGCCATTCGTATTGATGGCATTACTGTTATCATATTCGCGATTGACAATACCTACATTCTTACCATCTGAAATAGTTGCTTTTTGGCCGTTGAGTACAACGATTGAAGGTGTTGATAAAATGTCGCTTGAGCCACGGCTTTGTAGTGCATGAATCAGTGCTTGTAAGCTACCATCTGCAATAAAGCCAACACCATGAGAATTCACTTTTAGAGCAAAGCTATTAGCACCGGTCACTTGATGCGGTGTGATATCACGCTGAACTGCTGTAGATTCTGCATCACCATTAACTGTCCCCCAAACGATACCAAGTTGTTTGAGTAAGCTTTCATCCATTTTAACAATAATTGCTTCGACGAGTACTTGTTGTGGTTTGGTGTCGAGGCGCCTAACGATAGACTCGACTTCTTGCATCAAATTACGTGGTGCATGTACGATTAAAGCGTTATCGTTATCTGGTTCTGCTTGTACTGAAACATCACTTTTGGTAATGGTGGCGCCTTTTTTAGATTCGGTTTGGCCTTGTACGACCTTATTTAAAATGGGTGCGAGTTTTTTAGCGCTTAAGTAATTTAAGAACAGGACTTTAGCTAAATTATTATCGGTTTTGGCGCGATGATCCATTTGGCTGATTAAGGCCTTCATGGTACTGATATTATTAAGATTACCACTGATTAAAATACTATTACTCAGTGTGTCAGCTGCAACAGATATATTAGGTGTGCGCCCGATAGCACGATCGCTAGCTTCGAGTTTATTAATCACATCAACCACATTTTCCGCATTTGCATTTTGTAAAGAGACGATAGCTGTTTGGTTGGTGGTCTTGCTATCCATATCTTGAATGATGCCTTCGAGGTGTTTGATGTTAGCAGCAGTGCTCGCCAAGATGAGTGAATTAGCAGGTGCATAAGCAGTGACATTGCTCCATTGTGGCATCAGTGGACGTAGTACCGGAATTAATTGTGTTGCAGAAACATTATTAACTGGGATAACACGCACAACTAAAGAGTCGCCACTGCCGGGATGTTGGCGTGTGGCAAATGTGCTGTTGATACTGTTGGCATCGACCGACGGAACGATTTTGGTCACGCCATCGCTTTGTACTGCGACAAAGTTCAAAATTTGTAGCATTGAGAGGAAAGCATTGTAGAGTTCATCACTCGACATGGGTTTGTGAGAAATAAAAGTGACTTTACCCTGGACACGTGGGTCAACGATAAAATTTTTGCCCGTCATCATCGACACGGTTTGGATAATGGCGCGGATATCGGCATCTTTAAGGTTCCAAACTTGCTGAGACATGTTGGCTTCTGGTGCAGGTGTGGGTGGTAATGCAGAGGCCGAGATGCCAAAGGCGATCGCCATAAAGGTTAAAAAATAAACAATTTTTTTCAGCATAAGCGCAGATACTCTGCTATATCATTGAAACTGGTTAATTTTAGCATAAATGGGTAGTGCTAGGTAGTTGATTTTTGCTCAGTTTGTGTGGACGAACATGCTAACATCTTAAAGAATAAAATAAATGTGCCTAATTTAATATTTACATAATGTTCAGTTAGTAAGATCACACAAGAACAATAAATAGACAATAGGGCTAGTATGTTACTGGTACAATTGCAACAGATCACAAGTGAGTTCACAAACAAAAAAGCACTGGTTTATCAATCAGATGACGGCAAAATTGACGTTCTTAGTTACAATGTGCTTAATCAAAGATCAACGTTAATTGCGGGTGCGATTGTAGCGCAGTTAGCGAAATTAGCTCCTGATGAAAGACAGTTTGTGGGTGTTATGGGCCACAATAAGCTTGAGTCTGTTATAGCTCAGCTAGCGATTTTGAAAGCAGGAGCTGCGTTTGTACCTCTTGATGTTAATGCGAGTAAGGCGCGTTTTGACCATATTTTAAATGATGCAAAATTAAAATGCATTATAGCCTGTGGAGTGGATGAGTCTGATCTTGTTAGGCTTGAAAATGATCATGAGAGTTTAGTTTTTCTCCATGATACAAAATATGAGACCTATGAAGACGTTGGTGAGGAATTTGATGTCGACAGTCCATCCGAATATGCCTATCTATTATATACCTCTGGCTCGACGGGTAAGCCAAAAGGTGTATTACAAAAGCGCGATAATTTAGTTGGTTTGATGTTAGATTACGTACATGACTTATCAATCACAGCTAAGGATAATATTTTACAATTGGCAACGCATGGTCATGATCAAGCAATTGTTGATATTTATGCTGCTTTATTAACTGGTGCCACGTTATGTTTATATGATCACGAAGCACTAGATGTTGCTAAGCTGCAAAAATTTATGTTAGATTTCAACGTTAGTATTTATAGTTCTATTCCTAGAGTCTTTGATACAGTATTTTCTTCGGCAGATGTCGCAAGTTCCTTTAAAGACTTGCGTATCGTCACTATCGGTGGTGAAGAAATACTTGGACGCCACGTACGAACTTTCAATCAAAGACTGCCAGCACACACGACACTAATAACAGGTTATGGTGCCACAGAATGTTCATGGATATCGTATTTACCGATTACTCATGAGAATGCCGAACAATACTATAATGGTTTATTACCATTAGGATATTTGGCTCCAGGTACTGAAGCATTAATCGTATCAGAAGATAGTAATGAGCCAGTTGAACTTGGCTGTCAAGGCGAGCTGTGTATTAATTCTTCTTATATGACACCGGGATATTGGCAATTGCCAGAAGTAAATCAGACCGTTTTTTTTGAAAGGGAGGGTACACGTTATTATCGAACAGGTGACCTTTCTGCTATAAAGATGCAGCAAGATCAGCCTCTGTTGGCTTTCTATGGCCGACGCGCACATCATGAAAAAATATCAGGTCAACGCATTAACTTACATGGTATAGAAGCAATATATCGCACACTTAACCTTCAATTAAAATCAATGCGAGACTTGCAAATTGAAGAATGTGTTTTAGTTGCAGCAGGCCAAGGAGCGCATAAAAAATTAGTTATGTTTATTCAGTGGAATAAAATCATAGATGAAGACGACTATATTTCTATTAATGATACATTAAAAACATTAGTTGCGGAGAGATTACAAGCGTACGAAATGCCGGCATTATATGTGCATTTAGATAACTTGCCCTATCTTGCAAATTGTAAAGTGGATAGAAAGGCATTAAAGAAAATAGCAGAAAATGATGTATGTTCAGTCTCATTTAAAGACACGGTTACAGAGTTACATAAAGCAGCTAAATATGTTTCGGCTAGTGAGCGTTCTGATGAAATTGCTAAAATATTTTGGCACTACTTAGTGCAGGTGCCTTTTTCAGAAACGTTAGAGCTTACCAAGTCTTTTCATGATTATGGTGTCACTTCTTTATTTATTTTTGAGGTAATAAATCACATTAATGGATTTTTTAGAGATACATTTAAAATTGATTTAAATATTGAAGCGATAGCATTATTTCAAAATAATAAACTTGATGCTTTCAAAAAGTTATTACGTGAAAAGCAAGGTTTAGATTTATCGCTAAGACCTATAGAATACAGTTACATAGGAGAAGATAGGGCGCGCGTGGGTACTGTTGTATTTGATCGTGAATGCAATAATGCACAAAGCCAGCTTGTTGCACCAATATATTATACTGGCAGAGAGGTGGATGTACCTATGCGTTTGCGCAGTCTTCAATTTAATTTTGAGGCGATGCAAAAATTATGTAGCTATTATAGTAATAAGCACCATATTGATATGTCCGCTTGCAGTACCAAAGAAGATTTTATTGATCGGGTTTCACATCTGGTTAAGTTGCAAAAACAAGGTCAATATGGCTTAACTTGCCCAACAATAATGAAAAATGGGCATCATGTTGCCTGTGTCCTTGTCATTGGAGAGAAAGGTGTTAAACCCAAACTTTTTTTCAATGACTCTGCGTATGGGCGTCAAGTAATGGGTTTTTTTAAGTATCATGTTTCTTTTTCAGCATTAGCTTCTGAGGTGGACTTGTATGTAAACCTAACCAGTCGGCAAGAGAATGATGGGGATTGCTTATCTGATTTGATTTATTTTTTGAAAACAGCATTGCGCACTGATTTTGCGGCTCAAGTACAAGAGGCGGATCTTTATACATTTAAGGATGAGCAGGCTGAAAGGGAGTATCAGTGTCAGGGCTTTCATTGTCGTTTACCTGATTTATATAAAGGGAGCCAATCGCAAAAATTACCTGAATTTGTTGATATCAATACACCTATGCAGACAGACCGCAAAAAAAGAACACTTAGTACGTTTTGGCGAGATCATCAAAAAACGTATGCTGCTTTTATGAGAAAAAACCTATTTTCAGAAGATAAAAAGCAAACAGAAATCCATCAAAGTGTTGCAGGGCTATTTTTCGATAAAGCACAAAAATGGCGGGATATTATCCAGTCGGAAGAGCCTAAATTAACAAAACGTATATAAGAGCTTGTTGCCTTTTATTTAGTCATAAGATAGGATAGCGCGATAATTATTTAAGTGTAAGGTAATTTATATGCGTTTATTTAAATCTTTTTTTGCTGTTCTCGTTTCTAGTTTTATCCCAACAATTTTTGCTAATACCATTTTATATTCTCCATATAAGGATATTGGTATTAATATGAATTGGAATACGTTTGCCGTTAGCACGCAAGTACACCATAAATCAGAAAAACTGTTGGATGCGTTGCTGCCACAAAATAAAGTAGTGACGTTAGCATTTGCGACAGGTATGTGTGGTGCAGAAAGTTGGGCTGGCGTAGGTGCTAAAGACTTTCAAAAAAACATTCCTGAGTTCGAACAAAAAGGCATTGGTTACATCATCGCAACCGGTGGTGCGGCTGGTGCGTTTAACTGTGATTCTGCAGCTCATATGGAAGCATTTGTTAAAAGTTATGCGTCGAAAAGTTTTGTTGGTCTCGATTTTGATATCGAGGGTGGTTATAACAAAGCACAATTACAACAATTAATGCACGCAACAGCAGGTGTGCAAAAGAACATGCCACTGCGTGTGAGTTTAACCCTTGCAACATTATCAACAGAAGCTGGTACATTAAACCCATTAGGCATCGATGCGATTAATGCAGCGAGAGCCGCGGGTTTAGATTTCTATGTCAATCTGATGGTGATGGATTATGGTCCTCAAGGTTGCTCGGCTGCTAACATGGGTGATTGTGCGGTGCATGCAGCACAGTACTTTAGCAAACAATATAATGTGCCATTAGATCATATTGAGCTGACACCAATGATTGGCGATAATGATGATCGCTCAATATTTACACTTGCTCATGCGACAAAGGTCGCTCAGTTTGTTAAAGCACAAGGTTTAGCAGGTCTGCACTATTGGTCTTTCGATCGTGACACCGATTGCCCAACGCCATCATCATGGGCACAACCCACTTGTAATGCACAGTCGAAAGCTGCGTTTGAGTTTAATCAGGCATTTTTAAGCGGATTAGCGCGTAACTAATAAACCCAAGAGCCCCTAGGCACCTAAAGTCTTATAGTGTGATATGATACGGCGCCTTATGATCATTGAGAAAGGAGCCACTATGCCATCAATACTGACCCTGTCCAACGTTGATTTAAAAAATAAGCGCGTGCTGATTCGCGAGGATTTAAATGTACCTTTGCATTTAGATCAGATTACCAGTGATGAGCGTATTCAACGGGCGTTGCCAACCATTCAACAAGCGTTAAAGCAAGGTGCGGCGGTGATATTGTTATCGCATTTAGGTCGACCTACTGAAGGCACGTATGATGCAGAGTTTTCGTTAGCGCCAGTAGCGGCGCGCTTATCGTCGTTATTACATCAAGACGTGGCTTTGGTAAAAGACTGGTTAGATGGCGTTAATGTGGCACCAGGCCAAGTTGTGCTATGTGAAAACGTACGCTTTAACACAGGCGAAAAAAGTAATGATGTGCACCTTGCTAAAAAAATGGCGGCCTTGTGTGATGTATTTGTGATGGATGCATTTGCCACAGCACATCGTGCACAAGCGTCAACTGTCGGTGTTGCTGAGTATGCGCCGATTGCTTGTGCAGGTCCCTTATTGATAGAGGAGTTAAATGCATTAAGCACGGCATTTGATCACCCTAAACGTCCAGTGGTAGCAATTGTTGGTGGCTCGAAAGTATCCACTAAAATGCAATTGCTTGATAGCCTTTTAAAACAAGTTGATGTGATTATTCCGGGCGGCGGTATTGCCAATACGTTATTAGCTGCAAAAGGTTATAAAATGGGTGCCTCTTTATATGAAGCAGATCGAGTTGAATGGTCTAAAGATTTATTAAAAAAGGCTGAAGTAGTAGGCGTTAAGATTGCGCTACCATTAGATGTAGCAGTAGCGAATGCATTTAATGAAAATGCTGCGCGAGATGTACGAGCGCTAGATGCAGTTGGTGATGCTGATATGATTTTAGATGTTGGTCCTAAGACGATGGCTTCTTATGCACTTTTAATGAATGCTGCTAAGACGATTGTGTGGAACGGACCTGTTGGTGTATTTGAATTTCCAAACTTTGCAGAAGGTACAAAAGCACTGGGTGAGGCGATCGTTGCATCTGATGCGTACGCTCTAGCCGGCGGTGGTGATACAGTGGCAGCAATACAGCAGTTTGGTTTTCGTGATAAAATGTCTTATGTAAGCACAGGTGGCGGCGCATTTTTAGAATTTATGCAAGGCGAGACTTTACCAGCTGTCGCCGTTTTAGAACAGAGGAGTTGAAAACATGTATACAAACGCACGCAGTGCCCCACGACGTACTAAAATCGTCATCACATTAGGTCCTGCTACTGATGATCCAAAAATAATGGCGCAATTAATCGCTGAAGGGGCGAATGTGGTCCGCTTGAATTTTTCACATGGCTCACATCAAGAACACCAAAAGCGTATTGAGTTGGTGCGCGATGCTGCTAAAAAAGCCGATAAAATCATTGGGATTTTAGCTGATTTACAAGGCCCTAAAATTCGTGTTGCGAGTTTTAAAGAAGGTTTTGTCACACTTAAAGAAGGTGATCATTTTATTTTAGATGCAGCACTGGATCCCAATGCGGGTGATCAAGAGCGTGTAGGCATTGATTATAAGCAGCTACCGCAAGATGTGCATCCACGTGATACGCTACTGTTGGATGATGGGCGTCTTGTTTTTAGTGTACATGAAATTTTAGGCTCTGAAATTCATTGTACGGTTGTGTCTGGTGGCCGGCTTTCAAATCATAAAGGCATTAATCGTAAAGGTGGCGGTTTATCAGCGCCAGCATTAACTGATAAAGATATTAGAGATATGGAATTCGCACTGTCACAACATGTTGATTATATCGCGATATCTTTTCCGCGTGATGCAAATGATATTAAACATGCCAAGGATTTAATTGAAAAATTCAAAGGTACTGCTGGTGTTATTGCAAAGATTGAGCGTTGTGAAGCGGTTACTAATATTGATGAAATTATTCAGGTAAGTGATGGTGTGATGGTGGCGCGGGGTGACCTTGCTGTTGAGATTGGTGATGCACAAGTACCGGTGATACAAAAGCATATTATTCGTCGAGCGCGTACACTCGATAAACCAGTGATTACTGCCACACAAATGATGGAATCTATGATTCATAGCACTATGGCAACGCGTGCTGAAGTATCTGATGTGGCAAATGCCGTATTAGATTATACCGATGCAGTGATGCTTTCAGCAGAAAGTGCGATTGGTGATAACCCAGTTGCAGTAGTGAGTTCGATGTCACGTATTTGTCAGGTGGCAGAACAAGATGAAGCATCACAAAGATCAGGTCATCGTTTGGAGTGCCGCTTTGGACGTCCCGATGAAGCAGTTGCTATGGCGGCAATGTATGTGGCCAATCATTTGCCGATTGCAGCAGTTGTGGCACTAACCGAGTCAGGTAATACCCCATTGTGGATGTCACGAATTAAAACGGCGATGCCGATTTATGGTTTGGCACGCCATCGTCAAGCGCTAGGGCGCATGACCTTGTATCGTGGTGTATATCCGATTCATTTTGATGTCACGCAATTTTCTCGTGATGATATCAATCAAAAAGCTGTCGAGGTGTTAGAACAAAATGGCGTGGTTCATCGTGGTGATATCGTAATTCTCACCAAAGGCGATTTTATGGGTGTTGGTGGGGGCGCTAATGCGATTAAAATCCTTACTATCGGCGATGTGGTTTAGTACGTCGTCATGAATTATTTCTAATCTAGTTTTGACATGAGCGGGCAGCAACATCAAGGCCCTGCAAGGGGGGTTGTTCATCATTTTGTGTGCCATAGTAAAACAGTGATGTTTTATTAAATAGTGGCTTTGTTTCGGGTTCTTCATCAGATTCATTGTCGCTATCTTCGTAATATATATCTAATTGTTCATGGCGTAATGTTAACATCTCATTACTTTTTTCTTCAATGAGATTTAATAGGCTATAAAGTCGCTCTTGTGCGGCATCTTGAAATTTATTTTTGTTTTTTTGCATAAATTTTAATAGTATATCTGCTGCTGATCCTTTGTTATCTAAATTTATCAGGTCATCTTTGAATTTATACATACTCGGTTCTTTTGCAATTGCTGGGTATCTTGAAGTAAGATCATGATGACTAAGGCTCATTTCTAAGATTGATTCGTTGAGATCTTGTAGTTTCAAATCTGCTCTTTGTAAAAAAAGGTCATACGAATAAAATGATGCGAAGTGTAGATGTAGTTCTGGTATACAGTATTCAGGTATTTCTTTGCTCAAATCATTAATAAAAAATCGCGATAAGATGCTGTCTTTATCAAAATTAAAATTGATAAGCTGTGTCACATGTTGCTTGGTGAATTCGATTAATGGTTTTCTCAGTTCCCGAAGCGCTTCTCTAAATTGCACGCACTCCTCTAAAAACATTTCAAGTTGTACGAGTTGATCGTAGGAAATAAGTACTATTTTAAGGATGCTCATAAAAAGTTGATAAGCATTTTGCGGCGCTGGTTCCTGTATGCTCTTTAAAATCTGTGTAGTATAAAACATGCTTGAGGGTAAAGTTTGTATTGGTATGATCTCTAAAGATTTTTTTATTGATTTGTTTAGGGCTTTTAGTGGTATTGCATAAGGCGCTTGTTTCATAAAGATATCAAAGCATTTTTTTGAATGTGATTGAAAGTAAACGATGGGTAAAATAGTGCTGAGTACGAGTTGCTGGGTATCTTCAGTTGATGACGTCGTATCTAAAATATTATTAGGATCTTTCACATTATGCCCCTTACATCTTTTGAAGCGCGCATTTTAGCAGGCTTTGACTCATTATTAAATGGCTTTTCTTTCAGATCATGATGGATTACCATAACCGTTTATATATGCACAGGTACATATTGTGAACAGTCGGCGTTACGTTTTACCCTATATTTTATTGTTGTTGTTATGCTTTTGGCTTTTTTTGCCGGGTATTTCGCAGTTACCAGCATTTGATCGTGATGAAGCACGTTTCGTACAGGCTTCAAAGCAGATGATTGAGTCTCATCATTATGACCAAATTCATTTTCAAGACCAACCACGCCACCTAAAGCCACCCGGTATTTATTGGCTGCAAGCCAGTGCGACACGAGTTTTTGGTAATGGTGATTTAAGCCAGGTATGGTCGTATCGGATACCATCGGTGTTGGGTGGTGTGCTAGCAGTACTCTTATTATATGGCATTTTTAATAGAAGTAATGGTAGTCGTGAACATGCCTTTTTAGCTGGGGGTGTGCTGGCATCATCGTTACTATTAATTATCGAATCACATATGGGTACTACCGATGCGATGTTGTTAGCTTGTATTGTGTTGATGCAAGGCGGCTTATGGAAGACGTATGCTACCTTTAAAAAGCGTGGGCATGCGCGGTGGTATTGGCCGGTTGTGTTTTGGTTGGGTATGGCGGCAGGTATCTTTATTAAGGGTACATCGCCACTGATTGGCCTGATGACCGTGGTGGGTCTGTGTATTGCTGATCGCTCAGTTTCTTTTCTCCGACAGTTGCGTATTTGGTGGGGGGTGCCGCTATTGGTAGCATTATCCTCAATTTGGATTGTGCCTTTTAGTCAAGCGGGGCACTCTAATTTCTTATGGGATATGCTACACAAAGACGCGTTACCTAAAATTACTGGCAGTGCGCAAGGTCATGGTGCGCCTCCCGGATATTTTTTACTGTTGTTACCCGCTTTGTTTTGGCCATGCTCGTTATTGTTATTTCGTGGTTTTACGATGGCATGGCAACAACGCAAGACACCACTGTATCGTTTCTTATTTGCATGGATCATTCCTAGTTGGATTTGTATTGCGCTTATTCACACCAAGCTGCCCCAATATGCTTTGCCGCTTTATCCCGCTTTAGCTCTAGTTGTTGCGGGCCTTACAATCAATAAAATTGTACTGCGTGGCAGGCTAGCACAGGTTGATTTGGTCTATCGCAGTATCTGGTTGTGTTTATCGTTTGTATTGGCAATTGCATTTCCATCCATTTCATATCTGTTGGTTGGTAGATTTGTAATTTCATCGATCTTGCTTTCAATTGGTGTGATTGGTTTAGCACTACTCATGTTTAAGCTCAGTAGTATTCGTTTCTATCGCAGCTGTATCTTGTTATCGTTATTGGGTGGTGTGTTTATTTATGGCTTTCTCTGTCAGTTTTATTTGGAAGCATTGCAGCCAATATGGATTAGTAAAAAGGTAGAGGCGGTGCTCGAATCGCGCTTGGTGACACTGACAGACCAGCAGCCGCTTTATGTGGCCGATTATAGCGAGCCCAGTCTGGTGTTTGCATTGGGTACGCACAAGGTCCATTTTGCTTCGTTTAATGATTTAGTCAGTACTTTAAAGCGTGGTTCGAATAAACTTGCGATGATGAAACTATCTAATTACGAACAGATCAAAAATAATTCGCAAAAGTACCACCTTAAGTTACAGCCACTTGGATTTATTCATGGCTTTAATTATGAGCGTGGGCGTCAAGTTGATTTTGTAGTGGTAAGGAGTACCTATAATGCAGCAAACTAAATCGTGGATTTGCTTGAGTTTACTCGCTATTGTCTTCATTCTTATTTGTCATACGATGTTTGATTTTGCGGTAACGTCATATGTCAGTATGAATGTCGATCAGCAAGGTGGGCTCCATCACTTTTTACATGCCTATGCAAACGTTGGCTTGGGTTGGCCATATGTGGTTGGTTTTTTTCTATTGTTTGCTGTGTCACGTTTTAAGCTTAAAAATGATACGCTTGTACTTCAATCGCTTTATTTGTTTATCACCGTGGCGATATCAGGATTGATGTGTGATATTTTAAAATTATTTTTTGGACGTCCACGTCCACAATTATATCTGCATCAACACCTAGAGCACTTTACCTTTTTTGGGCCGCATGCCGGACGTATGGCAAATTATACATCGTTTCCATCTGGACATGCGACCACTATCGCCGCAGTAGCGATTGCCGTTGCATTATTATGGCGACGTTGGCGCATGCCAATGCTGTTGTTAATGCTTACTGTGTCGGCTGCGCGCGTATTATTACTACGCCATTTTGTTTCAGATGTGATTGCTGGCATGTTGCTCGGTGGGTTATCTTCTTTTGTATTGTATCAGTGGTTTTATTTGCGCTGGCAAACTGGCTTAGATAACACTTGGAGGCTTGTTAGATGACAACATTTCTATTCTTAATAGGTGCAGGATTGATGGTGTGGTTAAGCTTTCGCATGATTAAAGGCAATCCAGCTGCTTTCTCGCGTGAGCGTTTGGGTAAGGGTTTTTTTACTTTGGGGATACTCGCCTTGTTGCTAATTGGTTTGGTTTTTGTTTGTGTAAAATTAGTTGCATTTAATTCTTGAATTCTAATTACTATAGTTATATAGTGACCCACACAAATTTAATAGCTTGTTAACTTTTTACAGGCTGTCTTTTTTTTGCCACCCACTTAATGTATCACTTTAAATAAGTATTTTATTTTTTAAAACATAAAGTTATCGCTTCTTAGTGAGAAAACACTTTGTCTATATGTGTAAAAAAAACACAACAACTATATTTCAGAGCCTTAGTTGGTCAGTAATCAATTCATCAAAGAGTACGCGATTGGGCATGGGTTGTATGGCATGATGAAGCACTGGTATGGTTAATATTTTACATGCTGAGTGTCGTTGTTGTTGACGTGCGTTAGTAATTTCTAGTTTGTTATCATCGATCAGTATATTTAACACGTGCTTATGATTTTCAAATCCGTGCCATTTCCAATTAATTTCACCTGTTGGTTTATTAAAGCTGGAGACATTTCGATAGCTGTCTTCATCTATTTTAATAAGAAGGTTATGTTTGAGCTCAGCTTTTTGGGTTGTAGCTTTGGCAGATAAGTAACTTGGGAGCTCATTATCTTCAGATTTTGATCGACTTGTTGAAAGACGTAGCAAAGCATTTGGGAACATGCTTTTTAATTCTTTAAGTTTTTTAATAACCTCGATATTGAGCGTGACCTTTTGCATTACTAGTGATTTTTTATAGTTGAGTAACGTATCATCTAGGCCGACATGGATGATTATTTTATGAAAGGCTTTTTTGTCGATATCCTCAAGTTCTGAGGCGTCGATTGTTAGGCTGAACTTTTTGGGTGTGGGTAATAACATGCTTTGCATCTGTGATGATGCTGAAAAAGAATCGCATAGCTTTCGCGAGTGACTTAAAAATAAAATATTTTTGGGATTTTTATAGTGAGCTAAACCCAGCATTAGCAAAACTGGTTTTTCAAATAAAGTTGGCATAGTCGCTGTCAGTGTTGGTATATCATCGATATCAATTTTATGAATTTTATCGAGTAATACTGGCATGTCGCTTAAGCTGAGCATCGATTTGAAAAGCTTTAAATCAATCGGCTTTGTGCATGATACCCCAATGAGGCGATTATTGATGTTATGGCTCATGGTGCGCGTTAGAATAACGATTTCATGTGAGTTATTAAATGGCACGCGCATAAGATGGGAGACAAGATCATTATTAAGTGTGCCATTGTTTAAGACAAGACTTGCTGAGTCGACAATGAGTAAGGTTTCAATAGTCATGCTTCGTATCATAAACTTCAAATATGAAAATTTTGTGAAATGGTCCCATTTCTATCTGGTTAATAATTAAGCATTTTTAGTGGGCATGTTAAAAATAACGTGATATACTCGCCCAATTTACACAGACACGTGAATGATATGTTAACCAAACCAAAATACCAACAAGCTAAGTACTTGAATAGTGCAGCAGAATTAAAGCAATTGCCCAAAGATACCGGTATGGAGGTAGCTTTTATCGGTCGCTCGAATGCGGGTAAATCAAGTGCGCTAAATACCATTACCGGCATTAAGGGCTTAGCCAGAACCAGTCAGACGCCTGGGCGTACGCAGATGATTAATCTGTTTTCGCTCGATGCAGATCGCAGGCTTGTGGATTTACCGGGTTATGGCTATGCCAAAGCACCACGTGTATTGCGTGAGAAGTGGTTACAGAATACAAATGAGTATCTTAAGGTACGTGAGTGTCTTAAGGGTTTGGTGGTGTTAATGGATATTCGGCATCCACTTAAAGATTCAGATCAGCAGCTGATTACATGGGCTGTTGATTGTCAGTTACCGCTACATGTATTATTAACCAAATCAGATAAACTCAAAAGTGGCGCGCGTATGCGTACACTGCGAGAAGTGAAAACCTATCTTGAACAATTCGGTGATATGGTAACCATACAACTTTTTTCTTCTCTCGATCGAAATGGTTTAGACGAGGCGCAAGAAAAATTAGACGAATGGTTTGTTGAGTCTGAGTAATTATTAAATACCATCATTGTGAGGCGTGCATTGCACGGCGTGGCAATCTACCTAGCAGGACAGAGCAATGTCTCTAAACACTTACAATAAAAATGAAGTGACGAGCTGGCCCATTCCTAATGTTTGGGATTTAGTGGCATTGGTATTTGTGTTAGCGATTATTTTTTTATTGGGGTGGGGCGGTTCGGGCCTAGTTGGCCATTATAATTTTGGCCAACATATTCCGATTAGTTTAAGTCCGACTAAACTACCTTATTATGCACTGCGTTCGGTGGTGCGTATGCTGATTGCGATGTGTTGTTCGTTACTATTTACCTTTATTTTTGCAACTTGGGCCGCAAAGAGCCGTTATGCTGAGCGAATTATTATTCCGATGATTGATGTTGCACAAACGGTACCGGTATTAGGCTTTCTCTCAATTGCCGTAGCAAATCTTACGCTGATTTTTAAAGGTAGTATGCTTGGCCCTGAGTTGGCAGCAATTTTTGCGATTTTTACGGCGCAAGTATGGAATATGGCATTAAGCTTTTATCAAAGTTTAAAAACAGTCCCACATGAGCTCGGTGAAGCATCCCGGATGTTTCAGTTATCGAGCTGGCAGAAGTTTTGGAAAATTGAAGCGCCGTTTGCCATGCCGGGATTGTTATGGAATGCGATGATGTCGATGTCGGGCAGCTGGGTATTCTTGGTTGCATCAGAAGCAATTACAGTTGCGAACCAAAATATTACTTTGCCAGGTGTGGGTTCGTATATTGCTATGGCGATTACGCACGCAGATTTCAAAGCAGTGGTGTATGTGGTCATTACCATGTTTATCGTTATCAGTCTATACGATCAAGTTATCTTTCGTCCACTGGTAGCCTGGGCTGAAAAGTTTAAAGCTGAAGAAGCAGGTGATGAGGATGAGCGTGAGTCTTGGGTATTACAGCTTTTTCAGCGCGCTGCATTTTTTCAGCATATTGGCAATTATATCAGTTTATTTAGAGAATGGTTTATTAATGCGCCGGTGTTTATGCAAAGACGCAGTCGTGTCAAAACACCTAAAAATTATGCATCCTATCGCCGTTATTTTGTCATACTATGGAATGTATTGGTGTTTGTGTGTGTGGCGTTTGGGTTATATGTGTTGTGGCATTTTATTTATGATTCAGTGCCTTTTTATATGACGTGGCACATACTGTATCTCGGATTCGTAACAGCAGTGCGTGTGACGGTGCTTATCATTATCAGTTCCATTATATGGGTACCGATTGGTGTATGGATTGGGTTACATCCTAAAGCGTCGGCTATTGCGCAACCGATCGTACAATTTTTTGCAGCGTTTCCAGCTAACTTGTTATATCCATTTTTTGTGATTCCGATTGTGATGTATCATCTAAATGTAAATATTTGGACGTCACCCTTAATGATACTCGGTACCCAGTGGTATATCCTATTTAATGTTGTGGCGGGTACGATTGCATTACCAAAACACTTAAAGCAAGCAGTGGGTACATTAAACGTAAGTGGTTGGTTGTGGTGGAAGCGTTTTGCATTACCCGGTATTTTCCCTTTTTATGTAACAGGCGCAATTACGGCAGCAGGTGGTGCTTGGAATATCAGTATTATTGCGGAGTCTGTGAGCTGGGGTAAATACCATTTGCATGCAACTGGCCTTGGCGATTTTATTGCACAAGTTACTGCTGATGGTAATTTTCCACTTGAAGCATTGAGTATCGCTGTGATGTCATTATATGTGTTAGTGATTAATCACTTAGTTTGGAAGCCGTTGTATAGTTTGGCACAAGAAAAATTTCAGATTCGTTGAGGATTAAAAATGAAGCACGCCTTAATTGAAGTAAAAAATGTAAAAAAAGCGTTTAAGAAAAAGCGTGTGCATGAATTGTTGGTACTCGATAATGTCAATTTTTCGATTCACGAAGGTGAGATTATTGCGCTGCTTGGTAAGTCTGGCTCAGGAAAGTCGACCTTACTACGTATTATTGCTGGTTTAATTAAAGCAAGTGAAGGAGAAGTGCTATATCACGGCGAGGCGATTACTGACCCAGTGCCGGGGCTGACTATGGTATTTCAGCATTTTGCACTCTTGCCGTGGCTCACCGTATTAGAAAATGTAGAACTTGGTTTAGAAGCACAAGGCATTAAGCGCGAAGAACGACGTAAGCGTGCATTAGCAGCGATCGATGTCGTTGGTCTTGATGGCTTTGAATCGGCCTATCCGAAAGAGTTATCAGGTGGTATGTCACAGCGTGTGGGTATTGCACGTGCTTTAGTTGTCGATCCAGAAGTACTATTAATGGATGAGCCATTTTCAGCATTAGATGTATTAACTGCAGATAAGATGCGTAGCGATTTGCTGAATATTTGGCAGTCTGAAAAAACGAATATTAAATCAATTTTAATCGTTACCCATAATATTGAAGAAGCAGTTCAGCTTGCCGATCGTATTCTAATTTTTTCACATAACCCAGGCTATGTGCAGCAAGAAATCAAAATTGATATGCCATATCCAAGAGAAGAAAAAGATCCACAGTTTACTGCATTAGTAGAAAAGATTTATCGTATTATGACTCAGCCCGCAATTACGATTGAAGAGGGTTATCGTATTCCAAGTGTTAAAGTATCTGAACTGCTTGGTTTTATGGAAACATTAGCATCTGAGTATGAACGCAAAGTTGACCTTCCAATACTTGCAGAAGATTTACATCTGGAGATCGATGCGTTATTCCCAATTACAGAAGCTTTAGATATTTTACACTTTGCCTGTGTGAGCCAAGGTGACATTGAATTGACAGACATTGGTCGTAAAGTTGCAGCTGCAGATATCTTGGATCAGAAAAAAATATTTGCTCAACAGTTGATAACCTATGTTCCTTTGGCACGCTATATCCGTCATAGCCTCGATAAACAATCAGATCATGAAGTCTCAGAAGAAATATTCCTAAAAGAACTCGGTAAAAACTTGAGTGAACAAGCAGCCGACGAAGTATTAACCACAGTGATTGATTGGGGGCGTTATGCTGAAATCTTTGCTTATGACTACAATACGGGTTATCTAAGTCTTGAGAATCCGAGCTAGCGCTTGTTTGAGACGGGGATGCTTAAATTGAAACCCAAGTTGTTTAAGGCGTGTTGCTTTAACCCTAACACCATTTAGAAGTAATGTTTCGCCCATCTCTCCAAACATCAATTTAATCATAAAGTCTGGTAAGTGCATGAAGCAGGGTCTATGTAGTGTGGCCGCGAGTGTTTTTGCAAATTGTTGTTGTGTCACAACTTCGTCTGCAACAATATTAAAAGCACCACTGGCTTCGGGTTTTTCGAGTAAGAATTTAATAGCAGAAACCACATCATCTATTGATACCCATGAAAAAGGCTGTTTGCCGCTACTAATAATAGCCCCCATGCCAAATTTAAAGCTCGGTAACATTTTTGCAAGTGCACCATCTTTTGCAGAGAGTATTACTGCAAAGCGTAGTTTGACAACATTGACACCGATGTTAATTGCGTTATCTAGTGCTGCTTCCCACTGTGTGGCAACCTGGCTTAAAAAATCAATTTGTGTATGATCGAGTTGAGTATTTTCATCGAATACCATTTTGTCTTCGATACCATAGATGCCAATTGCACTGGCATTGAAAATACGGGGACTATTATTTTTTAATTGAGCGCAGAGATTGGCTATTTGAGTTGCGGTGTTAACGCGACTATCAAGGATTAATTGTTTTTGGGCGGCGCTCCATTTTTTGTTACCAATATTTTCGCCGGCTAAATTAATCACACAGTCATAGTCAGCTAATAAGTCAGTGCTAAGTTCATCCCAAGAAAGGCATGTAAAGTTATGGTCTAGGCGTGAGGCGTCACGTCCCACTAACGTTAGATTGTGTTTGGATTTAAGTGCTTGAGTTAAAGCGCAACCAACTAAGCCACTGGCGCCACAAATTATAATGTTCATATCTAAAAAAGCCCATTTGGTGAAGGTTTTATTTTAGTAATAATCTAGTATAATTACATCTATGATAAAAACAACATTATTAGCAGGTACTGTTGGCAAACTCGAAGCGATGGTTTGTGAGCCGCAAGCACTACCAAAAGTAATTGGTGTGATCTGCCACCCACATCCACAGCAAGAAGGCACAATGCATAATAAAGTCGTTACCACTTTGGCAAAAGCGTTTGAGCTATGTGGTGCTGCAACAGTGCGTTTCAACTTCAGAGGTGTGGGCAAAAGTGACGGTGTGTTCGACGATGCAGTTGGTGAGTGCGATGATTTGCGTGCAATAATCAAGTGGGCTACTGAACAGTATCCTGGTATACCCCTATGGCTGGGTGGTTTTTCATTTGGTGGCTATATTGCAGCACGTGTCGCTAACGAAGACCAAGTAGCTTCTCGACTTATCACTATTGCGCCAGCTGTAACAAGATACAGTTTCAATGATATTACTCAGATTACTATTCCGTGGTTAATTGTTCACGGTGATCAGGATGATGTCGTGTCACTTCAGGCTTTAATCGATTGGCAGCAGTCGATGTCTTTTGTTAAAGCACCAGAACTAGAAATATTTGAAGGTGTTGGTCATTTTTTCCATGGACAGCTGATTCCATTGCGCGAACTACTGGTGCAGTGGCTGCAGTGACAACTTTATAAAAAGCCGTTACAATGATTCTTCTATATGGCCTTAGAGGTATTTATGCCAGACGATAAAAACCACAAAAAACCTAATTCAGAAGAAGCACGTCTGCAAAAGGATATTGATTCGATTGTAAGCCAGTTGGGTTTAAGTGGTGATGAGTCAGCACACGAATCTCAAGAAGAAGGGCCTGAAGAAGAAGCGTATACAGAAGAAGAAAGTCTTGAGGAAGCAGCGATTGAAAGCCTTGAGAATGCACCAGAAGTAGATATAGAAGAATCGATTCAAGCAGCCGCACAAAAGCTGGGTGTTGATGTTGATTTGTTGCGTGATGTTACTGCCGAAGAAATTCAATATCTTATTGACATGTGTCCCTATCTGCAGGTTGTCGATACAGTATTACACTATATAGATGAGCCACCACCCGATGTGCAGTTTATTCAAGCGAAATCTGGTTGGAAAATCTTCGATTATGGTGATGCAATGTGTAGTTCTGCTGGAGAACGTATACTAAACTTATCTGATTCAGCGCAAAGTGATGATGATGAAGGTGGTGACGGCACGATTTGGCATCAAGGTATTATAACAGCAGCCGAAATGGTAGAAATCGCTAAAGCACGTGGCTGGAAAGGATTGCAAATTATTGATGGACATCGCATCATGAAACGCAGCGCTTGGATTGTCGCTTTAAGAGAGGGGTTGCCGGTAGTCGGTTATGAGCCGACGGAAGCCGATAAAAAAGCACGTGCACGTATTGCGATGAGCGATAGCGAGTACGAAAGTCTACGTCATTATGCCAAAACGCAGTCTTTAAGATGATCCGCTTTTAGGAGTAGGGGGGTGATGATCATTATCCTCTGCTCCTTCTGCTGGGACTTCCCCTTGTTTCCATTCATCACTGCTGCTACGTTCTTTCCACGCCGGCCCTTGTCGTGGCGGGTCTTCTTTTGTTATTGATGGCTGCTCTTCATCTGAAAGCTTTTTTTCTGGCGCTTGTTTGAGTTCCGCTTCGGTAACTTCATCATCAGTCAGATTATTTTCTTTCCATTGTTCGTATTCTTGATTACGTTTAGCGAGTAATGATACAAAATCTTGACGTGCTTGGGCATTTTTAAATTCTATGTGTACTGAGCCATTGGAGTTCATGCTGGTTTTTACACCAGGTACTTCAAGCGCTACCGAATGAATTGAGAAACGTTTAACGGCGTTAATTGCTTGGCTAGAGGATAATAGGTTTTTTGTTGCAAGCAAGTTCATGGGAGGGTATGGCGGTAGTCGCAATCCTTTAAGTTGCTTACTGATTTGTGCCCTTTCTTGCACCGGGATACCGCAATAATAAGAAAAATGAATGTTACCATTGGTTTCAACTGCGAATGCAGCAGCGGCATAGTTTTCACTATCGCCTTGGGTTCTTTGATAAAAGTCTTCATTATGTCTAACTCTAAGAGCTACTACTTGATTTAGATTTGGTGCGCAACGGGTTGCTCTTACAGCATTAACAAAGGCAGCGATTTGATGCTTCTTATTGCCTGCGATAAGTGAGCGTTCTTTAAGAAGATCCCAAGCAAGACAATGTTCGCTTAGTGTTTGCATGTGTTGGGCAAGTTCCCCCTGTGTTTTTGTGAATTTTTCTTTTGCTTTGGCGGCAACAGCAGGGTCGATTTCATCGCACGCTATAGCTTGTTGTTGAAGCTGTTGAAGTAAGGCTCTAGCTGTGTTGAGCTGAGATTTGAGCAATGTAATTTGAGGAGGGACAAAGTAACCATCGTATTTAGTATGTTCTGCAATAACGAAATCAGCACCCTGCATTATTTCTGAGGGAATTCTACCAATAGCGGCCAGGATGTTATATGTGTCTTTAGAGGGGTTATTTGCATTATCGAGAATTTTTTGTAAGCCGTTCGAAGGATCTCTAAGCTGCATTATAGCTGTCATTGGATTTTGCATTATCGAATCCTTATCAGCTAGTAAGCTCTTAGATAGGCTGGCTAGTTGTGCAATGCTGTTTTGTGCTTTAGTGGTAACGACTCTAACTTGTGCGTCTACTGTCGCATCAAGATCTTTATCAAGATTGTGTTGGCGAATAAATTTGCGAACCTCAGCTTTTTGCGTTTCTGATTGGTCAGCTAAAGGGTTGCGGTCGGCTTGTGGGCATCGCGCCCTATATGTTTCTAGGTTACGTACGAGGTTTGGGTTGTTTGGATATTTTCTTTTGCAGTTGGCGATGGTTGCGTTTAACCGTGCTTGTATTTTTTGTGATTCTTGATAGTTAAGCAGCTCTCTGGCGAGTCTTTTAGTTGTTTCATCAGCATCACCGCCAGCAGTTTCTGTTGCCCGTTGTCTGGTCTCACGTGCTCGCTCTATGGCAGGTGTGGTGACTGTGTTTGGAATCACTTGCTCAAGTAACTTAGCATCGGATTCGACCATGCTTCGCAGCTTTTCGATAAATTCAATGGTATGAGCGGCAACTTCTTGGTTTTGCTCGGATGGTTGTCGTGCAGCGTACTCGCGTAGTTGTGCCGCTTCTTGCATTAAATTTACGATTTGATCTTTGTATACCACGGCCATGAGTGACGACTCCTCTTTTTATGGCTAATTTTGTCAAATAATAGCATTAAAACCTTAATGAAGCATTAAAGAATACCAGTCATCTCAGTAACTATGTCTATGTGTTTGATTTTATGGGATTGTGTAAGTAGGAGGGCTCAGCTACACAAGATTAGGTAGCTGAGCGGATTGAAGTGATTATTCAACCATTTCTTTGAGTTTTTTCAGAGGTCTGATTTTAATGATGTTACGAGCAGGTTTTGCTTTAAACATGATTTCTTCGCCTGTGAATGGGTTGATCCCCTTACGTGCTTTAGTCGCAGGCTTGCGCTTTCTAACGACTTTCATAAGGCCTGGTACAGTGAATTCACCTGCACCGCCGTTACGTAGGTGGCGATTCATAGCATTGCCAAGCTCGTCGAATACAGCAGCGATTTCTTTTTTGCTGAGTTCAGTTTGCTCTGCGATGTTAGTTAAGATTTGAGACTTGTTCCAAGCTGCTTTGATTGCAGTTGTTGGTCCAGTAGTTTGTTTAGTTGCTTTTTTAGTGGTTGTACGTTTTTTAGCAGGCTGCTTTTTAGTTGTTTTACGCTTAGTAGTTGCACGTTTAGCCGTTTTAGCACGTTTAGCCGTCACTTTGCGTGTGGTGGCCTTTTTAGTAGCCTTCTTTTTGGTTTTTTTTGCTTTTGTTCGAGCCATGATGAGTATTTCCTCGTTCGTTTTTTTCTAACAGTGGTCGGGCTGGTAGCATTTTTTAGCCGGATAGCAATGAAAATTATTATCCGAAATGTACAAGCTTTTCCAAGAATATAAAAAATAACATATTTTTTTTGAAATGCGAACAAAAAGTCACGTTTTTATCTAAAAAAATAGTGTTTTTTGTGTTTTTTTGCATTTTAAGTCCGATAATTCCTTTTTTTCAAAGGGGTTGGATGATTTTAAGAGATTTTTTTTGTTTTTTGGCAGCCTGTTTTTTGGCGGCAAAGTATTCATCATGACAGTTACGTACACTTTGCTTGAGGTGAGATTTGCCACAACCCTCATTTCCGAGGTATAAACTTTGTGAAAAAACTTGTTTAATCTTAGGTTGTCATGTAACATTCTCACCCTTTCATGTTCGTGAAACCAAGGCGTAGGCAATGAACACATATATGGCAAAAAATGAGACACAGTCACCAAAGTGGTATCTAATAGATGCGGCTGGAATGACGCTAGGTCGTCTCGCAAGTACATTAGCACTGAGACTGCGTGGTAAGCATAAGGCTACCTTTACTCCACATATCGATACGGGTGATTTCTTTATTGTTATCAATTCTGATAAGTTGAAAGTAACAGGAAAAAAAGCCGACGATAAGATTTATTATCGTCACACAGGCTATCCTGGCGGTATCAGAACCGAATCATATAAAGACCTTGTGCGTCGTATACCTGAGCGTGCTCTTGAGCAGGCAGTAAAGGGTATGCTACCTAAAGGGCCGCTAGGGCGTAAGATGTTTAAGAAGCTTAAGGTATATGGTACCAACAAGCATCCACATGCATCTCAACAACCTGAACCAATAGAATTATAAGAGGTTTTTAAATGACACAAGTCTCACAAAATCTAGGCACAGGTCGTCGTAAGACATCGACAGCACGTGTTTTTCTTCGCCCAGGTAAGGGCAACGTTATGATTAACAAGAAAGCATTAGATGTATTTTTTGGTCGTGAAACGGCACGCATGGTAGTTATGCAGCCGTTATTAGCTGTCGAGGCGTCTGATCAGTTTGATGTATATGTCACCGTTAAAGGTGGTGGTATTAGTGGCCAAGCTGGTGCGATTCGTCACGGTATCACGCGCGCGCTAATCGATTACGAGCGTGAGAACATGATGCATGATAAGTCTGATGACCAAGATGATGAAGGTGGTAATGGCGAATGGCACAAAACTTTGCGTAAAGCAGGTTATGTCACTCGTGATCCACGTGCGGTAGAGCGTAAGAAAGTCGGTCGTCATAAAGCACGTAAGGGTATTCAGTACTCTAAACGTTAATATTAAGGCTTATTCCACAACGCTTATGGCGTTGGGGGATCGTCTAGCGGCAGGACTGCGGACTCTGACTCCGCCAACCTTGGTTCGAATCCAAGTCCCCCAGCCAAATTCTAAGGAGGCATTAGTAGATGCTAAAACGTTCAGTCATGACTCTTTATTCAGGTCCAGATATTTTTAGTCATCAGGTACGTATCGTACTTGCTGAGAAGGGCGTTAGTGTCGACATTTTAAATGTTGATGCCAATCACCCTTGTGAAGATCTTTACGAACTCAATCCCTATAACAGTCTACCGACTTTGGTTGATCGTGAGCTGGTACTCTACAAAGCGCAAGTGATAATGGAATACTTGGACGAGCGTTTTCCGCATCCGCCGCTATTACCTGTTTATCCAGTATCGCGCGCCAAAAGCCGCTTGATGATTTATCGTATTGAGCGAGATTGGTATACCCTGATAAAACGTATTGAAAAAGGTGATACACAAGCGCGTGACGAACTGAAAAATGGCATCGTGAGTATTGCGCCAGTTTTTGATGAGATGCCTTACTTTTTAAGTGAAGAATTCACCTTGGTTGATTGCTGTATTGCGCCCCTATTATGGCGTTTGCCAGCTTATGGTATTGAGTTACCACGTTCAGCGAGCTCGATCATACAGTATCAAGAACGCGTATTTAATCGTGAGTCATTCCAAGTATCTTTAACCGAAACTGAAAGAGAAATTAGGGAGTCTCATGACGACTAGTAGGCCTTATTTGATTAGAGCCATCTATGATTGGCTATTAGATAACAGTCTCACACCCTACCTGATGGTCGATGCTTGCTACCCAGAAGTGTCTGTGCCACAGCAATATGTTAAAGATAATAAAATCATCTTAAATGCATCGCCAACTGCTGTATCTGGTATGGCGATGGGCAATAAAGTGATTGAGTTTAAAGCGCGTTTCTCAGGAATTCCACATCATATCTATGTGCCAGTTATGGCGGTTCAGGCAATTTATGCCTATGAAAATGGACGTGGCATGGTCTTCAACGAAGATGATGATGGCGGGTTACCACCGGAGACTAACGGGCCTGACTCACCAGATGGCTCGCCATCTTCATCAGATGGTAAGGGCGGTCGTTCACATTTGCGTGTCATTAAGTAATTCACAAAGCTAATACACGGTATTGTAACAATAATTGAAGCAATAATATCAGCCAGGTAATGCCAGCCCAGCGCGAGTGTTGAAAACACCAATATACAGTTCAATACGATTAGTGGATAGAATAACCACTTTTTCTCGAATGTCATATAAGTAAAGAGAATCGCCCAGATTACATGAAATGATGGAAAAGCAATCAGTCCGCCTTCGGTAGTAGTGAGTTTGATATAGTGGCGAATTTCATAAAATTTAATATACGTAGCGTGTGATTCGGGTAAAAATAAGTTGCTATGGAGTGTTTGTGCAGGTGCTGTGGTGGGGAAAAAATAATAAATCATCGTACCGATGGGGTAGGTTAGCATCAAAGCGAGTAAAAACACCATCACTGCACGCTTACAACCAAGTATGGTCATAATTGTTGGTACGAGAATAAATTCGGGCAGTAGGCTATTGTAAGACCACTTAAGGAGTGTATCGAGCCATGCATGCTGATGCACTGTTTTCATCAATGCTAGTTGATTAAAATGCAGTGCATTGTCAGCTGCAAGCAACCAGTGGTCAATGGTTGGAAAGGTTGTATATTGTATGCCTTGAGTAACCCACGACCCTGAAATAATACATAGAAAATAAGCGCAAAAAGTAAAGACCAACAAATATACCCGTTCTGGAATAATCTCTCGAAAATAAATGGTTGCGATCGCCAGTATCAACAGTGGCGCAGTTGCTCGATTAAAGCCATCGGTATAAAATGCTTCGCCAGAAAACTGAGTGGTATAGTGATTTATTGCTAGCAAAACACAGCCCAGTAGCGTCGTGAACAGCATTAGCACAAAAAGTACTTTCTGATCATAGGCAAGTCTTTGTCGATAAAAAATAAGCGCTTGTTTTTTTAGGTCAAACATAAGCGCTTATTATAGAGAATTGTGCTTAAAATAGCATTAATGGCATCTTAATTGAGATGTTGGGTGCTGCTGTTAACATTAGCATTTAGTTCTTATTAAGCCACTAGATTGACCACCACCAATACAATTATTTCCTACATCAACATTGTAGTATGTAAATGACCCGTAAGAGCAGCTGTTCGAATTAGTGTTTTTGCAACAATGACCTGTAACGTTTATACCATAACTCACAGATTTGCAGCTTGTTACAATACAGCCCGAGGCATGTTTAGTATATGTTCCTTTACGAGCAGCAGTACAGTTGGCGCCAGCGTAGGTGCTTAGGTTTGCAGCCATAATCAGTCCAGCCGTAGCTAGAATTAAATTATTTTTAAATCTCATCATAACCTCCTGTTTTTTAAATAGAGAAATAGGTGCCAGGCACCTATTTTCTAACCATAGCATAATAATTGCTTGTTGTGTCAAGCTTATTGTTTAGGAGCCGCGTGCCTGGCACTCATTTACCTTTAACCTCAATTCTGGATAACTGTTCAATTTAAGCGTCGACTAACCATCTGTTTCTTCGTTAAAAACCATTAAAAATGGCGTTACGTAGCTTTGGCTACGCGCCTTATTTTTAATGTCTTTTGCCTCGAAACAAATGGCAATTCTCGCTTAAAATGCACCAACCATTCTTAACAGTGCTATATATAAAGAAGATTCTAAAGTTTTTACCTATTAAACCATTAGCTACTGTTGTTGCTTTGAACATTTATCCAGAATTGAGGTTATTTAATTCCAAACCACGATGTAATTGCCTGCATTGCGATTTGCAGATTGGGTAGTAGTATCATCGACAGCGCGCCAGAGATTAATAAGAGTACGATAATAATAAAGCCATACGGTTCGATTATATTATAGTAATAAGCTGCTTTCGGTGGTAAGAAAGCGGTGACCACGCGGCTGCCATCAAGTGGTGGGATAGGGATTAAGTTTAATAGGCACAATATCATATTTATTTGGATGCCAAAGATCGACATCATTATCAATACCGGTATGTTCATATCGATACCAATGCGTGCGATACCAGCCCAGATCAGTGCCATAATTAAATTAACCACTGGGCCTGCAGCAGCAACCAGTGCCATATCGCGGCGCGGTTTATTGAGGTTGTTCCAGTTAACGGGTACCGGTTTTGCATAACCAAAAATAAAATTGGTTGTTAGCAGCATGATTAATGGAATGACAATTGTGCCGAAAAGATCGATATGCTTAATTGGATTTAGTGTAATGCGCCCGAGTTTTTTAGCGGTATCATCACCACATTTATTCGCAACCCAGCCATGTGCTGCTTCATGCACAGTAATCGCGAATATCAATGGAATAATGGCAATCGCAATTTTTGTAACGATATCGTATGTCATAGTTAAGTGTGCTGCTGAAATACTTCGACTACTTTGCGTACGCCGCCGACACGTCTTGTTGCATCTGCAGCTAGATTTGCTTGCTCATGGGATACGTTGCCCATTAGATAAACTACACCATTTTCGGTCACGACTTTTATTTGGCCAGAGTTAAGGTCGGCACGACGCAGTAACATCGTTCTCACTTTACTGGTAATCCAAGCATCGTCAACCGATGCAAATAAAGATTCTGAGCCCGATACGGTAATTTCATTATAGATTTTTCTAACACCTTTGATATTAGAAACAAGCTCTTTAACATGCTCTTTAAGCTCTGGTGTTTGCGCTTGGCCAACAAGCAACACGTTACCGCTATAGGTTGCAACGCTAATATGCGAGCGACCAGATAATGTATCATCTTCATGAATCAGATCATTAGCTTGGTCGGAGATGTGTCGATCAGAAAATTGTTGATGAAAACTGCGGCGATCATAGGCCATGGACCCACTACTAGCACCTAGACTTGCGCCTGCTAAAACAGCGGCACCGACGCAGCCATTAAGGCACAACGTGAGCACTATAACTGCGGTTAATTTGCGAACATCCATATCTCATTCCTCAGTGACAAACAACTGCTTGTCAATCATATCACAAAGCGCGTGAATAGTAACAAGATGCGCTTCCTGTATACGTGCAGTGCGATCTGAAGGAATTCGAATTTCAATATCATCACCTTGAAGGAGCTGTGCAATGCGACCGCCGTCTTTGCCGGTCAGTGCAATCACACACATATCACGCTGATGCGCGGTTTGAATGGCATTAACTACATTTTTAGAATGGCCACTAGTGGATACAGCCAGCAAAATGTCACCGGCATGGCCAAGTGCTTTAAGCTGCTTAGAAAAAATTTCAGTGTAATCGTAATCATTTGCTATTGCAGTAATGGTATTCATATCTGCCGTCAGTGCAATTGCGGGTAAGCTCGGTCTTTCAGATTCAAAACGGTTCAGCATCTCTGAGGCAAAATGCATCGCATCACCCGCTGAACCACCATTGCCACAGCAGAGAATTTTATTGTTATTTAATAGGCATTGAACAATACGCTGGCCGGCATGTTCAATTGAGTCAGTGGTCGCATCAACTGCTAGCATCATTGTTTGGATGCTGTCGTTAAAGTGTTGTTTGATTTGTTCTATGGGTTCCATATTGTGCTCTAGTAATTAATTTCAAAAGCGTTTTGAATCCAATGTGGTTCAAGGTGCCGATTAAAGCTGATGATATCAAACCGGCAGCAAATTTTCTCGTATAAATTTTGATCTAGTTGATATTGAGTTGCTGCTTGGATCAGTTTATAGCGCTTACTCGCACCTACCGATTCAACACCCGTACCATAAGCATTGTGTTTACGTTTGCGTACTTCGACAAACACCAATATATCACCATCATACATAATCAAATCAATTTCACCTTGTCTACAGGTATAATTGCATACTTCAAGGCGCAATCCCTTGCTTTGCAAAAATTTGCAAGCACGTTTTTCTGCTTCGAGCCCGATATCGTAAGATGATTTCATAACAACTATGATGAAGATAAACACTTAGCTTATCAATACGGGTATTTTTCATGCTCAAGCTTTATTTAACCAAAGTTGGTGTGCCATTTTTAAAGCGAGACCAATTAAGTTCGCGATAGATATGTTGTGCTTGATCGAGGTAGAGATCCCCTGTGGCGCCGGCGATTGCAAACTGCGGTAATGCCTGCATTTGTTGTAATTTGGCACTGACAAGGTAGGCGTCGACACCAAGTGCGTAGAGTTTTTTATGGTGGGTATATGATGTTGGCCAGACTGTTTTTATCTGTTGACGGAGTGCCTGAATGTGTTTTGGTTCATGTTTAGGATCAAGCACCCAGGGCATATCACAAAAGTAAACACCATTTAAGTCACGATCGATGCGAGTGTTATTAATTCCAGAATAGACTTGTGATAATGCATAAACGGGTACGTTGCCGGCAAAAAAGTATTTAAGTGTGGGAACAACTTGACGTGCAAGCGTGGGTTGGGCGACAAGATAAATCATATCAATATCTTGACGTCGGCGTGGTACGAAACGCATATGCGTGGCGAGATCTTTTTTCAAGGTGTTGTAGTCTTGATTAGAGTAGTTGATGTTAAGTGCATTACCTATAGCTGCTGTAATATTTTGTGATGAAGAGAGATTTACTTGATCAACGATGTCACCGCCAAAATTGGTCCATGCTTGGCGAAATACATCAGAGATATGCTGTCCCCACTGAGTGTTGGTCGTGATAATTAATACACGGTGCATACCTTGTTTCCAAGCACGATCGGCTGCTTGCTGTGCTTCATCCAAAGGCGATAAACCAAACTGGATTAAGTTTTTATTTTGTGGAGGTGCATCATATAGCGTATTTAAAGCGATGGTTTGGGTGTTAATCGCATCGTTCTTGATAAGTGTTTGCAAATCATTTTTGCGCAGAGGACCAATGATTAAGTTAGCGCCTTCAGCAACAGCTTGCTGGTAAACACTGGTAATATCTTTTTTATAGGTATCGTATATTTTAAGATGTGGAATATTAATTTGTTTTTTCTCAGCGGCATAATAAGCAGCTAGAAAACCATTACGTACCGACTCGCCTGTAGCAGCAAGACGACCGTGGAGGGGCAGTAATAATGCTATTGATTTAGGTGCTACTGTACCATTAAGCTCTTCAGACACATTTTGAGGTAATAAAGAAATAGCCGCGTGGTTAGGATATTTTTTTTGCCATTGGCGGAGGCTTTTAATCAGTTGATCGGGTGTTTGTGATTGCTTGGTGATAAGTGTCAGTGTCAGCCAACCTTGTAGATTTGGGGTTGCCGTTGTGCTGATATATTGGTTAAGCTGTTTGGGTGAGAGAGATTGTAAGTTATGCCAAGTAGCAATTAAGTTTGGCCGTTGTTGTTGTGGGTCTTTAATTAATGATTGTAGTAATGAGCGTTGTTCGACGCTGGCAAGCGTATCACCCACAATTTCATAGGTATTAGCAAGTAAAGTATGTAGTAGCATTTGCTGTTCATCGTTTAATACTACGTTGCTAGCAACAATTTGATTTAAGATGCTGAGCGTTTTTTTAGGCTGATCTTCTAGTAAGGCTAGTTTGGCTTCAATGAGTTGTTTCTCGAGGTTAAGCTCAGTGGTTAATTGCACATCAATTTGATTGAGTATGCCTTTGGCTAGTTCTGGCTTTTGTTGCTCGATATATTTATTTGCGGCCGCAAGTTCATATACTGGCTTGAGCGCGGGCTTTGCTGTTTGAGCTAATTCTATATATTGCGCTGCAGATAGCTGCGTTGGGATAAGCGGTTTGTGTTTTTTTGAACAGCTGGAAGTTGTAAATAAACAGATCACTGTACAAAGCGTAATACCGAGATGAGAGGTTAACTTTTTCATTGAGACAGTATAAATTGTGTTGGCAGTTTATGGAATAGCCATATTCAGACTTTTTTGGAAAGAGCTTGCTTTAGTTTTAATTTTTTTAATGTCTTGTTGTGAAAGCTTGTTTATGTGGTTATAGGCGAATTTTAGTCTGGGGTTGTTTTCTAGTTTTTTCTTATGGGTAATAAGAAAATGCCAGTATAAAAAATTAAAGGGGCATGCATTATCTTCTATTTTATGTTTCACATTATAATGGCAATTAGTACAGAAGTTTGACATTTTATTGATGTAGTTACCTGATGAAATATAGGGTTTTGAGGCAATGATACCGCCATCACCAAATTGTGACATGCCTAATGTGTTTGGTAGTTCTACCCATTCAAAGGCATCAGCATAAACGCTTAAGTACCATTCGCATACTTCGTTTGGATCTGTATGTAATAGCAGCGCAAGGTTGCCAGTAATCATAAGGCGTTGGATATGATGAGATGTGGCCGTCTCGCGAGTTTGTTGAATACAGTGCTTGACGCAAGCCATATTAGTTTCACCAGTCCAAAATAATTCAGGCAGTTTATTTTTATGATTGAGGAAATTAAGCTCTTTGTATGTGGGCATATGTAGCCAATACATGCCACGAATAAATTCACGCCAGCCAAGTATTTGACGAATAAAGCCTTCAATGTTATGTAATGCAATATTTTTGTTATGATAGGTTTCTAATGTTTTATCAATGATTTCATTCGGCAATAATAAGCCAATATTAAGATACATAGAAAGTTGGCTGTGATATAAATTATATTCATCCAGTAGCATTGCATCTTGGTAAGTACCAAATTGATGTAAGTGATGCTGGCAAAAAAAGTTTAAGCATTTTTTTGCATCTTGTCTGGTAACTGCAAAAGCAAAATGATCAATGACACCAAAGTGCTTAGAGAAGTGTTTTTTAACAAGTTTAATGACTTGTTGTGTTATCGTGTCTGGGCTAAATTGTGGTGGAGTTTTAAATGTTTTATCTTTAGGCGGTGCTTGTCGGTTATCGCTATCATAATTCCATTTATCGCCGATGGGTTTTCCTTGTTTCATTAAGATATCAGTGTCTTTGCGCATTTTTCTGTAAAAATGTTCCATGCGTAGCTGCTTTTTACCTTTAGCCCATTGTTTAAATTTTTCAATAGTACAGTAAAAACGTGTATCTTCTAAGATTGATACTGGTATTTTAAATATTTTTTGCCATTGTTGTATCATCTCTAAGACGCGATACTCGCCAGGCTCTGTTACAGTGATTTTTTGTGGTTTTGTTTTATTTATGATGATACTCAGCGTATCAGTAAAGTTATGTTTATTTTGCATGGCATTAAATTTAATATAGGTGACATTATAGCCTTTTTGTGTCAGCTCTTGTGCAAAGTGACGCATTGCCGAAAAAATTAAAATGATTTTATAGGGATGGTGTTTGACATAAGTCGCTTCATCGAGCAACTCCATCATGACGATTATATCATTTTTAGGATTACAGTCTGATAAGCTGCTAATGCTGCTAGAGAGCTGATCTCCCAATACTAGAATTAGATTTTCATAACTAGGCATCTATACGAGCTCCTTGCCAATCAAATAAAAAACCACTGTCATCGGCCTTTAGGTCGTTAATAACATTAATGCAGCAAGTCGCAGCAAAGTCTGGTGTAAAGATTTTTTCTGTGGGTATGTTTTTTTGAAAGGGTTGAGAGAGGCGGGTATCGACAGTGCCAGGATGGTAACCTGCTATGAGCCAATTAGAATGTGAGCGCCGCCATTCGATCGATATATTTTTTATAAGCATATTTAGCATGCACTTTGTCATGCGATAACTGTACCAGCCACCTAGCCTATTATCACTGATACTAGAGACGCGTGCCGATAATGATATCAGCTTACAGTGATGGTTTCTTTGATAGTGTTTTGTCATCATCTGCGCTAAATGTACGGTCGGTAGTACATTTACTTGCATGCTATGATTAAGCCATTGGGCATCGAGCTGGGTAATGTTTTTTTCGGGTAAATGAGTGTCATCATACAAAGTACCAGTTGTATTGATGATGCAATCAAAAGTCGTGTTTTGAAAGAGTTGTGTCAATGTATTATCAGTTGGTTGTGTTAGGTTTGCAGTCGTACAACTTTTATTTTTTTGAGGTGTTCGCGAAACAACATGTACATTGATGTTGGCTAACTGTAGCTGGTTTGCAAGTGCTTTGCCAATACCGCCATGGCCCACAATTAAGTAGTTTTTCATAGTCGTTGCCTATTGTGCGTTTTAAGTTATATCCACTTTTTACGCTTAAAAGTTAGATAGAGGCCAAAGAAAATCACAATTAATATAAAGCATACAACCATAAAAGCAGAATGATATTTAGCACCGGGAATGCCCTCTACATTAATACCAAGCAGCCCAGTGATGAAGCTCAAGGGTAAAAAGACTGCAGCAATTAAAGAAAGTAAATACATACGGCTATCAATTTGCTCTGATAGCTTACTAGATAATTCTTCTTGTGAAACGGCAGCACGTTCGCGTGCTGAATCTAAATCTTCAATGTAACGAATTACGCGATCGTTTGCTTCTCTTAAATGTATTCGATCATCTATTGTGAGCCATTTGTTGTCTTCCATTTGGAGTCGATTTACAGCATCGCGTTGAGGCGCGAGATAGCGCCGAATTAATATCGCTTCTCTTCTGAGATCAGCAATTTTAGGCCGCAATGCATAGCTTTCATCTGTAAGTACGGCTTGTTCTAGATCATCGACACTTGAGTCTAGCGTATCAATCACATCACCTATGCGGTCATTAAGGCGATCATTTAACATCACTAATAGCTCAGAATTAGTGTTGGGTCCATGTGTATTATTTATTGTATCTTCAACGTCTTTAATTGAAAGAAGCGCTTGTCTACCAGCAGTAATAATACGATTTTCATCGAGCCAAATACGCACAGAAATCATATCTTCAGGGTCTTGTCCTGGATTAAGGTTTACACCTCGGAGTATGACGAGTAATCCATTTGGGTTGATAATAGACCGAGGGCGAGTCTCAGTTGTTAACATTGCCCTAACTGAGAATCTATCTAGGCCACTTGATTTTTTAAGCCATGTCTGTGCTTTGGTGGCAGTATAATTTAAGTGGACCCATAGTGTGCCTTTGTCAGGAGACCAGTTATTTATTTCATCCCAGCCTATTTTGGTACCGCTTTTTTTGCCATCTAAAATATAGGCAGTAATTAGGCTAGTTTTGCGTTGCATGGGCATCTCCAGGATTAAGTAGGTTCAAGTAATGTACATAACCTAATGATGCAAGTCAAAGATTAACTTGTGGTATACTCCACAACTATGTCTGGACAATTATATATAGTAGCAACACCTATCGGCAATCTTGCAGATATTACATTACGTGCACTTGAAGTGTTAAAAGCAGTTGATGTAATTGCGGCAGAAGATACACGTCATAGTCGTATTTTATTGCAACACTATCAGATTAATACATCTGTGATATCACTCCATGGTGACAATGAAAAAGCCAAAACAGAGCAGCTATTAGTGCGTATTCAAGCAGGTGAGTCGATCGCATTGATTAGCGATGCTGGTACACCATTGATTAGCGATCCGGGAAGTTATTTCGTGCAACAAGCACGTGCACAAAATATTCATGTGGTGCCTATTCCTGGTGCTTGTGCGTTGATTGCTGCATTAAGTGCTTCTGGTTTATCGACACAGTCATTTCGTTTTATCGGTTTTTTACCGCATAAGGGGCGTGATCGTGAAGCAGGTATGCAGGCCATTGCTGATGATGTTGCAACGTTGGTGTTTTATGAGTCTTGTCATCGTATTGTTAATTTTTTAAAGCTTGCACAATCGGTGTTTGGTGCAGAGCGTTATGTGGTACTTGCACGAGAGCTTACAAAGCACTTTGAAACGATACGGGGCGATCGTTTGGATCGTTTATACGAATGGGTGCAAGCTGACGCCAATCAACAAAAAGGTGAGTATGTTGTCCTTGTCTCTGGCAGTGATACACAACCTGATAGCGGTATGGTGTCTCGGCAGCAAATTATAAAGGTATTAGCGCAGCATTTGCCGACAAAGCAAGCCGCTAAATTAACCGCTGAAATTACTGGCGAAAGCCAGCGCGATTTGTATCAGCGTATGCTAGAATTAAAAAATCAGTCATAAAGGAGCTTACTATGAAGCGTATTATTTTATGCTTACTTATAGCATTTACTTTTTCTACAGCAATGGCAAAGTCGATTACTGTCGATGTCTACCGCACAGTTGATGATGGGAAAAAAGCAGCATCCATAGGCAAAGTCACATTTGAAGATAGTTGCTATGGTCTTTTAATTAAGCCTGAATTGCATGGCTTAAAACCAGGTATACATGGTTTTCATGTGCACCAAAATCCTGATTGTGGCAAGTTAGGTATGAATGCAGGTGGCCATTTTGATCCAGATAATACCGGCAAACATTTAGGCCCATACAATAGCAAAGGACATCTTGGTGATATGCCACCATTATTTGTCGACAAAAAAGGTAAATCTACATTGCTGCTTCTTGCGCCCCGTTTAAGGGTGCGTGATTTAATGGGTCACTCTATTATCATTCATGAAGATGGCGATAACTTTTCTGATATACCTAAGCCTCTTGGTGGTGGCGGTAAGCGTATTGCTTGTGGGGTGATTAAAGATGAGAAATCAGCAGCTGCAGTCGCTAAAGAGAAAAAATAAATCCCAATAGACATGTGATTTTTTTTGCGATAAAGTCCGCACAATGAATATTACTATTTCGCAATCTATTCCATATCATCAGCCGATTACGATTTTTAATCGGCTGTGCCAATTTGAGAAGAAAATTGCTTTTTTAGATAGCGCTGCACAAAATGATCAACTGGGACGGTACAGCTACATCTGCTTTTCACCCTTTGAGATAATTCATAACTTTGAAAAACTAAGGCATATTCATCAAAAGTTTGCTTGTGACATGGTTCCTGATCTGCCCCCTTTTCAAGGGGGCGTAATTGGCTATTTAAATTATGATTTGGGTAGAAATTTTGAAAGCCTACCTAATATTGCTATAGATGATATGCAGTTTCCCTGTATTGAGTTGGGTGTTTTTCCTTTAGTGATTAGTTTCGATCATGGATTGAAAAAAGCATGGATTGTGTCTACAGGGTTCCCTGAGCTTGATTTGAAAAAAAGAGCAATTAAAGCCAAACAAGATTTATCTAATTGTTTAAATTTGCTTGCAAAGCCGTTGCCTTCGAAAAAAACCAAATCAATTTCAGTATTAAGTCAAAATGATATTAGCAGTAACTTTTCAGCAGATGCATATCAGCAAGCTGTTTTGAAAACTATAAACTATATTAAAGCGGGTGATATTTTTGAGGCAAATTTATCTCAGCGTTTTTCAGCAAAATTGCCAAAATATTTCGATACCTGCGAACTTTATCATCGATTACATGATAAGAACCCAGCACCCTTTGCTGCATTTATTCGGCTGTCGGAGGTTGAGATTTTATCGAGCTCACCAGAACGTTTTTTAAAAATGATCAATCACAAAGTTGAAACACGGCCGATTAAAGGTACGATAAAGCGATCACAAGATCCAGAACTTGATCGACAATATGCAAGCCAGCTAATGCAAAGTGGTAAAGATCATGCTGAAAATACCATGATAGTCGATCTAATGCGAAATGATTTATCGAGAGTCTGTAAGCCGCATAGTATTCAAGTGCCACAGTATTGTAGGTTAGAATCGTATGAAACAGTGCATCATCTTGTGTCTGTTGTGACAGGAGAATTAAAAGAGACACATAATGCTATTGATTTGTTGGCAGTGACTTTTCCCGGTGGTTCGATTACGGGTGCGCCTAAAATTCGTGCCATGGAAATCATAGATGAACTAGAACCTACACGCCGAGGTCCTTATTGTGGTAGTGTGATTTGTTTAGGCTTTAATGGCTATTTAGATAGTTCAATTTTAATTAGGAGTTATCTAATTAAAAATGGCAAAATTAGTTTTCAGGGAGGTGGTGCCATTGTACTGGATTCAGACCCGAAGAAAGAATATGAAGAAACACTGGTTAAAATAAATAGACTTAAAGATGTGTTGATAACTGATGATATTACTGCTTGATAATTACGATTCATTTGTTTACAACCTTGAACGCTATGCTGTTGAATTAGGTTTTCACTGTATGGTCGTGCGTAATGATAAAATTACTATTGATGCTATTTTAGCAATGCAGCCATCACATATTATTTTATCACCAGGACCTTGTAGTCCTAATGAAGCAGGTGTTTCATTAGAAGTTGTAAAAAAATGTGGAATAGATATTCCAATTTTTGGTGTGTGTCTTGGTCATCAAGCTATTGGGCAAGCGTTTGGTGGTAAAGTTGTTGCTGCAAATCAGCCGATGCATGGGCGCGCGTCATATATTTATCATAATCATAAAGGCATATTTGAACAGGTTGAAAATCCGCTGCAAGTTGCACGTTATCATTCTTTGATCGTTGAAAAAGAAAGTTTGCCTGAATGCCTTGAAATCCTCGCGCTAAGTGAGCAAGGTGAGATTATGGCCCTACGTCATAAAGTTTACCCTATTTACGGTGTGCAGTTTCATCCAGAATCTATTTTAACTAAGCACGGTCGTCATTTAATGAAGTGCTTTTTTGAAAGCACTATCGATGCCCCAATTGTGTAGCGCCTTTTATTGTCCCACTATGACAATTTTGTTAGGATAAAAAATCTAGTCCTCTATGGAGTTGGTTCTATGAAGTCTTTATTCCGTTGGCTACCATTATTTATTTTGATCATCGTTTTGGTATTGGTAATAAGTTTGGGCTGGTATCGTTATTTATCTTTCGAGATAATTGTTAAACACCATCATCAGTTTAAGCAGCTGACTAGTGATCATTATACTGCGGCAGTATTTATTTTTATACTGATTTATATTGTTGCTGTTGCTGTTTCTATTCCTGGTGCAACATTTCTGACATTAATCAGTGGTTATTTATTTGGTATTGTGCCAGGAAGTATTTATGTGATACTCAGTGCAACTATTGGTGCAACTGCAATTTTTTTAGCGGTAAAAACCGCAGTTGGTGGTTGGTTACAGGCTCGTGCACAAGGTTGGGTGGCTAAGATGGAAAAAGGCTTTCAAGATAATGCTGTTAGTTATATGCTATTTTTACGCCTCGTGCCGATCTTTCCATTTTGGGTTGTCAATATTGTTCCAGCACTATTAAATATGCGCTTAAGTTTATATTTCTTAGCGACCTTGGGGGGGATTATTCCAGGTAGTGTTGTTTATGTGTCGGTGGGTAATGGATTAAATACGATATTTGAGCAAGGTGGTACACCAGATTTAGGGATTATCTTTAAGCCAACTATTCTTATTCCTATTTTGTGTTTGGCATTATTATCATTAGTGCCAATCATCTATAAAAAATTGAGGAAAAAACATGCTTGAAACTTTTATTCGTCCGAATTATCAGCGTTTTTTCGCCGATCCATTAGCACGTTTATTCTTACACAAAGCTAAGCCAAATACGGTTACCATTGCCGCAATTATTATTGGTATTTTATCGGCTGTATGTTTTATATATGATTACCGTTATTTAGCGATTGTATTACTCGCTTTATCAGGCCTGTGTGATTCATTAGATGGCACGGTAGCGCGCCTTACGGGCCAATCTTCTAGCGCTGGTGCGATGTTAGATATTGTTGGAGATCGTATTGTTGAATTTGTGATTATTTTTAGTTTTTACCTCTACAACCCCAGTCGTAATGGCTTAGGTGCGTTTTTAATGCTCGGTGCTTCTTATCTATGTGTGACAACTTTTTTAGTAGTTGGTATCTTTGAAAAAAATGTGACGAGTAAAAGCTTTTATTATAGTGTCGGATTGTTTGAGCGTGCAGAAGCTTTTGTTATGTTTGCTATTATGATGCTATGGCCACTTACTATCGCGTGGCTTGCATGGATTTATTTTGTATTAGTGATTTACACGACGAGTGTACGCATGTTGCAGTTTATGAGGGCACATTAACATGGAACGTTATGATATTTGTGTTATCGGTGCAGGTGCGGGTGGACTCATTGTTACCTATATTGCAGGGCATTATTTCGATCCATTACTCTTTTCAAAACGTACGCGTTGGATTGTTAGTAAGCTGATGCAGTATTTTTAGCATGTTCTTTAAATCTAGCATATTATTTGCTAGAATGCCGCGCACTGTTAGCTAAACAGTCGCTGTAACGCTTTGAGTTTATGTCGAAACGTTATGGAGGAAAGTCCGGGCTCTACAGGACAAGGTGCCAGGTAACGCCTGGGGGGCTTAGAAATAAGCCTACGGAAAGTGCCACAGAAAATATACCGCCAAAATAAGGACATTAAGTGTCTTTTGGTAAGGGTGAAAAGGCGTGGTAAAAGCACACCGCATTTGTGGCAACACAAGTGGCAGGGTAAACCCCACCTGGAGCAAGGCCAAATAGGCATCTAGGCACGCAAGTGCCACGCGTGGTCCGCGCGAGATGCGGGTAGGCTGCTAGAGGTTGATGGCGACATCAATCCCAGATAGATGACTGTTCACGACAGAACCCGGCTTATCGGTTAGCAGTACTTTATGATGGGTCTTAGTGAAAGCTTGGCCCCATCTTTTTTATAGAAGACATATTTAATAAGTATAAAAGGAAGGGTGAGATGCTAAATCAACGAGCTGTAACTGTATTCAATCGAATTTTTTCTATGTTGAAACGCTTTAATGATGATATTCCAAGTCCAACTGTTGGCGCAGCTAGGAGAGTATTGACACATTTATGTGAATACTTAAATAGCCCTCCATGTTGTCGTTTTTTTGAAAATACAAGCATTACGTTAAGCCAGCTTCATCAGCAGATTAATAGTAAATTTGATAATGTACGTGAAATTGATCGTGCCAAGTTTGGTTATGTATGCACAAAAATTGCAAATTTGCAGCTAATAGCTAAAATATCTGGTCGTGCGCGCCGCGCTGGGGAAGGAATCGGGGCTCGCCGTCGTTTATTTACAATTGCTGCAGCTCCTGCAGCTGAGACTGTTGAGGATATACCTACTAATACTGGAAGATAGTAAAAAAGCCCGCATTTGCGGGCTTTTTTGTTCTAGGGAGTGATAAAGTCAACTTAACCAAGGGTTGACGCGGGAGACGCGTTAGCTGCTACTTGATCAGTTGAGTTTGCATTTGAAAAGAGTGCGGTAGTATTGTTGTTTGAAATTGTTGGTTCTGCGCTTTGCATGGCTACCTTACTAAGGTTCATAATAGCGTAACGCGAATCTGTAATTTCAGCTTTTTCTGCTGCTAATATGGCACGTTGTATGTCTGGAAATAATTTCATAATATTAGCCTACTGTTTAAATTTAATACTTGCGATAACGTATACTATATCAACCTAAGATTAAGACAATATTAAGCAACTATAAACATCTAGGTGCCAGGCACCTAGATCGAAATAGTGTACACTTTATGTCCTGAGGTGGTATACTGTGGATAATAGTGGGAGGAAAAGGATGTTCCGAGGGCTAAATTCCCTAAACATGGACGTGAAAGGTCGGGTCACTATCCCAACTCAATACCGTCAGGCCGTCACGGAGGAGGCAAATGGACAGTTGGTGATCACGATTGATACCGAAGACCGCTGCCTATTACTCTATCCGTTGCCTCAGTGGCGCACGATTGAAGAACGTCTTGAACAATTACCAACCTTCCAGCCGGCGGCGCGTCGTATTCAGCGATTGTTGATTGGGCATGCCACGGAGCTTGAGCTTGACCGCAATGGTCGGATACTATTGCCAGCTTTGTTAAGAGAGTATGCGGGTCTCGATAAAACAGTGATGTTGGTAGGTCAAGGAAAGCGATTTGAGATTTGGGGTGACTCCCAATGGCAGATGCATAGAGATGCATGGCTTGCAGAGGGTATGGGAGAGGACGGCGCTGGTGTTCCTCCTGAATTAACCTCACTCTCCTTGTAATTTGAGGAGCGAAAAATGGCTGATTTGCATGTGCCGGTGTTGTTGAACGAATCAATCGATGGATTAAACATTAAGCCGGATGGTGTTTATGTCGATGCAACGTTTGGCCGCGGGGGTCACAGTTTTGAAATTTTACAGCGCCTAGGGCCCAATGGTCGGTTGATTGCTTTGGATAAGGATCCTAAAGCGATAATGTATGGTGAAAAAGGGCCCTTCCGAGAAGATCCGCGTTTTGCAATAGAGCGAGTGTCATTTACGCAGATGGAGTGTGTTATTGCGAAGCGCGGTCTCTTGGGTCAGGTGTCAGGGATACTCATGGATTTAGGAGTATCGTCACCGCAGGTGGATACACCCGAACGCGGTTTTAGTTTTTTACATGATGGACCACTTGATATGAGAATGGATACAACACAAGGCATGGATGCTGCAACGTGGATAAATGCCGCAGACGTTGCTGATATCGCAAAAGTTTTAAAAGAATTTGGTGAAGAGCGCTTTGCTAAACGGATTGCAAATGCTATTATGCGCAATCGAGATGAGCAAAGGATATTAACTACCCGACAATTATCAAAAATAATTGCAGAAGCGGTGCCATTTGTTGAAAAACATAAACATCCGGCAACAAGAAGTTTTCAAGCAATTAGAATCTTTATTAACCGTGAACTAGAAGAATTATCACAAGTATTAAAGCAAAGTTTAGAAGTATTAATGGTCGGTGGTCGATTGTGTGTCATTAGCTTTCATTCATTGGAAGATCGAATTGTAAAACGTTTTATGCAGAAGGAATCTCAACAGCATGAGGTTCCGCGTGGCTTGCCGATTAAGGCACAGGATATGCCACTAAAACGTCTAGCAACTATTGGCAAATTCATTACGCCAAGTCAGGACGAAATTAACCAAAATACCCGTGCGCGTAGCGCGCGACTTAGAATAGCGGAGAGACTATCATGAATGCTATTACACGCGTGTATCAGCAGACTAAAGTCAGTCCTTTTGCTGGATTTGCAGTTAATGGACGAGTTGTGGCGATGGTAATTGTATGCCTATGTGTATTGTTATCAGCAGTCGGTGTTGTGTATATGAAAGATTTGAATAGACGTTTATTTATTCAATCTCAGGGCTTACAACAAGCGAAACAACAGTATAATATCGAGTGGGGCAAATTGCTGTTGGAGGAAAGTGCGTGGTCTACACAAGCACGAGTTCAACATCTTGCAACACAAAATTTAAATATGGTGATGCCACCAAGACAAAGCATTGTATTAGTGAGCACGCCTAAAAGATGATGATGAATGTCAAAACAAGCCAACAATTATGCCTGGCGATATTACTTTGTAATTGCATTACTCGTAATCGCAGCGGTATGCATCATTTGGCGACTGTTTGATTTAAACGTATTAGATCGAGCATTTCTGCTCAAACAAAGTAATGCACGTGTTATGCGTACCGAGACCATCCCTTCTTATCGAGGGATGGTGTTGGATCGTTTGGGTGCGCCATTAGCAATTAGTTCTCCGGTTGAAACGATTTGGGTGAACCCTAAAAAATTTAAAGCAACTTATGTACAAAAAAAAGCCTTAGCAGATGCGTTGGGTTTATCATTAGAGTATGTCGTACACAAAACACGTTATCGTCCCGGACATGAGTTTGTTTATCTCAAACGCCAAAACACACCACAAGTAGCGCTTGCGGTTGCTGATTTAAATATCCCAGGCGTCCACCTAGAGCGTGAATATAAACGTTTTTATCCAGAAGGTGAGGTAAGCGCACATGTCGTTGGCTTAACCAATGTCGATGATCATGGCCAAGAAGGTTTGGAGCTTGCTTACGATCAATGGTTGTCTGGAACAGCAGGTAAACGTGAAGTGGTTAAGGATCGTTTAGGGCATATCATTCGTGATATCGCCATCTTAAAAAAACCAACCGAAGGGCATAACCTTATTTTAAGTTTAGATCACCGAATTCAATATGTTGCTTATAGTGCGATAAAAGAGGCGGTGTCACAATTTCATGCACAATCAGGTTCAATCGTGGTGATGAACCCACACACCGGTGAAGTATTGGCGATGGCGAACGCACCTTCATATAACCCAAATGATCGCCCCAAAGGTCATGCAGAAGTGTTTCGCAATCGCGCAGTGACCGATATGTTTGAGCCTGGTTCAGTGATTAAACCCTTTAATATTGCTTTAGCGCTCGAAAGTCGAAAATACACGCCAGGCAGTATTATTGATACCAGTCCTGGAAGAATGCGTGTAGGCAATTTAATTGTTAAAGATGATGGCTTAAATTATGGGGCGATCGATCTGACAGAGGTATTACAACATTCGAGTAATATCGGTGCGGCCAAGATATTAATGTCGATGCCACCGAAGCGTTATTGGGATCTGTTGCATGACTTTGGTTTTGGTTCGGTGACAAAAAGCGAATTTCCAGGTGAGTCATCGGGTATGTTAGTGCCACGTGATCGTTGGTATCCGACAGTGATTGCGACACTGGCATATGGATATGGTATTGCAACGACGACATTGCAGTTGGCGCAAGCGTATTCTGTGATTGCCAATCATGGAGCATTAGTGCCCGTTTCATTACTAAAATTGCAACAACAACCACAAAGTTATCAAGTGATTCGTGATGATGTGGCTAAAGATATCGTTAAAATGTTAGAAACGGTTGTCGAACATGCTGGTACGGGTAGGCGTGCTGGTGTGCCTAACTATCATGTTGCAGGTAAAACAGGTACGGCTTATATCGCAGGCCAACATGGTTATGACAAGCATCGCTATATCGGCTCTTTTGTTGGTATGGCACCAGCAACCGATCCGCAACTTGTTATCGCTGTTGTCATTCACGAACCACAAGGCCAACATTTCGGTGGGTTGGTTGCCGCGCCAGCATTTTCTAAAGTGATGACATCAGCATTGCGTATTTTAGATGTGCCGCCAGATAATATAAAAGCTTCTTAATTAACCTCAATTCTGGATAACTGTTCAATTTAAGCGTCGACTAACCCTCTGTTTCTTCGTTAAAAACCATTAAAAATGGCGTTACGTAGCTTTGGCTACGCGCCTTATGTTTACTGTCATTTGCCTCGAAACAAATGGCAATTCTCGCTTAAAATGCACCAACCATTCTTAACAGTGCTATATATAAAGAAGATTCTAAAGTTTTTACCTATTAAACCATTAGCTACTGTTGTTGCTTTGAACATTTATCCAGAATTGAGGTTAATTATTTTTAATAAGACGTTCAAGTTCACTGATTAAGTATAAAGGTAATGTGATGATATTATTTTTAATATCTAGCATATGTGTTGCAACATGTATGCCAATATGAGATTTAAAGTGTTCCATAAATAATTTTAGTGATTTAAGTTTGCCGCTAGAGTCAGATTTAACTTCTATAGGCACGATATGAATGCCGATATTAATGACATAGTCTAATTCTGCATTTGATCCACGTGTATCACGTTCCCAATAGTATATTTCCGGTGACATGAGTGGGTCTTGATAAGCAAGTAGTTCTTGTCCAACATAGTGTTCTGCGATCATGCCTTTATGTGCAGATAATATGTCGCCTTGGAGTAGTGATAGAGCGTCCATGCGTGTGCTACGTTGCACAAGGCCGGTATCTAAAAATAATAATTTAAATTTTTTGGGATTAGTTAAGGCATAAGGATTTGCCAACTTGGCGTGCGCCACGTAATAAGATAGGTAAATGCGTTTTGGCATTTTTCCATTCGAATAGCTTTTCTTCGATATCACGTTTCACTTGGCTTGCCACGCATTTTTTAAAGTATGAATATATGCGTATCACGCATAAAAATCAGTATTATTTTCTGCGTGTCACGCATAAAAATTAGGCTAAAATAGCCATAGTCGTAACTTCTCAATAAATTGAGGCATTGCCTGATCTGTAGTCAATTGATTTTATGTGGCATTAGCAGTTTGGATTAATAGGTCTGGTAACCAAGCTACCTGGTTACTTCCTGTCATTCTATCCATTAAGTAATCCCAGAAAGATACGCCTAATTTGAGTGCCGTTTTTTTAAGACTCGCAAAGATATCTCGACAACACCGCCCTTCATCACTACGGGTACTACCACTGATTTTTCGTCGTTTAACATATTCTCGAATGTCTCTTTCACTCAGATTATTATGTAATGGCAATTCTGGACGATCTAAAATCATTAATAACTCAGCTTGACTGTTTTTGATTTTTTTTAGTTGGTTATTCAATAGCTGATAACATGTTTTCTGTGCAACCAATTCATCAAATAGTCTTTGAGCTTTCTTGCGTGTCGCGGCGTGTGGTTTTTTCTTATATTTTTTAAGTTGCTGGTAGAGTATCCATATTTTTTTACGCGTTAGCTCTACAGAAGCTATTTGTTGCTTTCCATTGGGCATTAATTTATGGATATTCCTTTCAATGTGGAACCAACACAACACATGATTAAAAATATTAAACTGACCCGCATCATCACTCATGATAACAGTATCCATACGAAACCCATGCGATAATACACTGCCAATTAATGCCGATTCCGTTATAATTTTAATGTGTCTCGGTCGCGTTATTCCTAATTCCAGTAAATAATTTTGCCACGTAGGATCATCTGTAAAAATACGTCCGCAATCAGATCGCAACTTATCCCTTATAGTAGGTGCTAATTTCTGCCGTTTCATATATGAAAATGAATGCTCAGTTAACACATAATCCGTATGATCTTGTCTCAATAAATTTAAAAAATTAATACGGCTTTTGCTTCTCGTACTCTCAAACCAAGCAAATAGCTCATTACCTATATGCGTGCAATAACCATTGTTACCTTCGTGTCTGGCGCCTGTATCATCTACATGAACATAATCTGAAACACTAAACGCTGCTGGCAATAACCCATCTTTTTCCTTATGAAAATTATCTTTCTTCTCAATCAACAAATTATTCAGCTGATCACTGGATATTGTGAATTTAAGCTCTTTTAAACCAGCTAATAATAATGGTTGCGTGACACCCTGATGATGGTGCTGATGCAATACATAGGATCTTAACGTTGGTCCAAAATGAGAGCCAGCTATGCCAGCAGGTAAAGTGGCTGTCATATAAGAACCATCTGAAAGTTGCCAGCGCTCTAAGCGATAGACAACCACCTCTCGACGCAATATCAGCTCTTCAACTCGATAATTCGTATAACCTTTAAAACGTGCTCCATCCGCGACAGAGTCTGCCTTTATAATCTCAGTTCTATCTGCCTTGTTGGATTTTGATGATTTCTTGTGTGATGAGCGCTTCTTATTATCTGACCCAGCGCCTTTATTGCCCGAGTTCGATTTACCTAAACTGCTAGCACGCAACTTAGGCTTTCCCTTTAGACCTTTAGCACGTGCAACTTCCTCTCGTAACCTATCATTATCTTTTTGAATTTGATCTATGATATCAAGTAACTGATCTACTAAGGGGGTCCGCTCACTGACTGATATCTTGGGTAGGTGGATCTTGAGGCTCATAATGAAACGTACAATAACTCAATACCAGAAAATCAACAAGTTAAAATTTAATTCGTGCCTCAACTTATTGAGAAGTTACGCGCCATTAAGCTAACTCCATGAAATATAGAAAAAAAACAGCAGCCTCACTAGAGGCGAATAACATTTTCTGGCATAATTGTGTTTTTTAGCAAGGAAATAGTCGTATGGCAAAGCAACAACAGCAGCACGGATATAACACCTATACCATTACCGCTTCAGATAATATTACCAGCATTACCGTGCTACCCGAGCGTGGTGCGTTTGGTAGCTCAATTATCATGCCGACCAAAGATGGCCCACGTGAAATGCTCTTTCAGCACGATTTTTTTTGGGAAAAAGAATGGCCTGGCCTTCCAGGTGGCTTACCCTTTTTATTTCCTGTATGTGCACGTATCAGCCGCGACGGTAAAAAAGGTATATACCTGTATGATGGCAAGCAATATGAATTAGGTATTCACGGTTTTGGCTGGACTAGCGCATGGGAAGTTGACAGTGATACTGATAACACCATTACCATGCGTTTACTCGCAAACGAACACACACTTGCTGTTTACCCATTTAAGTTTGAAGTGATCCTGCAATATACGGTTGAACCGGGTAAACTCATTTGTCATACCACTTTTACCAATCATGGCAAACATGACATGCCTTATTATGCAGGCTTTCATCCCTATTTACGTATGCCCGAACCAGGTAGTGGCAAAGACGGTGTCATGCTCGACTATAAACCAATTCGACGCCTTAAATATAACGAAGCAATGACTGACATCATTGGCGAGCAACCTTTATTTGAATTACCAACTGCAATCACTAACCCAGAAATACTTGAACAGCTGACCATACTTGGAGAAGATAAAGAAGTGCGTCTACACATCCCCAATGGCCCTACCATTCACCTTGAAAGTAGCGGCATCGAAAACCATGATCTCTTTTCTTATGTGCAATTATATACGATGGCAGATAAACCCTTTTTCTGCGCCGAACATTGGATGGCTTTTCCAAACGCAATCAACACTGTCAAAGGCGCACAATGGCTACGCCCCGGACAGAGTGAAAATGGGTTTTTAAAGATGTGGATTAACTAACAAGGGCCACAGCCCACTTCGTAGGTAACTGCAGGCTGTTCTTTTTCAAAATTTATATATGAACAATGACTCAATGGCATACCCAAATGCTCCTGTACATACGCCTCTAGTGGACGTTTGGATCCTTCTTCATCCGGTTTTATACATATAGACCCAGGACCAAACACAGCCACATACCCACCTGGTATGCTATAAGAAATAGTAAGTGATGTTACCAACTTATCATATTGATGTTTAATTGCCTCAAAAAGGTCTTGAGCAGAGTAGTTTTCTGGAATATTTTCTAAAGGATATCCGCCAATCATTAGATTACCATTATTTGTACGCATTGTGTGCCCCCTATTGGTTGTATATTTTAGGACCACAGTGTACAGCACTAAAACATACCGTGCAAGCTAAAATTTAGGATCCATTCACACTTACAATCCAAGAAAAGTACACTCAACCAAGATTTGTAACAATTATAGTCTAGGGCCTGTTGACAATTGCCCTTTCCGGCTGCAAATTTAGCTTTCCGGCTTGTTTTTGTAAATTTTCTCGTCACGTAGTTCACTATGCTCCTCGAAAATTTAGCAAAACTAATCTCTGAAAGCTAAATCTTCGCTCGAAAAAGCAAATGTCAACAGCCCCTAGCTGATTGTGCTATTTTACAATTTTTTAATTTATTGCGCGGTGGATTTTTTGTATGCACAACTTGGCTTATTACAACCACAATTTGACTCAGCACAACGCTTACAGCTTTCTGTGGTCTGTTTGCATTGACAAGAACTTACTCGAGATGATTTACGTGGAGTATTGTTCCCGATAAGCAGCTTAGCGTGCTTCGCCTGTTTTGACGCGCAATTCGTACCGCTATGACACTGACAGGACTTTACTGAAGCTTGCGACGGTATACCAAAAGCATTAACTGCAAGTAATGTAAATAAAGCAAGTACTACAACTTTCAAATGATTTATCATGATGATACTCCTTAGATTGAAATGAAAGATTGATCATACACGTTAGTACACGCCCAATGCAAATATCACTTTCGTAAGTAAATACGCTCAACTGAATGGTCTTTATGCTTATGTAAGATAAGTTTAGCACGCTCACGAAAAGGTAATATATTTTCGACGAGATTCAGTTCATTAATCTCACGCCAAATGCGTTCAGCAAATTTAACTTGTTCTTCATAATTCATTTGAGATAAAAAATAAAAATAGTTATCGGGATGCTTAAAAGAATGTTCACAAAAGTATAATACACGTTCAATATACCATTGGCGAATCGCATCAATATCAGCATCAACAAAAATACTAAAATCCAAAAAGTCAGATACAAATTGCGTTGGTGGTTTACCCGGAGCAAAACAGCCCGTTTGTAGAATATTTAAACCTTCAATGATCACAATATCGGCATTTTCAATAAGGATATGCTGATCTGGCAGCACATCATATGATTGATGCGAATATACCGGTGCGTGCACTTTTGCAACACCTGATTTAAGTGCTTCGAGAAAAGCAAGAAGGCTTGCAGCATCAAAACTCTCAGGGAAGCCCTTGCGCGACATCAGGCCACGCGCCTCGAGCTCGGCATTGGGACACAAAAAGCCATCGGTGGTGACGACTACCACATTACGATGGTTAGGCCAGCGTGATAATAGTGCCTGCAATATACGTGACACCGTACTTTTACCAACCGCCACACTACCAGAAACACCGATAATATAAGGCACTTGGCGCGCTTCATCTGCCGATAAAAATGCGCGTGTCACTTGATAGAGTGATTGTGTTTCAGTGACATACATGTTGATTAAGCGAGAAAGGGGTAAATAGACATCTACTATCTCATCTAAAGATACCGTCTCATTCACACCATGCAGGCGCTGAAGATCTTCCTCCGTCAGTGTTAGTGGTACATCTTGGCGATATTGCTCCCACTCTGAACGCGAAAAACTGGTATATGCAGATTGAGATCTAATTGGACACATCTATAGCCACCTAATATTTATTCCTTTATAATCAACAATATGTTACGCATTTTACGACATGGACTTACCCTATTATGCCTGCTCGCCACATCCTGTGCGCTGGCAAAATCGATCACAAAAACCAATACGCATCATACAGCCAAAAAAGACCCAGTCAACATTATCATCAACGGCATCAAGGATGAAAAATTACTAAAAAATATCAATAGCGCGGTGAAAACCGTTAAGATGACCCACCTAACCGAGCCAGTTAACGATGACTCACTGTTTAGTATCTACGAAGATTCACCCAAAGCAATTAAAAATGCGATGCAACCTTTTGGCTATTTTAATCCCAAGATAGATGCACACTACAAACGCAACAATAGCAATTGGACCATGTTTTTTCATATCCAAAAAGGTGTGCGCAGTATCGTAACAAACGTCTCAATCAAGATCGAAGGCTCTGGTAATAGTGATAAAAATTTCTTAAAAGTCTTAGAACATTACCCGATTAAAAAAGACGAATACTTCTTGCTATCAAACTATAGTGACGGTGGCAATTTATTATTTGAACATGCTGCAAATCTTGGCTATTTCAAAGCCAAGATGGTACAGAATAAAATTATCGTCGACTTACTTACTAATACTGTTAAAATTAATATCATATTTAATACTGGAAAGCGTTATCATTTTGGACCAACTCAATTTTCCAAAACACCCTTTAACATAAAATTCTTACGTAAATTTCTTGTCTATAAACAAGGCAAGCCTTACTTTAACTATAAAATTCAAAATTCACAAAATAACCTGGCTAATAGCAGCTATTTTACAACTGTGATCGTACGTCCTGAAGTAAAAAAATCAGTAAACTATCAAACACCGATAGGTATCACGTTAAAAATGCACAAACGTAAATTGTATACATTTGGATTGGGTTATAGCACAGATACGCAACTACGTGGTACTGCTGGTTTTAAATACCGTTGGGTTAACTCTTGGGGACATTACTTCGATACCAGACTCCAAGGTTCGTTTATTAACTATAGCTTAGTGGGCGCCTATCATATTCCTTGGCCAAATCCGGTGAAAGATTTATTCAGCTTAAAAGCAGGTGCGGGTAAGCTTAATATTTCTCGTGGACGCAGTAACAGTAAAAAGATTTCTATCGAATACAAGCATACTTACACACGTTGGACACATACATTTAGCTTTAGCTATTTGAATGAGCGTTACGATATGCAAAACTTACCCAAAACAAAAGCTGATTTATTTTATCCTGAGGCAGATATTACTTACTACAGCACAAAAAATCATATCAACCCCGAAAACGGGCTTAGGTTCAATGTTGAACTTTCAGGCACACCAGATTCATTAAGTACTAAGTCGGGGTTTGTCCAAATCAAAACATCCGCCAAGGCTGTTGCAACTTTGCTCCATTATGAGCAATTTGTGGGACGTGCAGTACTTGCAGAAACCATTATCCCAAATATTAATAATCTACCATTCTCATTACAATTACTGGCCGGTGGTACACAAAGCATACGTGGATTTGATTATCAAAGTATTGGGCCTGGTAAAAAAATGCTGGTCACCAGTTTTGAGTTCAGACAACGTATTTGGAAAGAACTATTCTTATCGGGCTTCTATGATTATGGTAATGTTGCAGACTCACAACTCTTCAAAGATGCAAGCTATAGCGCTGGCTCCGGTATTGTTTTTCGCTCACCGATTGGCGTCATCGAAATAGATCTAGCTTGGAGACTCTCAACACCTAAAAGAAAAATGCGCTTGATCTTTGGCATGGGGCCTGAATTATGATGATTTGGAAATGGATACTACGCAGTTTACTTACCTTGATTATTTTATTGATGATCTTAGTCTGCTTTATGTTAACGCCCTACGGTTTTCATTTTTCACTATATTTAGCAACCAAATTTGCACCAGGAGAACTACACTATCAACATGCTTCTGGCATGATATTAGGTCCTGCGAGTATTACTGGTCTCGACTACAAACATGATAAACAGCATATTCACATCAATTCACTAGAACTAAACTGGGCACCAAGCGATTTATGGCATAAACAGCTCACTATTACCCATCTCAACATAGAGGGTGTGACTGCAATTATGCCCACGCAACCCAAACCAAAAATTCAAGTTAAAACTAAGGAAGATCTCTTAGATATTCTCAAAAACATGAAACCGTTTGAACCCAAACAATTTCATTTACCTTTTTCTGTAAAAATTAATCACGCCCATATAACTAACATTAAATACGGCATAACACCAAATAACATTACTGCTGTTATTAAAACAATCGACATTAATGGTACAGTACTACCAAACCATATCGACCTAACTGCTACTACTGAAATTCTCGAGCCTAGACATATTACTGCCAAACTTACAGCCAAAGGGTCAATAAAACACTATGTTATTGATGTTGTACTCAATGACCAACTACAACAATTAACCCTACACGGTGAGGGTAATCGCGATGGCGCTGAAATTACGATCCCACCCAGTAAAATGCTCGATGGTACTGCCGAGGGTAAACTCAAACTCACTTGGTATCCACAAATACAATGGGATATTAACCTTGTCACCAAAGAGGTTGATTTAGGCAAAATAGAGGAAGGCTTACCTGCAGCAATTTCAGCAACACTTATTAGCAAAGGAAAGCTTGAGAAAACAAACCCCATATTTGATTTAGTCATTAACATTAATAGTGGTGATTCAAAAGTACAGCTTGAGGCACATCACCATAAAAACTGGGATGGCAGTTGGGATATCAATTTACCAAAAATTACCGACTTCTACCCAGCAGCGCATGGTAGTATTGTATTGCAAGGTCATATACACGGTAAAAACTTATTTAAACCAGAAATTACAGGCACACTCAAAGGCAAAGCAATTCAGTTTAAGCAAATGGATGTTGAAAATATTAATGGTGCTTGGAATATTTACCTAGACAACAATAAAAAATCTCATTTAAGTGTTGATGCCAACAACATTATATTTAATAAGAAAAAACTTGATACCCTACATTTAGGCATGGATGGAAACCTTCCTAAACACACTGTTAAAACAAAAATAGTTTTAGGTAAACATGAAATTACCATTGCAGGTGATGCACATTACGATGGTAATCGCTGGTATGGTAAACTTTTAGAATTCACATCTCTACACAATCCATTTGGCAACTGGAAACTACGCCATCCAACAACTTTTGAATACTCACCCACAAAAGCATTTCTAAAACCACTGTGCCTCGATGCAAATACAGGTGCTTTTCTCTGTACACAAGGTGATTGGGAACAAGGTAAGCCATGGCATTTTTCACTTGATAGCAAAAAGTTTAGCTTTACCCAGCTTGAGAAAAAAGCGATGATCAAAACACAAATTACAAGCAAACTATCAATGCAGATTAAAGCTGAAGGTAATGGTAAAGATATTGAGAATGCCACCTTACATCTCGACATTCTACCTGGGATGCTAACTTATATTGTCGATAGGCAAGTCATTAATAGTCCTGTGCGCAAAAGCCAAGTTGACCTAACCATCAACAAAAATATCGGATTACAAGCTAACGTTGACTTAAATTTCGCTGAAAATGATTCAACAAAAGTAAAATTAAATATCCCACAATTCACCGATTACAGCATGCCATTCAAAGATAAAAAGCTTTCAGGTACGGTTGATATTTTAATGCATGATTTTAAATTTGTGTCATTAATCGAAGACATCTTAAAAATTTCACTTGGACGTATGACTGGCCACTTTACCCTCGGCGGCACCATTGGTGAACCCATTTATGAGGGCAAGGCACATTTGCATATTCCTAATTTTGAATACACGATGATTCATGTCAAGGCACATGATCTGAATGCAGAAATCAATGTTAAAAATAAAAAAATCACATATAACCTATTGGGTAAAGCACTTAACAATGCACCGCTAACCATGGACGGTGAAACAGATTTAACAGAGCCTCATGCAGTAACTAAATTTACGGTTAAAGCCAAAAATGCAGAAGTCATTCATGATAACCAATTTGATGTCTTTGTTGATACAACGTTAAAGTTTGTGCTGACCCATACATCACTCGATATTAGTGGTGACGTGCATATTCCAAAAGCGACACTCACACCGATTGACTTCTCTAGTACTACAACCATGCCTGCATCCCACGTAGAATATATTGGCTTACCGAAAAAAGACCAACCTGAGGGTGGTCATAAAATCAATTTACATTTAAATATTTCACTTGGGGAAAACGTACAACTTAAAGCTTATGGCATGCGCGCAAATCTCGAAGGCAATCTTGTGATGACCATGTCACCACAACAATCCACAATGGCCAATGGCCAAATCCGTATTGTGGATGGTACGTTCCAAGCTTATGGTCAGTATCTCACTATTACCAAAGGTTCATCCGTCAGTTATATCGAAAGCCCCATGACCAATCCATTTATTGATGCACGTGCTTTTAAATATGTTAATATCAATACTGAAAACATTGGTAGTCAATTAGGTCGAGAGGAAATCATCGTTGGTGTACATATTCACGGTACAATTAAACAAATGCGCTTTAAGCTCTACTCACAGCCACCTAATATTCCACAAGCCGATATTTTGTCATACCTTGTTTTAGGCTATGCAAATAACAGTGGTCAAGACTCAGGTAACGTTGCCTTACTTGCTGACGCTGCAAGCGCTATTCTTGATTCATCAGGTGGACTCGATCGCCCACCAGGCCTTGTCGATCAACTTAAATCTGGCCTTGGTATTCGAGAACTTGGGGTACGCAATGAAACACTGGTTGATGCAATTGGCAACCCAATCGAAAACCAATCTTCTTTTGTAGTTGGTGATAAAATCACAGAAAATATTTATATACAATTCAGTCGTGGATTACTCGTACCCGATAATATCCTACAAATCCAATATCGATTTAATAATAACTGGATGCTACAAACCACAGCTGGTGTTGGTGGTGATGTTGGTACCGGTGCTGATGTGCTTTACACTACTGAATCTGATTAGAACTTGTTTACAATTAAAAATCACTATTTTTTGAAACTCAGCGTTGAACAGTCAGCAGAAAAAAAACTTTCTTTAAGTTTAAGCAAAATAATTAGTGGTATAAATCCAATTGCAAACGATACAAGATAATAATCAAACCAGCCCACCTGCTTTACCAGCAGTGCTGCAAATGGACCTATGTAGACACGCCCTAATGCCATCACTGCTGAAAATAATGCATATTGTGTTGCAGTATAACGGGTGTTACACAAGCGCGTTAAGTAAATAATAAACACCACTGATGATAAACCACTACAAAAATTTTCAGTAAAAATACTTATAGCCATTAGTACATAGTTTTTACCAACAACGGTTAACAGTGCAAATAATAAAGCTGAGGTTGCTTGTAAAATGCCAAAATACATTAATGAACGAAACAATCCAAGACGTGGGTAAAAACCACCACCCACAATACTGCCGATTAATACACCAGTTAATCCAGCTACTTTGGTAACGGCACCTAAATCAATTAAGCTGAAGTTTAAAAAATGTAATAGAAAATATGTATTTAATGCGAGAGCTAATGCATCACTCAGTTTATAAGTTAAGATAAAAGCGAGAATCATCCATGCACCAGGGCGACGGATAAAATCTAAAAACGGCATCACCACCGCTTCTTTAAAATGTAGTGGCTGTAGATGTTCCTGTTGCGGTTTTGGACCCTTAATTGTTGTTAAGGCACACAGGCACATCAGTAACGCCATTATTAAATAGGTCACCCGCCAGCCAAACCCATGCGCTATAACTAATGCTAAAGCACCAGCAACCAACATCGCAATGCGATAACCGAGTGAGGTCATTGCAGCACCGACACCACGCTCTGCATCCGGCATTAAGTCTGTTCGATAGGCATCAATTACTGTATCTTGTGACGCTGAACAAAATGCCGTAACGATTGCTAATGACGCTAATAACCATGGATGTAATTTAGGATCTTGAAAAGCCATCCAACTCAAAGTAATCGCAATACCAATCTGACACAGTAAAATCCAACTGCGTCGTCGGCCCATACGACTTAATTGATAACGATCAAAAATCGGTGCCCACAAAAATTTCCAAATATAAGGTTGCCCAACCAAACTTAATACACCGATCGTCATCAAACTTACTCCAGCGGTGGTATACCATGCTTGTAAAGTTGATGCGATTAGCACGAGCGGCAAACCAGATGAAAAGCCTAAAAATAAAATGGTCAACGCACGGCGATTAAAATAAATCTGAAACAAACGTGAATCGGAAAGTCGAAGTGCTATCGCCACAATTATGTCCTTATGTTGATCTAAAAATGTCAGCCTAGCATCATTGAATTATATTCACAACGGCTACAAATGCATGTACAATCCTCAATCAACTGGAGATTATACAATGACAATTAGTATTTTTGATTTATTTTCAATAGGTATTGGCCCTTCTAGCTCACACACGGTTGGACCCATGCGTGCTGCTAAAGCATTCCTTGAAACCATATCAGAAAAGCTAACGAGCATAAAATCTATAAAGATCATATTGTACGGCTCGCTTGCCTATACCGGCAAAGGCCATGGCACAGATAAAGCCATTCTTTTGGGGCTTGAAGGTGCTATTCCTGAATCCATAGATCCTGATACCATACCTTATCGTGTTGAACAAATAAAAATAGATCACACACTTAAACTCCTCAACCAACATCCTATTGCTTTTGATTATGAGCAAAACCTCACTCACAATTACAAAGATACACTTTCCGGCCATTCAAATGGCATGAAATTTATAGCCTTATTTGAAGATGGCAATTCGATAGAAAAAATTTATTATTCAATCGGCGGTGGCTTTATACAAACAGAAGACGAGATTCACACTGCAACTGATACACATAAAATACAGCTTGCTTACCCTTTTACATCAGCACAAGAACTCTTAAATATATGCAACACACATCAACTCAGCATTGCTGACGTTATGATAGCTAATGAAAAAATCTGGCGTGATGAACCTGAAATTCACAAAAAACTATTACAAATTGCTGAGGTCATGGAAGCCTCTATTGAAAAAGGTTGTCGCACAGCTGGTAATCTTGAGGGGCGACTTCAAGTACGTCGACGTGCACCAGCATTGTATGAACGCCTTTTACAGCAAGGCAAACCAACGCCACAACATCCACATGCAATGAGCTGGCTCAATGTATTTGCCATAGCAGTCAATGAAGAAAATGCAGCAGGAAGTCGTGTTGTAACTGCGCCAACGAATGGCGCTGCTGGTATTATTCCATCGGTAATGCATTTTTATCGCTTATTTTATAATGGCACTAATACCGACATTATGAATTATCTACTGACTGCTGGCGCCATTGGTTCACTTTACAAAAGAAATGCCTCTATTTCTGGTGCCGAAATGGGCTGTCAAGGCGAAGTCGGTGTTGCTTGCTCTATGGCAGCAGCAGGGTTTGCTGCGGTCCTTGGTGGTAATCACTACCAAATTGAAAATGCCGCAGAGATCGCAATGGAACATAACCTCGGACTCACCTGCGATCCTATAGATGGCTTGGTGCAAATCCCTTGTATCGAACGCAATGCGATGGGTGCGGTTAAAGCGGTTAATGCAGCACAGCTTGCACTAGCAGGCGATGGCCAACATCATGTGTCACTTGATGCCGTGATCAAAACCATGTATGAAATTGGCACCAATATGAATTCCATTTACAAAGAGACTTCTCTCGGTGGCTTGGCAGTAAACGTTGTAGAATGTTAAAATAAAAACTGTTTTAGGCCATGGAGGCAGATATGCAGGCAAGAACACTTAACAAACCTTCACTCTACCTTTTAATTTTTACCGATTCATTTTTTAATATGGCGACACTGGTGCTGGTGCCTATTTTTGCGGTTTATGTAATTTCACTAGGTGGTGATGTACGCAATATTGGCGAGCTATATGCGATCCACGCGGTCAGTTTTGGTATTATCGGTTGGTTCGTTACTAAATTTTTTCTTGGCAAGCGTCGATATATCGCCATCGCCTATTTTTTATGGATGTGCTACAGCCTAGTACTTATCTTCAATGACTCATTGACAACATTTTATTGCCTTCAAGTAATTGCAGGTGCTGCAACTGCTACTCATTATCCCTTTTTACAATTAAATATAACCGATCACACCAAGCATGCAGAACAAGCACAATACTATAAAACCTTGTATATTTTTTTCGGGCGATTGGCTGGCGCAGTTATTACAATACTTGCCGCCCACTATGCACATCATCGTGGCTTTCAGGGTATCTTCATTACGATGACAATACTTTCTTTCATCGCAATGATAGTAGCGATTTACTATGCCAGGCATTTAAAAAGCAACTCTCGAAGCACACCTTAGAAGCAATAAGGCTAAGAAGCAATCTGCACCACGCTAACGCTGCGGAGATTATTAAGTTTATTGATGGTATTTGAGAGGATCAGATTAAATAAAAACAAATCGGAGTTTCACAATTTCAAAGTGAGAAACTACTGACAAAATGCAAATGTGAGGGTTGCCGCCTGATGAAAAAATTAACCCACACACAAAATTTGACTATAACTCATTACCAGTAGGAAAATAAAATAAACTATGTTAGGATATTTTCCACCATGATAATTTACCAAAAACAAAATACTAAATTCTATGGAACATAATAAGAAAGATAAATATGTAACTGTATATCAATCAGCCACTCTTGGCATAAGCAGAACAATAACAACCTGCTCAACACTACTAAGTAACATTATAATTTCACACTTAGGTGAAAATGAAGTAGCCTCACTTCCTTACATTAGCTCACTCCAAGCTTTATCACAGGTAACAATAACCGCAGGCTTATCTCCAGTTGGGGGATTACTAGTCAATGAATTCAATAAGAACCCAGAAAGCAATAGAATTAAACAAATTATTAGACAAACACAAGCTGTTGGGCTAAAAGCATCAGTACCTATAGTAATACTTGTCTTTAGCGCTTGTGGATTATTATTTGCGATTGATATCAACCATGAAATTGCAAAAAATGTCTTATATTACTTTGTATCATATGCAGCAACACTCCCTTTATTAGCATTAACACTACCATCACAACAGCTTTTTATTGGTACAAAATATAAAGTTTACGCTATAATTTCAACACTACTAACCTCAGCACTACAACTTGGTTTTGCATATACAGCATACAAATTTGATATATTGCCAATACCAGCTGTGGGGCTATCTTTTACTATTTCCACCTTACTAAGATTAATTTCCAATGAAGTAGTACTATTTCTAGTCGGGCACGCTGATAAACTATCTGAAATGAAAAACACATCAGAAAAACGTTTTATTATCAATAAGGGATTACCTGTTGCAGTACAATACTTTCTAGAAATGCTAAGTATTGTTTTAATCTCATTCCTGACCTCACTACTTGAAAGTGAAGATTTAAGAATGCGCGGCATCACATCAATGATTATCAGTTTTTTAGCACCCTTAGTGTTCGCATTTTCACAAGGTGCCACTTACTCAGTAGCAAGAACAAAAGCATTGGTTGATATCGGTAAACGCGATATATCGATGATTAGAAAAACCGCCTATGTCTCCACTCTCTTTGGAACAAGTATAGTTGCAACTTTTCTTGGAGCTTTATTTATCAGTACTGATTGGTATTTGAAAATTACTGGTGGCAACAAAAGCTATTTTTCGGATACACAAAAAGATTTTATGAGAAAGCTCATCTTAATGGCAGTAAGTGCGCAAGTATTAGACTCAGTAAGAAATATTTCTTCAGGTGTCTTAAAAGGTCTTGCTAATACAAGGTTTTCATCGTCAGTAAGTGTTATATTCAGATTAGTCATTAAAACCTCACTTGCAGCAATATTAGGCTTAGCTTTCTCTGAAGGACTTCTTGGGTTCTCAATTGCAAATTTAGTGACCTTGTTTTTAGAATCAATAGTTATGTTCATATATATGCATTATAGCACTCGGGTAGAGCACTGGGTTTTTAAAGAGGAAAGTAGTACCGCGCAAGAAACTTATTTTCAGGAAGTTTATAAAGAATTGTGTGGCTTGTGTACTTATATGTTTAACCTAATGACGGAATCACTCTGCAAATGTCAATCAAACTCAAATAATAGGTATTTTATTTTGGGCAAGCCTAAACCATCAGACAAACAGTCATTGTTAGATGATGGCCGCTTGATTATTAATTACAATACTGCTTAACAGTAATGAATATTAAAAATGAATACTAATATCTTTGAAATATTGCCTCATCGTTATCCATTTATGCTACTTGATAAGCTTCTCAAGTGTATCCCTGGAGAGTCTGGCCTTGCGATTAAAAGGGTATCATGCAATGAACCTTATTTTACTGGTCATTTTCCAAATGAACCGATTGTGCCAGGGGTACTGATAGTAGAAAGTTGTGCTCAATTAATCGGTCTTATATGCGCTGATACAACCTCAAATACAAAATATCACCAATATTTAACTGTGATAAAAAATTTCACCTTTAAACAACCTGTCATGCCTGGAGATACCATGTATATCCAAGCTAGAGTCACAGAGCAGGCTCATCAGTTCGTACAAGGAAAAACGCAAGTAAAAACAAAAAGAGGTATTGTCGCCTCTGGGATTATCATTATTACAGATAAAAAATAAATATGCCTATGCAAAATTATGATGTCATTATATTAGGAGGAGGATTAGCTGGACAATGTCTAGGAAGACAACTAATTCTTAATAACCAAAAACTTAATATTTTAATAATTGAGCGTAATAAATTTCCTGTGCAAGAATCTGCACACAAAGTAGGAGAATCAACTGTAGAGTTAGGCTCATACTACTTAAGTTCAGTCTTAGGCCTAGAACAACACTTAAAAGATTCACATTTACCCAAAGCAGGACTACGATTTTTTTTTACAAATGGTAATAACCAGCAACTTAGCTCACGATATGAACTTGGTAGCACTGCATTTCCACCAGCACCAAGTTATCAATTAGATCGCGGCCGCTTAGAAAATCACTTATGCGATGAAAACAGAAAGTTAGGGATAGAAATAAGGGACAATTGCTCAGTAAAAAATTGTCATTTTGATAAAATTCACACTGTCACAATAGAAAAAAATAAGCAAATATCCAATATAACTACTCGCTGGTTAATCGATGCTACTGGAAGATTTAGTCTCATCAAACGTAAAAAAAATCTTAAAAAACAAAATAATCACAATGTTAATGCTAGCTGGTTTCGGTTAAAAACTAGAATAAACATAGATGATTGGCTACCAAAGGCATCCTCACACACATATGTTCCTAAAAATCTAAGATACTTCAGTACTAATCATTTAATGGGGCATGGCTACTGGCTTTGGATTATACCCCTTGCATCAGGCTCAACAAGTATTGGGGTTGTCGCAGATAACAGGCCACACCCATTTGATACAATTAAAACATTTCCACAGCTAATAAAGTGGATGGCAAAATATGAACCTCAATGTGGAGATACTGTTTATGATTTGAAAGATGAACTTCAAGATTTTCATACGCTTAGAAACTACTCATATGGATGCTCAGAAATATTCTCACCTCAAAGGTGGTGCCTAACTGGAGAAGCAGGTGTTTTTCTAGACCCATTATACTCGCCAGGAACTGACTTTATAGCAATTAACAACACAATGATATCACACCTAATTCATGCAGAATATATGGGTGAGGATATAAATATATTAACTAAACGTTTTCAAAATTTATACTTACAATTGTATCAAAATTCATTATCAATATATCAAGACCAATACCTTATCATGGGCAATCATGAGCTCATGATAAGAAAAATAATTTGGGATTATGCTGTGTATTGGGGATTTACGGCTTTATTATTTACTCACAATAAACTATGTGATTTTTCCTTCATGAAAGAAATCAAAAATGACTTACAAAAGTTGGACACTATCAATTATAAAATACAAAATTGCTTTAACAAAGCACATAAATTAAAGCTACCTCCCATTAAAAATAGCTTTATAAATACATTAACACTTCCAGAGTTGGGCTGCTATCAAGCAGAATTACTCGCTAGCTTTACTAATACAGAATTGAAATCTAAACTTAAGGATAATTTAGGTGACATAATTAAGTATGCAAAACAATTATTTTGATGAATGCAAACTTATTAAGTCAAAAATATAATAGGAGGTTTGTACTACAAGTGCGAAACTCCTGTATAAAACAGGATGTTTATAGTCATTAATAGTATTTTAAATACCAGGAGGCATTATGAACTGCACCGTCTTAGATAGTACGTATATTGAAGAGCGTTACCAAATCGTCAACTCAATTAAAAAATGTTTAATCAATTCTCTAGATCTAGATTATAGCCAAGAACAAATACATGCAGATGAAATATTATTCGGCGCTGGACTTGCATTAGATTCAATTGATTCCTTACAGCTAACTGTTTCTATAAAAGCCGAACTGGGAATAGAAATTAGCGATGAAGATATGTGGGCACTACGATCTGTCAATACATTAGCCGATTATGTTATGCATAAAAAAGGAATATTAGCTAACATACGACTGAATATGCTCAGCTCTTATGAAAATAAAAGTAGTTTATTAGGTTATAATAAAATCAGAAATGATGTTATCTTTTACGAAAATCAAGATTATATTCTATTAAGAATTAATGATGATATTAGTCTTTCAAATTTAAACAATATCGTATCTAAAGAAATTGACTTCACACCAGAAGGGTCTGTAACACAAACTTTACTTCTAGATGAACAAGGTAATTTTGTAGCTATACTATATTTTATGAATAATTTTGATCATCACTTTTTATTAATATATGAAGAAAACAAAGAAACAATATTTTCGACACTAAAAAAATATGACGTTAACTATGACAACCTTGAATTGCAATACACCACATACTCAATTGAAGGATACAAAGCATCTAAAGCGATTGAATCTTGTTTTGATGTTGTTGTCTCATCTATGAATCCTCACTCATTCTCTATGGAGCCCTTAGATGGTAATTCGGATGTGATGATCGCACGAATAGATACACATGGAGAGTTTGGGTATATAGTATTTTCTTTTGATGATAAAAATAACAAGACACTTATTAATAAACTTTCAGAAAAAAATATAACATTAATGCCTGCTGATAAAACTATAAATAAAGATACTGAGTTATTATTATGGCTAGAGTCTTGTATCTTTCACCCCTCAACCTGCTTACTAAAATCAGAAAATATCATAGAAACAGGTCTGTCATATTTATTATCATTAGATAAAGACAATTTTATAGGTAAAGATGCTATAGTATCGGCCAACATAAACAACCAGCTTGTTCACTTTCAATCTGACACACCAATATTACCTTCAGAGCTGCTATGTTATGAAAATAAAGATATTGGCTATGTGGTTATAACAGCATACTCCCCCCTACTAAATACTTATATTGGCAATGCATATATCAATAAAAAATATGCGACTTCCGCTGCAATATTCAACACGAAATCTAACCCTGAAGTAGAGATTAAGCTTATAACAGCTCCTCAAATTTTAGGGCATAGCTACTTGGATATTTTATCATGAGCACAATTGCTGTGACTGGTTTGGGCCTGATTACTGCATTGGGCCCAGACGTTGAAAGCTCATTTCAACAAATCAAGCGAGGTAAAAATGGTATCTCACCAGTAAAAGCATGGGATGTGTCAAATTATGAAACGAAATTGGCGGCTGAAATTAAGTTTCCAATTCCTACTTCCCATATAAATACAAATACCTTGCTTGATCGCGGCCACAAATTACTACTCTCTGTTGTTGAACAAGCACTTAAAGATGCAAACTTATTGAATCACACTAAGACACTCAAAATTGGGATCATAATTGGCACATCACTAGCTGGTATGGACTCAATGCAACGATATGATAAGGAACTCTGTTATAACAAAAAGGGAAATTTACGACAACTTATCAACCAACCCAATCACTTTACTGCAGATATTGTTGCTGACACATTCCATTTAACTGGACCAAAACTAGTTATATCGACTGCATGTACTGCCTCTACAATTGCCATAGGTTGCTCGATAGCACTTTTAAGAAATGGCGCTGCTGATATGATCATTGCAGCAGGTTGTGATCATTTATCGACAATATCTTATACTGGTTTTTCTTGTATGAAAAACATGTCTACACAGCCCGCTGCACCATATAGCCTACCAATAGGCCTAACTTTAGGCGAAGGTGCAGGCGCAATTATATTAGAAAGATTGGATAAAACCGATAAAAAAAGAAAAATGAAATACGCCTATGCTAGTAACTACATGTTTACAGCAGATGGGTATCATGCGACATCACCAGACCCAAGAGGCCATGCTACAAGCTTCTTACTAAAAAAATTAATTGAAAAGAGCAACATAACGCCAATGGATATTGACTATATCAATATGCATGGCACTGGAACTCTTGGTAACGATGCTACAGAAACCTCTATTATTGAAAAATTATTTTATAGTAATGGACACTCCATTCCTGTTTCTTCAATAAAAGGAGCAGTCGGCCATACATTAGGCGCAGCGGGAATAGTAGAATCTGTGCTAACTATCAAAGCAATGCAAGAAGATATTTTATTGCCAACAGTTAATTATAAGACAAAAAGGCAAAAATGTACCTTGGATTATATTCCTAATCAAGCAAGAAAAGCATCTCTCAAGCACACAATCGTACAAAATTTTGCTTTTGGCGGTAATAATGCTGCAATTTTATTTTCATCACAAAAAGAAAATATTCAAAACACAAATAAAAAAAGAGTTGTAGTAACAGGAATGTCGGTGATTAGCCCTCTTGGTAACTCATTTGAAGAGATTTATGAAAATATACAATGTGGAACATCTGCCATAACCGATTATTACTCTGAAGAATTTAAACGATACTTCAAGTCGGCTAAATTAGATGACTTCAACCCTCGTAACTTTATAAAATTAAATACTAGAAGAATGGATAAGCTATCACAATTAATTGTATCTGCAACTTATCTGACACTTAAAAATGCCAAAATTAACTCAAATATAAAAAATGATGATCCTATTGGCCTTATAACAGGGACAATGTTTGGGCATGCTCAAAGTAATCTAGACTTCCACAGAGAAATACTGACAAAGCATCCCTCCAATATCGACCCAATTAAATTTCCAAATACAGTACTTAATGCAGGCACAGGTCAGGCATCAATCGTTAATCGCCTTAAGGGCTGTAATATCGCGCTGAGTATGGGTCAAGGTTCAGGATTAGCAGCCATTGAATTGGCTTATCAATTAATTCAGGATGGCTTACACTCATCTATAATTGCCGGAGGAGCAGATGAGCTATTTGATTATTTATTATTTAATTATTATTATTCTGGACTATCGCGCAGCAATAGTACTAAACCAGTAAAAAATATGGATCGACTAATACTGAATGAAGGCGCTTCATATTTCATGCTAGAAGAGCATGATCACGCTGTCTCTAGAGGTGCACATATTTATGCAGAATTAGAAACTTGTGATACAACATCACTTGAATTTAGTGTTTATTCAAAAAATAAAAACACAAAAGATCAAGTAGAATATTTCTTAAATAACTTCTTTAGTAAAAGCAAAACACACAATGAAATTGATAAAATTTACACATCATCACTCAATTACAAAGGCTTTATTGATTTAGAATCACACTTACTATCTAAATTAACTAATAATACTCCACCAATAGTTGATCTACACAACCAAATTGGCATAAGTGCGCTAACTTCAGCAGTTAGCTTTGGATTAAGCTGTATCAGCAATGATAATCGATCTTTGATAAACTCAGCATCACTAGGTGGTACCTATTACTCGGCTTTAATTAAGAAGTGGGACCACTAATGACGATACTAAATAGTTATAAAAAAACATTTCACTCTATAATTGGTAGTAGGCTATATAAAAAGCCCGATCTAACAACAGTTCAAGTAGCCTCACCAATCAATGGAGAAACATTATATGAAATAACTGAAGCTAATACTGACTGTATTAAAGAAGCTTGCGAGATTGCAGGAAAATCACAAAAAAAATGGGCGTCATTCAGCTGTGATTCAAGAGCAGATATTCTAGATAAAATATCTGATATAATCATCAAGAATAAAATACTACTTGCTGAATCTGAAATGCTCGATATTGGTAAATCTCTATCCCAAGCTTTAAATGAAGTCCAACTAGGAGCAGAATATTTTCGTTATTTTGCAGCTTGTATACGCACGCAAGAAGGATCTGCTTCACATGTAAAGGATGTACTATCGATCAACCTAAATGAACCAATTGGAAAGATAGCCATTATCTTGCCATGGAACTTTCCTATTTTAATGTTTTCATGGAAACTTGCACCTGCATTAGCAGCTGGAAATTCAGTAATTGTCAAACCATCAGAGTATGCGTCACTCAGCATAATAAAACTAGTTGAGATCATAACACCCATAATACCCAAAGGCATAATAAATATTATACTAGGTAGTGGTAGCACTGCTGGAAAAAAACTGATTCAAGAAGCTACTTTTGACAAGATTTTTTTTACCGGTGGTAGACATACTGCAAAAATAATCTCCAGCGCACTATCAAAGCGACTTATTCCCGCTTCATTTGAACTAGGAGGAAAATCACCTTGTATTATCACTGCAGATTGCTTTAAACATAGTACTCAATTTAGAAACAAGATCTTGAAAAATGTCTTATTATTCACTCATAATCAAGGTCAAATATGTGGTAATTTATCGAGACTCATTATAGAAGAATCTATTGCAGATACCTTTTTAGATCAGTTAAAAGATTCTCTTGAAAAATATACAGTTGGAGATCCTCGTAATAAAAAAAATAATATGGGACCTGTTATTTCAGAGGCACATAAAAATAAAATTTTAGAGCATATTAACCAAGCTCGCCAGAGTGGCGCTAAAATAACTGCATTCCCAAATACCATCCACTTAACCGAGACAAATAAGAATGGTTTTTACATATCACCTTACCTGGTTGAAGGAAATCAGAATATATCAATTTACCAACTTGAGATATTTGGTCCAGTGTTATGTATTAGCACTTTTAAAACACTAAACGAGGCAGTTTACTTAGCCAATAGCACTCCATATGGATTAACTGCATCAATATGGTCACGTGATATTGAAGCTATAAACTATTTAACGAAAAATATAGATGCAGGTAAAATATGGATAAATGCCTCTCATATTTACTATCCTCATACAAAGTTTGGTGGATTTAAAGAGTCTGGATCAGGGAATGAAATGCATAAACTTGCTTTAAATGATTTTCAGAGAATAAAAAATATCATCCAGCATTATTAGGGGATTTTAATATGAACCAACCAATTGCACTAGTAACAGGTGGAAGCCGAGGGCTGGGCGCTTCTTTCGTCAAAAAACTAACAGATGATGGATATTTTGTTTATTTTACATATTCAGAAAATAAGACCGCAGCTGAAGAGCTTGAAAACAGCCAAAATCAAAAAGTTAAGCGAACTCAGGCTATAAAAGTTAATTTCAATGATCATAAAAGTATAAAGCAACTTTATACAATAATTGAAAACTCCTACAGCCGTCTTGACTTATTAGTTAATAATGCAGGTATTACAAAAGATATGCTGATGGCCAAAATGGATTTATGTGATTGGGATGACGTTATTGATACTAATTTACGATCCGTTTTTTTAATAACAAAACCTGCCTTAAACTTTATGATGCCTCAGAAAAAAGGTTGTATTATTAATATCACTTCAGTCTCAGGTCTACGTGGTGCGATAGGGCAGTGTAATTACTCTGCATCTAAAGGAGGTATTATTGGCTTAACAAAAAGCATGGCGAGAGAGTTTTCACAATTCAACATCCGAGTTAATGGTATTGCACCTGGATTCATTGAAACAGATATGACAAAAAACATCTCAAATATCGATAGAAAAAAAATATATCAATCATGCTTATTAAAAAGATTTGGGAAACCACATGAAGTAGCAGAGGTCGTTGCATTTCTTGCCTCAGAAAAAGCATCTTATATTCAAGGACAGATTATTATTGTTGATGGTGGTGTTATGCTATGAACATAAAATCATTAGCCACAAACAATTGTTTTTTAAGCTATAAGAAGAAGCTAGGAGGCATAGCTCGACCTCTTGATAATGAGATAAATCATCAAGAACTACCTATAAAAGGAAATATACCAAAATCAATATCAGGAACTTTCTACAGAAATGGTCCAAACCAAAAAACACAGCCTTTTTCACACCATCACTTGATAGATGGTCATGGGATGTTACATAAATTTGACATCCACAATAGTCGCATTTACTATACAAACCGATGGATTAATACAAAAATATTTAATCTTGAAAACAAATATAATACTGGATTGACAGGGAGCTTAATCAAACCCTTTTGCTCTCATAATAAAATTAAATTATTATCTTCAAGAGAAAGAACAAGGGCGAATACAAATGTTTTTAAGTTAAAAAATATGCTATATACTTTCGAAGAAGGCGGCATTCCCTATATTACAAATCAAGAAAATCTAACTCATTTCTATATCTTTAAAGATGCACTTAAACTTAAAACTACAGTAACAGGGCACCCAAAATATGATCACGATGAAAAAAAATTATATTGCATTAATTGGAATGGTGAAGATAAATATGCAGCCTGCACTGTCTTTTCAATAGATGAAAATCATAAATGCAGTAATTTAAAGACAGTAGATATGCCATATAGAGCCTTTATACACGATTTTGCAATCACTAAAAACTATATTATTATACCGCTCTTTCCTTGCCTTGTTGATTATAATGCTAATAAAAAAAATGTGGCGCATAATGTATTTAGCTGGAACCCAGAACTAGCAGCTGAAATTATTATTCTTAAAAAAAGAAACTTTGAAATCGTTACCTCTTTTAAAATAGATTTATGTTATGCACTGCATACTTGTAATGCTTACGAGCAAGGAGATCATATTTATCTTGACCTTATAGCACACGATAGCCCTATTCTTTTATATAACGAAGAATCATATACAGGCAAAGAAAAAATAAGATCGCAACTAACCAGGCTCGATTTAAATCTCAACTCAAAGAAGTCGAACATAATTTTTTTAGATAGTAGTGACTTCCTATATAATTTTCCACGCATTGATGATCGACTTACCGGCAAAAAGCATCGATATATATATGCCACCATGACAAGAAACCCCAATCGCAATCACATCTTATATAATGAGTTTCTTGTAGCATTTGATACACTAAACTTACAAAAAAAAGTTTTTTTATATGGCCAAGATTGGTTTTTTAATGAACCTATTTTTGTAGCCAACCACCACTCCAATTATATTCTATCAATAGTTTCAAACTATAAATTAAATCAATCAAAATTATTATTTTTTAATGAAAATGATATTTCAACCGGACCCATTGCTGAAGGCGTCATATCTCATATGATTCCTTATGGATTTCATGGTCATTGGTCAAGTGTGGAGGAAAAATGAAAGGTGTTATGTTATTTTCTGGTCAAGGAAATTTAAAAATAAAATCCTTAAAATGGCTTTGTCAGCGACTTCCCGAAGTAAAACATTTTATACTGAACGCATCTGATCTATTAAAACATGACATAAGTTATATGTTTGATGCCTCTGGTTTACACAATACACAATACCAGCAATTAGTAGTCTGTATCATAGCAGCTGCATATATTAAACATTTTGAAAAGTTAAACATTAGCATTGCTGCTGGACATAGCCTGGGAGAACTAATTGCATGCTACAAACTAAAAGTAATATCCTTTGAGGACTTAATTTTAATTGTTTCTGAACGTGGAAAAATTATGCAAAAAATAGCAAATCAATGTAAAGGTGGCATGCTAATTATTTTTAGTAATGAGCTTTCTATGATAAACACTATATATGAAGAGCAATTTTCAGATCGCATCTCTTTAGCTAATGTAAACTCTGATACACAGGCTTTATATTCTGGCCTAATATCTGAGCTTACCGAATTTGAAACTGTGATTAAAAAAAATAGAACATGTGTTAGCAGATGGTTGGATGTTAATGGCCCATGGCATAGTTCATATATGCTCCCAATAGTTAATACATATAAAATAATTTTAGAAAGGCATCATTTCAATCAACCCGATGGTAAGCTATATATGTCTTTTCCTAGCATACCTTCACATAACCCTAATCAAATAAGGAACAATCTGGCCAATCAACTCGCTACAACAGTTTATTGGTCAAAATTGATTAGAGCAATAGTTAAAACTGAACACCCAGATTTCTTTTTTGAAATAGGTCACGGGTCAGCCTTAAAAGGACTCCATAAGCATATATGTCCACATATACCAATATATTCCGCAGGAGATAAGAAAAATATTCAAAAATTGCTTTTAATGCCATCATAATGAATGTTATATATGAACTTACTTGATAATAATAAAATACAAAAATTAGCCAAAAAAAGCCTCCCAAGCTCTATTGATAGATTATCGTGGACCAGAGCGAAACTTGAGAACTATCAGCTTAAAAAATTGAAATTAATATTAGCATATGCAAAAAAATACTCTCCATGGTATGCACATACACTCAAAAACATTGAATTATCTTCATTTACTCTAAAAGATTTAAATAAGATCCCTATTCTCACCAAAGATACATTCATAAATCATTGGGATGATATTGTCACTGATAGAAAACTATCACTAAAATATATACAATCTATCATTAATCAGAAATGTAAGAATAACACTTCATACAGAATAACGCGTTCAGGTGGCACATCTGGCAAAACAGGACTCTATGTATTTGACCGCTCTGCCTGGATCAACTCATTTAATTCGACAATAAGAGCACTAATACACGAAAAAGTTATACAGAATAAAATTAATCAAACAATCACTCGCATCACTTTAGCAGCTCCTTTTACTACACATATGACAAGTAGCTTAATGATTGGTGCCCAGTCTGCGGTAAATGATATATATTTACCTGTAACAGAACCATATGACTTAATTCTAAAAAAAATTCAAACTCATAATATTGATATCTTGCAAGGCTTCCCCTCAATGCTATCAAAAATAGCGACTTCTCACCTTAATGGTGATATTTATATAACACCATCGATTATAATTAGCATGGCAGAACCACTAGATGCTCAAACGAAAACTCTATTAAAAAAGACTTGGAACGTTAAAATTTATGATGTTTGGGCTACAGGCGAATTTGGCCCCCTAGGCATCACCTGTCATAGTTGTGATAATATTATACTAAATAGTGATCATTGTTATTTTGAATATAGCTTTAATAAAACGATCCCACCAACATCAAATACTCTTTTAGTTACAAGCCTTCACAATAAAGTAATGCCATTAATCAGATATCAAGTTGATGATATACTTGAACAGTCAGAACCTAACACATGTTGCCACTCTCATTTTGGAGTTATAGGTGGCATCATCGGACGCCCCAGTGATATCTTCTATTACGATAATATTATAGTTCACGGATATTGTATTCGTATGGTATTTCTTAAATTCCCCAATATACTGGACTACCAGATTTATCAAACACAATCTGGAGTTGCTGTACACCTAAACAAAAAATATCAATCACAAGATAATGATATTAAAAAATTATGCACCATGTTAAAAGATAATCTATGCCACCTTGGCTTGAAAAATCCAACTGTTAAAATAAAATATGTAGACAAAATGAAAACAACTCCTGCAGGAAAAACACAAAGACTTATTGCATTAAAGGAGAAAAAATGACAGTCACACAAAAACCATCCCTACTGAACTGTAGTGATATTAAAAGCATTCAGCAGCTTGTATACCTAGTCTATAAAGATGCCTATGCCTCAGACTGGATTTACAAAAAAGAGGAACTAAAAAATAAAATACGCTCAAAAGAGTTGACTTTTTTGGGTATAAAAAAGAATGGAATGTTGGTTGGCCTACTATGTATGAGCTATCCGCACCCAACCCAATATGTAATTGAACTGAATAAACTTATTATTCACCCAGCCTACCGTGCTTATCAAAATGGATCTGTGATTCGCTCACTAATAATGGAATCAAAAAAAATAGTAAATAACTTAGCAGAAAAAACTCATGTTTGTGTACTCTTGACAGCACCAATAGTAAAGCATCAACTCTCTCAAAAGTTACAGCTTATTTTAGGTTTATATTCTGTCGGCATAGCTTACTGTACACGTCCTGATGAACATGAACTGCATAAAATTTTAAAAAATAAAACACAATCCCTAAATCTTGCTTCCCTCAAAAGAAATGATCAAGTAATTTCCATTTACTGCTACAAAAACAAACTTAGTATTATTGATATTTGCCTCCCACGAAAATATTTTTTAATATTAGAATCATTACTACCACACGAAAAATTATCTATTTTTAATAGTAAAAAAAGCAAACCACTTCCAAATAATGATGTAAACTTACAAATTAAACCAAGACAAAGCTTTGTCACATTCAAAATTGATTCCACGTGTAATTATAATGACCTAGTTAAAGATTTACTCGATATAATTAATAAAAATTATAGAGTAATTCATATTTATATAAATGTTGGAAACTATGATAATATCGAGCTTATAGAAAAGCTTGACACACTAGGACTTATATTTAGTTATTTCATTCCTTGTTATTTCGGAGCAGGTGGACATGCACTTGTATTACAATATCTAAATAATCTCAAACCAACCTCTAAATCAAAACAATTTTACGATCCTAAAATGCAGCTATTACATAAACAATTACTAGGAGTCTAATGTATGTTTAAATCCTTAATTAATACTTCCTATCCATTTATATGCTCCCGTCTTTTAAATGTTTTACTTGATGTTATATCAGTTTTTATTGTTGCTCACCTTGGCATATCTATACTGTCAGCTTACGGCATTGTTATGCCCATCTATTTAACCATTTTCTTAATTATCACCTCTTACTTGCTTATCTTCTCAGTTAAAGCTGCACGTATTTCACAAAATAAAAATATAATGTCTATCTATATTGGTTCAGGACTGGTTTTTTCTCTTATATTATCGATTATCAATATAATTATTTTTATTGCTATACCTAAAATATTACCATATCTTGGACAGTCTATCTCAGTTAGCCATTATGCGGGAAACTTTTTTTACCTAATTACATTGGGCGTTCCCGCCATACTAATGAATATTATCATTACTCAAACTTTAGTTGTTTACTCAAAATCAGCTTTTGTATTATGGTCTGCAATTATTCAAGTTTGTGTTGGTATTTTCTTTGTATTACTATTCACACACTACTTTAAGCTGAACCTCAAAGGTGTTGCTCTAGGATTTGATATTTCATATTGGGCTAAATTTTTTATTCTGATGACATATTTAAAAAATTCTAAGGATATTGAATTTAAATGTAAACTTGGTAGCAAGCCCCAAATAACAGAAGACATTAAGTTTTTAGTAAAATTAGGCTGGCCAGTATCATTACAATATGGCGGCGAGCTATTAGCTGGTTCAATAGCTGCCCTTATGATTGGGCACATATACTCTGAAGCACTGGCCGCACAACAGTTAGCAAACCAAGTCAGAGTGTTATGTATTATGATACCGTATGGCTTGAGTCAAGGCTTGTCCATTATGCTTTCTGCAAAACATTCCGGTGACTTAGCTGAGAGACGTGCATACACACACCTTTTTTTAAAAGAATCTTTATTTTGGACTATACCTATTATGCTTGCAATTGTATTAGTCATAAATTCATTTTCACTAAATTATGCAATAAACTTTCTCAACACCAATAACCAACATTTAATTTATTTAACACAAATATTTATTGTTATAACATCAGTCGCCGTTTTATTCGATACTATTAAATATCTCTTAATGGGCCTTCTACGCGGCATGAGTGATACAAAAGGTAGTATGTTTCATTCTCTAGGAGCTTATTATATTATTGGTATACCATCTGCATATTTGATGGGTTATGTGCTACATCTTGGAGCCATTGGCATTCGTCTAGGCATGCTGTTTGGATTATTAGTAAGCGTAATACTTATATTTAAATATTACTTAAACTTTGTAAATTGTAAATATACCAGGGAATCGTATCACTGAACATGCGATCCATAAATAACCTCAGCATCTGTATTACAAATCAAGCATTGACAGTCTTATTTTTAATACAGATGCTGAGGTTAAACATTGTTAACTACCTGAGATTGCGTAACTCTCCATAAATCATATTTATTCCCATCTCCATTAATATAAAAGTCTGGAACAATACATTTATAATTTATAATATCATTTGCTAATTTTTTCATAAGCGTAAGATTACTATTAATTTCTCTTTTTAAATCGCCATCGCTAATCTTTTTTTCCACATATAGCTGCTTATATATACGTCCACCATAATATTTTGAATGAATAATATCTGAAAAATTTAAAAAATTGTTTTCTAATCTAATTTTTTTATACTTATCGGCATTTTCTATAAAATGATTTTGCACTCTAGTTGTTAATTCTTTATATGTTTTAAATGCATCCAATCCTACTGTACTCATAAAATCTAAATCACAAAATTTATTTTTATAAAATAATAAATATGGAACACCAAATGCACAGATAGTATCCCAAAGAATTTTTTGAATCATTAAGTATGGACTATCAAAATTTTTATAATGGCCATCAAAATGTAATAATAATATATTAAAATATTCTATATATGTATTATTATAAAGACTTATCCGATTGGAAATACTTTCACCATTGCTATCCCTATAAATTAGATCTGTAATATAAGTATTCCCCAGTGCAATAAAATCGTTTCCTGGTGAATAAAATGGATCAGCAAAAACACCTGCTTCACCTGTAATATACCATCTGTTTTCAGAATATAACTTCTGGCATGAATACGCATAATGTTTAAGCCTACGAAAATCAAGCAACTTATCTTTAAGGTCTTTAATATTTAAATAACATTGTGGCTCGTGTATTGCTAGCCATTCTAGAGTTGTATCAAAATTTTCAAAATGGTTAACATGGTGAATTTTAGGATCATAGACCACACCGATACTCGTTGCACCCGATGATAAAGGTATAAGCCAAACCCAATATCCCTTACCCATTAAATGATTGGTACTGTAATAACGTTGCCCATAGGGGCTTCTTTGCCCCCATAACTTATCTTTCGACCACGTACCCACATCAACCACTGATTTCAACCTAAACCACGCTGCCGAACTATCATGCTGCAAAGGCTTATGCAAGTTTAATTTTCGCTTTAAAAAACTAAATCTGCCTGTTGCATCAACCACCCATCGAGCTTGCAATTCATATGACTGATCATTTTTTTGATAATAAATAATATGATTTTTGCACTTATCATCTGATAAGTGTATATCTTTTATAATCGCAGGCGTGATAATCATTATTCCTTTTTTTTGATTTATATCATAAAGATGATTTTCAAACCTTCCTCTGTCAATCTGGTATGTCGGCACTGGGGTTGGAAGCTGAGCAGAACCCATTTCATAACGCTTTGTTACGTCTGTATTATCATTTTGGGGAAAGAAATAACGCAATCCTAATTTCTGAAAATGCTCCCTTATCAAGTGTTGCTTAAGTCCTAATGTGTGAGCATAATACCGCGCACCCATTTCGACAGTGGACTCTCCCACTTTAATTGCTGCTTCTGGCAGAGGGTAGACATTTCTTTCAAGGACGGTAATTGTTTTATCAGGCATCTTCCGCTTAAGCTGTCTGGCAATAGATAATCCAGCGATACCACCGCCTAATATAACAATATCTACCGTGTCTGATACATTCGTGTTGACCATGCTCATCCAACTCAAATTTTTGTATAACTAAATTCATTTAAATATACATTTATTTGATATTAATGCAATAGTTTTAACTTTTTTCATCTTTACACATCTAGGAGCTGTTAACAACTACTCCTAAACAAATATACTATGATTTACGTAGAAAATTAAAGCACCACATCACAGGACCGGATAAAACATACAGCGCAAATAAGACAAATAACACATCAGCAGGATCGAGTGATACAAGCACTAATAAGATCACCACAAAAAGAATGACAAAGAAAGGTACACGTCCACGCATATCAAAATCTTTAAAGCTGCGAAATTGAATAGTACTTACTTTTAGAAATGCAATTGCAACTGTGACAATAATCGTCACGATATGCATGGCAGGCGTGGAACCAGAAATTCCATTTGATTCACACATCCAAATAAAGCTTGCTATGAATCCAGCAGCCGCTGTTGTAGATAATCCTAAGAAAAAGTGTTTATCTTCATTTTGATCTTGAGAATTAAAACGTGCTAAACGTAGTGCCGTACAAACCGTATAAATAAAAGCAGCTAACCAACCGGCTTTACCCAAATGTGTTAAAGACCAATAGTATAAAATCAATGCTGGACTTAGGCCAAAACTCAACATATCTGACAAGCTATCATATTCAGCACCAAACTTAGTCTGTGAGTGTGTCAAACGTGCCACTCGCCCATCTAAGCCATCTAGAATCATCGCCACAAAAATCGCAATCGAGGCAGCTTCAAAGTTATGTTTGGTCGCAGCAATAATTGCATAAAAGCCAGCAAATAACGCCGCTGTGGTAAACAGGTTTGGTAATAGGTAAATACCGCGCATCCCACGATTAGTGCTTGGTTTTTCATCTGACATCGTTCATAATCTCTTGTCAAACATGCAGTGCTCTTTATGAACATTATGTACATGTATCGGGTTAATAGGTGCTATAATATAACACAATTTACTTAATTTTTTTCATCAATATGACTGACAAAAAATCAAAAATTATTATTGAGGGCATCACTGAAAGTGGTGAGACGTTTCGCCCAAGCGATTGGGCTGAGCGTATGAGCGGCAATTTATCAACTTTTGAGCGTCGCCGCATTAAATACTCCCCACTACTACAACCATCCACTAAAGATGGACATAGATGTGTGCTACTCGATCCAAAGCTCAAAGAATCTAATCCTGAGCTTTATCAGTCAATATTGGACTTTGCTAACACCAACCATTTGAAAATTTGTCAAGAAGATGAAAACAACGCTCCCAAAAAGGAAGACTAGCCCCTGGCCCAGGCCTAAAGAACGCATCTTTGCTAATGGCAAGGCACATTTTGATCATATGCTAAAGGATATCGCGCAGGCGACAACTACTATCGACCTTGAAACTTATATCTTCCAACGTGATAGTATCGGCGAGCTTATTACCAGTGCGCTGATTGATGCTTGTAGGCGTGGTGTGAGAGTTCGCATCCTAGTTGATGGTGCTGGCACGCCCGCGTGGACTGCAACTTATGCCAAACCCCTCGAACATGCTGGTGCCGAAACACGTATCTATCACCCCTTCCCCTGGCAACTATGGAACTACAGCCGCTCCATCATTAAACTGCCATTTTTATTGAAATGGACTTATCTCTTCCTTAAAGCGAATAAACGCAACCATCGCAAAACCTGTATTATCGACAATCAGATCACTTATATCGGCAGCATGAATATTACTAAGGCTCACATGCCTTATGAAAACGATGGCAGCAACTGGCGTGATACATCGGTGCGCATCCAACAACCTGAACTTAGCAGCCTAACAAAAGCGTTTGAAGCTGCTTGGAGTCATCGCTCTATCCAAGAACGTATCCAAGATATTTTTCATCATGTCCGTCGCAATCCTGTCATACGTTTAAATTATTCATGGATACGCAGGCGCATCCTCTATAAAAACTTATTACGTAAAGTATCACACTGTAAAAAGCGTATTTGGATTACTAATGCCTATTTTGTGCCAGATAACTTTTTATTGCGTCGTATCAAAGAAGCCGCGCGTCGTGGTGTAGATGTACGTATTTTACTGCCCAAAAAATCAGACGTATTGATGATGCCATGGGCATCTTCTACATTCTATTACAGCCTACTTAAAAATGGGGTACGCATATTTGAATATATGCCGAGTAACTTACACGCCAAAACACTCATCCTCGATAACTGGATGTTGGTAGGCTCGAGCAACCTAAATCATCGCAGCCTGCTCCATGACCTTGAAATCGATGTCAATGTCAGACGCTTCTCATCCAAACAACAACTCATTTCATTATTCGAAGAAGATCTTAAACACGCCAAAGAAATTTTTATCGATGATCTTGGCACTCACCGTCCATGGCGTCAACGCTTCCTTGGACGTATCGTGTTATACCTGAAATATTGGATCTAAGGAGAATAACTTACTGTCAACTGCGAATGATCTGATAAAGGAGTTTCCCCAGGGGCAGGTAATACATCTGGAACCTTACCTTTAAAACTTGAGAAATGAAATAAATCTGCAACAATATTTGGTTTTGGTATTATTGGTAACTGTGAAGTTGGAACTGATGAAACCGCCACACAACAGTCAGAAACCATTGTAGGTAATTTTGCACTAAGCGCGCATAAAAAAAGTAAATCTAATCGACTACTAGGCATTCCATCATCACTAAAAATACGATTCAACGTTATAAGACTCGATGATAATCTAGCTAAATCATCAGCAGATACAGCATGAGAATCAGACAGGAGTTTCGCACTTAGCTAAAAATTGAGTTAATCTGTCAGTTTTTAAAAACTGATGGTGTTTCAAAGATGTCGAAGCATAAATGCACAAAAGAAATTTACCAGGCCTTTCTCCAAGCGAGTAGC
>JAUIDD010000029.1 GCA_030429175.1 Gammaproteobacteria bacterium
GTGAGGGGTTTATCGGCGGTTATCAAACATCGCGACATGCGATTAGTTGTAGTGTTGTAGCTAAAGAAGGCACGGATATGCAACGTGATTATGACTACACAACCGCACGCGACCCAAGCGCATTGCAAGATGCGAGTGTGATAGCAAAGTCAGCGGCTGAAGCAACGTTAAGACGTTTAAAACCACGCCAAATTAAAACCCAAAAAATACCAGTTATTTTTATGAATCATGAAGCAAAGCAATTACTTGGTGCTTTTATCAGTGCAGTCAGTGGTGGTAACCTCTATCGTAAAAGTAGTTTTCTGCTTGATCATTTAGAAAAACGGATTTTCCCCGATTTTATCCATATCTCGCAACAACCGCATTTAATTGGCGCATTAGGCAGTGCACCCTTTGATCATGAAGGTGTAAAGACAGCGTCACGCGATTTCATCAAAGATGGCATACTTGAAAGCTATGTTTTAAGTAGTTATTCGGCACGACGTTTAGGTATGCACACAACCGGTAATGCCGGTGGTGTTTTTAATCTCTGTATTAATCATTCAGCTATGAATCTAAAGCACATGCTTAAAGAAATGGGTACGGGGCTTTTGGTGACTGAGCAAATCGGTCATGGTTTGCGTATTATGACTGGCGACTATTCTCGTGGTGCGGCAGGTTTTTGGATTGAAAATGGCGAGATTCAATATCCAGTTAGTGAAATCACGATTGCTGGTAATCTTAAAGATATGTTCCAACAAATTGTTGCTGTCGGTAATGATATCGATACGCGTGGTAATGTGCGTACAGGCTCTATCTGGATTGAGCAGATGACAATAGCCGGGTCAGACCCTGGTGGGTAACTTATAACAAGCGTTTATTTTTATGTGATGTTTCAAAAACCAACCTTGATTGACTTCAAGTGCTGTGTAGTAAGGTTTTGCGGGTTTGATAGATTTAAGTGAGTAGGGCGTGAGTTGATGTATTTCGAGCAGCTGATGGTTTTTATTAAAAAAGCCAATGTCCAATGGGATGCTGGTGTTTTTCATCCAAAAGCCTGAATGGGTTAATTGCTTAAAGTCAAACAGCATGCCGTGGTCTGGTCGAAGGCTTGTACGATGCATCAACCCGTATGTTCTAGTTGCAGGTGTATCAGCAATTTCAACTTGGATGACGTGGTCTTGAAGCTGTAATGGGTACAGCACTATGGTTATTCACCTTCACCGAATTTATCATTAAGCAATTGTTCGATTGCTTGCATGCTTTCATTTTCGTTTGGTCCATCGACAATAAATTCAATTTCGGTGCCTTTATTAGCGCCGACAGACATGGTTTGCAGCATATCTTTAGCATCAACTTTTTGTCCACCAATATGCATAGTCACAGATGCCTGAAAGCGTGAGGCGGTATCAACCAGCTTCATCGATGCTCTGGCGTGTAAGCCTAATTTATTTGATATCGCCAGTGTCTTTTTGATCATCTTGAGTTTCCTCAGGCTGTGTTAATGCGGCCTTATACAATGCTTCGCCTGTTTTAGCATTACGCAAACTATCGCGATAGCTTTTATGTTGAAGACGCTTGGTAATATCAGACAGAATCGCAAGCTGTGCATCAGTTGCTTCAATTGGTGCGAGTATGCCAAAGATAATATCGACGGCAATGGTCTCTTCTTCATAAAAAGAAAGCGCGTTATGCAGTGTTAGCAAGCATACAATTGGCTGATCAATATTAGGAATGCGTGCATGAGGAATTGCAATGCCATGGCCAATTGCAGTGCTGCCGAGACGTTCGCGGCGAATCAGTGCTTGCAGTACCTCGACATAATTCAGCCTTTCATCATGGTCGCAGGCACATTTAACAATGCAGTCTAGCACTTGTTTTTTGCTCATGATATTCGCATCATCACAGATCACATGATCTGGTTTTAACAGTTTGTCCAAGGTCATGTTAGTGATTTACTCCCTGTGATCTGTGTGTTTTTCTTTGTATTTGATAAGTTGACGCGATAATTTTTGCACCATAGCATCAATCGCGTTATACATATTCTCATCATGTGCTTTGGCATGAATCGTTTGTCCGGGCACAGTGACTTGTGCTTCTGCAATTTGATTTAATTTATCAACATGGAAAATGATGTGGATGCTGGTAATATCACCATGATGTGGTTTTAAACGGGTGAGCTTTTTTTCAGTAAACTCACGTAGTGCTGGTGTGATTTCAATTTGGTGTCCTGTAAATTGTGGTGTCATAGTCATACTCCTCAAGGGTTATAATGTAAATTCTTCACCTAGATAGACTTCGCGCACGAGATCATGCTTTAGTATTGTCTCAGGTGTGCCATCGGCAATCACGCTACCTTCACTGACGATATAAGCGCGTTGGCAAATATCGAGTGTTTCGCGTACGTTGTGATCTGTGATCAACACACCAATCTTTCGTTTGGCAAGGTGTTTAATAATGCGTTTAATGTCAATAATAGAAATTGGATCGATGCCAGCAAAAGGTTCATCGAGTAAAATAAATTTAGGATCCAGTGCTAATGCGCGTGCAATTTCAACGCGACGTTTTTCGCCTCCAGATAAGCTAATCGCTTGCGCATCTTTTAAGTGGTTAATATGAAATTCATCAAGTAAATCGTCAAGTTGCTGTTGACGTTGTGCTTTAGTCAATTCTTTGCGTAATTCTAAAATTGCGTAGATGTTTTCACGTACGGTGAGTTTGCGAAAGATCGATGTTTCTTGTGGTAGGTAGCCAATACCCATGCGCGAACGCTGATGCATTGCCATATGGGTGATATCGGTGCCGTCTAAACTAATTGAACCACTATCAGGCTTTACCAAGCCTACAATCATATAAAAGCTCGTTGTCTTACCCGCACCATTAGGGCCGAGCATCCCGACGATTTCACCTTCGTTAACTGACAAACTAATACCGTTCACAACGGTACGTGAACGGTAGCTTTTAGTGATGTTATTTGCTGTTAATTTAGACATTAAATTACCTATTTTGTGAGTCATTCTAACAAAGTTGGGTGGGGATGTCATACCGTCATTTTGGCTTTTGCGGCATTACCGTAATATGCGTTGTTTGCTCTACTTTAGTACCATGTGTATGTAATGTACCCGTTGTTTTGTTGTAAGTAATATGCGCGGCTTTGATGCTATTGCCGTGTTGCTTGACGAACGCATTTCCATCGAGGCTGACGGTATCAGTTTGTTGGTTATAGGTAATTTTATTGGCTTTAGCATGGATCATGCCAGAATGATGTGGGTCGTTCGTTAGGTAGGTTGCAGGGTTGCCACTATCGATCATGCTTTTGACTTTGTTGTCTGCGGTTAAGTGGATCACAAGTTTATCACCGGTTAAGTGTGTTTTGCCCTGATCAACTTTAACATGGCCTTCGTAGGCGATTTGATGCGCTTTGGATAAATAGGTTGCTGTATCAGCGACAAAGTAATATGGGTCGTTAGTTTTGGGTTTGTTATCGGCATAGGTGTAGGAGTATGCAAGGGCAATACTAGCTATGCAAAGGTGTCGGAACATAGTGGCCTCGTGTTTGAGAAAGTAATTTGATCATACCAGTTTTCATATTTGCAATCGCACCCTTGCCCTCTATTTCTGTACCACCACGTTGAATCACCACCATTGCATCGGTTTGGGCATAAGAGCGTTTTGGAAAGATAATCGCCGATGTGGTTGTCATTTCAGTGGCGGGTGTACGTGCTGTTGCTGGTTGGGTAATGTGTACATGGCCTTCGAGATGTAATTCGCTATTATTGTCGATACTTTTGCCACTATCGGCACTGGCAATCCAATCACCATCTTTATTATGCATCACCACATGAGGTTGGTTAATCAGTACATAATCTTGTTGTGCATAGTGTTTGGCAGCAGGGGCAACAAAGACGTGGTCAACACTACCGGTTTCAGTAAAGTGGGTTTGTTGAATGTTGTGAGCAAAGCTATCGTACTGCTGTTTGTTTGTTACGTTCGTAGGTGTGATGTATTGCTGATGAAAGAAAAATATCGTACCTGCCATCATGGCAGCAATTAAAATGAAACTGATAGTGATCGATTTATGTGACATGGTCGAATCCTTTGTCTTGAGCATAGATGATTAGATCACACACCTCTCGTACCGCGCCGCGCCCACCTTCAATTGTTGTCTGCCAATCGGCAATGTCTTTAACGGGTTGGGTGGCATTGGCCACAGCAATTTTTAGGCCGACACGCTTCATCACAGGAATATCCGGTACATCATCACCGACATAACCACATTCACTAGGATCGAGATTAAGCTCCTTAAGCAGAGATTCAAATACCGGCAGCTTTTTCTTGATACCTTGGTGGATACGCGTAACTCCGAGTTCCTTCATTCGATGCTCGCAAGCTTTACTATTGCGACCTGAAATAATAGCAACATGAATACCTTGGCGCTGGAGATTTTTAATGCCATAACCATCATGAGAGTGGAAGACTTTAAGCTCATGACCATCTTTATCAAGGCATACTTGACCCGTAGTAAAAACACCATCAATATCGAGGATTAATAGTTTTATTTTTTCAGCTTTCTGCTGAATTTTTTTTGGGTATGACATGAGATAATTCCTGTAATACTTTGAATTTATTTCACTCTGATTTAGTCAAAATTAAGATAGATGCGTGTCATTTATAGGCAATTGCCCCAGGTTGAGGTATTATAATCAAATGTACCCTGTTTGGGTACGCATTTTTTGTGGAACAAAAGGATGAGATAGTCAGTATGGACGCTGATCACATCATAGAAGTCTCGGATTTATATTTTGCACGTGAGACGAAGTCAATTTTTACTGGACTCAATCTGAATGTTCAACGTGGCAAGGTGACAGCAATCATGGGACCGAGTGGTACCGGTAAAACGACGTTGCTCAATATCATAGGCGGCCAGTTGCTGCCAGACTCGGGGAGCGTGACGATTGATTCAATTAATCCGTATCAACTAAATAAAAAAGAGCTCTATCACCTGCGCCGCCGGCTCGGCATATTGTTTCAAGAGGGTGGACTGTTTACCGATTTAAATGTATTTGAGAATGTGGCTTTTCCATTGCGTCAGCATACCAAGCTTAAAGAAGATATGATCCGTGATTTGGTGTTGATGAACCTCCAGGCAGTGGGTTTGCGTGGTGCGAGTGAGTTACGTATTGATCAGCTATCGGGTGGTATGGCCAGACGTGTAGCGTTAGCACGATCGATTATATTAGGCCCGGATATTATGCTTTATGACGAACCGTTTACGGGGCAAGATCCCATTGGACGTGGTGTATTACAACAATTGATTCGTCATCTGAATGATATTTTAGGTTTAACAACGGTTTTGGTATCACATGATGTCGAAGAAACCTCACGTATTGCTGATTATACTTATATTATTTCTGATGGCAAAGTGATTGGTTCTGGTGAGTCGAAAGCGTTGCTCGAAGATTCTGAGCCCGCAGTGAATCAATTTGTACATGGCTTACCAGATGGTCCGGTATCGTTTCAATATCCAGCACAGGATTATGCTAAGGAGTTGGGTATATGATGGGCTTATTTCAAAGAATTGGGGCAGAGAGTATTGCCTTTTGCGAACGACTTGGTCAGTCAGGAGCGTTTTTGGGGCGTTCTTTGATGTCACCACCGCGTATGCGCCAAGCTTGGAGTTTGTTAGCCAATCAGATTTATCGTGTTGGTGTGCTGTCGTTGGCGATCATTTTATTATCTGGTGTTTTTATTGGTATGGTGGTGGCATTGCAAGGGTATAATACACTAGAAAAATTTGGTGCAGAAGCTGAGTTGGGTTCGCTATTAGCACTTGCTGTTGTAAGAGAACTGGGGCCTGTTGTGACATCACTCTTATTTGCTGGGCGTGCCGGGTCTTCTTTAACAGCAGAAATCGGTTTGATGCGTGCGACTAAGCAAATTAGCAGTCTTGAAATGATGGCCGTCGATCCATATTGGTATATCGTATCACCACGCTTATGGGCGGGGTTTATCGCACTGCCATTGCTCACGATCTTATTTGATCTAGTTGCTATTTTAGGTGGTTATGGTGTTGGTGTCGGCTGGCTAGGTGTTGATGCCGGTTCGTTTTGGTCAAATATGCAATCATCAGTAAGCTTTCATAATGATATTTTAAACGGTGTGATTAAGAGCGTGGTCTTTGGTGTTGTTGATACTTGGATTGCAGTCTATCAAGGTTTTTTTGCCGAACCGAATGCCGCTGGTATTAGTAGAGCAACCACACGCACCGTGGTGTATTCGTCATTGATGACATTGGCGCTGGATTTTGTATTGACAGCGATTATGATGGGAGGATGGTAAGGTGGCACAAAATAAACACAATCGCACACTTGAGGCTGTTGTCGGATTATTTATGATGGCAGGTTTTGTAGCGCTGCTGGTATTAGCATTTTGGGTGAGTGGGTTGACCAATATTGGTAATGGTGATTACTACACGCTTTATGCAGATTTTGATAATATCGGTGGTTTAAAAGTACGCGCGCCAGTGGCAATTGCCGGGGTTAAAGTGGGTAAAGTGACTGCGATTTATTTGGACCCCAAAACATTTCGTGCACGTGTTACTTTAAAAATTGAGAAAGATGTGAAAGATATTCCGTTGGATTCAAGTGCCAGTGTGCTTACACAAGGGCTATTGGGTGCCAACTATGTTAGTGTCTTACCTGGTTTTGAAGAACAAGAATTAAAACCTGGAGAAACTATTGAAACCACTCATTCAGCTTTAATCTTAGAAAATGTCGTTGGACAACTCATTTATAATGTAAAAAATGACGATAAAGGTAAAGACAAAGATAAAGACAAAGAAAAGAAAAAGTCTCATGATGACGGTGAGGCTATTTAAAGGAGAAACCTATGCGTAGTTTAAAATTTTTTTTAATGGCAGTGATGGTCTGCTTCACTATCAGTAGTTTTGCAACTGAAGAGGTAGCAAAGCAAGAGCAGCAGACGACGGCTGAGACGAAGCTTGATAATCCGGTAAATTACATGAAAGCTGTTGCTGATACGCTTTTGTCTGAGCTTGATCGTCACCAAAAAAGCCTCGGTAATCATAAGTTAGTCGCACGTATTATTTATGAAAACGTGGTGCCACATTTTGATCTTAAAACTATGGCGCGCTCAGTGCTGGGTAGACACTATTGGAGCAAGGCGACGAAGGAGCAACGACGCGAGTTTATGCATGAATTTACTGATATGATCGTTAACACTTATGCGGCTGCAGTCGAGCAATATGATGGTGACAAGATTCGCTTTTATCCACTACGCTCGGACTTTAACAAATACCGTTTGTTAAGTATTCATAGTGTCGTAATTCGCCCAAATGGTAATAAAATTTCGGTACGTTATAAACTCGTTAGACGTAAACACCATTGGCGCGTATATGATTTTAGTATCGAAAGCATTAGTATGGTTTCAAGTTATCGTTCACAGTTTAATGGTGTTTTGCATAAATCAGGTGTTGCGGGTTTGATTAAACGTCTTCGAGAGCATAACCAAAAAGTGGCGCGGAGCTAATATGCGTGTCGAAATCAGCCGCTCTGGTGATGCTTATTACGTGATTGGAGACGTTGGCTTTGATAATGTCAACGAGTGGAGACGTGTGTTTGACAAAGTCATTCGCGCTGAAACAACCAAGGAAATGCATATTAATTTTTCACGTGTGCACCGGATTGACAGTACGATTTTAAGTTTGATGTTAACATGGTTGCGTCAAGCACAATCCTTCGGTATAAAGGTCACTTACTTAGATGTTCCTGAGCATGTATTGCGCATTTCTGAGTTGTTTGGTATTCAAAAAATGTTATCAGTTGCTTAGTTTGCTGGTAAAAACACTACCCTTTTGATATGGAAGAATATATGGATAGGTTAATTATTAATGGCGGCAAGCCCTTACATGGTACGATTCGTGCTTCTGGTGCGAAAAATGCAGTGTTGCCAATCTTAGCGGCAACAATCTTAACGAAAGCACCGCTGACGCTCGAAAACATTCCACATTTGAATGATGTGACTACGATGATCGAATTGCTTGGTCATATGGGTGTGCATATTATGATGGGTGACCGTATGAGTCTTGAGGTTGATTCATCACATTTACATTCTTATAAGGCGCCTTATGAATTGGTAAAGACGATGCGAGCATCTATTTTAGTATTGGGGCCATTGTTGGCGCGTTATGGTTGTGCTGAAGTGTCACTGCCTGGCGGCTGTGCTATTGGCACACGTCCAGTAAATTTACATATCGATATGATGCGTCAAATGGGGGCGCATATTTCAGTTGAAAATGGTTTTATCAAGGCTCGAGTACCACAGCGATTACGTGGACGTCGTTTAACCTTCGAAAAAGTAACGGTGACGGGTACCGAGAATGTAATGATGGCAGCGGTATTGGCGCGTGGCACAACGGTATTACACAATGCAGCTTGTGAACCTGAGGTGAGTGATCTGGCGATATTTTTAAATTCATTGGGTGCACGTATTGATGGTTATGGTACAGATACGATTAAAATTGAAGGTGTTGAAGCGCTTAGTGGTGGCAGTTATCGGGTATTGTCAGACCGTATTGAGGCAGGTACTTATTTGATTGCAACGGCGATGACACGGGGCAGTATTAAGATTAAAGATATTAAACCGAATATTTTACAAGCTGTACTAGATAAGCTTAAAGAAGCGGGTGCACACATTGAAGTTGGTGATGATTGGGTGAGTCTTGATATGCGTGGCAAGCGCCCATTAGCTGTTGATATTAGCACAGCACCCTTTCCAGAAATGCCTACCGATATGCAAGCGCAATTTATGGCACTTAATACAGTGGCTGAAGGTCGCGCTGAAGTGAGTGAAAATGTATTCGAAAATCGTTTTATGCATATTCCAGAGTTAAGACGTTTAGGGGCTCAAATTGATCTTGAAGGGCATAAAGCTGTGTGTCAGGGTGTTGAATATTTGCAAGGAGCGCCTGTGATGGCAACTGATTTGCGTGCATCAGCTGGACTTGTATTAGCAGCACTTATGGCTCAAGGTGAAACGGTTGTTGATCGTATTTATCATCTCGACCGCGGCTATGAATGTATGGAAGAAAAGCTTTCACAGCTTGGTGCATCAATCAAACGTGTTTCAATATTGCCACATAAAAACAGTGAGCACGTTGAATGATAGCACGTACGACGTTAATCAATTATCTTAATGAACTGCTCACACCTCAAAATTTTCAAGATTATTGCCCCAATGGTTTGCAAGTTGCCGGCAATACTGAGATTAAAAAAATCATCTGTGGTGTGAGCGCTAATCAAGCATTAATAAATGCAGCAGTTAAAGCTAAAGCTGATTTATTACTTGTGCACCATGGTTTTTTTTGGAAGGGTGAAGATCCCTGTGTTGTTGGTATGAAACAATGTCGACTTAAAACACTTTTAGCACATGATATTAATTTAGTTGCTTATCATTTACCGTTAGATGCACATCCAACATTGGGCAACAATGTTGAGCTGGCTCGAGTGTTAGATTTAAATCCAGAAGGGCAGATTTCTTTAGGTGAAGTGCCTGCATTGACTTGGTATGGTCATTGTCGACATCCACAGTCGGGTGAGGCTTTTGCAAAGCATATCACTGAATGCTTGAAACGTGCACCATTACATATTCCAGGCAAAGCTTCAAAAATAAAAACGATTGCTTGGTGCACGGGAGGTGCACAAGATTATATTTATGCTGCAATTAATAAAGGCGCTGATGCTTTTATAACTGGTGAAGCATCAGAACGTACAGTTGATATTGCGCGTGAGAATGGTATTCATTTTTATGCGGCAGGTCACTATGCAACTGAGCGTTATGGTGTGCAGGCACTTGGACAAGCACTTGTTAAACAATTTAATCTGTCTTATGAGTTTATCGATATCGATAACCCTGTTTAGGTAGATAGTGTTCTGATATAATCCATCAAATGAGCGTGTTTAAAGCTAGATCATTAAACTTATTCCTACTGACGATGTTAATTGTCGGTTCAATAGATAGTATTCGTAATATGCCAGCAACTGCATTGTTTGGTCATACGCTACCTTTTTTCTTTATTCTCGGTACGGTATTATTTTTACTGCCAACAGCACTAATCTCAGCATTACTCTCGTCAAATATGCCTGATCATAATGGTATTCACGATTGGGTAAAGACAGCAATGGGAGATAAGCTGGCATTCTTTGTGATTTGGTTGCAGTGGATTAACACGATGGTATGGTACCCAACAATATTATCATTTATTGCAGGCATTGCAGCATATTTAATTAATCCGCATTTGGCTCAAAATAAAGGCTATTTAGTCTCAGTGATTTTAGGCGTATTTTGGGTGCTGACATGGATTAATCTTAAAGGCGTGCATGTTTCAGCAAAATTTTCGAGTGTGTGTGCACTGTTTGGTATGATTGTGCCGGTGATTACGATTGTATTCTTAGCGATTGTATGGTGGGTAAGTGGTGCGCCACTACAAGTACATTTCAGTTCAGCACATTTTTTACCAGACTTTTATCACGGTCAGAGTTGGATTTCTCTAACGGCGATTATTACCTCTTTTCTCGGTATGGAATTGGCAACCGTCCATGTTAAAAACATTGAGAATCCACAAAAGATTGTACCAAAATCAATGTTGATGTCAGTGATCATTATCATGTTAACCATGTTCTTTGGCTCGATTGCAATTGCGTTTGTGGTACCTGCCGATAAAATTAATTTAGTTGAAGGTGTGATGCAAGCGTTCGGTATGTTCTTTGATGCTTATCGAGTTCATTGGTTGTTACCCATCTTGGGTATTATGATTTTAGTCGGAAGTCTCGGTGGTATGATTAACTGGATGATCTCACCTGCGAAAGGTCTATTACTAGCTGGCGAGGATGGTTATTTGCCTAAGAAGCTTTGCTATGTCAATACTAATGGCGTTGCCAGCCATATCTTAGTTGTGCAAGCGCTTCTTGTGAGCATGGTATGCGTGGTGTTTTTACTAATGCCGAGTGTGAATGGTTCTTATTGGTTGCTTACCGATCTGAGCACACAGTTATATGTGTTAATGTATGTATTTATGTTTATTGCGGCCATAGTGCTTATTGTACGCAAATACACATTGAAACCCAATGCATTTCAAATTCCCGGCAGGCGCTTAGGTGCAGGCTTAACCTGTTTGCTTGGTATGGGTGGCTGCCTGATAGCACTTGTAGTTGGCTTTATCCCACCTGAAAATATTAATGTCGGTAGCTTTTGGCATTACGAGCTTGTATTTTGTTTGGGGATTGTATTGATGCTGTTGCCAGCGCTATTATTATTCTTGTATAAAAAGCGCGACACTCGCATAAGTCGCAAGACTTAAATCTTTAACTTGGTAACTGTAAATCGCAGATTGTTGTGAGTAGCATAATGCTAATATCATAGGGGTTTGCATTTGCACCTGGGCGCCGATCTTCGAGATAGCCACAACCTTTTTGTTCGACGGATCGCGGTAAGCGAATTGATGCACTGCGGTCACCCACGCCCCAGCTAAACTGATTAATTGATGCGGTTTCATGCTTGCCAGTGAGGCGTTCTTCGAGTGCATGGCCATAAACGCATATGTGTGCTCTATGATTTGCTTCGAGTTTTTTAATGCTGGTTTCAATCGATTTTTTGCCGCAGCTTGGGTCACGCATGTCTTTAGTTGAGATGTTGGTATGTAAGCCCGCACCATTCCAGTCGCCCTTGATTGGTTTTGGGTCGAGTGTGGCGCTAATGTTATAGTTTTCGCCAATGCGATAAAGTAGCCAGCGAGCAATCCATAAGTGATCTGAAGTGTTGAGTGGGTCTGCCGATTCGCTATTGATACCGCGATAGCCAATTTGAAATTCCCACTGACCTGGCATGACCTCAGCATTAATGCCAAAGATCATAATGCCTGCTTCTATACAGGCATCAGTATGTTCAGTCACTAGATTTCTGCCGAATACTTCATCGGCACCAACACCACAGTAGAATGGACCTTGTGGTGCAGGATAGCCGCGTTCAGGCCAGCCAAGCGGTGTTGAGCCGTCGAATAGAGTGTATTCTTGCTCGAAGCCCATCCAAATATCATGGTTTTTGCCGCCTTGTTCCATTAAGTGGCGTAGCACAGCACGTTTGTTTGTCGGGTGTGGGTTACCATCAGGGTTCATCACTTCGCACAATAATAGATAGTCTTTACCTGTACGTAGTGGGTCTTTGACAAAGCATGCAGGTTTGAGGGTGAGGTCTGAGTCAAAACCTTCGGCTTGGTAGGTTGATGAGCCATCAAAGCCCCATTCGGGAAAATCTTTAAGCGTAATTGGGCCATCGGGATGCTCGATAATGCGCAATTTAGAGCGTAATGTATGAGTGGGCTTAGCACCATCGATCCAGATATAAGTTACTTGTGAGAGCATGATGAGTCCTCTGAGATATTAGAAGAAACGAATATCATACCGTCAAAAAAATGTGATGCAAATCTATTTTTTATTTTGATTGATTAAACGCGTGATAAAAGGTGCACTCATAAAGATAAGAATAGCAGCGCAGAGGCTCACTAGCGCATAAGTATTAAATGCATGCGCATATATGTTATCAGTGAGTTTTGGGTCATGTTCATTTTTAGGTACAGCAGCAATTTGCCCAAGGTATCCTGTGACAATGTTGCCAAAACCAATCGCCATGTATTGTACGCCCATCATCATGCCGACCAGATTTTGTGGCGCGAGTTCAGTAACGGCAGAAAGAATTGTCGGAGATAGTAACATTTCGCCAAGTGTGAGTAACAAGAAAAATAAAAACAACCACCCAGGTATCACTAGGTAGGTTACAGTATGGTGGTGGATGGCAAAAGCAAGTAACCACATGGCTAATGCCAGTGCTAAGAGTGCAAGTGCAAACTTCACGCCAAGTGAGGGTTCTTTCTTGATTTTATTTAGGCGGCGCCATAACAGTGCAAGCGGCCAACCTAGCACGACAATAAATACGGATTCTAGGGAGAGAAAAGCCAGTGGTGGCCACTCCATGCCAAATAGATGGCGATCGACATTACGTTCGATAAATAAATTGACGACTGAAAACATTTCAAAATATACCGCCCAAAAAATCACGGCAAATAAAATCAGCCAAGTGAGCGCGATTAAATTACGCCGCTCTTGTTTTTTACGCTTAAATGCAATGTAGATCAAAAAGCATAATGTTACGGCTCCAAAAGCGACTAGGACATCGTCACCAATATGTGCATGTGTAAGTAGGCCATAACTGATGCTCGCTACAGCAAGGCATAAGCAGGTGGTTAAGAGTAAAAACATCGGTAAGTGTTTTTTTATTTTTTTATCGGCAGGTAACCCTTCCTTACCATAGGTGCGATTACCGAGTAAAAATATTGTTATACCGACTAACATACCAAATGCAGCAATGAGAAAGCATAAATGCCACCCCCAGGCTTGTTGGATAAAACCGGCAGTGAGCGTGGAAATAAAAGCACCAGTATTCAAACCCATATAGTAGTAGGTAAAGCCAGAGTGACGACGATGATCATTTTTCTCGTAAAATTCCCCAAGAAAGCTTGCGATATTTGGTTTTAGAAAGCCATTACCAAGAATGACGCAGGCAAGCCCCCAGTGCATCAATGTTGGTGTAATAATCGAAATTAAGATGTAGCCGAGGCACTGAAATAGGGCACCTAATAATATTGAATAGCGAAAACCTAAGAAGCGATCAGCAAAAAAACCGCCAACCAGCGGTGACATATATACGAGTGCACCATAAGTCCCCATGATAAGATATGCATCTTTATCGGGTAAATCAAAGTGATTTGTGATTAAGATGATGAGTAAGCCTTGGATGATATAAAAACCAAAGCGCTCCCACATCTCTGTGGCGCACAGCGGTAGCAAGGCTGAGGGTTGGCGTTGTGAATCCTTCAAACGACTATTCATTGACCAATGGTATCATTTTACTAGAGTGGTTTGAAGTCTTTCTTGGTGATTGCAAACATCTCAACATCATGTGGCTTGTTATCATAGTAGCGGTAGTTGACAAGTGAGCCTTCGAAGTTAAAACCAAGTTTTTTAAGGATGGCTATTGAGGCAGTATTTTCTTTTACTGTGATCGCCTCAATGCGATGTAAGCCACCATAGCGGAACATATGTTCCATTACCTTTGACATCGCACGTGTCATAATACCTTTACGCCAATAATCTTTATGTAGGTCATAACAGATTTCAGCACGATGATGATGATTATTCATATAAAGACCAACAGCGCCAATCATGTGATCATCGGATTTACGCGCGATCGCCCAATAAATGCCATGGCGAAACTTAAATAATTTGCGGCAGTATTCAAGTTCTTCGCGCGCTTCTTTTTCTGATTTGGGTGTTTTAGCGAGAATGTACTGAGCGACCTCAGGGTTACTGTAATACTCGAAGAAGGCATCAACATCTTCAGAGCGTTGCTCTCTAAGGTAGTATTCATCATCGATCTTGAGTTGTGGAAAAGGGTAGTTATAAATCGCAGTTATCATATTTATGTTGCCTGAGCTATCTTGTAGATCGGTAATTATACTGTTTGAGGTATAAAAACGCTATAATTAGCACCCACAGTATTTTTTGAGTAAATTTTATGCTAAAGAGAATCTGGCAGCCCCAAATAAGTTTGGTAGCACCTTATGTTGAACCGGCATTATTACATCATGATTTCTATGGTTTTGTGATGACCTTGTTTGGTTATCCTGCAGACCATTATGATTATGCGTCATTGCGTGCAAGTTTTCATGGCTTAGGCAGGCACGCGCATTGGTTGTGTGCTGATCCATTGAGTATTACTTTGGATATTGCCAATGTATATGCTGCAAGCCAAGAGGCTATCGAGCTTAATCAAGCACAAGCTGACAGCTGTATTACTTACTTGAATAACAATTTGACTGAGGGTTATAAGCTGCTTGCGCCAACGCCTAGGTCTTGGTATCTGTCTTGTCCTGAGCCTTTAGATGTAATTGTCGAGGCGCCTATTACTTTGTGTGGGCGCTCACTCTTTTCACATTTACCACAAGGTAAAGATGGGCCACGAACCGTACAATTATTTAATGAACTACAAATGTTATTGCATAACTCAGAGCAGTCTCATGAGCTACGTGCGTTATGGTTGTGGGGGCAGGGTAAAGTCATTACACCACAGAGACGTGTACCGTGGAAAATGGTTATAAGTGATGATCCTGTCATATTGGCATTAGCCAGATTAAATGGTGTGAATTATATGAGATTAATGCCAGAATTAGATTTGTCAGATGTACTGCAAAAGATACCTAAGCAGTGTTTGATTGTCGATACCCTCTCTCATGATTTATCAGCGGCATATTGTCGCTTTGTCAACCGTTTTTACTCAATTGGTGGCGACTCGTATCGTATGCGTAAATTTTTAAAACAATTCGGGCTGCGCTTGTAAATTAATGTTGCGGCTCAGTTTATGATTGGGTATGATTGCTGCCGAAACGATGATAGTGTACTCATGTCAGCGCATAATGCATACACTCAATGTATTGGTAGTCGACTTTGTCACTATAATGTCACAATTACCTCATTAAGAAATACAAATTTAGTCAATGTGACGGGTGTTTTTTTGATGTTGAAATAAATAAAAAATAAAGGGATTCATATGCGAAAAAAAATCGTGCGCAAGGAAATGCCAGAATTAAATGGGGAACTTGCAAATTTTCATCCAATATTACAACGCGTGTATGCCGCGCGAGATATTAGATCATCGATGGAGCTTAGTCGTGATTTAGCCGATTTGCATTCTTATAAATCGTTAAAGGGTATTGATGCGGCTATAGATCGATTGGTTAAGGCATTAGAGCGCGAAGAACATATTTTAGTTGTGGGTGACTTTGATGCTGATGGTGCAACGAGTACTACATTAGCCGTGCATTGTTTGCGAGCTATGGGCGCGGTGCATGTCGATTACATTGTTCCGAATAGATTTGAGTTTGGTTATGGTTTAACACCAGAAATTGTTGCCGTTGCAAAAGCTAAAGAGCCTGATTTGATCATTACAGTTGATAATGGTATCTCAAGTATTGCGGGTGTTGCAGCTGCCAAAGAGGCAGGTGTCGATGTCATCATAACCGATCACCATTTACCGGGTAAGGAATTACCGGATGCCTGTGCGATTGTGAATCCTAATCAATCTGGGGATGAATTTCCCAGTAAAAATATGGCAGGTGTTGGGGTTATTTTTTATGTGATGTTAGCATTGCGCTCATTTCTTAAAGATGAGGGTTGGTTTGATTTACAGGGTAACGACTGCCCTAATATGGCAAACTACCTAGACTTAGTTGCGCTCGGTACGGTTGCTGATGTCGTGACACTTGATCGCAATAACCGTGCGTTAGTGTATCAAGGTATGCGTCGCATTCGTGCTGGACATATGCGCCCAGGTATTGTTGCATTGTTGAATATTGCGCGCCGTAATCGCAATAATTTAGTGGCATCTGATTTGGGTTATGCGATTGGGCCACGCTTAAATGCAGCAGGGCGTTTGGATGATATGTCTTTAGGTATTGAGTGTTTGCTCTCTGAAGATTACCATGAGGCGATGAGTATTGCACATCAGTTAGATCAGTTAAATCATGAGCGTCGCGCGCTTGAGGCACAGATGCGTGATGAAGCTTTCTCTTATGTTGAACAGTTATCTTTCGACAGCAAACTACCAATGGGTGTGTGCTTGTATGATGCACGTTGGCACCAAGGTGTGGTTGGGCTTGTGGCAGCACGCGTCAAAGAAAAACTACATTTACCGACAATTGCGTTTGCTAAAGAATCTGATGAAACAATTAAAGGTTCTGCGCGTTCAATTAAAGGCTTGCATATTCGAGATGCCTTAGATGTGATTGCTACTAGACATCCGGAACTCATTACTAAATTTGGTGGTCATGCGATGGCAGCAGGTTTGTCAATTAGGCTTGAGAACTTTGAAAAATTTCGTGAAGCATTTGCCAAGCATGTTGCAGAAATTTTAGGTAAAGATGACTTAGAACGTAAGGTCGAATCAGATGGTATGCTTAAAATTGGCGACTTCACATTAGAGATGGCTGAGCTGCTGCGTAATGCAGGACCGTGGGGCCAAGGTTTTTCAGAGCCAACGTTTGATGGTACATTCACGATTGCAGAACAGCGTTTAGTTGGTGAGAAGCATCTTAAGATGACATTGCAAGTGCCAGGGCATCAGTATTTTCTTGATGCGATCGCGTTTAATGCTGACCTACAAATGTGGCCAAACTATCACTGCCATGAGGCACATATGGCCTTCAGACTCGATGTTAATGAATACCGTGGACGACGTAAATTACAGCTTGTTGTCGAGCATATGGAGCCTGCGAGCGTCAAAGAGATGGCGTGTGTCTCAGAGCCCACTTAAAGTACCGTGTGCCTGTGGCTCAGGGCAATTGTTCGAAGCCTGCTGTTATCCTTTTATTTCGGGTGATAGGCTGCCACAGCACCCTGAACAATTGATGCGTTCGCGTTATACAGCTTACTCTCAAGCAAATACCGATTATATCAAGCAGACTATGTGTGGCGTGCCTCTTAAAAATTTTGATCAAGAAAATGCGTATCTTTGGGCATCAACTGTTGGTTGGATGGAGCTTAAAGTATTACATGCTGTAGAAGAAGGTGATGAAGGTAGCGTCGAATTTATCGCCTATTTTACCTCTCATGATCAACTACAGGAATTACATGAGTGTAGTCATTTTATTCGCCAAAATGGTCGTTGGTTTTATGATGGTGAATTAAAGCCTAAAAAAATCGGTCGCAATGATCCGTGTTCGTGTGGTAGTGGTAAAAAATATAAAAAATGCTGTGGAGGTCGAGGATGACATTTGATTGGCAAGACCCTTTAAATTTCAAAACGCTCTTATCTGATGAAGAGCAAGCTATCATGCAAAAGGCAGATCAGTTTTGCCAACAGCAATTACAGCCATTGGTTGCGAAGGCATTTGATCAGCAGCAGTTAGCGCGTAGTATATTGCAAAAAATGGCGGCGGCTGGTTTTTTTAATCACACGTTATCGCCAGTACATTATGGTTTAATGTCGCGTGCATTAGAACGTGTCGATAGTGGTTTTCGCACATTGCAAAGTGTTACTTGTGGTTTGGTGATGCAGGCGATTGCAAATTTTGGTAGTGATGCACAAAAGCAACAATACCTGCCAGGATTAGCTGATGGCTCCTTAGTTGGTTGTTTTGGTTTGACTGAGCCAGAGCACGGCTCTGATCCACAAAACATGCAGACACATGCTATTAGTTGTAAGCAAGGCTTTCGTTTAAGTGGCACCAAACGTTGGATTGGTTTGGCGCATATGGCTGATGTGATGGTGATTTGGGCTAAAGATGCATCGGATATTTTGCGTGGTTTTTTAGTCGATAAAAATAGTGCAGGTGTCAGTGTCAGTTTAATCGAGGGGAAATATTCTTTACGCACAGTGCCATCAGGTATTATTCATCTGGATAATGTCGTTATCCCGCAGTCACATATATTACCTGATGCAGAAGGTTTTAAAGCAGCATTCGCATGCTTAAATCATGCCCGTTATGGAATTGGCTGGGGTGCGCTCGGTGCAGCAGAGCGCTGTTATCATATTGCACGCGATTATATTTGTGCGCGTAATAATTTTGCAGCCAAGCAGCTCGTACAGCAAAAGCTTGCCGATATGGCAACCGAAATCAGTCTTGGTTTATTGGCGTGTTTGCAAGTGGGGCGTTTGATGGCACAAGGTCTTGCAACACCAGAACAGATTTCGTTATTAAAACGCAACTCATCGATCAAAGCGTTAGCAATAGCACGTAGTGCACGTGATATTTTAGGTGGTAATGGTATTTTACTTGAGCATGATGTGATTCGTCATATGTTGAATCTAGAATCAGTTGTGACTTATGAAGGTACGGCTGATATTCATAGTTTGATATTGGGACGTGCAATTACAGATAAGCCTGCATTTTAGGCTTTAATCCGGTGTATGGGGGTGTAGGTTTGTGTCAGTCTGAGGTCTTTTGAGTGCATGACTTTCATTAAAAAATGAATCTTGACCACACCGGATTAAGCATCTCAAGTACCCCGTTAAAAATACCGCAGATGGAGATGGCGATGTTTTTAGCGATGTACTTACCCTTAAGATTTAAGGTAAAAAAAACAAGCACGCCCGAAAAGTAGCGACGCATGCCTGTAATTTCTATTCAGTAGATGATGTCATCGACTGAGGGATAGTTATCTTAGCAGACTCCAAATGAATTTAAAACTATTAATTTTCAATAGGATAGAACAAATAATGATCATGTTGGGATATCTGATGACATGTTATCACTAGTGTTTGTGCTATACTTAATTGATTGAATTAATGATCGGAAGAGGTGATTATCATGACTAAGAAAAACCCATTATCAGATTTAAGTAAGAAGTTTGACCTTGGTGGTATCGTTAAAAATGTTAAGACTATGATCAATCCTATGTCGCAAACGCCAGACGTTGATATTGATGATCCGCTAGGTGTGAAAATGGCGCAGATCAGCATGATGATACAGAAGTGTGCCACGCTTCATGGAGAACAAAAGAAAATGCTAGAGCAGACCAATACGATGGTTAATGAATTGTATACATTGCTTGAGTCAATTCGCAATCTTGAGGGTGAGGAACAGGGTAAAGCTAAAGAGGAGGAGGCAGCCGAGGATACGCCCGTTGCCTCTCAGAAGCCGCCAGAAGCGCAGCAAAAAGAAGAAGACAAGTAACGCTCCTCTATTTTTGCCACTGAACTTTTGCTTTGATATCACCAGGCACAGGTGCATGTAGCAGCTGATATGAGACCTTAGCTTGTTGTTTATTAGCTATCTTTCCTTGTACCACTTGTGCATTTATCCAGTTAGTGGGCGGTTTTTTTAGGCTTACAAGTGTATCCACATGGAAAGAACGCCAATTTGTATCAATCTGTGGAATTTTAATTGCTGAGGTATGTGTCTTCAAGTTAGGTATTGAGTTCATCAGTGATTTAAAAAAGTAGATGTGATGTTTGAGATCGCTCACTGTTTTCCATAGTGAAGTTGATGGATTACCACCAGCCGGTACCTTCATGGTATCTATCACTTCATTTGCGAGTGCTGATGCTTGCTCTTGAGTGAGGGGTGTCGGCATGTTGCGAATAAGCTGTGTACCACGTACAAAGCGGCCTACAGGTGTCCATGATCCAGGTAGGCCATACATTCCCGAACCATTCAAGTAAACCCGATGCCATTTTCTATTGGTGTTACCATTAAAAAGTTTATTATAGTGAGCAGCATTTTTAAGTTGCCAGCCGTAATTAGGTGAGTTGGTTAGTACTGCTGCTTGTGTTTTAGAGTATGTATGCACGCCGTGCCCATCAATATGTTCGATGACTTTCCCTGAGCCGCCAATATAGTGATAAACATGCATAGTGGGTTTGCCATGTGATTTAGTCCATTCGATAACAGCACTGCTACCACCTACATCGCGTATAACTACATGCACAGGATTACCACCAAATAATATTTTATTGTCAAAATCAATTTTAAATGCGCTGCCAATAATTTGGGCTTTTTTGATTTGTGCTAGTGCATCATCGACATTTTTAGCTGTTCCCAGCACGTAGTTAACCACATCAAAAATGCCTAATTCAGGGCGCTTGTCTTTAGGATTGTAAGTTGGATAGTAGGTTATATCTGGAAGGTCTAAATATGCAGCATAAAGCCCTTGGTTATTGATACCATCGACGACCACATATGTTTTAAAGGCTGTTTGGCCAAGAAAAGGGTATTTATTCTGCCATTTAAGTGCATGAATTGGTGCTTTTTGCGGTAAGTTAATATTACTTGTATTTGCAAGGCCAGCAGCACCCAAGCCCAGTGCATCTCCTTTGTTAAGTTCAAGATCCATGGTGCGAGCGACGGCTGCAATACCTTTGCCTGAGACAAAAGCGTTTGAGCAAGCAAGTGTCACTTGATTTAAGGAAAAAGCAGCAAGCGCAATAGAAGCAGAAATAATATATGTTTTCATGGTTAACAAATTCCTTTTGTTGAATGAGGTATGATGATAAGGGATAGGCTGAAAATTGGCAAATTGTCGATTATCCTTTATCATGATGTCAGTTAATGGAGCACATATGTTAAAAAATATATATTTAAGTAATCATATCAGTGATCAAGCTGTTGATGTGATATCTGTAGCAGTATCTGCCGGACAGCGCGTACGACGTGGCCAGTTGCTAATGCATCTTAAAAAAGTAGATGGTACGCCCATTGTATTTGAGTCTACATACAATGGCTGGTTGCGCTTTGTGGCTGTGCGACCCTCACAAACGGTAGATCTTGGTTCATTGCTTTTGATTGTCGACACTCAAGATGTTGCCGATTATCGTATCGATAGTGAAGAGGTAAATCCCCATACTGAGCTGGGGAGGGAGGGGCGACGTGGTGTTGAGCGTGAAGGGCAAAAAGCATTTACTGAAGGTTATGCAACGGCGTTATTTGATGCCCCCGAACAGCAGCAAGGTGATCAGGCGCAACGACGCATTAAACAACACCCACTTTTGCAAAATATGAAAGAAGGTGTGCCACCGAAGATGAGTAATGCACATAATAATCAGCAAGCGACCGATCGCTTAGCTGAAGATGCGACACACGATCCTGAGTTACGTATGCAACTCGATAACAAATTGCAAGCCCAGCTTGGTGTCACACCTGGCCCTAGTGCTGCGCCTACATTGTCGCGAGGATAACCATGGATTTATCACATGCTATTTTACATGGTAATTTGGATTTGGTTGCGCAAATACTATCTGTAACTGAAAATATAAATTATCTTGATGAATATGGTTATTCGCCACTCACGCAAGCGGTGATAGCTGATAGTCTTGATAAAGTAAAACTGCTGTTAGAAGCGGGTGCGGATCCAAATCAAAAAGATGCAACAGGGCGAACAGCGCTTTATTGGGCTGTAAGTAATGATAATCTAGAATTAACACGTTTGTTGCTTGAGTATAAAGGTGATCCCAATAGTTATAATATTTCGAGTGAGCCTATTTTGGCGCGCCCGATCATGCGCCATAATGATGCCTTAAAAAGCCTATTGGTCGAGCATGGAGGTAGTACAGAGTTTGCTAACGATTATATTAAAGTTAAATTATTGGGGCATCGTTATGAGCTAATTGGTAGTGTTGATATTGTCGATACCAAAGGTGTATTTACTGAAGTTGATTATGAAGGATTTTATTTAGAGTCGAGTATCGATTTGATTCGATATTCCTTAACAGCCTTTCAGCATAATTTTGCTTCACGTGCGATTGCACCTTGGTTTGATGCGATATCACTTATTTATGATGCTTTAGCGCAAAGTCAGCTACTGTTAAAGCAAGATCACTATTTAGCAAAGGAAGCTAATCAAATGCGTGCTGTGCATCAATTCTTAAAGCAAGATAATTTTATTTTGCCGATTAACCAAGAAGGGCATGCTTTGAGTTTAGTGAAGTATGGTCAGTTACTATCAATTATTGATCGCGCTAAAGATTCTCCACCAAACGATCGTATTCCTATTTTTTATATTAATCGTCTTGCACGAATTACACCAGAGCTGATTTTTCAGTTAGCCTATGAGCGACAACAAGTAAAGCAAATCCATAGTGGGTTAAAAGAATTATTATCGCTGCAAGAGATCGATAGCTTACCGATTGCCGATCAACAAATTGGAAACTGCTCGTGGGCAAACATTGAGGCGACGATTCCGATTATGAAATTTATGATGAGTTTTGATAATCATAGTACTGATATCGATAAACAGGGCCTATACGCGGACGCTTTAGAGCTGTTTCACCGTTGGCGTCATTGGGATCGTGATCGCGCACTTGATTTTATGATTCAGGATTTTAAGCCAGCAACTCCTGCGCGTAAAGCGAGTATTGCAGCACTGCTGGCATGTATTTTATTTCAGCATTGTACGATTGAGCATGATGATAGTTATCAAGTTGCGCGGCGCATTATTCCGGTTGTATTGACGCGTGAATATGAATATATTCTCGAGAGCTATGAAAAATTTTATGTTAGAGAGCGCCCGACACGTGCAGGTGAAAATTTAATGGCTATGATTGCACGTTTTAAACGAGAAGAAATGTAAGAGAAAAAGTAAAATTTATAAAGGCTCTTGGTTTCAGATAAATTTGGGAGTCATGTATTTCTTTTTAAGGATGATGTGCGAAAGTACGCGATGGTCGAACTGCTATATTAGCACAAATAGCTAGGCTCATTAAGCAAGCGTTTATTTAAGCAAAAGCGTACGATTTAAATTTTTTTTGTTTTCGCACTGCATGTTTTTTATTGTTTTTCCCTGTGGTATTGGTAAGTGAAATCTTAAATGAACCCTACCGCATTGACTTAATAGTGTGTTTTATAGCTTAATTTACGCTGTCTATAACAAAGGAGGACACTATGGAATACTGGGATTCTGTGCTACAGGAGGTGGCTGAGAAGAATGAAGATCATGTACAATTTCGTTTTACTGATATTGGGCGTAATCTTTTGCGTAAGCGTCGTCATAGCGCGGCCTATTATCGCAAACATAAAGCACCGGCTTATTATTTGGGAGAAGCCTATGGCGATCTTTACTTTACTAAGCGTGAGGCTGAAGCACTTTATTATTTGCTGCAAGGCAAAACAATAGCACAAGTTGGCCATGTACTAGGTTTGTCTGCGCGCACGGTAGAGTTTTATTTAAAAAATATGAAACTCAAAGTAGGTGTTAAAACTAAAGTAGAGCTGCTTGAAATTGTGCAAGAAAGCCCGTTAGCAAACGAACTGGAAAATATTGTTAGTGTCAAACACAGTGCTTCTTGATGTGACGATATTTTTTTGGTAAGTTGTGTTTTTAAATCGCCGTGTTAGACACGGCGATTTATGTTAGATATAAGCCTATAAATTTGCTGTGTGATGATTTCTAATGTGTTTATGATTTACTTTTTAGAATTTGTCCACGAATTTCGCCTGGCTCATTTAGGCAAGTATGAAAATTAATATAGAGTTGTCCATTGAGCAATGCATCATGTACTTTCTTTGTGGTGTTTGCATTGGAAACCTTTGTATTACCCTTTAGTTTGAACGACCCTGTTAAGAAGCCAGCGTCTCCCTTGGGACAATTTCTACCATTGATTGCAGGCCGTGAATAACCAAGTGCTTTACTACCTGGGGGTGGATTGCCACAAATCGTTTGTACAATTGGTCCCATAACACCTTCTTTGCCTATATGAAAATGTGCCATAATTGCTTGCCCACTAATCCCCTGGTATGCAATAGCGTATTTGAGACGGTTTTGTTTTGGATAGAATATCAAGATAGCTTCGCCAGTCGCATCAGAATATGGATGTGCTTTTTTACCTTGGCAGTAGTTTTTGTAGAAAGGGTGTGGTGCTTGCGCAGCATCTTCTGCTAGAAGTAGCTTATGTGTTGCACTTGCTGCTGAGGTATCCAATTTTGCATGAAATAAGATCGGTGCAGCCATTGCTGATATGCCAGTTAAACTTATTAAGCTTACGCTAGTTATGATTTTTTTTATCATGAGTAAATCCTTTTAGTATCAAAGTATCCATAGTATAAACCACTAATGCTGGTGTCAAATGCCACATAGCGCAGGCAGGAATGTTAGACGGTTAAGCTGTGAAATTTATGCTCACTACGAATTGCTGTTTTTAGTTTGATGTGTTAGCCTCTTTATCGTTAAATAAATCTAAACCGAAGGAGTAATATGATGGACCCTAATGGTCAAGTAGATGTTGTAACATCTAATCTTTTCAATCAAAATCGTCTTTGTTATTTAACTACTTATTCTCCACGACTATTGTTAGCATTTTTATTAGAATCAGACTTATATAGCCCTTATGCCTCTGCAGAACAAGTGCCGCAAGATGAAGGCTATGCTTTTTATGAGGACGAGGTGTGGCAAAAGCTACATTGCGTTGTGCAGGTAGCTGGCCAGCAACCTATTGATATTTGTATACATGGATGTGCACTTCCCCAAGATGCATTATACCTAACCGTTAATTGTGAAGTACCCTTAACTCGTGCTAACTTCATGAAAAATCATGCTAAGTGTAATGAGCTCCCATGCCTAAATAGACAAGACAAAAGGCCTATATTTAATTTCTAGTCTTCAACTAATCTGATATTACTTTTCTGAGCTATACTAATAACAAGAAAATAGTTTTGGAGCGTGGGTGTGTCAGATCAAGATATTATTGATAAGTTGCGTGAGTTTGCTCAATTAGCACATAGGTCATTTCCAGAGAATACGCATCCAGATACGTTGAACGTGATTCGCAGAGTCTATATTGAGAGAGGCAGTGGTGATGCTATTCAGCATTTCTTACAAACAATAGAGCAGTTTGATTTAGCTAGTTTGAATGTAGCTGATGAAGGAATAGCATTGACTGATGATGAAGAAATAGCATTTACTAATGATGACGGAGTTGCTGATCTAGAATATTTATTACGCCTAGTTTGTATTATTAACGGCCACCGTATGCGTGATCCAATTAATGTATCTGAATCATGTCGTGATTTCCTAAATTTTTGGTTGGGTCATATTGGGCTTATAGAAGAAGAATTTCCTGATACTATTATGGGTGATGGGAGCAGTATGCAGCAAAACATGCTTCAGCATTATTTCCTTGATGAGGCATCATCAGAAAAAGTACTGTTTCTTGGAGTGCTTTGCGAATATATGATGGTTTTCAATTATGCTAATAATCCTATAGATGCTGGTTTCAACCAAATGATTATAAATCTATTGGCTAATGACCTGAACAATTTGACAAAAATACTTAAAGAAATGAGTAGAGTCTTGTATGGTGATGCACAAAGTATACAAAGTGCACAAAGTCATTGGCAGTTTTTAGGTAAGTTCTTAAGTAAGGATATTACGGGTTTTTCGGTATCTATGACGACACACTTGTTTGAACAGGGTGAGGGTCAGGAAGGTGAGCAAGCTGCATTGTTATCACGCTGGTTGCAGTATGTTATGAGTAGCCCATCAAATGAGTGGGTGTTAAATAAAGAGGTTCTTGTCAAAATAATGCAAATAGCTTGTGCTAATGAAGCATCGACATTAATTTTACTAGAAGGCCTATCTCAAAAAGACTCTATTTGTCAAAGTGGTATTGCTCAAGAGGTCATAAGTTTTTGTTTGCCAGCATTTGCCAATGTGGTAGATGCTTGTAATAAAGATTACGCTAATGATAAAAAGATTGAAAATGCGATCAGAGTGTTATTATTTCCTCAGCCTCTAACAGCTCAGTCAGTAAATAATTGTGTTCTCAGCCGAGTTCTTGATGCTGAATTATTAGACCCTTTGATCTCAAGTGAGGTTAGTAGAAAAATGCCGGTAGCGAAAGTTGTAAAGCTAATGCTGGAATTGGATAGCCAGCTTTTCTTGACTTTGTTGCAGCTGAATCCAACTGATGAAGCAGGGCGGGTGTCCTTGTTGGATCGTTTAATGCTATTGGATAATGATAAAGAGAAGGCTGATATAGTTGTTCATCTCCTGCAGTCTTATGACAAAGAGAGCATGCAGTCGATTATTGAACGTTTAAATGAATCAGATTTTTTTACTAAGGTACTGAATGCTGAGATTAGATTGCCATCAAAGAGAGTATTAGCATTACTACATGAGCTTTATCGTAAGGGTGTCGAGATAACTATAGCAAAAAGTAATGCATCTAACTTCGCTTCTCGTCAGCAAGTTTTTAGTGGGATGATTGAGTGCATATTGGATCTTCATAATAAATATGAAGATCGTGCTTCACAGGGGCTCTTTCAGCCAAGTGATTCAGCTATGGATTTTGAAACCATTAAAGTGGCCTCTCGAATTAAGTCATTTCTAGATGGGGAGTGCCAAGTCCTACCTGAAAGTTGTGGTCAAATAGCGAAGGAGCTTCAATCTTTGATTATGGCAGCTAAACAAGCAGGGCTTATGGATGATTGTAGTTATATGCTAGATGGCTCAGAGGAGCCACCTATGCAGTACAGATCTAATTAAAATACCTAAGGATAACTGTTCAATTTAAGCGTCGACTAACCCTCTGTTTCTTCGTTAAAAACCATTAAAAATGGCGTTACGTAGCTTTTGGCTACGCGCCTTATTTTTAATGTCTTTTGCCTCGAAACAAATGGCAATTCTCGCTTAAAGATAAAGCAACATTTATTCTGTAAATTCCAAAATTCATCCTTCCCAATTTATGATTCGTTATCAATGGCAATATAAGCATTACCAGTTTGCCACTCTTCATCAATTTCACAAACTATA
>JAUIDD010000030.1 GCA_030429175.1 Gammaproteobacteria bacterium
TATTTTGCAAGAAGTGGTACGTGCTCAACCGGCACAAGCTGTTTCAATCACATCGACGGGTGCGGGTATTTTTCAACCTGCGGTTGCGAGAGATTCTGATACTCAGGATCAAGATGCAGCGGCGCGTGAAGGGGCTCGGAATTTACATGGCACAAATATTTAAAAAACTATTTTTGAGTCATCTTATCTTTTTCATTAAGGTAAGTTAAGTGCAAAATAAAATAAAGCGTATGTTTTAATATAGATCTAACGTGGATAAGGCATTTTTAATGCGTGTCATGAATGGCTTTATCATAGTCAATTTTATGTATGATAATAGCTATTTTAAGTGCTTGAAGATTTGCAGCTACGTTTAATTTAGCAGTCATAAACTGCTTAAATGGATTCTAAGACAATTTGCGTGTTGCGAGACATTTTGCACCTATTAGTATTGAAAATTTCTTCTGCAATGTATCAGGGATAGTAGTGCTAGTCTAGTTTGATTTTCTGTTTACGGGAGAATAGGGCCTTGATAAGGCCGAGTGGATTAAGTGCTTTACTGAACAGTAAACTAATAATCATCATCCAGAAGCGAAAACCAATTTTTGTTGGTTTGTAGATATGTTTTTTGTCAAAGCTTTCTGGTGCCTCTGCTGACAAAAATGAAAAGCCGAGTTTTTTAGCTTCAATCATTAATTGTGCATCCAGTAAGCCGTTTTTTTTTATGAGATACATGTTTGAGTATTTGGCTGACGATATTATTAGGTAGTAGTCGGATGCTAGATTGAAAGTCTGATACTTTCTCGCCAACTAGCCATGAAATAAAGAAGTTAGCAAGACATTGGTGTTTTGATTGCATGCCGATAATCATATGTTTGGGATATTTAACACCGGCTTTTAAGAATTGTTCGACCTCATCGAAATAATAAAATTCACTGGCATCAATGCAGATAATAGCTTTAGGTTGTTGTGGTTGTAAATAAGAAAAACCACGAATCATACATTGGTCTTTACCCAGCGTAAAATCATTGTGGATCACGGTAATTGAAAAGTCACGAATCAGGTCGAGTGTGCCATCGTTAGAGCCATCATCAATAACAAGCACCTTGTCTGAAGCTTTAAGACAGGTCGAGACGATATCTTGTATTGTCTTTTCAACATTATATGCGTAAATAAGTATCGCAATTTTACTGTCCATAGTGCTTAGTCTGTGTGTGCAAGTTCAACCAATTCATACAGTATATCTAATGCTTGACGTGCTGTCAGGTTATCGGGTTGAATTGCGCGTAACTTTTCAACAGCGGGTGCTATTTTATCTCTAGCAAACAGATCGTTTTGCAATGAGGGTTGTGCTTGATGTGTCGATTGATGTGAGTGAGACTCAAGTTCGTAGAGCTTGTTTTTAGCGGCTAGTATCACTGGGTTGGGTACACCTGCTAATTTAGCTACTTGAATACCATAGCTTTGATTGGCAGGGCCAGATTTAACTTTGTGTAGAAATACAATTTTGTCGCCATATTCAGTTGCATTAAGATGCACATTACAACAATTTTTATAGTGTTCTGGTAGTGTTGTCAGTTCAAAATAATGTGTCGCAAATAAAGTAAATGCGCCAATATGTTCGGCAATATGAGCACTGGTCGCCCAAGCAAGTGATAAGCCGTCGAAGGTGCTGGTGCCGCGACCGATTTCATCGAGTAAAATCAAACTACTTTTAGTAGCGTTATGTAGAATATTAGCCGTCTCTGTCATTTCAACCATAAATGTTGAGCGACCTGAGGCGAGATCATCGGCAGCACCAATACGTGTGAAAATTTTATCGATTGGACCAATAGTTGCACTTGTTGCTGGCACAAAACTACCGATATGTGCAAGTAAAACGATTAATGCAGTTTGACGCATATAAGTCGATTTACCACCCATATTGGGCCCGGTAATAATTTGCATCCGAGATTTTTTTGTAAGCTTACAATCGTTTGCTACAAACGGATCATGAGTGACTTTTTCAACGACAGGATGGCGTCCATCATGAATTACTATACCGGGATCATTGACGAGCGTCGGACAATGATAATCATGTGTTTTGGCAGTACTTGCAAGGCTATTAATTACATCGAGTTTAGCAATTGCTTCAGCGCAGTGCTGCAGTGCAGTTAAATCTTCATTGAGCATATTAAGTAGATCCTCATACAGCTGCTTTTCACGTGTAAGTGCACGTGCACGGCTGCTTAATACTTTATCCTCAAATTCTTTTAGTTCAGGTGTGATATAACGTTCGACGTTTTTAAGCGTTTGACGGCGAATATATTCAGTCGGTGCATTTTTAGACTGTGCACGACTGATTTCGATATAATAACCATGGACGCGGTTATATCCGACTTTCAGCGTTGGTATACCGGAGTGTTCACGCTCACGGCATTCAAGTTCAACGAGAAACTGATCACTATTAGTGCTTAAGGCACGCAGCTGATCAAGCTCAGGATCAAAGCCGTTGGCAATTACGCCACCATCACGTATGACTACAGGCGGATTTTCAGTAATAGCTTGGTTGAGTAATAAATATGTTTTATCAAATCCGGTTGTGTTTAATTTTATTTGCGTGAGTATATGGGTATGCTGTTGATCGAGTAATGATTGTAACAGGGGTAGTTGCGCCAAGCTTTCGCGCAAACCGGTTAAGTCGCGTGGGCGCGCAGAGCGTAGTGCAATACGTGCTAAGATCCGTTCCATATCAGCAATCGCACTTAAAGGCTGATTTAATGTTTCCATGCTGTCGTTTGCAGTTAACTCTTGAATGGCTTGTTGGCGTTGACGTATATGATGATGATCACGCAAGGGTCGATGTAACCAACGACGTAATAAGCGCCCACCCATGGTTGTTTTACAGTAATCTAATACCGAAACAAGTGTGTGGTTTTCATTGCCTTGTAGATTAGTAGTTAATTCAAGATTACGCCGAGTTGCCGCATCTAATTGAATCGTGTCGCTGATTTTAACACTTTTGATGGACTTAATATGACTCAGGGTATTACGCTGGGTATATTTGGCATATTGTAACAAACAGCCTGCAGCACACAATGCTGTTTGATAGGAGATCACGCCAAACCCATCGAGATCTTGTGTTTCAAATTGTTCACATAACTGAGCGATTGCCGACTTTAATTCAAACTCCCAGGGCGGACGGCGCTTGGGCGATACGGCAAAATTTTCAGTGGTATCCAGCGTGCTGTCTTCACTTATTAAGATTTCAACCGGATTTATCTGCACGAGGTAACTGCGTAGTGCATTTATATTGGTACATTCATACAATAAAAAATCACCAGTGGTTATATCTAGCGTTGCAATGCCAAAGCTATTTTTAGCTTGATGAACGACAGCGAGCACATTATCACTATGCTCATCGAGTAATGCTTCATCGCTGACTGTGCCTGGCGTGATAATGCGTGATACAGCGCGCTCAACAGGACCTTTGCTTGTGGCAGGATCGCCAATTTGCTCACAGATCGCAATAGACTCACCCATTTTAACCAGCTTTGCTAAATAATTATCTGCCGCATGAAAAGGCACACCTGCCATTGGGATTGGTTTACCGTTAGAGTTACCACGATGGGTTAGCGTAATATTCAGCAGCTTTGCAGCCTTCAGTGCATCGGCATAAAATAATTCATAAAAATCACCCATACGGTAAAACACCAGCATGTCAGGATACTCAGATTTGATGTTTAAATACTGTCGCATCATTGGGGTATGAGATGGACGGTCAAGTTCGGTTGCAGTAGTGGGCATGGGGTGTCCTTATTTCTAAAGTGGATAGGCAAGATTAGACAAAATTGAGTTTGCTGGCAAGTTAGGTATAATCTTTAGACATGAATAATATCAATTATAGTTTAAGTTTACAGATGGGCCGTTTACTACAGGAGCGACAACTGCGGATTGCAGTGGCTGAGTCTTGTACAGGCGGTGGGCTCGCAACAGAAATTACTGCAGTGCCAGGTTGTTCTGCCTATTTTGATCGTGGTTTTGTGACTTACACAAATGAGTCAAAGCAGCAATTACTTGATGTACCTAAAGCAGTGCTCGATGAATTTGGTGCAGTGAGTGAGCAAACTGCTTTGGCACTATGCCAAGGTGTATTAGCCCATAGCAACGCCGACATCGCTATATCAATCACGGGCATCGCCGGGCCCGATGGTGGTAGCGTTGATAAACCTGTCGGCTTGGTTTGGTTTGGACTCGGTGTTCGTGATGGTGAGACACACGCACGCTTCGCAAATTTTAGTGGTGGGCGTAAAAATGTCCGGCGTTGTGCAATCGGGTTTGCTTTGCAGTGGGTGTGTGATCATTTAGGTTTGGCTTGAGCCATAAAATTCAAATTAAAACAATCTATCAAAATAAAAAATCACAAAAAACTTAAAAACACGGTATTGCAACACATACTAACAATTTCATACACTGGTTGCGTTGATCATTTATTTAAGGAGAAAGAAATGAAAAAAACGTTAGTAGTGTTACCAATACTGGTATCCTGTATTGCGGCAAGTGGCTTTGCGGCGCGCTCAGCGTCGCATCATCACTATCATCATAACACCCCTGTAGTTAAAGCACATTCTGATATGCTTGATATTAATCAGGCAACAGCTTTGGAGTTTGCAAAACTAAAAGGTATTGGTGAGAAAAAAGCGCAAGCGATTGTTGAATACCGTGAAGCACATGGACCGTTTGCAAACGTGGATAAGTTAACGGAAGTGAAGGGTATTGGTAAGGCGATGCTGGAACGCATCTTGGATCAAAATCCAGATAAGCTCACAGCAACTATTAAGTAAAAATAAAATCAATGTTCCCTGAGTTGGTTTTATTTGAGCTATGGCCCCGGTGCAAGCCGGGGTTTTTGTTATGAATGTCATCCCACAGTGCAATATAAAGCAAACTCCAACATGCTTTATTTGAGTTTTTGTTTAAAGGTTGAGACAGTACTGTATTTAGTTTATCTATATGGCATAATTTTCTTATCATGGTGTGTTCACATAAAAATTTTTTTATAGGCTCGCGTTTACACTCTAACCATTCTTGAATAGGCACACTAAAGCCTCGTTTATGCTCGAATGCAGGATAAAAGGGCAATTGTTTTTGTAGCCATAACCTTAAGAGATATTTCCCATATTTACCCTGTAATTTAAGTGAGTTAGGTAGTTGATTAGCAAATGTAATAACCTCTTTATCTAGAAATGGTGTGCGGCCTTCGAGGCTATGCCACATTAAACAACGATCCAGCTTGATAAGTAAATCATTAGGTAACCACGTGTGCATATCAATGGTTTGTGCGATATAAAGTCGAGAATAGTGATCGTCTAAACAAGATTGTTTTAATTCTTTTATGTCACTAAAGCAGTTGGCTTGATGTTTTAAAAGGCCTAAGCGTGATAGATCTCCTTTCATATAAAATAAACGTCGCTTGCGCCACAGTGGTCGTATAAAGTGACGATAACGACCATAGCCTGCAAAGACTTCATCACCACCTTCTCCAGATAAGATCACAGTAACATCTTTTTTAGCGGTTTCTGCTAATTTAAATGTTGGTGCAATCGCATAATCGGCAATCGGATCGTCGGTTGCTGCAATCGCTTTTGGCAAGTAGTGCCAAAAATCATCTTCCGTAAATTCAATTTCATGATGGTTAGTATCAAAATATTTGGCAACCGTTGCTGCAAGATTACGTTCATCATGGGTGTTATTACTGTTAAAGCCAATCGTATATGTGTGTATTGGCTGGGTTTTGATTTGTTTAATCATGCTGAGTAAACAGGTTGAATCGATGCCGCCAGATAAAAATAAACCAATAGGTACGTCTGCTTTAAGGTGTAGATCTACGCTTTCATAAAAGATTTTTTCAAATTGGTTTAGTGCAGCTACTTGGTCTATCTTTTGTGGCTTTAAATAGGGGAAACCTTTTTGAGTTGGATAAAAACCACGTGCAACAATCATACCTTGCTGAATGGAGAGTGTTTCGCCAGGTAACACACGTTTGATACCGGTTATAGCAGTTTCTCGTTTTGTTGCGAAATGTAATTCGCATACATCTGCAATCACATCAAGGTTAGGATTTTTATGTCGTGTCAGTGCACGTAATTCAGATGCAAAGTAAAAGCCACTCTCGTCACTATAGTAATACAGTTGCTTCATACCAAATGGATCACGACTCAATACTAATGTTTGATTTTTTTTATCGTAAATTGCTGTAGCATACATACCACGTAGTTGTTCTACAAAATCAAAACCATATTTATCGTAAAGATACGGGATTACCTCGCAATCTGATTGTGATTGCCAGCGTATATCTAAGTTATTCTGTGTGAGTTGTGCTTTTAGTGTCAAATAGTTATAGATTTCACCATTAGTTATCGCGCTGATACCATTTGATGTCGTAAAAGGTTGTTTGGCATTAGCAGTTAAATCATGAATGGCGAGACGTTGATGATAAAAACCTATAGGCCCGTCAGTCATATATCCAGATCCATCTGGACCACGATGTATCATGGGCGCGCTTAATGCTTGCAGTGCTGCAAGTGTTGCTTGAGTTTTGGTTAAATAGAATCCAGAGATGCCACACATGTTTAGATTTTAGCAAATAATGATTGTTCAGGCACGGTATTCATCAGCAGTATTTTGTGAAATAATAATCCTTTTCTAACCAGCTACGACTTGTATGAGGATTAAACAATGACGGATAAAAACAAGGCTCTTACGGCGGCGTTATCGCAAATAGAGCGTCAATTTGGTAAGGGCTCGGTGATGCGCTTAGGCGACTCAACGATTTCTAAAGATTTGGAGGTCATTTCGACCGGTTCATTAGGTTTGGACATCGCATTGGGTGTAGGCGGCTTGCCACGTGGACGTATTGTTGAGATTTATGGTCCTGAAGCATCAGGTAAAACCACATTAACTTTGCAAACAATTGCTGAATGTCAAAAGGCTGGTGGTACGGCAGCATTTGTTGATGCAGAGCATGCATTAGACCCTGTTTATGCTAAAAAACTCGGCGTTAATGTCGAAGAACTCTTAGTGTCACAGCCTGATACAGGCGAGCAAGGGCTTGAAATCACCGATATGTTAGTCCGCTCGGCTGCAGTTGATATGGTAGTGATTGACTCGGTTGCGGCATTAACACCGAAGGCTGAAATTGAGGGCGATATGGGTGATTCGCATATGGGCTTGCAAGCACGTTTAATGTCACAGGCATTACGCAAGCTTACCGCTAACATTAAAAAATCTAATACACTCGTCATATTTATTAACCAAATCCGTATGAAAATTGGGGTGATGTTTGGTAATCCTGAGACTACCACAGGTGGTAATGCCTTAAAATTCTATTCATCAGTGCGTTTGGATATTCGTCGCACAGGTGCGTTGAAAAAGGGCGATGAAATTTTAGGTAATGAAACACGTGTTAAAGTCGTTAAAAATAAAGTGGCACCACCATTTCGTCAAGTAAACTTCGATATCTTATATGGCGAAGGTATTTCGCATCAAGGTGAAGTTATCGATCTTGGTGTGCAACAAGAAATCGTTGAAAAGGCGGGTGCTTGGTATAGCTACAAAGGTGATAAGATTGGTCAGGGTAAAGATAACGCGCGCCAATTTCTCAAAGACAATCCAGCGATAGAAGCAGAAATCGAAGCACAAGTTCGTGCAAAACTATTACCAAAAATTATTGCTGAAACAGTTGAGGCAGTCGAAGTAGAATAATGGAGCGTAGTGCGCGTGTTGTTGCTATGGACTATCTGGCTCGACGTGAACATACCCGTGTCGAGCTAGTACGTAAATTAGAGTCTAAAGGCTTCGACTTAGTCGAAATAAATGAAACACTTGATCGATTGCAATCACAACAACTTCTAAATGATGCGCGTTTTGCAGAAGGTTTTGCTGAAGGTCGTGTGAAGCGTGGTGCAGGTCCGCTTAAAATACGTGTTGAACTTGCTCAGCACGGAGTTGATGAAACCTTAATTAATGACGTTATCAATGCACTTGATGTGGATTGGGGCGAACAAGCGCAACAGGTTTGGCAAAAGAAATTTTCACAAAAGCCTACCAATATGCAAGAGCGTGCTAAACAGCAGCGTTTTTTGCAACAACGTGGGTTCTCACACGAGCATTTTAATTTCTTGAGTTTTTAATTTATAAGTATTAGGTTATGGTTATTTTAATCTGTGTTAAGTAAGCTGTTTTTTTTGTATCGGTCGATAATAAAAAGCCTCCAATTGGAGGCTTTTTAACTTGTATATAGTTTAGTGTGACATCATATTGTAATTGAGGTTCCACATGATCCATAGTGAGCCACCGATTAAAACAACAATAATCAAGATAGTGAATAGGAATGACATCAAATTCCAGCGAGATTTTTCACCACCGTTTAAGCGTAGGAAGCAGACCACTTGAATGAATAACTGCAAAATAGCAAGCACGGCGAGGACAATATAACTCCACATTGGATCGAGCAGGTGTTTGCCAACAACCCAAAAAGCTGCAAGCGTTAAGATGACGCAGAGTATAAAACCAGTTAAGTAAGATTTTAAGGTTTTTTGGCCAGTACCTGCTGATAATACACTCGATTCATTATTGTGATCAGACATATTATATGACTCCCATTAGATAAACGACGGTAAAGACAAAAATCCACACGATATCGAGGAAGTTCCAGAAGATACCGAGGTAGGTAAGGCGACGTTGCATATGTCGATCTGTTTTAAAGATAAAGAGCTGGAAAATGGTAACTAACATCCAGAGTAAACCGACAGAGACGTGTAACCCATGTGTACCAACCAGTGAAAAGAAGCCGGTAAGTGAGCCGCTGCTCGTCCAGCTATGGCCTTCTTTTACCATGTGAATAAATTCATTCACTTCCATCAATACGAAACCTAAGCCAAGTATCAGTGTGACAATAAGCCAGGCAATCGTTTGTTGGTGTTTTTTGCGATACATACATAACATCGCAAAACCATAGGTTAAGTTACTAAAGAGTAGAAACATGGTTTCGCCAAGCACGTAGGGTAGGCTTATAAATTCTTTAAGTGGAAGCCCGCCAAAGGTGTTGTTTTTAAGTACAACAAAGGCGGCAAACAGACTGGCAAATAAGACACAGTCAGTTAACAGGTACAACCAGAAGCCAAAGACATCATTTGCATCTGCCTCATGGTGATGATGTGCATCATAGTATTGTTTTTGTGATGGAGTATTCATTACACGCCCTCGCTAACAGTTTCAATTTTTTCAATTTCAGAGACTTTAACGTAGTACTCAGTATCTTTATTGAAAGAGCGTGCGATGATGGTCGCAATCACACCAATAATGCCAAGCACTGATAGCCAATGAATATGCCAGATCATCGCAAAACCAAATACAGCACTAAACACGGCAATAATAAAACCGGCACCTGTATCTTTAGGCATGTGTATTTCAGCATAGGCTGGTTTTGGTGCAACTTCACCTGCTTCCATTTTTTGTTTGTAGTCCCAATAAGCATCAACATCATGCACTACTGGTGTGAGTGCGAAGTTATAGAAGGGTGCGGGACATGGAATAGACCATTCAAGTGTACGACCGTTAATCCATGGGTCACTGGTCGTAATTTTATAGCCAGGTTTGTTGCGGTTGATAATACTCCAACCGAATTGAATGATTTGACAGGCTACTGCAAGACCAACCAATGCAGCACCAACAGCGCAAGCAACTAGGTAAGGATGGAAGCCTGAAGCTTCTGAGTAATGATAGAGGCGGCGTGTCATACCTTTTAAGCCAACAAAGTAGAGTGGCATAAAGGCAACCAGAAAGCCAATTAGCCATAAACCAACTGCTGCCTTACCCCAAGCTTCGTTAAGTTTGAAGCCAAATATTTTGGGGAACCAGTAGTAGAGGCCAGCAAAGTAGGCAAAAACCACACCACCGATAATGACGTTATGGAAGTGCGCGACCAGGAACACGTTATTGTGTAACTGGAAATCAATAGCTGGGACAGCCATGAGTACACCTGTCATACCTCCGATAGCAAATACGAGTAAGAAAGCAATTGTCCACAACATTGGTGTATCGAAGGTAATACGGCCTTTGTACATGGTAAATAACCAGTTAAAGATTTTAACGCCCGTTGGAATGGCGATAATCATCGTTGTAATACCAAAGAAGGCATTTACGTTTGCACCAGCACCCATGGTAAAGAAGTGGTGCAACCATACAATAAATGAGAGGAAGGTAATACACGCTGTCGCCCATACCATGGTAGTGTACCCAAACAGTCTCTTACGCGAGAAAGTTGCGGTCACTTCAGAGAAGATACCGAACGCAGGGAGCACAAGAATATATACTTCCGGATGACCCCAAGCCCAAATAAGGTTGACATACATCATCATGTTACCGCCGCCGGCCATAGTGAAGAAGTGCATGTCCATAAAGCGATCGAGGAATAACATGGCTAAAGTGGCAGTTAGGATTGGGAATGCGAGCATTACGAGGATCATAGAACACAGTACAGTCCAAGCAAAAATTGGCATGCGCATCATGGTCATGCCTGGGCAGCGCATTTTAATAATTGTGGCAGTAAAGTTAATTGCTGCGAGCAGACTGCCCACCCCAGATATTTGTAGTGCCCATATGTAGTAATCAACACCAACCCCCGGGCTATATTTAATGCCTGATAAAGGTGGATATGCAAGCCAGCCAGTTTCAGCAAACTCACCGATAATAAGAGAGAGCATAACTAAGCCAGCACTGACAGCAGTTAACCAAAAACTTAAGGAGTTAAGATAAGGGTATGCAACATCTCGTGCACCTAGCTGAAGGGGTAGCGCTAGGTTAATTAGTCCAAACATAAATGGCATTGCCATAAAAAAGATCATAATCACGCCATGGGCGGTGAAGATTTGGCTGTAGTGTTCTGGTGGTAAGAACCCATGTGATGCACCGACTGAGACTAGTTGTTGTGAGCGCATTAGAACTGCATCAGCAAAACCACGTAAGAGCATGACGACTGTCAGAATAATATACATAACACCAATTTTCTTATGATCGACGCTAGTAATCCATTCACTCCAGAGGTAGTGCCACTTCTTAAGAAAGGTAATGCCTGCAAGCACAATAAATACACCTAAAATAATAAAGATGTCAGTGCCGAACACGATAGGGTTGTGATAGGGTATCGCATCTAATGTCAGTTTTCCGAACCAAAAACTACTATCAGTCATAATATAATTCCACTAATTGTTTGTGTTAAGAGTTACTTACTTTCGAAATACCAGCAGGCTTGGTAAATTTTTCAATAATTTGTTGAAAAAGATCTGGGGCTACTGCTGAAAAGAATTCGGGTTTATTGCCGATAGTTGGTGCTACAAGCTTATCGTACATTTTGTATGTTAGTTTGTTAGGTGTTTGCTGTGTTTTAGCAACCCATTGTTTAAACGCTTTATCGGAGCCTGCATGAACTTTAAAGGTCATTTCAGAAAATCCGTCGCCACTGTAGTTAGTTGACATGCCAGCATAAACGCCGGGTTTATCAGCGACGATATGCAACAATGTTTGCATGCCCCCCATCGCATATATTTGCCCTGCAAGGCGGGGGATTTCAAGTGAGTTCATCGGTGCGTCTGCTGTGATGTGGAATGTGATGGGTGTATTTACTGGAATTTGTAGGTAGTTAATTGTAGCGACATGTTGTTTTGGGTAGATAAATAACCATTTCCAATCTAGAGCAACAGCTTGGATTTCAATAGGTTGTTTACCCTTTATTTTAATGGGTCTATATGGGTCAAGTTCGTGACTGCTGATCCAAGTAATTGCGCCAAGCGCAATAATAATAAGACATGGTATTGTCCAGCAGACGATTTCAATTGCATCGCTATGATGCCAGCCTGGCTTATATTCGGCGTTTTTATTTTTAGCGCGGTAACGTATAGAGATAACAATAGCGAGGAAAATAACAGGAACAACAACAATCAACATTAAAAAAGTGGCTTCAATAAAAAGTTTGGATTGTGCTTTAGCGATCATGCCGGCAGGATCTAGAATCGCAAGTTTACAACCACTTAATACACTCGAGATAATAGCAATACATAATGTTGTGAAAATAAAATTTTTCTTGGCCACGTTTGGGTATCCCTGTTTCGATGGTTTTGGATCGAGACTTACGTTGCCAAGATCCCTGCGGCGCAAATTATCTAACTAATAGTCGCAATTGTAAATAGTTAGATGATAAAAATATGTGGTAAGATCGCGATTATTCTATTTTGAATAGAGGTTGCCTAAGTGGGTGACATTTCTCTAAAAACTGGATAACATACTGATTTATTGTATCTTTAGAGTGATAACATGAAAACTAACGACATACGAAAACGATTTCTAGACTATTTTAAAAAGCACGCACATCAATTAGTGCCGAGCAGTTCATTGGTGCCAGCCAACGATCCAACGTTGTTGTTTACTAATGCAGGCATGGTTCAATTCAAAGAAACGTTTTTGGGTGTTGAAAAGCGAAGTTATCAACGTGCTGTGAGTTCACAACGTTGTGTTCGTGCGGGTGGAAAACATAATGACCTTGAAAATGTTGGTTATACAGCACGTCATCATACGTTTTTTGAAATGTTAGGCAATTTTAGTTTTGGAGATTATTTTAAACGTGATGCAATTGCATTTGCCTGGGATTTTCTAACCGAAGAGCTAGGTCTGCCTGTTGAGCGCCTATGGGTGAGTGTCTATGAAGAAGATCAAGAAAGTGAAGAGATTTGGATAAATGAGATTGGTGTTGATCCAAATAAAATCTCACGTTGTGGTAAGAAAGATAATTTTTGGAGTATGGGTGATACCGGTCCTTGTGGTCCTTGTACTGAAATTTTTTATGATCATGGTGCGGATATTTTTGGTGGACCGCCGGGTTCTAAGGATGAGGATGGCGATCGTTATATCGAGATTTGGAATATTGTGTTTATGCAATATAACCGTGATAGCAGTGGTGAGATGATGCAGCTACCTAATCCGTGTGTGGATACAGGCATGGGACTTGAGCGTATCGCGGCCGTTTTGCAAGAGGTGCATAATAACTACGACATCGATTTGTTTCAAAATATTCTCAAAGCATTAACGAAACTGGTTCCTTGTGATGACACCAAAAACGCATCGATGCGCGTGATTGCCGATCATATTCGTTCAACCAGTTTTATGATTACCGATGGTGTGATGCCTGCAAATGAAGGGCGTGGTTATGTGTTGCGCCGCATTATTCGCCGTGCACTGCGCCATGCTTATAAATTGGGTATGCGTGAGCCGTTTTTTTATCGTTTGGTGCCTGCCTTAGTTGATGAAATGAGTGACGCTTACCCCGAACTTGCAGATCACTGCGAACATATTATGACAACGCTTGAGCGTGAAGAGTGTCAATTTATTCGTACCCTTGAAAAAGGACTTAAGATTTATGATGATGCAGTGTCGTTATTAACAGGTAGCGTAATTCCAGGTGAGACAGTGTTTTTACTCTATGATACTTATGGATTTCCACCTGATCTTACTGCTGATATTGCTCGAGAAAGTAGTTTGACCATTGATGAAGCTGGTTTTGAACAAGCAATGCAACAGCAGCGTCTACAATCACAGCAACAACAACATTTTAAAGTTGATACTGCTGCACATGTGCATTTATCTGGGGAAACAACATTTACAGGTTATGACTCATTATCTGAGCAGGCGCAAATCGAAATATTGCTTGTCGATAACAAGCCAGTTGATCATATTCAAGCTGGAGATACAGCTGTTGTCGTATTAGATCGTACACCGTTTTATGCGGAATCTGGTGGGCAGATTGGTGATAGTGGTTATTTACTCAAAGATGGCGCTGAATTTCGCGTTAAAGATACCCAAAAGAAAGGTTCGGTAATTTTGCATTGGGGTGATGTGATTAGTGGTACGTTTAATAATCGTGATACGTTGCGTGCTGAAGTCGATGAATTGCGTCAAGACATCAAATTAAATCACTCGGCGACACATTTATTGCATGAGGCATTGCGCCATGTACTGGGCAAACATGTCACACAAAAAGGCTCGCTAGTTGATGCACGACGATTGCGTTTTGATTTTACTCAATCACAGGCATTAACCATTGATGAAATAAATCGCGTCGAAGAATTAGTGAATGCGCAAATTCGTCAAAACTATCCTATTGCATTAGCTGAGATGAAGATTGAAGAGGCTAAAGCATCGGGGGCGATGGCATTGTTTGGTGAGAAATATGCTGATGAAGTACGTGTGATTAGTATGGGCGATTTTTCAACTGAGATTTGTGGTGGTACACATGCCAATCGTACCGGTGATATTGGCCTGTTTAAAATTATAAACGAAACGGCCTGTAGTGCGGGTGTGCGTCGTATTGAAGCGGTTACAGGACCTGAAGCACTAAAATGGGTGCAATCAACCACATCAAAATTGAACGCTGTATCTCAAGTTTTGCGCACACAGCCAGATGAATTAAATGAGAAGTTACAACTGTTGTTACAACAAGTAAAAACACAACAGCGTGAGATTGCCAAACTTCAACAACAGCTTGCCAGTAATCAATCAGGTTCATTGACAGACCAATTGCAACAGGTTGGTGATATTCAAGTATTAGCAGTTAAGTTACCTGAAGTCGATCGTGATGCTTTGCGTAAAACCATGGATGAGCTTAAATCTAAATTAGATAAAGCAGCGATTATATTGGCAACGGTGAAAGACAATAAAGTTGTGCTAATTGCTGGTGTGACTAAAAACTGTTTAAATCACTTTAATGCGACACAATTATTAAATCAGGTGGCACGACAAATTGGCGGTAAGGGTGGTGGTCGCGCTGACTTGGCGCAAGGAGGCGGCGAGGATGTGGATAAACTTCAATCTGCTTTAGATTCAGTGGCAACATGGATTAAAGAAACGGTATAAATGGGATTACTGATTCAAAAATTTGGTGGCAGCTCGGTTGGGACTGTTGAGCGTATCAAGCATGTAGCACAAATGGTTGCTACAGCAGTTGCACAGGGTCATCAAGTTGTGGTGGTTGTCTCGGCAATGGGCGATGAAACAGACCGCTTATTAGGTCTTTTAAGTCAAACAACATCAGAGGTGCCTGCGCGCGAGTATGCTGCACTTTTAGCGAGTGGTGAGCAGGCAAGCAGCGCATTATTGGCAGCAGCACTCAATGCAATGGGCATTGCAGCACAATCGCTCAATGCCTTTCAAATTAAGCTACGCACGGAATTAACGTACCGTAAAGCACGTGTAGAAAGTATTGATCAAGCGGTACTTGAAAACTGTTTGCAGGCAGGAATAGTGCCTGTTGTAACAGGATTTCAGGGTGTTAATGATGATAATGAACTCACCACATTAGGCCGTGGCGGTTCTGATATTACAGCGGTTGCCCTAAGTGCCTTTTTAAAAGCAGATGAATGTCAGATCTTTACTGATGTCGATGGTGTATTTAGTGCTGATCCTAACTTGGTCGCAGATGCAAAACTGTTAGACGATATTACCTATGATGAGATGTTGGCATTTGCTTCTCTTGGTGCTCACGTATTACAGCCAAACTCTGTAGAGATGGCACGCAAATATAACGTTCGATTACGTGTATTATCAAGCTTTCGGATAACTCAAGGCACACTGGTACGGTCCGTGCAGCAAAGTGAGCAGACGTTTAGTGTATCAGGTATCGCCTATGTTGATGATCAAGTCAAAGTAACGTTAACTGCGATTCCTCAGTCACAGGCTGAATCGATTATGGCGTTGATCAAGGCTAAGCGTCTTGATATGGATATGCTATGGCAGCACCACAAAGGTAATGATGCACTCGATATGTCGTTTGCGTTGCACAAAGATGATTTACCGCAGCTATGTCAGAAAACATGTGATATTCATATTCAGCCAGGATTAGCAAAAGTTTCTGTGGTGGGTAAGAATATGCAGTCGCATGCTAGTTTTAGTGCTCAAATTATGCAGTTGCTTGGACCAGACCAAATTCATATCCACTCGATTATATCGACGGCAGTGAAAGTGTCGATATTGGTGGATTCCGATAAATTATCACTTACAGTGAGCCTGCTTCATCGTAATTTTGCCGATATTTCAGATAAAATATCACTAAATATCAATTAGATAAGCAACTTTCGCAAAATCTAGATTATGTACTATGCTTATACAATAGGGCCTAGAGGGCACTACGGATAAGGGTTTACATGGGAGATATAACATGTTGATTTTAACGAGACGGATTAGTGAGTCGATCATTGTTGGTGACGATGTCAAGATTACGGTATTAGGGGTTAAGGGGAATCAGGTGCGCTTGGGTATTGACGCTCCCAAAGACGTTTCTGTGCACCGTGAGGAGATTTATATGCGCATCCAAAATGAAAGCAACGAAAAAAATGGTAATGTGCATTCACATCAGGAAGACGAAGAACGGTCTTAAACTACCTTCGGTTCAATAAAAAAACAGGCAAGTATAGGATGCCTGTTTTTTCTATTGCATGAAAAAAGCAGTTGTGTTCTAATTCTACGCTATGTTTACAGTATCCCGTGATCTAAAATCATTCTCGGCAGCGCACCGCCTCAACAAGGGCTATCAGGGCAAATGCCGCCATCTGCATGGGCATACCTATCGTGTACGTGTTGTGCTGTCGTCAGAGCAGCTAGATCAATACGATTTTGTGATCGATTTCGGTGATATTAAGCGTTTGTTTGATGTGTGGGTGCAGCAGCATTGGGATCATGCGACTTTGGTCAGTGAGCTGGATCAGTCACTATTAGATTTTCTGATAGATCAAAAGCAAGATCATTTTATAATTCCAGGACAGCGAAATACCACATCAGAAGCTTTGGCCGAGTTCTTATTTAATAAATTTAATGAGATTTTAAGTACGTCTGACTATGCACAGACTTCCATTCGTTTGCTTGAAGTTGCTGTGTCAGAGTCTGATTATTCACATGCTTGCTATCAAGCCGTTTGACTCTAATTTCGAATCACCTTACCATGGCGTCAAGCTATGTAGCAGTTAGGAGAGTTTAGAGTGTCACGTTTGCTTATTATTAGATTTGAGGGGGTTATCTATCATAATGCACAATTTAATATTAAATCTAGTGGTGCAAAAAGTCTTGTTACAGAACGATTAAACAGGCTTGCACATGATAAGTACGTGATTGTGATCCTGAGAACTGATCAGAAAGACAGTAGGCCTACAGTAGCGCAATGCCAAAAAATGGGTGTGCCACAATGTGGTCGTCATTATGAATATGTTGAGTGCTATCAAAGTGAAATGGATATTCTTGCAAAAGTTAAAAAGCTTTCTGAGAAATATGCGATAGATTTGAGTGATACGTTTTACTGTGATTGTAGCGAGCAAGCGATCAGCTTAATGAGTACGCATGGTGCGCATGTAATTCCAGTCATGAAATGTCAATCGTTTGATGATGTTTTAGAGCGTATTTTGCCGCCACAATCAAAATTAACCCAAACGATGTTTCAGTTGACTGAAGAGACACCACTATTGCCGCGTCATCAAAGCATACAAGATAAAGGTTGTGTTGTAAGTTAATTAATTAGCATCGCCAGATGACTTGCCATTAAATTGTTTATTTTAGCATTACTCGATAAATGTGGCAGTATGGCATTACGAACTGTTGTAAGCACCGAGTTTTTGAGGCTGGCACCACGCAACATCATGCCGGACATTTTAATGACTTTTTCAGCTTTTGGTTTACGTTCTTCTTGGTATGTATCAAGCTTGTTTTGTTTGAGTTTATGTGCGAGACAATAGGCATCTTGAATGCCGAGATTCATGCCTTGTCCGCCAGCAGGTGAGTGTACGTGTGCCGCATCTCCTGCTAAAAATACGCGGCCTTCATGGTAGCGATCGACAATACCTTCATGCACGTAAAAAACACTTTGCCACGTAGGTGTGCCATAGGTGACATCAAACAGGCAGCGCTGTTTGGTGATCGCTTTAAAGGTGTTTATATCAACATCTTTGGTACCTGTAAATTCCGGGTCATGGCTAAATTCGATAATTACCCGTGCAAATTCACGCATTGGGAATATAGCAAGAATGCCTTTCTGATCCATGCATAATGTGACTTGCTCTGTAACGATATCAGGGTTTGTGATGGGTACGTCCATCATCATAAAGTGACCAGCCACTTCGCTTTGTTGGAAGGGTATATGAACGCATTCGCGCACCGTACTATGAAAACCATCGGCACCGATCACATGATCTGTTGTAATGGTATGGGTATTACCATCAGCATCTTTAATTTGAGTCGTTACTTGAGTTTGATCTTGCTCTAGAGAAACTAGCGTATGTGATTGCAGCACTTCAACTTGATGGTTTTTCAAAGCTTCTCGTAGTATCTGTTCTGTTTGCGACTGCGGTAATAACAACAGCATTTGATAGGGTGAGTCAATATGGCTAAAGTTCACATCGAATAATTGTTTGCTGCCAGAATAAGCGCATACGTCAGTTATCTTTTTACCAAGCTCGAGTGCTCGATCCACAATGCCAAGTTTTTCCCATAATTCCAAGGTGCGTGCTTGCACACCTGCCGCGTTTGATGTGGACGTTGGGCCATCTTTTTTATCGATGATAACGCAGTCGATGCCAAGTTGTTTGAGTGTTAAAGCTGCAGTGAGCCCAGTTGGACCTGCACCAATGATTAGTACGGGTGTATGTTTTTGCATAGCGGTTCCTTGTTAGTGCGCTTGAAAAATAGTTAGATTTATTGATACTTATTAGTAAATTAGTTAGCTTAACAGCTAAAATGTACATTAAAAACAAAAAAGTGCTCTTTAGCACATAAAACCAAGTGGTTAGTGCTGGACTTTCAAAAAAATTGCCGTTAATATGCCTCGCTCTGCGATGTTAAGAATTGCAGACTGACTAAATACGCGCCCGTAGCTCAGCTGGATAGAGTACCTGGCTACGAACCAGGCGGTCGGAGGTTCGAATCCTTCCGGGCGCGCCAAATCCCTAACAGCTTATTACTATCAGTGGCATTAGCTGCCTAGTTCGTAGCCTTTAAAATCAGCTTCGAATAGGTGGGTGAGGCGTAATCGATATGCTGGGGGCATATCGCAGTGCGACGAACGCCTACCAGGATGGTAGGCTGTGGTGAGCAAGTCAAATAAATTGACGAAAGCCAGGATGGCCGCCAAATGTCAACGTAATGGTAAAGAATACAAGGCTGTCAGTTCGAATCCTACCGGGCGCGCCAAATTTATAAAAGCTTATTACTAAGCGTATCCCTCAATATAAAGCTCTCCAAACTGGGGAGGAAATATAAAATTCAATCCCACTTGGTTCAGGTATATTACACTGTTTTAGGGAAAAAAATCTGCCCTGGAATTAAGCTGAGAGACTCAGTTATTGGGTTTAGCGTGTCCTTAAAGTTAGGAGTGTCTTAACTTTAGGGATATGGCGATCATAATCCATTGCTTGACTTAAGTGCATGTTATCAGCATAATTATAAATATATTAGAAACCAACATTGAGCCTATAATATGCCGACAAATTTTAAGCCTGTATATATAATCAATGCATCTATTGCTAAACATCTGATGAGGATCGAGGCTGCCAAAGAAAAAGTAGCAATGCTGCCTGTAAATCCTACTGTGCTTGCATCTTTGCGTGAAACGGCAAAATTGTATACGACACATTATTCTACCATGATTGAAGGCAATCAACTAAAACCTGAAGAAATACAGGAAGTTATTCAACTTGAAGGGCATTTTCCAGGCAGAGAGCGTGACGAATATGAGGTTAAAGGTTATTACGCCGCTCTAGCCCAATTAGAACAATACGCAGCTCAAGGCGTTTCTGTTACTGAAAAAATAATCCAAACACTACATGCGCTTGTTATGAGTGATGGTAGAACACGTGTTAAACCTACACCTTATCGTGATGGACAAAATGTTATTAAAGATAGCGGCACAGGTACAATCGTTTACATGCCACCAGAATACAAAGATGTTGCTGGTCTTATGCGTAATCTTGCTTTTTGGATCAAAGAAAATGAGGAGTTACCATGTCCTATTGTTGCCGGTATTGCTCATTATCAGTTTGCAACTATCCATCCCTACTATGATGGCAATGGAAGAACTGCCAGATTACTAACAACATTAATCTTGCATCTTGGCGGCTATGATTTAAAAGGCCTGTATTCTTTGGAAGAATATTACGCTAAAAATCTGCTTGGTTATTATCGAGCAATTAGTGTTGGTCCTTCTCACAATTATTATTTTGGACGCGCTGAAAGCGATATTACCGATTGGGTTGAGTATTTTACAGAAGGTATGGCATTTGCTTTTGAAAGAGTTGTGAGTCAAATGATAGCAAGTAGTGAAAAAGGTGAAAAAGACCATTCAGGACTTATGCGCGGCCTAGATCCAAAGCAACGGAAATCACTAGAATTATTCAGAGAGTATGATGTTGTTACCAGTAAGCAAGTGGGTGATTTATTTGGCTTTCAACCAAGGACCAATGCTGCCCTTTGCAAAAAATGGGTAGAAGCTGGTTTTTTAGAAATTGTAGATCCGAGTCTCAAATCAAGAAAATACAGCTTGGCTAGTAAATACAAAGAATTATTGGATACTTAAAATGACTAACAATATAACAAAGCAAACAACTCGGGTTTGAGCGTATCCCTCACTTTCTGTCAAAATAAAAAAATCACCTTGTAGGTGGTTATTATTTTTGAGGTGGAGAATGGGATTATTCGCCGCAGTCCAGCGGCTCACCCTTCGGGTCGCACTACGTGCGTTCAAAATCCTTGCATCCATGCGGATTTTGTCAAACCCTCTTCTCGGGTTCGAGCGTATCCCTCACTTTCTGTCAAAATAAAAAAATCACCTTGTAGGTGGTTTTTTTATTTTGGCGGAGAGAGAGGGATTCGAACCCTCGATGGAGTATTAAGCCCCATACTCCCTTAGCAGGGGAGCGCCTTCAGCCACTCGGCCATCTCTCCGTATTATTTGTTACTGACATTAAGCTTAAGTTGTCGTATGCAGTAAGGGCGACATCATAACATGCTTATTTTAAAAATTGAATATGAATCTGTAGGTTAGATTGTGCAAAAAATATCTGACGAGAAGGTACAACAAGAAAAATGGCAATATAGATAGCACGACCTAATTTGAAAAGCTTAAGTTGCTCCTGGTGTTTGTTGATTGGGAGGGCCTAGTAGTTCTGTTGCTTTGTCGTAGAGCTCGCTTGCTTCTGTACCAACTAACTGAGCGATTTTGTCATCAGTCCAGCTCCCATACTTTGCTTTGTTTGCATAAAGTACACGTAGTGCCATTATGGCACTGCCTTTGAAAGGATCTGATGAATTTTCTTTGTTAAAACAAACATCAACAAGTCTATTAAACAGTTTAAGTGGTGCGGCTTCATCTTTAAAAAATCCAAAAGTACGAAATGTTCTATTATCGTTGTCGTTGCTTTTATCAAAGAAAATTTCAAATACGCGATTCCAATCAACCGTGGTGTTGCCAGCAATACGTTCTGCCTTAATCAAATCTTTTAGTTGAATAATTACAGGAGCAGATTTCCAGCTCATTTTTTTGAATAAGCTTTTTTGCTTGTCATATTCTTTGAGTTCTTTTTCTAACGTTGTAATTTCAATTGGCATAATAACTTTCTCTTTAGTATCTGTTTGTCAATTATAGAAATATTAAAATAGAATTAAATCAGTATCTTATCAGCCACTTCTAGCCTGTTTTGTAGGTAGTGGTGGATTATTTCGGATATCCATAATGATATCTTCTGCTGATTGATTCTTAAGTTCTGAAATATAATAATCTGTCCAGGTACCGTGAGTATCTTGCTGAGCGTACAATACATAGAGTTCATGTTTAATGCCTGTAGTAGAAGCTAGATTGAGTGTGCGTTGTTCTCCATCACGTTGTAGAGGTCTAGCTTCATTATCTGGGTTTAGGCATAACTTAATGAGCTCATCATGTAGTTTTTCTGCTGCACCTTCATATGTGGGTTTGTTGTTCTCACCCATAAAGCACTGTAAAACCTTATTCCAATCAAAATTTTCGTGATCACTTTCCTTGAGAAGTCTATCTAAGTTTTCCGCAGATTGTGATTTTTTACCTGAAAAGCGCTTCATGAATGATTTCTTTTCATTATATTCTTTTAGCTTTGTTTCTAGTGCTCTACGTGTTACTGGCATTTTCTTTCTCTCACTTTTGGCGATCCCTATCATTATGTTATTTGAGTCCATTTCACTTATCTTACATTATAGTTAATAGCCTTCTAATTTCCACTGATATGAGTTTAATATATTAACTATCAACGGGTTAGGTAATGCTTGGTGTTTAATTACTTGATCTGTATAATGCCGCCATGGCGACAGAATTTAAATCCATCCCGATTCAGGTTGAGAGTGGTAGTAAATACACTACTGATCAAGGGTTTCGTGCGATTAAAGATGGTATAAAAACTTCAAGAAATACAGAAGGAGAGGTACTTAAAAAACCACCTTGGTTAAGAGTTAAGTTAAGTGCTGCACCTAAGTATGAAAAAACGCGTGAGATCGTAAAAAAGCATCATTTGGCAACCGTTTGTGAAGAATCTAAGTGCCCAAATATCAGTGAATGTTGGTCCCATGGTACAGCGACAATTATGTTGATGGGGGCTGTATGTACGCGAGCATGTCGTTTTTGCTCAGTTGACACAGGTAACCCGAATGGCTGGCTCGATCCCGAGGAACCACTTAATACGGCCAAATCAGTGCAGCTGATGGGGCTTAAATATGTGGTTTTGACCTCGGTTGATCGCGATGATTTGGCTGACTTTGGTGCGGGACAGTATGCTGCTTCTGTCATAGAAATCAAGAAGTTGTGTCCTGAAACTAAAGTAGAAGCGCTAACACCTGATTTTCAAGGGAACCATGATTGTATCGATTTACTGCTTGCCAGCGGAGTTGATGTGTTTGCTCAGAATGTCGAAACGGTTGAGCGCTTAACCCATCCAGTACGCGACCCGCGTGCAGGGTACTTGCAAACAATTAATGTCCTTAAATATGCTAAGCAGCAGCGTCCTGATGTCATCACCAAAACCAGTCTGATGCTTGGTTTAGGTGAATGTGAAGCTGAGCTGATTCAAACTATGCATGATTTGCGTGCAGTTGGTGTCGATGTATTAACGTTAGGTCAGTATATGCAGCCAACACGTAACCATCTTGCTGTTGAGCGCTATGTGACGCCAGAAGAATTTAAAAGCTATCGTAAAATAGGCCTTGAGCTTGGGTTTATGGAAGTGGCGTCTGGTCCTTTGGTACGCTCGAGTTATCGTGCTGATCGTATTTTTACTGACGATAATCTCGGATTGGAATAATGTAATGTACACCTAAGATGGTTAAAACTTTAGTCAGTCATTTAATTAAGTGCGTAGTTGGACATTTCATAATTCTGTAACATTTGCTTGTTACAGTTGAACAAATTTAGCTTCCACTTCTCGGAGACCTATATGTCCAGAGCTATGCTCGAATCAAGTATGCAAAATGAGGACGAATCTAAAATCAACCGTTATCATTGGCGGATTGTACTGACAGCTGGAACCGGCTTTTTTACCGATGCGTATGATCTCTTTATTATAGGTGTTGTCACCGCAATCCTAACACCGTTATGGCACCTCAATCACCACCAAATTGCTGTATTAGATGGTGCGTCACTTGTTGCTGCTGCCTGTGGTGCGGTATTTTTTGGTACGATGTCAGATAAACTTGGACGTAAAAAATTATACGGTCTTGAAGCTATTATATTAGTCATTGGTGCGATTTGGTCTGCGTGTGCTACTTCGTTTACGGGTCTATTGATGGCGCGTGTGTTAGTAGGTCTTGGTATTGGTGGGGACTACCCATCGAGTGCAGCAGTTGTGAGTGAGAGTGCGAATCGTAAAAATCGTGGATTTTTGGTGCTACTCGTATTTGCGATGCAGGCGTTTGGTTTGATCATTGGTCCACTACTGGCATCGCTATTTTTAAGTCTTGATATGCCACATGATTATGTATGGCGTATTTTGCTAGGTTTAGGTGCTATACCTGCAGCTTCAGTAATTTATCTACGCCGTACGATTAAAGAAAGTAAACATTACCTTAAATCCAAAAGAGCACCACTAGAAGTAGGGCGTGTGGTCTATGATATTGTTAGAGGCAGTAAAGACTTGCAGGTAACCAGTGAAACTAAAAAGCATAGTCTATTACAACCTAAATGGCTTAAATACATGATTGGTACTGCGGGTGCTTGGTTTTTGATGGATGTGGCACTTTACGGTAATGGTGTTTCTAATACCTTAATCTTAAGTACGTTAAATCCCGGCGCAGATTTACTTCATCACACGTTGTTGTCAGTAGTGATTTTTGCGGTATTTGCTGTACCAGGTTATGTGTTATCTGCGCGATATATTGATAAGATCGGACGTAAACCCATTCAATACATGGGTTTTGCGGTAATGACGATTGCTTATGCGTTGATTTCTATTCCGGGCGTCGATAAACAATTTGCATTTTTTGTGGCTATCTATGGTGTAAGCTATTTATTTATTAACTTTGGTCCCAATGCTACTACATTCTTAATTCCATCTGAGATTTATCCAACATCCATCCGTGCCAAAGGGCACGGTATTTCTGCGGCAGTAGGTAAGTTGGGTGCATTTGTTGGTGCCTTTACATTGCCGCTAGTGTTAGCTTCTAAAGGCATGAGCTATGTGATGGTTATCATGTCAGTAGTTTCGTTCTGTGGCATCCTAACCACTATGTTGATACCGGAGATGAAGCAGGTATCGCTTGATGAAGTCGAACAGTAAGTATTTTAAGGTATCTATACTTTAGTAATATCACTGTTCTATTTGCTCAATCATCTTTCTCTGTTCGGGATTTTTCCATGATTCAATAAATCTGTCTCCAAATTCTGCTCCTTTAGGAATCGAGCAAGCACCGTCTACCATGGTTCCCATAAGAGCAGCACATTTTTTCTGTGTATTTAAAGAATTCTCTAATTGTAATTCAGATGATAAATTTTCATTACAGACTTTTTCTACTTTTTCTACTTTTTGTACATTTTGTCCTTTAAACTCAGTACATACTCGTACAATAGTTTTGGGAGAAACATAGATTCCTCGTTCAGTATGACTAAATAACCCACTGATTGAGCTAAGTCTTTCAGCTAATGCACCTCCCAGCACGTTGATAGCTGCTTGGGATATGTCTTTTATTTGATTTTGAGCATCATTAATCACTTTTTGTGTAGACTGAATACTTAACTTCACTTTGCTTAAACTATCTTGAAGAATAGGAGCGACTGTTTTGCCTGCAAAATTCGTGATTACAGTAGATGAGCTTGAAATACTATTAGACAAAGAGTTGACAACTGTTTCTGCTTTTTCAGCAGCATTAATTTTATCTAATAATTTATCAGCTTGGTCAAGGACAGCTGTTGAGTTAAAAGCCTCGATTGCTGAGTTTAAGTTATCTTTAGCAGTATTGGCGATTTTCATTGCTTCTTTTCCTACGTTCTCGCTAAGAGAAACTGCAGTATTTGCAAATTGGTTTGCGGCTTCAACAGCATTAGATGCGACTTCATCAGCTTGTTTGTTTGCAAAGTTACTGACAAGGCTGGAATAATCTTTAATGGTTTGACTAAATTCGCTGGCAAGTTTAATAGCGCCATCAGAAAAATCATTTAGTGTATTCTTGAGATCATTTGATAACTGATTAGCATAATTGAAAGTATTGTTTGCTGTTGCCTCCATATCATCGACAAGTTTGCTAGATAAATCACTGACACCTGCTGCCAATACTCCTGCTGTCTGGGTAATTTCGGGTGAGACATCCCCATATAAATCTTTTACAGGAGTTTCGCACTTAGCTAAAAATTGAGTTAATCTGTCAGTTTTTAAAAGCTGATGGTGTTTCAAAGATGTCGAAGCATAAATGCACAAAAGAAATTTACCAGGCCTT
>JAUIDD010000031.1 GCA_030429175.1 Gammaproteobacteria bacterium
TAAAAACGACGGGTCATTCTAGTTCTAACTCGTCGGAGTTAGAACTAGAATGACCCGTCGTTTTTAAGGCTCTAACCAATTGAAAAAAACCAATTTTAAAAGTTAGAACAGGAGTGTCCCTCCCCAAAAAAAAAACCGCCAATAGGTAAACCCGTTGGCGGCTGTTTTAGCGGATAGCTAACCGTCTTATTTCTTTTTAGAAACGCGACGTTTTGCAGTTTTGCGCTTAGCAGTAGTTTTACTCTTAGCGGTTTTGCGTTTAGCTGTCTTACGTTTAACTGTTTTGCGTTTAGTAGCTTTACGCTTTGTAGACTTGCGTTTAGCAGTTTTACGCTTAACAGTTTTACGTTTTTTAGTAGCTTTACGCTTCTTAGAAGCAACTTTTTTCTTAGCAGCTGCTAAGGCTTTTTTAAGCTTCTTCTTTAAAGCGTCGCGTTCGCGAACTACTTTTTTGTGTTTAGCTGCTGGTACAGTAGCAGCTTTCTTTGCTGTGCGCTTTTTAGCGCTTTTACGTCTTTTCGCTGGCATTCTAACTCTCCCTGAATTGTCTAAGAAAAAAACGACTTTTTTATTTTACAATGAAAATCAAAGAGATTAAACATTTATCTCACGTTTTTTTATATTTTTCGTAGAAAAAAGAGTGAAAAATGGTAAAATTTGTTTTTTTGACGTTCATTTGTGTCGAATTTGGCACTTAAGGAGGAGTTATGAGCGAATTTTTTGTCAGTCGTACCTTACAGTGGTTAAAACTTTTTGTTGTACCAGGGGTCATGTTAGCTTTTATACAACCGGTATATTCGTTTAATTCAAAATCCGCAGTCGGTTTTTGGAAGGCGGTTGATGATAAAACACATAAGGTTTCTTCAGTTATTCAGATTTGGGAAGACAAAAAGACCCATAAACTGAGTGGCAAAATCTACAATATCATTCCTGATCAGAGTCACAAGGGCACAGAAGTGTGTGTTGCATGTCCTGGTAAGCAGCAAAACAAGCCGATGTTAGGGTTACAAATCATTCGTGGAATGACATTTAGTGAGGGTAAATATCGTGGCGGGCATATATTGGACCCACGCAACGGTAAAGAGTATCATGCCAGCATGCGGTTAGAAGATCATGGTATGGTGTTAAAGTTAAGAGGCTATGTAGGGATTCCATTGTTTGGTAAGACTGCTACTTGGTATCGAACTTTTGGCGCCAATGTTTAGATAACATAATAATATAGGAGCAGTCATTCTTTGGAATACAATCTCATCTATTCAATTTTCTTAATCTTTGCAGGCGCAGCAGTACTGTCGACACTCGCATTGCTGACACGCCAATCTATGTTGGTTGCCTATATGTTGTTAGGGGTGATCCTTGGGCCATGGTGTTTGAAGTTGGTGGGTAGCTCTGAGATTGTTCAAAGTATTGGGGATGTGGGTATTATCTTCCTGCTATTCTTATTGGGCTTACACCTCCCGCCACAAAAACTGGTCCACATGCTACGCAAGGTGAGCGTGGTTGGCTTAGTTAGTTCGATTGCGTTTGCTTTGTGTGGTTTTATCGTAGGTATCCTATTCCATTATTCGATTATTGAAAGCATTGTAATTGGTGCGGCGATGATGTTCTCAAGTACCATTATTGGAATTAAGTTATTACCGACAACGATCTTACACCACCAACATACTGGTGAGGTGATGATTAGTGTGCTACTGCTTCAGGATTTATTGGCGATCTTAGTGTTGTTGTTTATGCATGCAGCTACCGCCGGCGGGGTGTTGATTAATGACATCTTATTGGTCGTGATTGGCTTTCCGGCGATTCTGTTGTTTGCTTATCTGTTTGAGCGCTTTGTACTGTTGAAACTGTTCTCTAAATTCAATCGTATTAAAGAGTATATGTTTCTGGTGGCCATTGCTTGGTGTCTGAGCTTGGCGCAGCTTGCAGGAGCATTGGGATTGTCGGATGAGATCGGCGCGTTTATCGCTGGTGTCAGTTTGGCTTCGAGTCCTATCTCTATATATATAGCTGAGAGTATGAAGCCGGTACGTGATTTCTTCTTGGTGATGTTTTTTTTCTCGGTGGGGGCGAGCTTTAATTTGAATTATTTTATGGATGTGATTATTCCAGCATTGATTTTAATGGGTGTGCTTTTCTTTTTAAAACCAGCAATTTACACCGTATTGTTAATGCGTGTAAAAGAAACTCGAGAGGTCGCATCCGAAGTCGGTTGGCGATTGGGTCAGATCAGTGAGTTCTCATTGATTATTGCTTATGTCGGTTTGCAGTCGAAACTGTTGAGCGCACAAAGTGCTTCATTGATTCAAGCAGCGACGATTATGTCGTTTGTAGTTTCTTCTTATATAGTGGTACTGCGTTATCCAACGCCAGTATCACTCAGCGATCGCCTACGGCGAGATTAGATTTGGAGGCTTTATGGCACTTTTGATTATTTTAATTGCGATTAGTGCGCAGCGCTTTTTACAAATACTAAGCGTGCCGTATCGCCTTAACTGGGCGACTGGCTATTACGATTGGATGGCTAAAAAGATTGACTACGTTTCTAAGGGTCATGGTTTGCTTGGGTTGGCGATTTTAGTGGTGCCACTTTTATTAGTGGTCAGTATTATATTTTCAATCGTGTTTCATATATTTGGTATTGTCGGCTATGCTGCTTTAAGCTTGATACTGCTATGGTATTACATGGATGCACGTGATTTGGTTAAAGATCCGCTTGAAGATCAGCAAACACCGCAACAATTATTGCAAACGGTTTATCATGCTTTGTTTGGTTTGGTTTTTTGGTATGCGTTATTTGGTCCGGTGGGTGTCTCTTTGTATTATATTATGATGTTATTTTGTCAATGTTTGAGTACACATGATGATGCCCAATCAAAGGAAATTGGCGTGCATGCACAAAAAGTATTAGCGGTATTAGATTGGGTGCCTGTGCGTTTGTTTACTTTAAGTTTTGCGCTTGTCGGTAGTTTCTCATCAGTATTTAAGGTTTGGGTTAAGCATGCATTAGATGGACTTGATCCACAATTACAACTTATACAACAATGTGCCGAACCAATCGTACAAGAGCAAGAAGATGCGATAAGCCTTTTAAATCGTGTGTTGGTGGTGTGGTTGATCGTTATCGCGTTAGTGACAATTGGGCAAATGATGAGCATTTAGTATGGTTTGTTAATGACATCATTGTTGTTTTGACTTTTGATACATGTATGATTAAAATAGCGCGCACAAATTAATGGGAGTTATAGATACTATGTATATAAAAATAAAAGCTTGTAGTTTGAACAATGGTTTTGAGTTTAGAGATAGTCTGATAAAGGTGCCGCCAAAATACATTATTGAGGAGCTGTCTAAAAAGGAATATTATTTTGCAGTATCAGGGTTATATAAATATATGACAGATTATATCTTTGCTTTATCTGGTCAAAAACTCGAGCCAAATGATGATTTTAATCTGATGTATCATGGCAAAAGAATCGAAAACAAAACAGTAATAGACGTTATAGAAAGTCCTAATAGTGACTGTATTGAGTTCTATTTAACTTTAAATTATAAACAAAGAAATGCTGCGGTAGTGGGCGGTGAATCAGCAGAAGATCTTGGTGCTGTGCCTTTTGTTGATCCTACTGGTAAAGTTACAGTTGATCCAACTACTGGTATAGGCAAAATTAATTCATCGTTGTCATTATTTAAGGCTAAGCCTTCGCCTTCGTCCTCTGCCGATAATGAAAAGTCTATGGATACGAGCTGTAATTAAATACTGACTAAATAATACACCTTAAGCATCGAATAACCATCGGTTTCTTTGTTAATAACCATGAAAAATGGCGCTATATAGCTATGGCTACGCGCCTTTTTTGGAATACGACAGCTTTATGAGTAAGAAGTGGTTATTTCACACGAAATGGTAGTTCATTTGACACTATTTAGTGAGTGGTATAGATTACTGGCGTCGATAAACTTTACGAGAAGGGTTAGTTAATGGAACCAATCATACCCAAAAAATACAGTGAATTTGTTGTTAAAGCGCCTGATTGTCCAGAGGTGATAAGAAAACATATTGTGTTAATAACACTGCTTGCAGTAGGCACCATAGAAGCTTTAAATGACTTATTTACAAAATCTTCGTGTGATATTGTAGCCCAATTTAAAAATAATATTTTTACCACACCTGAATTAAAAGCTGAATTTTTACGCGATTTTCCCCAACGCTATGCAATGGATGATGATATAAAACTGGTTGCTATTGCTTATATGCCGCTATTTAAAGAAACACATGGTTGGACTGAAGATAGGTGTCAGCAATTGACTGAAGTCCTTATTGCAAACGGTGCAAACTGTATGACGATATTACTGAATCCAAATGTGAATCTTCATACAATAAAAAAAGTCGTCTCAGTTGGCGGTACACAGGTGTTAGCGCATAATTACAAAGGGTATAATGCATTGCATGCAGTGATCTCATCAAGAGATATATTGGAGAAAGTAGCGTATTTAGTTAAGAATGGCGTAGATGTGAATGGCTGTTCTTTAGATCCCACCATGCCAATTGGTACACCATTACATTTATTTATTGCAAATGAGTCTTTCAGTTTGGTATCAACATTAATTGAATTAGCGCATGACAAAATAGATATCAATATAAAAGATGGCGAGCAGAAAGCGCCATTGCTACTTGCAGCTAAAATACGCTCGAGTCGTATAGTTAGTCTTATATTAGAAACATTTCCTAAACGTGTTGATGTTAACACTGTCGATGCAAAGAAACGTACACCATTACATTTTGCCTGTGCTTATGGTGATAGGGAGATGGCACAACTGCTTGTGACTGCGGGTGCCGATGTGAATGCACAAGATCATCGTGGTAATACACCGTTGCATTATGCTTGTGCCAAGCTTAACTCTGTGCGCGCCATGTTAGAGTCTATTGAAATTCATCCAGATAGAGATGCAGGTGCATCTCGAAATGCTATAGTAGATTCTCTCTATAATCCGATTCAAGTCAGTGGTGAAGCAAAAGCGTTGCTATCAACTAAAGCAAACTTTGATAATTATATAGGTGCGATTATAAAAACACTTAATAGTATAGATGATGCTCGTCGTAGTAAGCGAGAAATAGCCTTTATACGTCAGCAGCATACAGCACTCATTGGTAGCAGCTTGATTGATACTTGCATGTCAGGACATTTACCCGTAGCTCAACTGCTATTAGAGGCTGGCGCAGACCCATCAATAAACAATATTAAGCAGAATAAGGCTGTTGATATCGCATACAGTGATGAATTAAGAGATTTGCTTGCAGTAGTAGATACACCAACTGTAACACACGATACTTAAACTATCGCCCACCTGCAGAAGCAGTTGATGTAACCGATTGTTGTAGTGTTTCATCAGGAGGTGATGGAAATTGCCACATATTTAGGCTCGAACTAAAACGAATTATTGGCTGAGGTGTATCTATATCTATAGCTCCAGAAGTTGTTCTATTATTATAGTCCAATTTTGCTATTGCTTCTTCAGCAGGCTGACGTCCAGCTAATGGATCATCAACATTTTTTAAGAGAGCCTGTGCCTCTTCAGGTTTATCAACTTGTTCTTGTTTTTGCTGTTTACGTAAATGCCTCCACAAAGCAGCTCTACCGATAAAGCTAGTTACTGATGCACCAATACCGATAGCTGCATAAGTTGCACTTATCGCGGGTGCGATTTTTATCATTACCACGCCAATCATAGCGGTTAGTACTGAAGCGACAACAGCAAATGTAAATAAGAATTTAGCTTGGGTTGCATGTTGTTTGCGCTCAGGACTACCTTTTTCTGCTTTGAGTGCTTTATAGGTGTGATAAATAGCCGAGCCCCATGCTTCGAAGGTTAATAGGGAAAATGCCGCCACAAAAAATATCGGTGTGAATAGGGTAGTAAACATAAATGATAGTGTGATGGCTGTAGCAATAAGTGGGTAGGCGATGCTCATCACAATAGCGTGTACTACTGTTGCGGTGATGCCACGCTCACCTTTTTTCCAGTCTCGCACAGCTTTGGTGATGCTCCACACCCAATCGACTGTTGCCAAAAACAGTACGATTGGAAAAGCAATCATCTTGAGTACACCCTCAAATAGGAATTTGGCTAGGTTGGCTGCTGTCAAGTGTGTAAATATAGTGGCATTCATTGTGTCGAGTGCGCCACCAAGGAAGAAGTCGATGTCACTTCTGTGATTATCTAAAAATGCGGTGAATTTATTTTGCTTTTTTTTGTCTTGATTGCTCATACCGTTGCACCCTTTCTCAATTACCTGACTAATTACAGTAGAGTATATCATTTTAACCTTAAAAAAAAATTAAAAATTGATATTAACTGTATAGGTTTTGGCTATTAAAGGCTGATATTTTCGGGGGAGAATCTCGGCAATTCCTGTGATATAATGGCGCGCAATCTTAAGAAATTGCCACATGTTATTGATTATGAGGAGATTTTATGGATTCGGGTGCATATGACCATGACCCTACAGAGACTCAAGAATGGCGCGATGCGTTGGCATCGGTTATTGAGTATGAGGGTACCGATCGAGCCCAGTTCCTAATTGAGGCAATCAACCAATACGCGCATGAATGTGGGCTGACAGGCGCTGATAGCGTGCTAACGCCTTATTTAAACACAATAAATCCTCAAGATGAGGCGCCATTGCCGGAAGATGCGGTAATGATGGAGAAGCTCCTACCTTATATGCGTTGGAATGCGATTGCATTGGTTATGCGTGCGGCACACAAGAAAAAGGGGTTAGGTGGACATTTAGCCTCATATGCAGCAAAGGCACAGTTGTATGAAATGGGTCTCAATTACTTTTTCAAGCATGATGATTTGATTGGTTTTCAGGGTCACTCGTCTGAAGGTATCTATGCGCGTGCCTTTTTAGAAGGGCGTATCAGCGAAAAGCAGATGGAAAATTTCCGTCAAGAAGCGTTTGGCGATGGGTTGTCTTCGTATCCACATCCTTATCTGATGCCAGAGTTTTGGCAAGTGCCGACGGTATCTTTGGGTTTAGGTCCATTGATGTCGATTTATCAAGCACAATTCTTTAAATATTTGCACCATCGTGAATTGCTTGATACCAGTGGGCGTAAAATTTGGGCGTTTTGTGGTGATGGTGAGATGAGTGAAATTGACTCAACTGGTGCGCTTGCCGTAGCTGGACGTGATAAACTCGACAATCTCATTTTTGTTGTTAACTGTAACATCCAGCGTCTCGATGGTCCGGTTTGTGGTAACGGCCAGGTGATTCAAGAGTTAGAAGGTTTATTCCGTGGTGCCGGTTGGCATGTGATTAAAGTCGTATGGGGTAGTAACTGGCAGCCTTTATTTGAAAAAGATACCGAAGGCTTTTTACGTAAGCGTATTAGCGAACTTGTCGATGGAGAATGGCAAGGTTATTCAGCTAAAGACGGTAACTACATGCGCGAACATTTCTTTGGTAAATATCCAGAGCTTGCAGCGATAGTTGCAGACTATACCGATGCGCAACTTAAAGCATTATTAGACGGTGGACATGACCCACAAAAGATTTATGCAGCATATAGCGCTGCTGTTGCTTATACCGGTAAGCCGGTGGTGATTTTAGCTAAAACAGTTAAGGGTTATGGTTTGGGGGCGGAAGGTGAAGGCTTGAATATCACGCATAACCTCGAGGAAATCAGTCACGATGCGTTACAAGATTTTTGTAAGCGATTTGAATTACCCCTTACTGAAAAGCAAATCAAAGAACTTGCTTTTGTAAAACCACCTAAAGATAGCCCTGAAATGAAATACCTGCATGACAGGCGTAAAGCACTAGGTGGCTACTTACCGCAGCGTAATAGCAAGGCACCCAAACTAAAAGTGCCAGGCTTAGATGCATTTCAAAGTATTCTTGAGGGCTCGGGCGATAAAAGCTTTTCGAGTAACCTCGCGTTTACACGTGTGTTTACCGTATTAACCCGTGATCCTAACATCAAAGAGCGTTTGGTGCCGATTGTTTGTGATGAAGCGCGCACACTTGGTATGGAAGGGTTCTTCCGTCAAATGGGTATTTATGCCCCGCATGGTCAGAAATATGTGCCTGAAGATCGCAAGCAGTTACTCTATTATCGTGAAGACAAGAAAGGCCAGTTAATGCAGCAAGGTATCACCGAAGCGGGTGCATTAGCTACCTGGATTGCGGCAGGTACGTCGTACTCAGTGCATGGCTTGCCGATGATTCCATTCTATATTTATTATGCGATGTTTGGTTATCAGCGTGTGGGTGATTTGGTATGGGCTGCCGGCGACATTAAATCACGTGGATTTTTACTCGGTGGTCTTTCAGGTCGTACCACATTATCGGGCGAAGGCTTGCAGCACCAAGACGCACACAATGTGCTTATGTTTAGTTTTGTGCCGACTTGTAAAGCGTATGATTTATGTTTTGGTTATGAAATTGCTGTGGTTGTGCAACATGGGTTACAACGTATGTATGCCGATCAAGAAGACGAGTTTTATTATCTGACACTGATGAATGAAAGCTACACCCATCCTGCCATGCCTAAAGACGCAGAAAAAGGCATTGTTAAGGGTATGTATCAGTTTAGCAAAAGTAACAAAAAATTCGACCTGCGCGCGCAGCTATTAGGTTCTGGTGCAATTTTGCGTGAAGTGATTAAAGCGGCTGACATACTCGAGAAAGATTATAAAATAGCGGCAGACATTTGGGGTGTGACCAGCTTCAATGAACTGCGTCGTGATAAAGATTCAGTCGAGCGTTATAATCGGTTGCATCCAACGGCTAAACCGAAAAAGGCTTATATCACACAATGTCTTGAAAAAACTGCAGGGCCTGTGATTGCAGCAACCGACTTTATGCGTTTGTTTGCTGATCAAGTACGCAGTGCTGTACCGGGGACTTATTGTGTCTTGGGTACCGATGGTTTTGGGCGTAGTGATTCACGTGATAATCTACGTGATTTCTTTGAAGTGAATGCACAGATGATCGTGTATACTGCGTTAAAAGCATTGGTCGATGAAGACAAGCTTGATTCAAAAGTATTAGCCGATGCCACTAAAAAATTAAACATAGATACCAAACGTCCTGATCCTTGGACAGTGTAGTATGCGAGGAGTGTTGTTGTGACAACCATTAAAATTCCAGATATAGGCGGCGATGCTGCTGAAGTAATAGAAATATTAGTGAAACCCGGTGATCAGATTAACGTCGATGATGCCTTGATTACCCTCGAGGGTGATAAGGCAACGATGGATGTGCCTGCCAGTGATACAGGTGTGGTGAAATCGATCGCAGTTAAGGTCGGTGATACAGTTTCTGAAGGTTCAGTGATACTTGAGTTAGAATCAGATGGCAAGGCGGAAGCTACCGAAGTTGCAACAAAGACTGAAAAAAAACCTGCTGCAGAAACGTCTAAATCTACTACAGAACCTAAGCCTGCAACGAAGACGAAGTCCGAGCCTACAGCAAAAGCGACAGCGAGTGATGATGATTTTGCTTTTGGTACTGAAGTACATGCAGGTCCTGCGGTGCGTCGTATTGCGCATGAGTTTGGTGTCAATCTCAAGAAGATTAGTGCAACCGGTAATAAAGGTCGTATCACTAAACAAGACGTGCAGCTATTTGTAAAATCACAACTACAAAAAGCTGAGCAAGGTGGTGGTGTTGGGTTTGATTTCCCGCCAATAGCAAATATCGATTTTAATAAGTTTGGTCGTACCCATGTTGAATCGCTTTCCAAAATTAAGCGTTTATCTGGTGCTAATTTGCATCGTAACTGGGTCAGTATCCCACATGTGACGCAATTTGATGATGCCGATATCACTGAGCTTGAAGCGTTCCGTCAAGAACAAAAAGATATTGCTAAGTTGCAAGGTATCCGTTTAACGCCGCTGGTGTTTATTATGAAAGCGGTTGTGGCAACACTTAAAGAATTTCCAACTTTTAATGCATCACTTGATCCTTCAGGTGAATCGTTAATTGTTAAAGATTATTATCATATTGGTGTTGCGGTCGATACCCCAAATGGTTTGGTCGTGCCAGTGATTCGTGATGTTGATCGTAAAGGTATTTATGATTTGGCTAAAGAATTAGGTGAAATTAGTGTTAAAGCACGTGATAAGGGCTTATCGATGACTGAAATGCAAGGCGGTTGCTTTACTATTTCGAGTTTGGGTGGCATAGGTGGTACGGCATTTACACCGATTATCAATGCGCCAGAAGTTGCTATCTTAGGTGTGTCACGCAGTCAGATGAAGCCTGTCTACTCTAAAGTGACTAAAGAATTCGAACCACGGCTGATGTTGCCGTTGTCTTTATCTTATGATCATCGTGTTGTCGATGGTGCCGATGGTGCACGTTTTATCGTGTCGTTGGCAAATCGTCTTGGCGATATCCGTAAAATTTTATTGTAAGGAGTGAGTGTTATGTCATCAGTCATAGAAACTGAAGTTGTTGTATTAGGTAGTGGCCCTGGCGGTTATTCTGCTGCATTTCGTGCTGCAGACCTGGGTAAAAAAGTGGTTTTAATCGAGCGCTATCCGGTTATCGGTGGCGTGTGTTTAAATGTTGGTTGTATTCCTTCAAAAGCACTATTGCATGTGGCAAAAGTCATTGATGATGCTGAAGATATGGCAGGTCATGGTGTTGATTTTGGCAAACCCAAACTCGATATTGATAAGATTCGTAACTACAAAAACAACACGATTAAAAAATTGACTGGTGGTTTAGCAATGATGGCTAAGCAGCGTAAAGTGCAAGTCGTGACAGGTTTTGGTAAGTTTAGCGGGCCTAATGAATTAACTATTGATAACAACGGTGAGCAAACAACAGTTAAATTTCAAAACGCTATTATTGCGGTTGGTTCGCTGCCGGTTAAGTTACCGTTCTTACCTGATGATCCACGTATTATAGATTCAACAGGCGCACTTGAGCTCGATGATGTGAATGCAAAAATGTTGGTATTAGGTGGCGGTATTATCGGTCTTGAGATGGCAACTGTTTATAGTGCGCTGGGTGCTGAGATTCATATCGTTGAGATGATGGATCAAATTATTCCAGGCGCTGATAAAGATGTGGTGACACCATTACAAAAACGCATTAGCAAACGCTATAAATCTTTAATGCTCAAAACCAAAGTCACTAAGGTCGAAGCTAAAGACGATGGTCTATGGGTAACGTTTGAAGGTGATAATGCGCCTAGTGATAATCCACAGCGTTTCGATCGCATCTTATCAGCGGTAGGTCGTACGCCAAACGGTAAACTCATTGATGCTGAAAAAGCGGGCGTTAATGTTGATGAACGTGGCTTTATCCATGTCGATAATCAACTACGCACAAACGTAGCGCATATCTACGCGATTGGTGATGTGATTGGTCAGCCAATGTTGGCGCATAAGGCGGTATCAGAAGCACATGTGGTCGCTGAAGTAATTGCCGGTAAAAAGCATATCTTTGATCCTAAATGCATCCCATCAGTTGCCTACACCGATCCTGAAGTGGCGTGGGTGGGGATCACTGAAAACCAAGCTAAAGAACAAGGTATTAAAATTGAGAAAGGTGTTTTCCCTTGGATGGCATCTGGTCGTGCATTATCTATCGATCGTCCAGAAGGGTTTACTAAACTGATTATGAATGAAAATGGCAGCGTCATCGGTGGCGCCATCACAGGCGTTAATGCCGGCGAGCTTATCGGCGAAATGGCACTTGCTATTGAAATGGGCTGTGATGCTGAAGATATCGCGCTTACCATTCATCCGCATCCAACGTTGTCGGAGTCAGTGATGATGGCAGCTGAGATGTATGAAGGTACCATTACCGACTTAATTGCACCAAAAAAGAAAAAGTAATTTTGGGCTCTCGCAGAAGGAAGTACTAAACAGCCTTAGCGATACACCATATATCAATTTGTTTTATATCTTGTGTTAAGAGTGCTTTGTGACAGGCGCGAATCGTGCCGCCTGTCGTTATTACATCATCAAGTAAAATGACCCGGTTTGCGATAATCGGTTTTTTTATTTTGAAGGCATTTTTAATATTATGTTTACGTTCGGCGGCCCCGCATTGTACTTGTGGCTTAGTATGTTTGTGACGTATTAGACTGTGTTTATCGATAGGGATCTGTAGTTGTGTTGAGACCACTTTAGCAATCTCAATGCACTGATTAAAGCCACGTTCTTGTAGGCGCTTTTTGTGAAGTGGGACTGGGATAATAAGATCGGGGTGTGGTTGTTGTTTAATTTTATGAGTAAGATAATTTCCAAATAACAGGGTTAAGCTTAAATTAGTCTTAAATTTAAATTGTTTTAGCATATGGCAAATCTCATCTTGATAATAAAATAAGGCATGATACTTGATACCTGCAGTATTTATATCTTCCTGATATATTGGTAAACCTTCTTCACATATGCGACAGAGCAGCTGTTTTGCAGCTATTTTCTGTTTGCAAAGAAAGCAATACTGTGGGAATATGCACGCTAACATAGTTTTATTAAAGCAGTATGTAATCGGTTAAACAATACCGGGTTAGGGGTGATATATGAGTAAAGATAAGTTAATTGTTTTTGATATCGATGGTACTTTATTAAAAAGTTCAGTTGGGTTATAATTTTGATAAAGGTGATAAATCAGAATATTGTCAACAGTTTAATGCTATTATAGAAGCCCATAACGAAACGTGTCACTTTGCTATTTGCACTAACCGCAGTGAAGCTGATTTTAAAAATTTTCTTGAAGTGTTTTTAAAGGATTTCTTTGGTAAGAACTATGATAGTTTGAGTGCATTTAAATTTGGCAATGGTAAGCTTAATAACAAGAATGCTAATTTAACCGCTTTGCAACAACACTTTGAAATTTCTAACCCTGCGCAAGTGTTGTTGATGGATGATGACCTTGAACATTGTATTACGCCTGCAGCAGTGGGGGGTTTCTCAGTAGCGCATTGTGGCGTGAGTGGCCGTGATACTGAAGTACTTTTAACAACAGTCGCACAATTTGTTGTATCTCCACAAAATTATTATGAAACCCAAAAAGAACACTATTTGAGTCTGCATAAACAACATAAAGAAAAGCGGGAACAAGAAGCACAATTGAAGCTTATTGTTTTTGATATTGATGGCACTTTAGCACCTTCTAGCGTTGAATTGTCTAATGCGTTAACGTGTATTTCCCCAGATCGACAGAAATTATTTAAAACGATTGTAACTACTTTTAGTGAGCAATGTGATTTTGCCATTTGTACTAATCGGGTAGAATCAGAATTTGAGTATGTGTTAAAGCCTTTTTTGTTGGCCTTATTTGATGAGGAGCATTTTACCTTACTGCGTGAGTTTAAGTTTGGTAATGGACGTCTTAATGATAAAAATCAAAATTTAAAAGAGTTACAAGTAAATTGTGAGATTCATAGCGCTGAGCAAGTTTTATTAGTAGATGATGAACTACAGCATTGTGTCACACCGGCATTTATAGCAGGTTTTTCGGTGCTTCATTGTAATAAAGAGAGCGTAACATCTGGTACTTTGTTAAAAAGTGTTGCTACATTTGTAGAGAGCCCAGCTGAGTACCGGCAAGCACAAGCAGCCTATTATCAGGAGCAACATGTGCAGTTTCAGGCGCAAGAGCATATGTTTGCAACAACACAAGCGGTGAGGGTATTCTCGTTAAATGCTGGTAGTTCAAGTTTGGCTAGAAGACGTGCTAGAACACTTAGTGCCAGTGCTGTTGAGAATCCACAAAAACCGCCTATTAAGTTGCCGCAGCGATCTTTGAGTATGGGTGAAGAGCCATCTACTCATCCTTAATCATTTTTCGAGCAGCCAGGTGCCATGCGTTGAAATACGTTATCACGGCGGATAATCCAGTGTTCGAGTGCAGTGAGAATATGTAAGGCCAATAAGCCAACTAATACCCATGCACCATAACTATGTACGCCAAAAGCGATACTGGAAACCGTTTCGTTGACATGAGTCCAAGGTGCTGGCATTACAATAAGCCACCAGAAATTTGGTGCATAACCACTAGCCGTCGACATAACCCAGCCACTAATAGGAATTACAAAAAGCATAAAATAGATAAGAAAGTGTGAGAAGCTTGCGAGCCTGGCTTGCCAGGCAGGCATATCACTAGGAAGTGCTGGTGGGTGATTTACTAAGCGCCATAATACACGTAATACCATGAGAAACAAAATCGTCAGGCCCAGTGATTTATGGGTACCGTAGAGGATTATTTTAAGGCTAGGTGGATTTGAATTCGTCATTAAAAATCCGAGAATGATCATGATGATGACAAATAGACTTACGGTCCAGTGAAAAAATTTAGCAATACTGCCATAGCTATCCTGGCTATTGGTGAGTGACATTATAAACTCCTTTTTATTTTGCGCTTGTTGAAAGCAAGCTATATTATGTCACAATGATGCAACATCAACTAGACTCATCTGTACTGCGCAAACGTTTGGATAAAACGGCAGCCCATTATGCTCAGCATGCGGCAATCCAGCGCGAGGTGGCTAAGCGTGTTTTAACGCGTTTAGACTATATTAAGTACAAACCTAAATACATTCTTGATCTTAGTTTGCATCCTAATGATAGTGAGGTGATGATACGCAAACATTTTCCTAAGGCCTGTTATATTGCTGCCACAAATCACATTCAGAGTCTTATGCTGCGTAAGCGAAAGATTTTTGATAAACCTAAATCGATACAAGTTGTATTTGAGCAACTGCCCATAAAATCAAACAGTATCGATTTTATCTTTATTAATTTAAGTCTTACATGGACAGACCATTGGCCACAATTATTGTGTGAGTGTCAGCGCATGTTGATGCCAAAGGGCATGTTGTTGTTTACCAGTTTTGGTCCTGATAGTTTATGTGAATTACGCCAAGCGTTTTTAAACTTAGATCAAAAGCCACATGTGCATCAGTTTGTTGATATGCATGATATTGGTGATGCATTAATTCAAGCTGGTTTTAAAGATCCCGTGATGGATATGGAGCATATGACATTACATTATCAAACGTTACATCAATTAACCGATGATTTACGTTTGACTGCAGCGCAAAATGCACACGTGAATAGATCGCGTGGATTAATGACGCCACGTCAGTGGGCTTGTGTTACGTCTGCTTATTCAAAACAACAACACGTATATCCAGCAACATTCGAATTAATTTTTGGGCATGCCTGGGCAGGTGATACTACACCTCAACGTCAAAATGAGTTAGGCGAAATATCTGTGTCACTCGACGCACTTCGTCGTTGCGAATAAACTTTTTTTTGTGCTAAACTTTTCTCGTTATTTTTTATGATAAGGAGAGTAGGTTGCCTTTTAGTGTTTTATTGGATGATGTGGTTGTTGCTTATAAAAGGGCAATTTGTTTGGATGATAATAAATGGTTAGAACAGGAGATTAATGCATTTGTGCAGCACTGCCATGAGGATGCAGGTAATGGGATTGATGCAATTATTCGTTTTTTTGAAGATGCACGTGCTTTTGTTTGCCATCAACAAGAGCTCAGTCAAGATGAAGTTATTGAAGGTTTCTTTTTAGATGTGCAGACCCTATTAAATGAACGAGCAGGTGTTGATGCACAACACTTCGCTGGGTTGCGCAAACAAGCACTCGAAAATAAAAAAGAGACACCTGCATCTGTGTTGGCAACACTTTTGGAAGTATTGTCGGATCAGAAAAAAAGAAATAGGCATAAAAAAACATTAGGTTTATTATTAGATATTGAGTGTCATCAATTAGTGATTAAATATAAAAGCTATTGCTTATACCAGCAAGAAACTTTAAATCAGCTTTATCAGCAAGATTATTTTTATGTGCCGCTATTGAAAGACTTTATCGATGGCACATGTAAATTTATATCAGGATTTGTTGACACGGTAAGGCGTGAAAAATTTGTTAATCAGGTAGCGCTATTATCTAGATCTACGGAAAATTTATATGATTTCTTTTTGCAATATGATGCCATTATGAAACCATTACTAGCAGGCGCAAAAGGAGGCGATGTTTTAATTTTGTTATCGCCGTTACTCTCAAAGTTAACACAAAAACTTAATCCTCAGATAAAAATTACTAATGTTGAACGTAAATCTATAGAGCTGCCTGAAGGCGGATGCTTTTTAACTTTGATGCATCATTTGCGTGTCGCTTATTTTAATGAGAAACTTGAGCCATACTTAAATACGCAACAAAGAGAGCTATTAATGTCATTGTTTTGCTACCTTAGAAGTACGGATCCATCGAGTGCTAACATTCCACACACACAACAACTAATTTCAGATATATTGCAACGTCCACATTTACGTCTTGCAGATTTACTTGCCATGCCTGGTTATGCTGAAGACGCTATTGCTGCAAATCAAGGTATGCGTGTCAAAGCTAATGGTGTCTTGAATGGTTGGCAGAAACAATATGAAAGCTCGACTGTGCTTTCTAGTGTGTTCAGTGTATTTAAAGCAGTAACACATGATAGTCGCCTGATGATGTGTCTAGATCTATATCGTAATGATAAACAGCTTGCTACACTTTCAGAGCAGGATGTAGCAAAAAATAGACGTACTATTGATGGCTTCGTTGCTGAGATATTTGCCGCTTCGCTCGATGTGTATCATATTAATAACCTTAAAACATTATTGCCGCAGTTAGATACAGAGGGAGAAACTAAGCGTTTTGGTGTGTTTTAGATTTTATGTGCAAGAATTTAAAAAACAGCTTTGCTTAACAAATCGAACGATGCCTTCTGCATCGAGACCGCAGTCTTTGAGCATTTGTTCGGGATTGCCATGTTCGATAAAGCGATCAGGTAGGCCGAGTTGTTTAATGGGTATATTGATATTAGCTGCATTTAAAAACTCACATATAGCCGAGCCAGCGCCACCCATGATGCTATTTTCTTCGATGGTAATGACGATATCGTGTTTGGCTGTGACTTCTGTTATAAGGTTTGTATCAAGTGGTTTGATAAAGCGCATGTTGACAACGGTGGCATCGAGTATTTCGCCTGCTGTAACAGCTGGGTATACCATGCTACCGAAAGCAAGAATAGCGACGTTTTTGCCATGGCGACAGTAAATGCCTTTGCCAATAGGTAGTTGTTTCATATCGTTATCGATTGTTGTTTGTGGTCCTGAGCCACGTGGGTAGCGCACCGTAGCAGGTCCTTGATAGTGATAGGCGGTGTGAAGCATATGGCGGCATTCATTAGCATCAGCCGGCGCCATGATTATCATGTTTGGAATGCAGCGTATAAAACTTAAGTCAAAACTCCCTGCATGTGTCGGCCCGTCGCTACCAACCAGTCCAGCGCGATCAATTGCAAAAGTAACATCAAGATTTTGAATCGCAACATCATGAATCAGCTGATCATAGGCGCGTTGTAAAAAGGTAGAATAAATTGCGACAACTGGTTTTTTGTTTTCACAAGCAAGGCCTGCTGCAAAGGTGACAGCGTGTTGCTCTGCGATGGCAACATCAAAATATCGTTCGGGAAATTTTTTGGAAAATTCGATTAAGTCTGAGCCCTCACGCATTGCTGGTGTGATACCAACCAAGCGCTGATCTGCTGCTGCTTCATCACAAAGCCATTGTCCAAAGATGTTAGAGTATGTGAGTGTAGATGATTTTTTTGTAGGAGTTTGATCGTAAAAGCCAGGTTTTACCGCATGATACTTGATTCTTTGTTGTTCTGCAGGTTCAAAGCCTTTACCTTTTGTCGTGACGATATGTAATAATTTTGCACCTTCGAGTGACTGCAAAGTTTTTAATGTGTTAACCAATTGTAGTGTATCGTGGCCATCTATCGGGCCTAAGTAATGAAAGCCCAATTCCTCAAAAAAGGTGCCAGGCACCACCATGCCTTTGAGGTGTGTTTCGGTGCGTTTGGCCAGGCGCGATAGCGGCGGCATTTTTGCGAGGACTTTTTTGCTGCCTTCGCGCAAGCTGCAATATACTTTGCCAGCAAGAATACGTGCGAAATATGCGTTGAGTGCGCCAACGTTTTCTGAGATTGACATGTCATTATCATTCAATACTACTAGCAGATTAGGGTCGAGTGCACCACCATGGTTCAACGCTTCAAAGGCCATGCCACCAGTTAGGCCGCCATCGCCGATTACCGCAATATGACGCCGATCGCTGTGATCAAGTTGACTGGCTGCTGCCATGCCCAGTGCTGCACTGATCGATGTACTTGAATGTCCCGCACCAAAGCAGTCATAGATACTTTCACCGCGCTTAGTAAATGGTGTTAGCCCATTTGGCTGCTTAATGGTGTTCAGTCGATCACGCCGACCAGTAAGGATCTTATGGATATAGGCTTGATGTCCTACATCCCAAACGATACGATCTGCAGGCGTGTTGTACACATAATGCAGTGCAATCGTTAGTTCTACTACCCCCATGCTGGCACCAAAATGACCGCCGCATTGATTTAAGCTAAGTAACATGTACGCTCTGATCTCTTCAGCCAGCTTTGGTAGCTGTTCTACCGTTAATTGGCGAAGATCCGCCGGCGAATCAATGCGCATAAGCAGTTTAAATGTGTCATCTTGTTCCGTCATATGTTGCACTTTGTTTGATAAAAATGCGCATATGATGGACTTTTTGTCCTAAAGATGCAAGTGGCGATTTAGGTGTATATCAACCTTTCTCACGCGCGTTTATTTGTGCAGGTTGCGGGTTTGTATTGTTAGATGATAAGCGTATCAATGATATTTTTAAAATAATCTACGGAACTGATTTGTTTTGCTAGTAGCAGTGCTTCATGTTTGTGATGCAAAAATCGTTGTTTAGATTCTTTAAGTCCAATTAAAGAAGGATAAGTTGCTTTAGCTTGATCGGCATCTTTGCCCGAAGTTTTGCCGAGTGTTGCGCTATTGCTTTCAACATCGAGGATGTCATCACGAATTTGAAAAGCAAGGCCGAAGTGATGCGCCAGTTGGCCAAGTTGTGTAAGCTGCTGTTGATTGCAACAGCCACTTGCTAATCCACCCATTTGAATGGCTGCACGAAACAATGCGCCTGTTTTCAGTTGATGAATGTGTGCAAGTTCAGCGATATGTGTTTGATGCTCAGATGCGAGCATATCGAGTGATTGTCCACCAACCATGCCAATAGAGCCACAGGCTTTTGCTAGAGTTTGGATGATTTGAATGTGATTGGGTAGGTTAGTTGCATGACTTAAAACATCGAATGCTAATGCTTGTAATGCATCACCAACTAAAATGGCTGTCGCTTCATCAAATGCTTTATGGCAGCTTAATTTGCCACGGCGCATATTATCATTATCCATTGATGGTAAATCATCATGAACCAGTGAATAGCAGTGTATGAGTTCGACAGCTACGGCAACGGTATCAAGGTGCACATCACATGCGTTAAAGCTCATGCCGGATGCATAGACTAGTAATGGGCGTAAGTGTTTGCCACCACTGCAAGTGACGTAATGCATAGCACGATGCAGTTGTGAGTTTGGGTGCGGTAAGTTGTTTAGTAATGCCAGCTCAAAATGCTGTTGCTGTATTTCAATCCAATCTGTGGTGATGGTGGTATCACTCTTCATCACATTTGAACTCGTTGAGCTGGTTATCTGTGAGTATCTGTACTTTTTGTTCGGCTTGTTTTAATGTCTCTTGGCAACTTCTAATCAGTTTGATGCCTAGTTCAAATTGTTTTAAGGCATCTTCAAGTGATAAGTTTCCTTGCTCTAGTTCGGTTGCTAAGCTATTGAGTTTTTCGAGCGATTGCTCAAAATTGGGTGTTTTTTCGGTTTTCTTTGGCATGCGCACAATTTACCTGCAAATGTGAGCTATGTAAAGTCTGGGCATTTTAAAATGCTGTTGATGAAACAAATAATGGAGTGCTTTCGGAAGATGCTTCAAGATCTGGCTCTGTTCCGTCTTTGTTAGAGCGCGATGAACAAAGTAGTGCGAGCATAAGAATAAAAATGATTGGGGTAGTAACAAGCGCGGCGCCTGTGAGTGCGATATAAGTTTGTCTTCCCAAAGGTAGGTGATCAGCATCAAGTGAGTCTTGAATAAGATTGCCAATACTACTCGCAATAGTGATATATACAAGCCATGCAACGATGAGTCCGTAGGTTTTGATTGTATTGCTGGTTGTGCTGTTACTACGGTTAATTGGTGTGGGATGCATGTTTATACGTAACACGGGATATAAAAAAAAAGTAAAAATAGCAAAAATAATCGCACCACCAATACCTGCTGCCATACCTGATGGTTGTTGAAGTGAACCGTAAGGTGAATCTTCAACGCTTTCAAAAAATCGACCGCCAATTAAACCTGCAAAAAATGCAGGTGCAAACCCAACACCGGTTAGAGCAATTGTCGTACCCATCCATTTGCCCATAAAATTACATGTATCGCGCATATTAGTCCCCTTTTTTAACTGGGCACAGTTTAGTGATTATGTTTGGTTTACGCAACCTTAGATTAATTGATGCTCTCTGAGTAGGTTAGTTGCAGTTTGTGCTTGTTCTTCTGCAACAAATAGTTGTACGTAAGCAGAAGTGGCAACAGGATATAAACTATTTAGCGCGCTATCATTAGTTCTACAGGGTATATCGTTGCTTTCAAGTAGCCCTTTGGCGATAGAAGCATTAATCGAATTTGTAAATTCAGCAATGGCGATTTCAGTCATGGTAGGGGTTCCTGTGGTGTAACTCAGTTAATTATATGATACAGTTAATTTTGTTGCCACATTTAAGAGCAGACATATGCAAGCAGATATTCACCCTATGCACCGGCCGAAATATATAGGTCTTTTTATTTTATTTATGGTTCCTTTAACTGGTATGGGAATCGATTTGTATACGCCATCATTACCTTGGCTGGTAAAAGCATTAGATACTTCTACACAACTTGTTAAGCTGACGATTGCCACATATTTATTGGGTTATGGTATTGGACCATTGTTTGCCGGAAGTTGCTCTGATGCGTGGGGGAGACGGCCCGTATTAATGCTAGGTATGGGTATTTATATTATAGCGTGTTTGCTTATCGTACTGATTCCTAATATTCATTTGATGTTGTGGATGCGTGTATTGCAAGGTGTCGGTGCTGCCTTTTTGGGTGTAACGTTTCGTTCCATGATGAGTGACAGTTATAAAGGGTTTGAATTAAAAAAAATGGCTGCTTCAATGGCATTAGCGTGGTCTATAGGGCCAATTATTGCGCCTTTTATCGGTGGTTATTTGCAACATTATTTTGGTTGGCAATCGAATTTTATATTTTTTATTGTCTATAGTGGGCTTATTCTATTGTTTGCCTGTTTTATACCTGAAACAAATCATCATCGTGTACCATTACATCCAAAAGCAATTATGTCGAGTTATCGTATGGTATTATCTCATCCACTTTTTTGGATGGGTGGTATATGTATGGGTGTGGGCTATGGTTTTATCGTTATTTTTAATGTGATTGGTCCTTTTTTAATTCAAGAAGTATTGCATTTATCAGCTATTGTATTTGGCTATATTGCTTTAGTCATGGGATTTGCATTCTTTTTAGGAATGATGTTAAATCGCATCTTAGTGTATCATTTCAAAATTAAAAGTTTGATCACGCTTGGCCTTGTTCAAGCATTTATTTTTATGCTAATTTTTCTCATATTAGGTATCGTCTTTCCGGTAAATATATATTTATTTACAATCCCTGTATTTTTAATTTTGTTTGGTGCATCCTTTGTCTTTCCACACTGTATGGGGCTTATTATCAGTTTATTCCCAAAATCAGCAGGTGTGGCAGGTGCGTTATCAGGTGTGCTGTTAAGTTTGATTTCAATGTTAAGCTCAGTGATAGCAAGTTTCTTGTTAGCGAATACGCAAGTCCCAATGGCTATTGTTTATATCGTCTTACTAGTTATTTGTGGAGCTGTCTTTTTCAGCGTATCACGACGTCATGCGATTGATTAAATAGTGGGTTAACAATTCATGCAAAAATTTATAGGCATTTTCATAGCCATATATGACTTTTAAAGGTGACGTGGTTCAAAATATATTTATAAAACAACTAATAGCTACTTTTTCAAATAAGTTCTTTTCTATATAGTATAAAAACTGCCATAATAAAATTTTAAGTCGAGGAGTGTTGTCTTGAAAATAGCTATTTTATCACGCGATAAAGAATTATATTCAACGAAGCGATTTGTTGAAGCTATTAAGCAAAAGGGTCATGAAGCCCATGTGATAGATTATCTCAAATGTTTTATGAATATTAATACGCGAAAACCAAGTGTGCTTTATGAAGGTCAAGAATTAAGTTTTGATGCGATTATTCCAAGGATTGGTACTAGCAATAGTTTTTATGGTGCAGCAATAGTACGCCAATTTGAAGCGATGAATACTTATTCTATCAATCCCTCTATTGCCATCACCAGGGCTAGAGATAAGCTGCGATCACAACAAATTCTTGCCCGAAAAGGGATTGATATGCCTATCACAGGTATTGCACATTCACCAAGTGAGACTGACGCCTTAATTGAACTGGTGGGTGGTGCGCCGTTGATTATTAAATTGGTTGAAGGGACCCAAGGTGTTGGTGTGGTATTAGCTGAAACCAAGCAGGCCGCTGATAGCGTGATCCAAACATTAATGGGCTTAAATGTGAATGTCATTATTCAAGAGTTTATTGAAGAGTCTAAGGGGCAAGATTTGCGTTGTTTTGTTGTGGGTAAAAAAGTTGTAGCAGCTATGAAAAGAACTGCAGGAGTAGGTGAGTTTCGCGCAAATATTCACAGAGGTGGTATAGGCGAGCACATTAAAATAACTAAAGAAGAACGTGAGCTTGCAATTAAGGCGGCGAGTATAATGGGGCTACGCATGGCTGGCGTTGATTTATTACGTTCTAATCGTGGCACACTGGTATTAGAAGTAAATTCATCTCCTGGATTAGAAGGTATCGAAAAAGCAACGGAAAAAGACATTGCTGGCTTGATTATAGATCATATCATTAAACATGCAAAGCCCATGAATGATAAAACACCTTACCAAGGATAAATTTATGCGTAATAGTTTTAGTATCTATAATCAAAGAATTGCTCCTGGTGAGCATAAGGTTGTTGAGATTCCAATGCCTCAGCTTTATGATTCAACACCGATGACAATGCCTGTGCATGTGATAAGAGGCAAAAAAGACGGCCCTGTGTTATGTATCACAGCAGCAATTCATGGTGATGAGCTTAATGGTACTGAAATTGTAAGACGTGTATTAAAGCGTAAAATCGTTCATCAGCTCTCAGGCACGTTAATTGCTATTCCCATCGTTAATATGTATGGTTTTTTGTATCAAGATCGTTATTTGATGGATCGACGTGATTTGAATCGTTGTTTTCCTGGCTCAAAAAAAGGCTCACTTGCCTCACGGCTTGCGTATATCATTACACATGAAATTCTAAATAAAGCGACGCACTGTATTGACTTGCATACGGGTTCCCAAAATCGCACTAATCTACCACAAATTCGCGCAAACACAGATGATATCAAGATACAAAAACTTGCCCGTGCATTTAATCCCGCAATTATTCTTGATGCGACTTTACGAAAAGGTTCTTTACGTGCGTATGCGTGTAAAAAAGAGATTCCACTACTGTTATATGAAGGTGGTGAGGCATTGAGATTTGATGAATTTTCTATTAAGACGGGAGTGAAGGGTATTTTGAATGTAATGCACTATTTGGGAATGATTCAGATTGTTAAGGAGCCTGCAAAAGTATTAACTGCACAAATTGCCAAGTCTAGTTACTGGGTTAGGGCATCGCATAGTGGTATTATTCATCCTAAAAAATTACTCGGTAGCGCTATTTGTAAAGGCGATATTCTCGCATCTATCGGCGATCCAACGGGGACGACGGAATATAAAGTATACTCACCTATCGATGGCATTGTTATTGGCAAAAATAATGCACCTATGATTCATGAGGGTGCTGCTATATTCAATATCGCGACTTTTAAAGATATTAATTTGGTGACTCAGAAAATCACAAATTTACAAAAATCTTTCAGTAGTGGCTAGATTTTTTTTAAATTTGTCGATGCAGTTTTAAATTCGGCATAACTTGAAATACTACCAAATAAAGTTGCGCTCAAGTGCACTGCAATTCTGGTACCTTTTGCCCAGCTATCAGCCCCAATAAGATGTATGACCAACCCAATTGCAGATGCTTTATCACCTGTTTGATCGAGCAAATAGCCAAATAATGCAATTTTTTGTAGCCAGTTGAGATTTTTATAAGTGTGTTTTCTATCTGGGTGTTCATTTTGGGCGTTAATATTAATTCTATATTCACAATAGATTGCAGATATAGTTGAGTAAATGCTTAAAGTACATCCGAGGCTAAAAGCTACGTATGACAAACCCAAAATATCATCTTGCTCTTCAATGTCTGCGACCAGATCTATTAATAGTCCAAGCCAATATGCATCACCTACAAATCCGGGTAATTTACCGAACATAGAGAGATTTGCCCAAAATTTACCTTTTTTTTCCTGTGGTTCAATGAGTGTCATAGTTTCAAGACGTGCTCCATCATTTCTCATGAGTGTATCCTTGATTTTTTAGGTTCTTGGGCGCTATTAACACTTTTTAATTTGATGAAATGATTTTCTTGCATCTTTTAAAGCAGCATTTAATTCTGAGCTCCAAATGCCTCGTTTCCAACAACAATTTTTAAAGATGTCCGCGCTTTTTTCATCACGTAGTCGCGTAATTGATTCTTTACTAAATAGCGCTGTCTTATCTATGCTATCTCCACTTTTAAGTTTAGTAAGTAATGCACATGTTAGAAGATAGTTAGCCTCTCTGTTTTTAGCTCGAGTACTGGGTCTACCCAGAATTGGGGCTAAAACCATCCAAAACCCATATTTAAAATCGATGTATTTTGCTTGGGGAACTTGATGTGATTCTATCCTGGATTTGTATTTTTCAAGTCTATTTATAATGCGTTGTGTTGTTTGAGCATGCTGTGGGCGTTGAAGTACAGCCTGAGCAGCTTTTTCAAAAGTAGTCTTAACGTTAATGTCGCTAGCAGCGCTGGTTTCTATGTACTCGGCACCAAGTTCTTGTGCGTATTTTTGCGCTGTTTCTTTTGATACTTGTCTTTCATTTTCCAATTCACATTTAGTGCCAACCAACATGAGTATTGGTCGTGGACTACTGTCTTTGTCTATCATCTTATAAAAAATGGTTAAGCGTTCAAATGAAGGTTTACTAGTAATATCAAAGCACAGCATAATGATATTGGCATCTCTCAGGTAGTTTGGAATTAAGGCGTTATATCTTTCATGACCTGAGGTATCCCATAGTGCTAGTTTGATTTTTTTATTTTCAACTTGGATATATTTAGTAAGAAAATCAACGCCAATTGTTGATATATATTGCTTCATATCAGGTTCAAATCCTAGTAAACGTGATACAAGTTGGGTTTTACCTGTTTGCTCAGCTCCAACTAAGGTAACCTTAAGTTTATAATCATATGCGCTCATATTACTTCTTCCTCTCTTGTATGGTCAGAAATTTCACTAGCATCACTAATGTTTGGCGACTTTTTTCTGTGATTAGAATAGGGGTCATTATCTTTAGTCCATTATTCTTCAAAGGGTGATGCTAGCACCTGTATTATTATGATTCAACAGATTTATGAAAATTTAATAAAACAACCGCTAAATCATTTTGATTGTTTGCTCGGGCACGCAGTTGTGATTACGGTTAATTTTCTTTATTTTCTCTTCTGTTCGAGCTGCCGTGTTGAGCAGCATTAAATCTTTAGCCTTACCTTTAAAAACAACTGTCCATTCCACCAGGTTAACTGTTTTAACACTGAGCAGCGCTACAATCATTTGAACAAAACAATGAAGGCGGGCCTTGTTTCAAACTAAATAGTTCGATAAGCTGCTACCTAA
>JAUIDD010000032.1 GCA_030429175.1 Gammaproteobacteria bacterium
GCTACGACGGGTTAAGATTTGAAATGAGCGTGAATATAAAAAATCCCCGACGAGTACACTGGCTTGATTACCATATATCGCATTAGCGGTGTCTTTGCCGCGGCGCATCATTGATCCATCAATCACATCATCGTGTAATAACGTAGCTGTATGCACAAACTCAATAATCGCAGCAAGCTCAAGATGCTCAGGTGTTCCCGTAAACCCTGCAGCACGCGCACATAAAATCACAACCAGTGGACGCAGTCGTTTACCACCACTACTAACGATATGTCTGGTAATTGTTTGGATCAGTGAAATATCAGAATATAATTCAGTTAGAATCAGTTGGTCGAGTTGTTTTAAATCATCGACAATCGGCCGACGAATACTAGCTAATAGTTCTGTAGGAGAAATTGTAGACGTCTCAGATAGTTGCATGCGCACATGCTATGTTTGTTCCTTGAATCTGTCAAGCGACACTATGCAATAGCGGTCTCAAGTTGGGCGACATCCTGCAAGATCGCTTTTTTGGCATCTTCAGAAATCCAGCCTTCGTTAAGCAGTTTCTTTAAGGAGGCAGCTTGTTCAGCTTCATGAGCTGTATCAATATCGCTGTCGCACAGTTGCTGAAGCAAATCACGGGCGCAGTCTTCACGCTCCGCATCATTAAGTTTGGCAGCCACTAAAGTGTCAAAAATCTCAATCGCTTCACGACGGATGCGTGTTGGGATATTCCAGCATGATTCATTAACCATATAATTTTGAAATGTTTTTTCGAGATTGATGAAAGACATGAGCTTCCCTCCTAGGTTGACTTGTGTGATATTTAAACACATTTAGCTTAAGAAATTCTTAAGTCAGATCAAAGTGAGCTTGAATATTATAGTCGAAAATTATGGTTTAGTTATAGGTGTACGTTTCAGTTTGATATGATTTTTTTTCAAAAGTGCGAGGATCTCTGGTAATGCTTGCTTGCCCGCTTCAATGCCGACTTGATACATATGTTGTTTAGCACTCCAGTTGAAGGTGCCTACATCTCCAACGTTGGGACGAATTACAATATCAGCTGTGTTGTCAGCTTTATGTGCCAGTTCCAGCCATGAAATGCGAAAGCTACGTTTGTAAATACCATAAAAACTCCAAGGCATGTTTTTAGTTATGGGCGCATCGATATCGATTGCAATGGTTACTTTGGGATGATAGCGCTTAACTAAGTTCACTGGAACGGGACCGACCATACAGCCATCAACGAGAATGTGACCATAAAGATGTACAGGGCGCACAGCACCTGGCATGGCGCCTGATGCTAAAACGGCTGGTGCAATCGGACCACTTTCAATTGGGAATAGGGTGCCATGTTCAAGATCGGTCGTAGCCACCATAAATTTAAGTTTCATTTGGTTAAAGTTACGTGCTTGCATGTGCTTTAGTAAAAATTTTTCAAGACGATAGCCTTTGATAATGCCTTTAATACTCAGAAAATTGCCAATGTCGGCAAGATCCCAAAAACTTGCATTCATCAACGCATTTTTAGCTTCAGTAGCGTCACCACGATCAGCATACAGTGCACCGACAACAGAGCCAGCACTTGCACCTGCAACCATATCAATGGGTATGCCTGCTTTTTGTAAGACTTCTAATATGCCAATATGGGCAAAGCCTTTAGCGCCACCACCACCTAAGACAACAGCAACACGCGGTTGGGTGGTAACGGCTACAGGTTTGGGTGCTTTTTTTGGGATGACGATATTAGGTTGAAAGCCTGCGCAGCCAGTTAATAAGGTAGATAATATAAGAGCTAAACTGATGATTAATTTTTTCATAAGTGCAAATATAACCAATTGAGATTGTGAAGAGTAGTCACTATCTGGAAACTTAATAATCTAGGGTGTTGATCAATGCCCGTAGCCACCACCATCTAATACATAAAGTACATCACCATTTTCTGTGCGCTGTATACGCCTACCAAATAGTCTAATATTGTTGCTATTCTTTAATTTAATTTGAGCGTTGTGATAAGTACCGTTCACATCTTTATATGTGTTGGGATTATCTGCTCCTTGGCCCACAGGTATGATGCCTACATTGCCTGCTTTAGATTTTTGTTGGCGTTTTCCAATGCAGATGCCAGTATGTAAGATGCTTTGAATACGCGCTTGAGTGATATAGTTTGCAACGACTGATGGTAACTTTGGGTGTATAGTTACAAATGCATGTCCCTGTGGGATATGCGGTAACTGAATGGGATAGGCAAAGTTTTTTGGTAAGTGAATTTGCTGTTGGTATGCTTGCTCATCATAATATGTGCCATTGTTAAATTGAATTTTTTGCCAGATTTTGATTTCAGGTTTGCTTGCCTCAATAGTTGTATGGTGATGTCTTTTATCTTTGCGCTCCGGTAGTTTATGGTCATCTTGTGTCTTAATGATGGATTGGATTGGTTGTTGAGGTGCTATATATTCTAGATGCTCAGTCTGTTGTAGTAACGGTAGGGTAAAAATTAAGATATGTACATCTTTTTTTAGATTGTGAAATGCAGTTGAAAACCAGCCAACATATGTATCTTGTAAGGGCGCAGGGATTTCTTTGATGTTACAAAAAAAAGATACTGTATGTTTATGATATGTTGTTATATCAGTGTAACTGCTCCAGTATTCGTTATTGGTAATTTTTTTGCTGAAATGATTTAATAAGCAAAGTGCATCATTGGTTTGTTTTTTAATCTTAATGAGTTTATGAATGCATTGTTTAAAATCAGCCTTAAAGGCATTTAAATTTTTACTGATAAAGCCGACATAAAGTGCTTCACTTGAGCGTAGGGCAGGAATGTTATGATAACAAAGTATTCTATGTAATTCAGTTAAATAGTTTTGGCGCGATAATGATATAAATCCTTCTGTTGATTGCACCGACACTTTACGATCGAGCTTTAAACAAAACAGTGCTGCTTCACACACACTCGGGTTATTTTGCAAATAAAGCCATTGATGTTTAGCCGTATTGAGAAGCGTGACTTGATTGAGTGTATTTTTAAATTGGTCAAATTGTCGGTCTTTATGTCGATTGGTATAAAAATTATAAATCGATTGGGTGAGAAATAAGGCTTGTTGTTTATAGGCTAAATTTAGAATAAAGTTTGGCAGCAGTGGTTCGATACTATGATTTTCAAAGCCAAATGCAGGGCCAAACTGAGTGAGTGTCATAAACAGTGTGCCACCACGAAAATAAAGTGCTGAGTTTTGATAACCACAGCAATTAATAAACGGTATAAACACATTGGTAAAAAAGCTGATTTTTGTTGCAAGGTTGAATCTGTTTTGTTGTGTAATCAGAAGTTCAAGTTCACGAGTGTAGGTTACTACTTGTGCTTGTGTTTTTAGTTCGTTTTCTAATTTAAATGCAGGATGTTGCTTAAAGCTAAAGCCCAGTCCATTCGGGAGTACATAAGTAATAGCGCTATTAATGGTGTGGAACATATGTCGATAGCAGCTAAAAATCACCTTGGCAGCAACTACTGCAAAAGCAAGCACGAATAAGTAGCTCAGTCCTTCGGGCTCTGATTCATCAGTCATCAGTGATCTCAGAAAAGGAATAACCATTTCTAAAAGAAGCTCAGTAACAGTGTACATTATTCCGCTAAAAGCTAAATTCGATAGCGGGTAATTGAGTTGGCTAGCAAGGCTTTTTGATTCAATAAGCTGCGCGTGTAATGTAGATATTTGGTTGGCAGTCGGTGGTGTTTGGTTGTCTTGTTTCATTTACATGCTCTTGTCAGAAGGTGATAATCCTATACGAACAGCTGAAATACGTCTATATATTTCCTATAACTGTCTGTATTAATTATATTTTTCTTTATTTTGCACACAGTGTTTGCATATTAGGGTGGTTTTCTTTAAAATGCCGGATCTTTTAAAAAATCATAGCAAGAGGCTGTATAAAATGTACGCAACTATTAGAACAGGCGGCAAACAGTACAACGTTAAAAAAGGCGACGTTATTAAGGTGGAAACACTTGAGGCCGATGCGGGTCAATCAATCAATTTTGACGAAGTGCTTATGTTGGCTGATGGCGACGATAGAAAAATTGGTGCGCCTACCATTGCTGGTGCTAAAGTCACAGGTGAAGTGTTAGAGCAGGGTCGTCATAAGAAAATCTTTATTTTAAAGTTTAAACGTCGTAAACATCACATGAAGCGCCAAGGGCATCGTCAGAATTATACGGCAGTTAGAATTATTGATATTACAGGTTAGGAGATAGAATATGGCTCATAAGAAGGCTGGTGGTAGTACCCGTAACGGTCGCGATTCAAACCCTAAGTTTTTAGGCGTTAAGAAATTTGGCGGCCAGCATGTGGTTCCAGGCAATATTATTATTCGTCAACGTGGCACAAGCTGCCATCCGGGTGCGGGCGTTGGTATAGGTAAAGATCATACGTTATATGCGTTAATTGAAGGCCAGGTGGCGTTTAAAATTAAAGGCCCTAAGAATCGTAAGTTTGTGTGCGTTGAGTCAGTAGAAGCTTAATCGTATACTTTTAGAGATTGAAGAAGCCTCGCTAAGCGGGGTTTTTTTTTAGAGGTGAATAATGAAATTTGTCGATGAGGTTATCATCAAAGTCGAAGCGGGTAAGGGCGGCAATGGCTGCATGAGTTTTCGACGTGAAAAATTCATCCCATTTGGTGGTCCAAATGGTGGTGATGGTGGTGACGGTGGCAGTATTTATTTAGAGGCTGATTCACACATTAATACCTTGGTTGATTATCGTTATCAGCGACAATTTAAGGCTGATAATGGTAAGCCTGGTGAGGGCAGTCTATGTCGTGGTAAGAGTGCTAAAGATCTTTACCTTAAAGTGCCTGTCGGTACAATCATTTATGATTATGAGACTGAAGAGTTGATTGGCGATTTGGTTGAACCAGGTCAAACCATTTGTGTTGCTAAGGGCGGTTTTCATGGGATTGGTAATGCCCGTTTTAAAAGCAGCATTAACCGTGCACCACGTCAGACAACGCCGGGAAAGCCGGGTGATCATCGTCAGTTAAAATTAGAATTAAAGCTGTTGGCAGATGTTGGTTTGTTAGGCTTGCCTAATGCGGGTAAGTCGACCCTTATCAATAAAATTTCAAACGCTAAGCCGAAAGTTGCAGACTATCCCTTCACAACCTTGCATCCAAATTTAGGTGTGGTGCGTGTCGATCATAGTCAGAGTTTTGTGATTGCTGATATCCCAGGTTTAATTGAAGGTGCCGCTGAAGGTGCTGGTCTTGGTATTCGTTTTTTAAAACATTTAAGCCGCACTAAATTATTGTTACATCTTGTTGATATTGAGCCTGTCGACGGGCGAGATCCTGTTGAATCGGTGGAAACCATTTTTGCTGAACTGCAAAAATACAGTCAAGAGTTGGCCCATAAGCCACGCTGGTTGGTGATCAATAAAATTGATTTGGTGTTGGATGAAGAGCGTCAAGCAATGATCGATGATATTGTCAAACGCCTTAATTGGCAGGGTCCAGTTTACGCCATTTCTGCTGCCACTGGTGAAAATACGCAGCAATTAGTATTCGATATTATGCGTGATTTAAGTGATCTTGATTCGGATTAGCGCGGTAATCATCTAATGTCTTGTTTATAATTTGTTATCGAGAGGGAGCGAATGCGTACACCAAGATCTATGATTGCTTCTCTTGTAATTGAGTTATATTTAGGTATGCTATAGCTCATTATAAGAATAAATGAGAAGCGTATGAAGACGATTATAGCGAATGGCCAGTCAGTGTCACTTCCTCCAGAAATAATTCAAATTATATTAAGCTATATAGATCCAATTGATTATTTTAATGCTTGCTTAGTCTGCAAAGAGTGGCTTAGATATATGGATAGTAGTATTGTTGGACGTTCTTGGCAGCGGTTAATGTTTAAAGATATGGATTTTGGTCAACATGTGGAGTTGCGTTATTTAAAAAAGGCCATGCATATCGTTGCACATAATGCGACATTACTTATGGAATTTTCTACCATTGACCTTATCCCTAAACTGTTGAGGTGTTATTCTAATGTATCTTTAGATCTTTTTGAGCGAAGTGATAATCTTAATAGCACCTGTAGAACACTTTTGGATCAGATGTCTGTATCAAAGTCTATTTTTTCAAACATGAACTTGTCTAGGTACAAAGAAAAAAAGCTGATTCCATTGTATGGATTTAGTGTGACACTATTTTGTGAATTGCTAGAAAGTATCATTACGAATGAATCGTTTCAGGGTAACGGTATGGAGATATCATTTTATGAAGATTTTGATTCTGTACATATTGATAATAAAAATGTCGGTGTTTCATTTGATTTATGCCGAAAAATTTTAGACAAGACATTGTTAAATTTTGATGAAAAATACATGGAAGAGGATTTATTCACATTTAGTTCATTTGAAAAAATTAATACACTGATACAGTTGCTTTTAATGACAGATTCACCTGAGTTTGTTTTATTTATTTCCAAGGCTGATCATTATAATTTATTAGAATTCAGCATGAATCACTATATCGATTTACCGCTGTGTGATGAAGATAAATTAGCTATATATAAACGTTTAAACGCTAATCCAGATTTTATCATTGAAAGAATATCCCCTGTGCCAGAAGCGGGTACAGATGAGTGTTTATTAAAAGTTAGAAGGTATTTAAATCCCCAAGAAAAACTTTTTGAGCATTTATTATTTGATGCTGAGCCTATTGCGTCTTGTCCCACTAATCTGGAGCTTACTTGTGGTGACTATTTTTTACCTTATGTTAAGGTAAAATTATTAACTGAGCGATCACGTAAAGAGCTATTGTCACAATTTATTGAATACTTAAGGAAAGCTAGTACGGGTGACAGTATGTGTTTAGAAGCGTTAAAAATGTTATCTACAGCACAGTTAAATCAAGAACTATTGAATGAGCTGATGTCATTATTCACCAATGAAAAAATAGCTTCTGCTTTTTATGGAATAAATACTCAATATATATTAGATATTTGGTTCCTTATTGAAGATTTTTTTGAAAAACGACTAATCGATTATGAAAGAAGATTTGACATGCTTTATCGTATTTATAAGAATGTTAAGTTTGATGAGATGTCGGCAGAAACATTTTGTCAATTAGTTAAGGTGGGTGAGAACTCCACTTATTTTGAAGGGTTTTTGGATAATTTTGCCATTTTCACTTCGTGTCATCAGACATTTTCTGCGTTTAATCGGTTATTTGTTTTAGTGAAGATTATTTATAAAGTAGGCTTAGATAGACGTTTTAATGATTGGCTTAGTAAGTCTGGTAAAAATGTGTTAAAAAATTTGTTTCATGGTTTTGTGCTGTCTGAATATGGCCCCAAAAATTTAATACAATATGACCCATTTATGTATCATGTATTGTCCTGTTTCTTTGATCACAATTGCAAAGACCGAGGTTTGCTTACTTTCCCTTTGAATTTTGATGTCGCAAATATTTCAAGATACTTTACAGTCGAATTTTTAAATTCGCAAACTATTAGTAAGCTACATTTTTTTTGTGGTGTGGAAGAGAGACGGCAGTTTTTTTCACGGTCAGCGTTTGAAAGTTTGGTGGTAAGAGAGCTAGGTGCGCTAGATTTCTCTTTTAAAGTGTCAAAAGCTTTTCTGCAAGTGATGGCTCAGTCTATTAAGATTGATTTTATAGACGAAGCGTTTATGTTATCTGTCACTGATTCAGCCCAAAATTTTATGCCACTTCAACACTTATACTTTTATAAATTTTTGTTGGATTGTTACTATAGAAATTTAGTCATTTTGCATAAAGATAAGGTTTATTTAACTATCAAAAAACAACTAGCTGAGCTCAGGTCTAGCATGGCTAGTGATCCAATCTTGATTGCTGCTATTAGGCCTGTAGAGCTTGAGCTTGCTACCGTACTAGCGCCGCAAGATGATATGGTAGCTTATCAATCATCAGCACTAGCTAGCTATAATGGTTTATTCTCACCAAATGAGGAAGAAGGTGGGCAATTAATGGTACGTGGGATGGATTTAAGTTGTTAGTGGTTTAGTGCCTTTCTTGAGCAGCTGCTTTAATTGCCTTAACCCGGTATATCATGACCCTGTATAGTAAAGGTCATAATATATCCGGGCTAGACCCCGAATCAGTCTGCGGGGTGATCACTATGATAATAAGTTAAGCGATTGCTTTAAGACGGGCGTTCATGCGGCTCTTCATGCGAGCGGCTTTATTTGGATGTAATATATCACGACCGGCTAGTGTGTCTATTTTTTTGGTAGCTTCTTTGGCGGCAGCTTGAGCTGTAGTTAGCTCATTGCTTTCGATAGCTTTAATTGCTTTTTTGTACGTAGTACGCATTTCAGACTTTTGGCTGAAGTTATTTGAGCGGCGTTTTAGCTGCTGACGTGCACGTTTTCTTGCTTGTGGTGAATTAGCCACGGTATACTCCCGTTATTTACTATGGACGCGAAAATATGCCTGTTTCTGAGCAAATTGTCAATGGAAAGACGCCTGCGATCGAAAAAAAGTCCCCTAGACTGCTAAGATCGACTTCCACGGTAGCGGGGATGACCCTGCTTTCACGCATCCTTGGATTTGTACGAGATGTTATTTTGGCACAGATCTTCGGTGCGGGGGCGGCGATGGATGCTTTCATCATCGCCCTCAAATTACCTAACTTTATGCGCCGCCTATTTGGCGAAGGTGCTTTTTCTCAAGCCTTTGTGCCGGTGATGTCGGATTTAAAGGCAGAGCAGCCTCATGAATCTGTGCAGGATTTTGTAAACCGCATTGCCGGGACCTTGGGGTTGGTGGTGATGTTGGTGGTGGCTGTGTTTGAGGTGGCGACTCCGCTGGTCGTATCAATTTTTGCACCGGGCTTTGCGCATGATAGCGAGCGTTATCTATTGGCAACACATATGCTGCATATTACCTTTCCATATCTGTTGTTTATTGTGCTGACGGCTTTTAGTGGTGCAATACTCAACACCTGTCGGCATTTCTCGACACCAGCTTTTACCCCAGTACTGTTAAACGTTGCTTTAATTACAGCAGCTTGGTTTTGGGCGCCGCATGCAGCAGTACCGATTTATGTATTAGCCTGGGGTTTATTAGTTGGTGGTGTGGCGCAATTAGCGATACAGATTCCGGCACTATTGAAAAAGAATTTATTGCCTTCTCCGCAGCTCGGTTTTAAAGATCCGCAAGTGCGACGGGTGATGCGTTTAATGGTGCCAGCATTGCTGGGTGTGTCGGTGATGCAAATTAGTTTAATGATTGATAATTTTTTTGCGTCCTTTTTGCCGCAGGGCAGTATCTCCTGGTTGTACTATTCTGATCGCTTAACTTATTTGCCTTTAGGTGTGATTGGTGTTGCGTTAGCAACGGTGGTGCTACCTAACTTATCACGGCATCATGCCGAAAAGGATGACGCACGTTATTCGGCAACGCTCGACTGGGCATTGCGTTTGGAGCTATTGGTTGGTGTGCCAGCAGCTGTGGCACTGTTTATTTTAGCAGGGCCGATTTTGGCAACGCTTGTACACCATGGTGCGTTTGATGCACATGATGTTTTGATGACACGTCAAAGCCTGTGTGCTTTTGCAACAGGATTGCCGGCATTTATGTTGATCAAGGTATTGGCTTCAGCGTTTTATTCGCGTAAAGATATTCGTACACCGGTTAAGATTGCTGCATTAGCAGTGATGTTTAATATCATCTTTAATTTTATTTTGATCCATTCGCTACAACATGCGGGCCTGGCCTTGTCGAGTGCGCTTGCTGCGATGATTAATGCTAGCTTACTGGTGTGGCTGTTATTACGTCGCCGTATTTTTAAACCCACAACAGGCTGGATGATGTTTTTGTTGAGAATAGTGATTGCGAATGTGATTATGGCTGTTTCGCTATGGTGGTTGTGTGGACATTTGGCGCATTGGTTACGTTGGAGTTTATTTCAGCGTATTGAACACTTAATTTTAATGATTGGTGCTGGTTTACTCATATATACGTTTACATTATTATGCTTGGGACTTAAGCCACGATTGTTAAGAGCGCCGATCTAATGCAGTATTACCGTTCTCTTACCGCTATTCCAAAAACCTTACCAAATACGGTTGTGACCATTGGTAACTTCGATGGCTTGCATCTAGGTCATCAGCAAGTGATCCAACAAGCATTGGCGACAGCGAAAAAACATCAACTTAAATCGGTAGTGGTGAGTTTTGACCCATATCCTAAAGAGTTTTTTATTGGTACACGTGTGCCACGTTTAATGTCATGGCGTGAAAAATACTTGGCATTAAAGGCGATGGGCGTTGATTATTTTGTGACGATTCCATTTGATAAGGCATTATCACAAATGTCGGCAGAAAACTTTGTTAAAAATATTATAGTCGATCGCTTGCATGTTCGCTATGTGATTATCGGTGATGACTTTCATTTTGGCCAAAATCGTCGTGGCAATTATGCATTATTATGTGAACAAGGCAAGCATTATCAATTTGATGTAGCACAGATGTCGACGTTTGAAGTATTGAACGAGCGCGTTAGTAGTTCACGGATTCGTCATACACTGCAAGCAGGTAATATGGCACTTGTCGAAAAACTGTTGGGTCATCCCTATTATTTGTGGGGAACAGTGATTCATGGTGATAAGTTAGGACGTCAGCTTGGTTTTCCAACAGCAAATATTGATTTGCATCGACGCTTGGTGCCATTGTCAGGTGTGTTTGTCGTGCGTGTAAATTTTGAGGATGAAACGTATTATGGTGCGGCTAATATTGGTACGCGACCAGCTGTAAATGGTACACGCGTTTTATTGGAAGTATATATTTTTGATTTTGATTATGATATTTATGGGCTTAACATTAAGGTAACATTTTTGCATAAACTTCGTGATGAAGCACACTATGATAATTTAGAATTATTGAAAACACAGATTGCACAGGATGTGGCAAACGCAAAACAATATTTGGAGCCGTGATGTCATTTAAGGAATACGTATCTTATGACGCGATGGGGTTGGTGGAATTAATCCGTAATAAAGAAGTCACTGCCGATGAAGTATTACAAGCAGCGATCGATCGTTGCGAAGAAATAAACCCTGATATTAATGCTGTTACGTGCACCATGTTTGAGCAGGCGCAACAATCCATACAAACACTTTCAAAAGATGGTCCATTATTTGGCGTGCCATTTTTATTAAAAGATTTGTCGTTGGCTTATGCTGGAGTGCCAACGACACAGGGCAGTGTTTTTTTTAAAGATTATGTGCCGCAACATGATTCTGAATTAGTGACTCGCTATAAAAAAGCTGGTTTGATTATTATGGGTAAGAGTAATACACCTGAGTTTGGTACCAGTTTTATTACCGAATCAAAATTACTAGGAGCCTGTCGCAATCCTTTTGATTTAAATCGCACGCCTGGTGGTTCATCAGGAGGCGCTGCTGCTGCGGTAGCAGCCGGTATCGTGCCAGTTGCACATGCCAGTGATGGTGGCGGTTCGATTCGTGTGCCAGCATCGTGTTGTGGTTTAATTGGTTTAAAACCTACGCGCGCACGTGTACCGGTTGGTCCTGATCGTGGCGAGAGTTGTTCGGGTTTGTCAGTGCAACATGCTATAACACGTAGTGTGCGTGACTCTGCACTGTTATTAGATATTGCTAAGGGTTTTGAATTGGGTGATCCCTATTGTGCACCACCTGCGCCTGAGAGTTATTTACAAGCAATGCAACAACCCTTACGACCTTTGAAAGTTGGTGTGATTACATCGGCACCTGACAATGTACCTGTCGATGACGTTTGTATTGCTGCGGTAAAACATGCAATCACATTTTGTGAGCATCATGGGTTTATCGTTGAAGAAGCACAATGGCCTAAATTATCAGATCAGCTTGGTTTTGCTACTAATACGATTTGGGCGGCAAACCTCGCAGATAATTGTATGAAATATGTCGATGCAACCGGGCGTAAATTTACTAAGGAAGACATTGAGCCTGCAAACTTAACCTTAATTCAAATGGGGCGTAAGCTTGCAGCTCGAGATTATGCACACGCACTTCATGTGATGCATAGTGTTGGACGTTTAGTGGCTAACTGGTTTTTATACTATGATGTAATTTTAACTCCGACACTGGCTAAACCACCCGTTAAAATTGGTGAGTTGGTTTTTGATCCGGCTGGATGCAGTGCTAATGATTTCTTCCGCGATAAGGTGATGACATTTGCACCGTTTACTTCATTATTTAATGTCACTGGCCAACCAGCAATCTCACTACCACTTTATAAAACAAAAGCGGGCCTACCTATTGGTGTGCAGTTTGCTGCACCATTTGGTGATGAACTGACATTGTTACAATTGGCAAATTTATTTCAGGGTATCGAGGATATCGGGGTTACTAAGTGTTGATAGGTCACCTAGGTCGTCAGTGTCGCCACTGGCAATTTTGCGTAGTAGGCGGCGCATGATTTTACCTGAGCGTGTTTTGGGTAGTTCGGGTGTAAATTGAATCACTTCAGGTTTTGCAAAAGGACCTAACTTTTCGCTAACAGTAGCCATAATTGCGTGACGTAGTTTGTCCTGATCTTCGTTACAGTTTTTATCGACTACGACAAAAGCGTAGATCGCTTGGCCTTTTATCTTATGCGGTATAGCAACGACAGCGGCTTCGACAATACGTGGAGTATTGGTAATTGCACTTTCAATTTCGGCGCTGCCAAGTCGGTGACCAGAGACATTCATTACGTCATCGTTTCGACCCATAATCCAGTAATCACCATCAGCATCGCGAGAAGCGCTATCACCGGTGAGGTAACAACCAATAAAGCGTTTAAAATAAACGTCAAACATACGATCAGTATCTCCAAAGATAGAGTGCATTAAGCCAGGCCAAGGTTGCTTGATAACGAGATTACCTTGGCACTCACCTGCAAGTTCATTGCCTTCATCATCGACAATAGCAGGTTGAATACCAAAGAATGGCCTGCAAGCAGCGCCTGGTTTCGGTTTGGTTTCGTTGGCTACAGGTGAAATCATAATGCCGCCGGTTTCTGTTTGCCACCAGGTGTCGACGATAGGGCAGTTACCATGACCAACTTTGTCAAAATACCACTGCCATGCTTCTGGATTGATGGGTTCACCAACACTGCCTAAGCATTTTAAGCTTTCACGAGAAGTAGATTCGAGTAGTTTATCGCCATGGCGCATCAGGCTGCGAATTGCGGTAGGCGCGGTATATAAGATGTTTACTTTATATTTATCGATGAGTTGCCAAAGTCTATCAGGCTTGGGGTAAGTAGGGATACCTTCAAACATGACTTGCGTTATTCCATGGCTCATTGGTCCGTAGACCAAATAAGAATGCCCAGTTATCCAGCCAATATCAGCTGTACAAAAATAAATATCATTATCTTTGACGTTAAATACATGTTTAAACGTGCATGCGACATACACAAGATAACCACCGACTACATGTAGGATGCCTTTAGGGCGTTCGGTTGAACCTGAAGTATAAAGTAAAAAAAGTGGATCAGTTGCTGCGACTGGTGTGATGGCACATTCGGTTTTTTGATCGTGAATGATTTGATGATACCAAAAGTCTCGATCTGCTAGCATGGGTACGTCTGTTTCAGTACGTTTAACAACGATAACCTGTCTGATGTTGGGGCAACTTCCTAAAATTTTATCGACATACTGCTCCTTCAGTGGAATGGTTTTTTCACCTCTTAAACTAAAGTCAGCAGTGATGAGTAATTTGCTATTAGAGTCGATAATACGTTGCATCAACGCTTCGGCTGAAAAACCCGCAAACACAACTGTGTGCATCGCACCGATACGTGCGCAAGCGAGCATGGCAACAATTGCCTCTGGAATCATCGGAAGATAAATACAAACTACGTCATCTTTGCCGATTTCATGTTTTTTTAATGCGTTAGCTAGGCGACATACTTCTTCGTGCAATTCACCATAGGTAATTTCACGATAAACATTAGTTGTATTACCTTCCCAGTACAGTGCTATTTTGTCTTTATGTTGTGGTAAATGACGGTCGAGACAATTGTAACAAGCGTTTAATGTTGCACCGACAAACCATTCAACTGATGTTTTACCAAATTCACCTTGTACTACCGTTTGCCAAGGTTTTTCCCAGCTAATCAGTTGATGGGCTTGTGCTTCCCAAAAGGCTTCAGGGTTTTCAAGTGATTGTTGATATTGTGAGTAATATGTTTCTGGCATAGCGTCTATGCTATCACATAAAACTGCTTGACTTAAGTAGGTGATCTACGTTATCTAGTGTATGGGCAATGATACTGCACAAAGCTAATAATTTATATATAAGGATGACGTTATGAAAGAAGTACGATTTTTTGTCAAATTGGAATTGGATCAAAATATCAGAGACCGCAGCCACTTTATTGCTTTCAAAGAAAATAGATGTGGTCACAAGGGTGTATCACTTTTTCCGGATAATATGCCGAGTTTTTGGGATCCTGTAACATCAATTCATCGTGGAGGATTAGCGGCTATTATGCGTCCTTTTCCTAAAAGCATACCTGTTTCATTTAAATCTCCGCTGGGTTCTGTTTGTGGTATTCCTACAATATATCACCAGCACATGCCAAAATTGAAACCAGAGCGCAAGGCCAGATGCTTGCAACGTGAGATTGAAAATGCCTTTGAAGTACTGGATGAAAGCATTGAGCATATGCAAGATGTGTTAAAGCAAGAACGTTCTCATCAGCAGGGCCAACTAGATTATATTTTAGTACCTTATAAAGATGGAAAACCCGCTTTTGGTGGTGGTACTGCGCAAGGAACTAATGCTTTGCCAGAATCTTGTGGTAAAAAGATTGATGAGAAACTGCATGCATTGCAAGCGCGATGTGAGCAGGTAGTAACCATTAAAGTATCTGAGATGTCACAGTTTAGTCTTGGTGATGAGGGGCTTGAGACATGCGAGCCATTTACACCTGAGCAGTTATGGCAGGCAAATAACTTAGTGATTCAAGAGCTCATTTATTATTTAGATTGGTTTGCGTCTGAAGGTAAGGAACCGAGTCAGGTTGATATTATAAAGTGCGTTCTGTCAGAGCTTGGCACACGTTTTTATATGTTGACTGGTGATGTTGCTTCTCAATCGTCTCGAGCCTGTTTGAAACCGTATAAGGAGCTGTTCAATCTGGTTGTATCTAAGTTATATCCGAGAAATGCTCAAGCAAACTGGGACAACTTAATTCTGCCTCATGTTATTAGGTTACAACAACAAGCACTACAGCAAGAATTGATGCAGCAGCAAAACCGCCTTCTGCAACAGTTATGGGCAAAACCTCAGGGTGCTGATAAGAAAAAAAGAGCAGCTGTTACGCAGGCAGCAGATGACGGTCAAGATGAGGAAGATGGTACGCAAAATCAAGATCACAAGCGCGCACGTAGTGATGCGATGCCATTGTTGTAAAAAAATAGCACTACATGTTGGGTGGATTATATTATCTCACCGCTACATATAGAGTAAGGATTAGACAATCTAATCATTATAGTAATAATTTCAATAGGTTAGGATAGTTATAAGATTTCTTTACACAGAGTTATTCACAGGAAATGTGGAAAACTGTAGATATGCCAGGAAGGTAGGCTTCTAAGCTATCTTGCTATTTGAGTGGTTTTTGTTTTAAATGCTTAAATTCTCTTATATATGAAAGTGAGCAAATTGTGGACTACAAACAAACCTTAAACCTACCGCAAACAACATTTCCAATGAAAGCGAGCCTAAGTCAGCGTGAGCCTAAGCGTCTGGCACAATGGGAGAGTGACCAACTGTACGTTAAGATTCGAGAAGCGACGGCGTCACGTCCAGTGTATATCTGTCATGATGGGCCTCCATATGCGAATGCGGCGATTCACTTGGGCACGGCGTTGAATAAAACGCTAAAAGATATCGTGGTAAAGTCGAAGACGTTGAGTGGTTATGCAGTGCAATTTGTACCGGGCTGGGATTGTCATGGGTTGCCGATTGAATTAAACGTTGAAAAAAAGGTTGGTAAGCCTGGAGAGAAACTTGATCATCGTCAGTTCCGCCAAAAGTGTCGTGAGTTTGCGGCTAAGCAAGTTGAAATTCAAAAAGCAGACTTTAAACGTTTAGGTGTCTTAGCCGAATGGGATCATCCTTATTTATCGATGAATTTTAGTTACGAAGCAGATGAATTACGAGCGCTGGCCAAGATTATTGAGCAAGGGCATTTAGAACGCGGCCAAAAGCCGGTGCATTGGTGTACTGCTTGTGGCTCGGCATTAGCAGAAGCAGAAGTGGAATATCAAGATAAAACATCACCGGCGATTGACGTGGCATTTGATGCTGTTGATGTAAAAGCAATGGCAACGTTGTTTAATGCAACCACAGATAAAAAAATTGCAATGCCTATTTGGACCACAACACCGTGGACTTTGCCAGCTAACCAAGCGGTATCGGTTAATCCACATTTTGAATATGTATTAATTGAATATGCTGATGGTTGTTTGATTGTGGCTGAAGCTTTACTAGAATCTGTTTTAACCCGTTATGGTATCGAAGACTATAAAGTGCTAGGTAAAGTTATCGGTGAAGCACTCGACGGTCAATTACTACAGCATCCGTTTTTAGAGCGACAAGTGCCGGTTATTTTAGGCGAACATGTGACAGCTGAGGCGGGTACCGGGAATGTGCACACCGCACCGGCACATGGTTTAGATGATTATATGGTGGGACAAAAGTACCAACTACCACAAGAATGTCCGGTTGATGCGCGTAGTTGTTTTGTTGCAGGCACCCCAATCGTTTCTGAGATGCATGTCTTTAAAGCGAATCTGCCGATCATTGAGGCGCTGGCGCAGAGTAAGCATTTATTACATCGTGAGGAAATGAAGCATAGCTATCCGCATTGTTGGCGCCATAAAAAACCTTTAATTTTTAGGGCAACACCACAATGGTTTGTAAGTATGCATAAAAATAATTTACGCGATCAAGCCATGTCAGCTGTGCGTAATAGTAAATGGATACCAAGCTGGGGTGAGAACCGTATCACAGCAATGCTGGAATCGCGTCCGGATTGGTGTATTTCACGTCAACGTACATGGGGTGTACCGATTACCTTGTTTGTGCATAATGAAACAAATGAGTTGCATCCACAAACCGTAATGTTGATGCAAAAAGTGGCCGATATGGTTGAAAAAGAGGGTATTGACGCATGGTACGATTTCGATCCAAAAGCGTTATTGAGTGAAGATGCTGATCAATATTATAAAGTCACAGATACGCTTGATGTCTGGTTTGATTCAGGTGTGTCACATTATTGTGTTTTAGAAAAACGTCCAGGACTAGAAGTACCTGCTGATTTATATTTAGAAGGATCTGATCAACATCGTGGTTGGTTTCAAACATCGTTGCTTACGGGTGTGGCAATGCGTGGAACAGCACCGTTTAAACAAGTAGTGACACATGGTTATGTGGTCGATAAAAACGGTCATAAGATGTCAAAATCGCTGGGTAACACAATTGCACCGAAAGAAGTAATCGATAAACTTGGTGCCGATGTGTTGCGCTTGTGGGTGGCATCGAGTGATTTTACTGGTGATATTAAAGTCTCAGATGAAATTTTCAAGCGTTGCTCAGAAGCCTATCGACGTATTCGTAATACGGCGCGTTTTTTGCTATCGAACTTAAACGACTTCGATCCACAAAAAGATCTATTAGAACCAGATCAATTAGTAGCGCTTGATCATTGGGCGGTAGTGACGACAAAAGTATTACAAAAAAAGATTATAAAAGCATATGATGATTTTCATTTTCAATCGATTTACCAATTGATTCATAATTTCTGTTCGGTAGAGCTCGGCAGTTTTTATCTCGATATCATCAAAGACCGTTTGTATACCGCAAAGGCCGATGGTTTAGCACGACGTTCTGCGCAAACAGCAATGTATCATATTTTAGAAGCGTTAGTACGCTGGCTAGCGCCGATTGTGAGCTACACCGCTGATGAAATTTGGGAGTCCATGCCAGGGCAACGTGATGCGGGGGCAGTGTTTTATGATCACTGGTATGATGGCTTTGATGATTATCAAGCGCGAGATGATATTGCTTGGGATGAATTAATGCGCGTGCGTGATGCGGTAAACAAACTACTTGAAGAAAAACGTCAAGCTTCTGAAATTGGCTCGGCATTGGATGCAGATGTGACACTGTATGCTGATGGTGATTTGCTAAAGTCATTGCAGTCATTGTCTGATGAGTTACGTTTCTTATTAATTACTTCACAAGCACGTGTGTCACAATTATCAGAGGCGGTATCTGCTGCACAAAATGGTGAAATTAACCATCTGAAAATTTTAGTTGAACCAACATCCAATAAGAAATGCGAACGTTGTTGGCAACGCGCCAGTGATGTCGGCACAGATGCAGCACATACAACGATTTGTGGACGTTGTGTGACGAATATATCAGGTTCTGGTGAGGAGCGTCACTTTGCATAGTCGCTGTTTTTTATTAGTGAAGCAAACAGGTTGGTTATGGTTGTGGTTAACGGTGACTGTGATTATTGCAGATCAACTGACAAAAACATGGGTGATGTCAGCATTATTACCGGGTCAAACGCTTGCTTGGATGCCATGGTTTAATATCCATTTAGCTTTTAATACCGGTGCGGCATTTAGTTTTTTAGGCGGTCAATCGGGTTGGCAAATGCCTTTGTTTGTTGTGATTACGCTGGCTGTGAGTATCATTTTATTTGTTTGGTTAGGTCGGATCAAACGTAATCAGTATCTCTTATGTATCGCAATTAGCTTGATCATTGGTGGAGCGCTCGGTAACCTTATCGATCGTTTACGCCTATCATATGTGATCGATTTCTTCGATTTCCACATTGGTACTTGGCATTTCGCTACTTTTAATGTTGCCGATGCTGCCATAACCGTTGGTGCAGCGTTGATGCTCATCTACTTTTTCTTTTTTGATAAGTCTTCGTGATTGCTTTGTAGAAAGTATTAGATTACAATTCTGCAAATATTTTATTTGATAGAGCAGGAGCTAAGTGATGCATAAGGAAGGTCTTGAAGATTTTCTGTTTGGTGCGAATTTATTTTTTGATAATAGCCAGTATGAACAAGTGATTAAGGGACATCTTGATCTGATCCTAAAAGATAGCGGGGTTAGTGAAGATGAAAAAATTGCTAGTATTAAGGCATTGGTTGAGTATCTTTCGGAAGACGCACCGCGTAAGCCAGAAAGTAGACGCTATTTTCCAATCTTTGAAAAATATGTAAATAATAATCACTTTCAATCATTAAAATTATTGCTCCATACTGTCTCCCCGGAGACAAAATTATATACGCTGTCATTAATGGCTGGTTTGGTGCAGTGTGCTGAAAGTATTAAAACTGATGCGTTGCGTGCAGGTGTTATTGAATCTATGGTGTTATTATTTAAAAATACCACGCTTGATATAATCAAGCTTTCAACTACTTTAGTCCTGGGAAATTTAAGTGCTGGGTTCAATGGCTGTAAGCAAATTATTATTGATGCAGATATTCTTAAACCATTAATACATACTTTCAAAAAAGTAAAAGATCCTAAGTTTAGGTTAGTTATTATTGCGTTATTTAATAATTTGGCTCACGGTGCTTCTCCTGGAATAATAGGATATTTAGCTGGATTAGGTTTTATTAAGCCTCTGGTGAAATTGCTAGGTAATAGTGATAGAGAAGTACAACAAGCCAGTGTAAGCTATATTGCTCTTTTAACTGTAGATAATATTGAGCAAACCCATCAGCAGCTTGTTAAGGCAGGCGCGGTTAAAGCCCTGATTAAGATGCTTAAAAATCATCAGGATTTACATTTATGTCTTCGGGCGCTCACTGCTTTGCATGGTTTGTCACGAGGTTCGGTCGAAACTAAGAAGGCTATCTTAGATGCAGGTATATTAAAGCCGCTTCTTTATGTTATGGATGTTCCAGAAATTTCTATTCAGGTGCTTGCTGTTTATGTTCTTGATAAATTAGGTGAAGGTGTGCCTAAGCATAAAAAAATGATTATAGCTGCAGATGTGATTAAACCCATTATTACTTTATTAGATTCAGATACTCTGGAAGTGCAAGATGCTGCGGTTGCAGCAGTGTATTGGTTAGCTGATCGTGAATTATATATTCAAAAAGCTTTTGTTGCTGCTGGTGTGATTGAGCCACTTAAGAGACTTAAAATGCAGGGTGCTTCAGATGTGATACGTACTACTGCAAGTGGTTTGATTGAAGCATTTAGTCCACCATCACAATCATTAACTTTATTTCAGCCAGCACAGCAAAAAAATAATGATGCATCGCTTGCATATGAAGATATTGTTAATGCTGAGAAAGTTACTCCTGTGTGATGTTGATTTACACTTGTATCGGTATGAAGCGGCTAGTGTTTGAAGTGTGAATTTAAGCTGTCAATGAACGCCTCGGACACTTTATGTTATACTATTTTTATAGTCTTTTTGTAGGTGTTTGCCGCCTGTGGTAAGAGCGCAATTTCGCAATTGACTATGTAAGCGTGGGTGCCTATGATACCCGGTTTGATATGTCAACAATACAACACAAAGCGTGCACTTGGGACGCAGTTAGGGAACAGGTTTACACAATAAACCCGCAGTTTTGTGCTATTGTTGATGCACTTTCGCCAGGATCTGAGTTTACGCTGTATAAGATGGCTTATCCGTACGGTAGTAAAATACTTAAGAATGGTGATTTATGTCTGCCTACACAGGGTAGAATGCTTTCGTTAAGGCATGCAGACGTTAGCCCAACCGTTAAAAAAGCCCTTGGTTATAACCTGCATTCAAATCCAGTGAGTATGGTGTTGAGCCATTCTGCTGAAATGTATATTCCACTTGAAGATCGTGTCATTCCACATTCGATATTGCATCCAGGTGATGTATTTGGTTTGGGGTCTTTATTTGATGGCTTAATTTCACATTGCCCACCATTATTTTTATGGGATATGACAGCCGGTGCGCGCTCAGTGACAATGTTATCGAAGATTTCGGATACAATTTCACATCGACGTTTGATTCAGACGTTTCAGCTAAACAGTAGTAGTCCTAAAAATTTATTAGATCATTGGTCGGTGTTTACCGAGCTTGCGAACAATCCCAAGCTGGGTGATCCCTGGGAAACTGAATTATTATTTTTTAGTCAAAGCTGGATCGATAAACTGAAAGACAAGGCTTGGATTGGATTACGTGATTATTTGCGTGAACTTGCATGGCAGCAAAGTGCCTATTGGCGTAATCAATATACATCAAATTTAATTTGGACGCGTATTCAGCATGAGGAAGGATTGAAGCCGTCACCTTATGTTGCTGATATCGTTAAACACTTGTTTGCGGTTGGCGTGAGTGCGCTACCAGGTTTTGCGCCAGCAACCGACGATACGCTTGGACCGTTTACTCGCATTCAGCAGGCCTATTTTGACGTATATCGTATGAAAGAGTATCCCCCTATCATAATGCAGCCAGAATATTTTTTACCGAAAGAGAATAATTGTGTGTATAGCTCGATGCAGTTCTTATCAGCGATGGAATTATCGCCCAAGTCGAATGATCGTTCGAGTACGATTGCTGACTTATATTCTGTGCAATCATTAGTCAAAAAATATTTGCGCGGTATTTTGGATGGCGAGTTTAATATGACAGGCTCAAGGCTACATACGATGGCAAAAAATATGAGTTATCAATTTTACCATAGTAATGCCGGTGAATATCCTGGCATTATGAGCAGTAGTGATATACCACAACATGATGCGCGATTCGCCAAAATTCTAAAACAATATCCCGATGCGAGCTTTCCAATTACCGGTAGTTTTTTGCGTGGGTGTATTGGCATTTCTGCCGTTGCATAATCTTCACACTCATTTAACTTTCAGCTATATCTTGATTTTGCGTAAGCAATGTCGCACTTTTTTTGCAACTAAATTTTTTATGTCAATTTTACAACTGATTTTTGGACCTTATATATAGAGTGTATGTTTGGATGCAAATTAAGCATATTTTAATAACATACGAAAAAAAGGTGAAAAATTTGCATTAATAGTTTAAATGTAATATTTTTATGTTAAATTAGAATCTAAAAAACAGACTTGAAGATTATATCTAAAATTTAAATATAAAAAAAAGGTGAAGAAAAAAGTAGTGAAAAAAACACCTAAAATTACGCATCAAAATTTACATGAAAAATTTGCACCCTAAATCTTCATGCGAAATTTACATCCAAAAAAAGGGTCTTTTTTATGTGGTTGTTTTATTAGTTTGAGTGTGTTGAGATGTGCATCTCGGAAATCACTACAGGGAATAGGAGATTTAGTAATGAGTGCATTGAAAGTGGAAAAGTTTCAGCCCACCTACACGACTCTATCTGTTGAAGAAATTCGTGAACGTCTAACGGAAAATGAGCGCATGCAGGACGCATACTTATCGCGCATTACGCGTTTACAAATGCTACTACAGCTTGAAGAAACTCGCTTGCTTGAAGCGCAAAGCGAGAGTCGAGAGTTGCGTATTATGCTGGATGCAACAGCAGAGGTTGCCGCTTAAGCAGGTTCGAGCATACGCTCCTCGCTTTTTGTTGTGTTTACGCTTGCGACTGCTGGCATAAATTCTGATAAAAAGTGATGGAGCGTTTCGGCCATGATAATAAAATCAGTTGCAAAGCGTTCGGCTGCCGTTTCACTCACAACGTCTTGACGTTGTTCTTGAACAATATCGAGAAATTTAAGACTACTAATACTAAAATTATTTTTTAGTGTAAATTGAATTTGATCACGCCATACAAAAGTCATTTGGGTCACTTGTGCACCTTGAGATAAAAATTTCTGCACGCCGTCGCCAAGTAAATCTTGGTGGGTAAAGCGCGCGGTACTAAGTTCATTTTCAGAACTTTGGAGCGCGCAGTTGTAAGCCATGGTTAAGCCTGCAGGGCAGCGTTGCGCCTTAAGCCACTGTGTCATCATCGAACCTGGAGATTGTATTTCAGGTGTAAAAATTTTGAAGCTGGTCACAGTTTTGCTAAACAATCCAAGAAATTGTTCGATGCGATTTTTTGTGGTGCTATCGATAATTAAAAAACCTGCTTTAGTATCGATATAAGCATATATTTTTTGGTGTTTGCTAAATGCACGGGTAAGTAGGGTATGATAGAGCTCTTCTTTCAGGCGTAATTTTTCATCGCGATACAGTTTGCGCTCTTGACGAGTTTCAATTTCGCGTACACGCTCCAAGTGCGATTCGCGTAAAACCGATGGCGGTAAGATTTTTTCTTCGACCTGCATGCAGAACATTATATGTTCTTTGTCGATATGTATGAGTGGCGCTTCTTCGTCACCTATTGGTGGCAGCCAACCAACACTCGATGGCAACGACTTTGGACAAGTCTGGAACACTAATTGTTTTAATTCTGATTCAAATTGTTGTGGATCATACTTTCCTTCTGCTTCAACTTGAAATATGTGCATATTTTTAAACCACATAACTGTGCTCCTATCCTGAATAAAACAAGCACGTTACTCAATAACGCACTTCGAGTCAATACGGTGGGGACACTCCTGTTCTAACTTTTAATAATCACCTTTATTCAGAAAGTTACAAATTAAAAAACAACGGGTCATTCTTGTTTCAACTCAAATTTGTTCATATAAAGATCACACTTTGAATGGTTTGATTAGAGTTTTGATTGTCTGATTTCATCTATTTTTGCTTTAAAATCTCGTTCGATTCTGTTCATCCAATGCTTGATTTTAGGTTTTAGTTTTGGGCAACTTATTTTTTTGTGCATGGTTTTACTTAGGGCGTCTGGTTTTCGGCAGAGAAGCCCTGCGATAACTTGAAGTTGATGTCGCGCAAAATAGTGTGCATAGTAAGCAATCAAGCATCTTGCGATAACCGTTGATTGAATTTTGCTGTCAGAAAGTACAAGCTCCATTGACGTGTCCATGCCGTTACATACTATTTCTGTGATCTCAATAATGCTAAAGAAGGTTAAGTTTAATTTTTCTTCAACAGGCTTTTTTTCTTTTGGTGGTAGGTTTTTTAATATGAAAAAACCATCTTCATCATAGGCTTTTCGTAATAATTGCGCATAACAATGCTCTCGATCATAGATAAAAGAAACATAAGCAGATTTTTTATCAGATTTTATTTTTTCAATGAGTAAATCTACTACATGCTCTGTGGTTACCCATGTAATATATTTATCTCCTGTGTATGCATGATGACTGCTCCATGTGTACTTTGCTACATCATCTACAATACCTGCAGCAACAGGGTTCATGTGAATGTAGTAACAAAGCTCAATTAAGTAATCTTGCGTTCGCACTCTTTTTTCACGATAACGCCCCTGAAATACATGCCCAACGCGATTGAATTTTTTATTTAAATATTGGGCGTATTGCGTATTAATACTTTGCATTATTTTATTAAGTGGTATTTCATAAACTTCAGTCACTAAATGTACATGATTTGTCATCAGGCAAAACAAGTGAATTTTAAAGCTATATTGCATAATTGCTTTTTTCAGTAAGTTTATAAAAAAACTACAGTCTTCGTCAGAGTAAAAAATTTGCTGCTTGTTATTGCCTCTTATCATGACATGAGAAATGGAATAGTTAATGTTTTTTCTTGGCTTTCGTGGCATGTGTGACCTCCTTGTCATTTTGCTCTTATATTGTTAATGAAAAAAATAAGCGTAGCAATACGGGGTTTTTTGTATTCGATGGGAGCGAATTTTATTTTGAAACAAGAATGACCCGTCGTTTTTAAGGTTATAACCTTTTGAAAAAAAGCTGTTATTAAAAGTTAGAA
>JAUIDD010000050.1 GCA_030429175.1 Gammaproteobacteria bacterium
TAGAACAGGAGTGTCCCCCCTCCCTTCAGTCTGGTTGCAAGGTTGTTTATCCAGTTTCCACGATTTGACTTGCGTAATCCTGACGTTACCCAAGATTTATGTATAAGAGCATTGAGTGATTGTATGCCGCCCGCTATTAAAACCCTTGGATATTTGTTGCCTGCTAGTGAGGCGCTGCGCGATGCAAGAGAGCGAGAACAAGCTCAGCGTCGGACGCGTATAGATGCGATTGTCAGGGCCCTAGAAATATTGGCGACTCCGCAAGCTGAGCCAGAAGGTGTATTTAATAATTGTACGCTGCTTTGAGTTTGCTCGATTCTTGAAACTGGATAAATAAGCGCAATTCTGCTACATTACCTACACTTTTTTTGTGGTTAAACGCATCTATTCAGTAAGTTAGAGATCTTATGAAGGCTTTATTGGCTAATCCGCGTGGATTTTGTGCCGGCGTTGATCGAGCGATTGCGATTGTCGAACGTGCACTCGAGATATTGGGGCCACCCATTTATGTGCGACATGAGGTGGTGCATAACCGCCCAGTGGTTGAGCGCCTGGAATCTATGGGCGCTATTTTTACCGATCATTTAAATGAAGTACCTGAAGGCGCGACGCTGATTTATAGCGCCCATGGTGTATCGCAGGCGGTGCGTGCTGAGGCGGCACAGCGCCACTTAAAAGTGTTTGATGCAACATGCCCATTGGTGACAAAAGTACATATGGAAGTGGTGCGTTACGCGTGTGCTGGTGTAGAGTGTATTTTGATTGGGCATGCCGGTCACCCAGAAGTGGAAGGCACGATGGGTCAATACGATAACAGTGAGGCGGGCATTTATCTGGTTGAAACGGTCGAAGATGTAGCGCATTTACAACTTAAAAACCCAGATCAATGCGGTGTTGTAACGCAAACAACATTGTCAGTCGATGATACTAAAGAAATTATGCAGGCGTTGTGTCAACGCTTTCCTAAGATGCAAGTCCCCAAAAAAGAAGATATCTGTTATGCAACGACAAATCGACAAGATGCGGTAAAAGCATTAGCGTCACAATCAGATGTTGTGATTGTCGTGGGTTCAGAAACAAGTTCTAACTCTAATCGCTTAAAAGAACTTGCTGAGCGTATGGGCTGTGCAGCTTATTTGGTTGATGGTGCTGATCATTTACAGCGTGGCTGGTTTAATGAGGCTTCAGTGATTGGTGTGACAGCCGGGGCATCGGCACCTGAGTCTTTGGTGCAGGGTGTGATTAGTCGCTTGCGCGAGTGGGGTGCGACTATAGTCGAAGAGCAAGCGGGACAAGAAGAGTCGATTGTATTTGTACTACCAAAAGAGCTAAGAGAAACTGCCTAGCATGGAAGCACGCAAAAAAACATTACTCCGTTGGGTTGGTTGGTTTTTCTTTGTTAATATTGTACTGTCTATTTTAATTCAAGCAACGTATGTTTCAGTGATGCCAGATCTCACTCAGGTGTATGGTGCAACGACGTCGAGTTTAAGTTTAGCCTATAGTTTCTTAGTGGTATCTTATATTGCGCATGCAACGATTATTAATCTAGTTCTAGCGGCGATTGTGGGATTGTGCGCTTATTTTTTTGCATATAGAAAATTTATTTTCTCTCTCGCATCGTTTTTGGCAATGGTGCTTATTATCGCGCAGGTTTTGGATCGTTTTGCGTATCGTTTGTTTGGCTCACATCAAATTGCCATTGGTATAGTGATATTGAAATCTGGTGTGATCAAAGAGGAAATGCCTTTGTCAGCGATTGAATACACGGTATTAGGGGCTGCTATTCTTGCGGTTATTGTACTTGAAGCAATAATTGGGTGGATAGTTTGGCGTTATGTAAATCGTCAAAAAACCACCACTAAAAATTATGGTTTGTATGTGTCGAGTGTGTTGGCCGCTTGTATTGCTGTATCTTACGTGATGATGGCGTTTGTGGTGCGTGTGCCAGAGTCTTATCGTTTTAATGATGTGAATAGTCACCTTTTATTAAAAGTAGCGCGTTTGGTGCCTTATTATCACACGGTCTATAATTGGTTGGTACCTGGTTGTGATCGTGATACACATGCATGGCATGATGGATTGTCGCATGTGTTGGTGCCAACGGGGCAGGCTGATCGACAGTTACACTACCCATTGCATCCATTACAGTGTCAGCCACCAAAACAAAAACCAAATATTTTATTTTTAGTGTTTGATACGCTGCGTTATGATGCCTTAAACCCGACAGTAATGCCGCATGTTTCTCAGTTTATTCTGCAAACTCAGCAATTTCATGATGTCTATAGCGGCGGGAATTGCACACAGCCGGGTGTGTTCTCGATGTTCTATGGTATGCCAGCTAACTATTGGAATGCAACGGTCGCACAAAGACGCGGTCCAGTGATGTTACAACAGCTGCAACAAGCTGGTTATGATATGAAAATATTTGCCAGTGCGTCACTGCTTTTCCCAGAGTTTGTTAAAAATCTCTTTGTTGATATAAAACCATTACGTATTAACTCTCCAGGTAGTAGGACGGTTGCGCGCGATAAAAGTATTACTAAAGAATTCGATCAGTATTTAGAAACACGTGATCCACATAAGCCATTTTTTAGTTTTCTTTTTTATGATTCGGTACATAACTATTGTGAAGGTTCGTCGAGTGTTCATATGACACCATTTAAGCCAGCAATAGCGAATTGTAAGCGTTTTTCTTTAACTGCACATACAGATCCAACACCTTATGTAAACCGTTATCACAATGCTGCATACTTTTTAGATCAAGAGGCGGCGCAAGTATTGGCAACCTTAAAGCGCACGGGTGCTTTAAAAAATACGATTGTGGTCATTACTGCCGATCATGGTGAGCAACACAATGATGAACAGATGAATTACTGGAGTCATGCCAGTGCTTACACGCCTTATCAGTTACATATTCCGATGTATGTGTACTGGCCTGGAATGCCATCAAAACAATATAATTACTTTGCTTCGAATTTTGATTTGGTGCCGACGATTATGCAACGCGTATTAAACTGCACAAACGCACTTAAGGATTATACGGTTGGCCGCTCATTATTTAGTAAAGGCGATCGACCTTTTTTAATCGCAGGTAGTTACACCGACTATGCGTATGTGACACCTTATCAAATCACACGCATCTATCCAGATGGGGACTACACCATTAACAATCCACGTGGTCACCATACAGTGCAAACACCACTGGATCTTTCTCTATTAAGGCAAGCCTCGGGTCAGCTGACGCGTTATTTTAAGTAAACTTATGGACTCATCATGCCATGTTCTACAAAAGCACTTTTATGTTCTTTATCAAGGTCATCTTTCGATACATAAAAGAGGCTGGTGAATGGTACCCATCCACTGCCAGCTGGTCGCCCAAATTTGTTAACGTACATTATCGGATAGTGTCCCTTAGAAGTGAACTTATAATATGACTCGCTTATTGGACCTTCCGCATTTATTTCTTCTGTATGAAATATACCCGCTTTGTTTGAAACATAATTGTCTTTATAGATCTGAGAAAGTGTTACCTTTTTATGATTATTAGGGGCTGTTGACATTTCGCTGTAATACATTGATATAAAAAAGCAAACTCGTAAAATTGATTTTCGAAGGTGTTGTTGAATAAATCAGATTTTGCTCAGGCGAGTGCCGTTATAAATTAAGGCATTAGCATTTAATCGTGAGAGACATACCCAATGCTGTCATTTTATTCATAACGAGACATTTAATACCAACCTCCCGAGCTTGTCTATCCATAGTTCGGGCTTGCACTTTATTCCCAATTAATTGCTTGAATCGATACATAGCTGTCTCAGCAAGACTGCGTCGATGGTAATTATTTTTCTGCTTCCAATATTTTAAATCGTGATAACTAACTTGAGAAACGGCATGGAGGTATGATCGAAAGTTGTGTATGGAGCTGAATATTTGATTTAGGTGGTGTATCCTAATTGGCTTAGTTAACTGTCATTAATTAACCAAAAAGGAAATACACCAT
>JAUIDD010000033.1 GCA_030429175.1 Gammaproteobacteria bacterium
CTTGATATCCATCTCCATTTTTTGCTCCTCATGCTTAATGAGGGCTTAGATTAACTCAATTTCAACTTATAAAAAATATTTTTCCTGGGCTTAGGCTAGATCAATGTGAGCACCAAGAGAAGAAATTGAAAGCCAGTTTGGTGGTCAAATATCAGAATTAATTGAAGTAATCTTCCCCTAAATTAACGGACACCGATTTGTTAAAATCTATGAACTAAACGGGATTCTCAACTTTTCATGGCTGCATCAACAATTCAAATTGAAGTGGCGGATTACCAAGCTGCTTATTAATAAATACACATACCGTGTGTGCCAATACTTTTCTTGCAATGCGATTTGTTAAATACCAGATTTTACGCGCCCGCACTTTTTCAATATTAAAGCGCTCGCTTAACTGACCGATGACTGTTTCAACCAAACGTCTTGTTGATTTTAACCATTTAACAAAACTTTCGCTCCTACTTTCCGTCATGTTATCACGTAATGCCGTTTGCAAATCAATTTGCACAAACTCACTTAATTCTTTTTTATACTCAGCACCAATAAGGCCTTTATCTGCAATGACCATGCCACGTATTTCACTGATCAAATCCCACATCAAATCTCTTTCATCAATATGAGCGGCAGTTGCTGTGAGTTGCGTGATAATACCGTCTGAATTAATCAAAACATTTCCTTTAAATCCATAATACGTTTCATTTTTTGAAGCACAATAGCCATAAGTAGCAGATTCACCGGAAAACACGGAGCTAAAGTACGACCGCTTGAAGTGGCACACCGGCATGGGAAAGCCATCTGCCATATGCAGTGAATCAGAAAATGCACCCAGTTGTGTTACTAATTCTTTTTATATTTGCTGTGTTAGACGCCACAAATTGGCCGCATGCTTTGCAAAATTAGCGCGCGATCCGATTTGAGGAAACCAGTTGCGCCAATGATTGCAGAAATATTCCCAGGCGCCTTTATCTGTATCAATGCCTAAAAATTTGGCAATTATTTCCATTGTGATCATTTCTCCATCAGATAAGCGTGGCCTAAAGCCTCGCTGCCGCAATTTCTGATTCCCCACTACTTTTTTTAGCACATCATCTACCAAGCAGTACGCAGTAATGATAAAGTCTTCCATCGAAATAGCTTTTCCTTGTTATTTTGATTGTTTGCAAAACCAAATGTACAAGATTAGGCTGTGTCGTTCAAATTAATTTAAAAGTTGAGAATGGCGTTAAGCCCCTAATAACCCTAATGCAATACATTGTTAACAACTGTTACAAACCCTACACACCCTTGCAACATTTCCATAGTACACTGATCACTATTGAATAATTTATCTTGGAGTATTTTATGGATAGCCCTCGTATTGTCATCCTAGGGAGTGGACATAGTGGACATGCGTTAGCAGCGACTTTTAGCAGCGCTGGATTTCCTACTCAAATGGTTTCTTTATCGCGTCATCGTGCTGGCATAGTTGATGTAAATAACTTTCAAGGGATCACATTAGAGCACCAAGGTCACACAGCGTTTGCACCTGTATCTTGCACAGCTGATCTTGATCTTGCAGTTAAAAATGCCGATATCATTTTTTGTACCGTGCCTGCTTTTTATCACGATAGCGTTATCGAACGCCTTGCAAATTGCCTGTGCTCTAACCAAACTGTGTTTTTTTCATCATACTTCGGTGCGATGAAAATGCTCCAACGTCTTACACATATGCCACACCTTGAAAACATTACCATCGTTGAATCGATGTCAGCTATCCATGCCGCACGCGTTAAAAAATTCGGTCATGTTGAAATTCTGTCGATGAAAGATCATGTGCCGATTTCAGCCTACACACAATCAGGCTGTCATCATTTTATTGCCCGTGTACAAAAAGCATTGCCCGGCTTAATACCAGCAGAAAACATTCTAACAACCAGCATCAATAACGTCGGTCCTATTTTACATGTACCGTTAATGCTGTTAAATGCTGGACGCATCGAATCTGATAATAGTAGTTGGAATTTATATCGTGATGGGATGACACCCGCAGTACAAACTTATATTCAACAACTCGATTGTGAACGAATAATAATTGGTGAACAATTAGCAGTATCAACACAATCAGTAGAACAAATTATGCTAGATGTCTTTTATCAACATCAACATAACCAACAGCTGTCTGTGTTTGAATGGTTGCGTCGTAATAATGTCCACGCCTCAAAAACTATTGGCGCCCCCAACACAATTAACACGCGCTATTTAACTGAAGGCATTTACTACGGCTTAAAACCACTTGCCCATATTGCGCGTCAACTCAATTTAGCCACACCCATGATCGATGCAACGATCCAACTTGCCAATGCGATTTTGCCAGCTGAAGCTAACCCACAAACTAACTTTGACTTTATCACAGCAGAGTTGCTCTATCACATCGCACCACCAGCTTATAGGCGAGCGGCCTAATGCCGATTATTGCTTTGTTATGTTTGATGGTAGTCATAGGGCGGGTTGCGTTTGATCTGTATATTCCTGCATTACCCGTTATCCAAGCATCACTTCAAGCCAATGCCCAATTGAGCGTGACTTTGTTTTCTCTTGGCTTTGGTGTATCACAACTTTTTTATGGTCCCTTATCCGATCGCTATGGCAGACGTATTATCATACTCATGGGCACATTATTATTTATGCTTGGAAGTCTGTGGGCAGCACTTGCCCATAACATGACACAACTGATTATGGCGCGCTTTATCTCCGGCTGTGGTGTTGGCGCGGGCGTGATTATGGCGCGTGCTATTTCTCGTGATATGTTTGATGGTAAAAAACTGGTACGTGTTATGTCTCTACTGACCATGGCAATTATTATTGCGCTCTTTTGTGCGCCGATTTTAGGTGGCTATCTGACTCAAAGATTAAGCTGGCGTGCCGATTTTTATTTTCTGATATTTTTTGGTTTGATATGTTTTGCAACTTTTTATAAATGGCTGCCTGAAACACAACAGCATACTGCTTCAACACACTTATGGGATCATATAAAGCAATACACAGTCATCACTAAAAACATCACCGTGATGCGCTATATTTTAATTGCCAGCTGTGCCTTTGCAGGCTTGGTAATTTATTTTCAATTGACACCTTTTATTTTTGAACAACACTATGGTCTGTCGACAGAAACCTATAGCTGGCTCTCTGGTATCATCGTCTTTACTTTCTTTATCGGTACCATCAGTCTAAATATCCAAATTAAAAAATTGTCTGCCAGTACCATTATCTGGCAAGGTTGTATTGCTATGTTCATTGGTGGGATCTTATTATTAATGCTGCATATCACCCATCACGATAGCCTCTCGGGCATCTTAGCCAGCACTATGCTCTACGTGTATGGCCTTAGGCTGATTATCCCAACGGCTACTGCTGAAATTTTAAGCCCCTTTAAAACCCATGCCGGCGTTGCCAGCGCCCTGCTCGGCGCAATACTCATGATCATTTCTGCTGCCGTCAGCGCCATCGTCGCCCAAAGTCCACTGTCGCATATCACCATGCTGAGCTTTACCTATGTCATACTGTCTATTCTGTGCCTACTCCTCCATACGCCCGCTATCTTATTGAAAAGTAATTTATTCTCCGCATATTCTGCGGAGAAAGTTTGAATGTGCGGAGATTAAAGCCTATAATATCCGCATAATCTGCGGAGATTAGAAATGTATATTTATAACAATCTAGACTGGCCTCAATTCAGATGGAATCATGATTTGATCAATCGAGCACTTATCAAGGTTAAGTTTGAGCAGGGCCGAATTCTAGGCAAAATGCAACAACTTGGCTTTGAGCTCCAAGAAAAAACCGTCCTAGAAACCTTAACCCATGAAGTCGTCAAAAGCAGCAGTATTGAAGGTGAAGTGCTTGATAGTGATGAAGTTCGATCGTCCATTGCCAGACATTTAGGTTTAGATATTGCGGGGCTTAAACCATCCGATCGTCATGTCGATGGCATCGTTGAAGTGCTGCTCGATGCAACGCGCCATTTCGACCAACCATTAAGCCTGCAACGCTTATGTCAATGGCATAATCTGCTGTTCCCCTTCGGCATGAGTGGGATGATGCTGATTATACCTGGCATGCTACGTCAAGATAGCGAAGGACCGATGCAAGTCGTTTCCGGTCATTATGGAAAAGAAAAGGTTCATTTCAAAGCACCGCCAGCAAACAAACTCGAAAATGAAATGGCACTATTCATTGAATGGTTTAATCATACTCAAACAAATCTAGATCCGATTGTAAAAGCTGCAATCGCACACTTATGGCTTGTCACATTACACCCATTTGAAGATGGTAATGGCCGCATCACCAGAGCATTAACCGATATGCAACTGGCACGTAGCGAAAATGAAAAAAATCGGTTTTATAGCATGTCGACGCAAATCAGAAAGCAGCGGAAAACATATTACAACATACTCGAACGCACCCAGAAAGGTACACTGGATATTTCTGAATGGCTAATCTGGTTTTTAAATTGCTTATACCAATCCATCATCGAATCTGAAACGCTCACCGAAAATATCTTAAATAAAGCAAAATTTTGGGAAGCACATGCTTGTAAAACATTAAACGAACGACAAATCACAATACTCAATCTTTTATTTGATGGTTTTGAAGGAAAACTCACCTCAAACAAATGGGCAAAAATAATGAAGTGTTCACAAGATACTGCCTCACGTGATATAAAAAGTCTGCTTGAATATGAGATACTTATCAAAAGTCCTAAGTCAGGCCGCAGCACAAGTTACCACTTAAAAGACTACCCTATTAACACCATTAATCACCGCAAAGAACGTTAGAAATCCCACGCTACATTAATAAAGGGTTCGATAGTATAAATTTTAGATTTAACAGGAGCCACTTGAGTTCCAGGCGCATAGTTTGGCATAAAAGTGCCTGAATCCATTTCACCATAATAAACATAACGTCCACCTACATTCGCACTCCAATCCTGGCTTATTTCAACGTTAAACCCCGCCTCTCCTGAATAAGACAATTGCCACACATTATGATTTGCAAGTGTGTTTGTAAAACTAGCATTTTCAACAACAGCTTCTTGGTTCGATAATGCTAAATTTGAGGCACCAATACCACCACCGATAAACAAACTCACCGGTGTATTGCCTGCATTAAACATATGCCACCAATTTAAATAAGCCTTAAATAGTAATGTGTTTATTGATATATTTGTTCTGTAAGAGCCCCACTGTCCCGCATCACCCCCTTCACCAACAATCTCATCGCCCGGCGAGGTATTGGTTTTAAGATGCATATAGGCAAAACCAATTCCAAAATAATGGCTCAAATAACCTGTTAACTCACCTTCGCCTGTCCATGCGTTTTGAAAGTCCAAATTACCATCTCTAACATAATCATGCGTGCCTGCAACTTCGTCTGTTGATGCAAGATCGCCACTGGTATCCATATGCTTTACAAATGCATAACCGGTACCAATGGAAACAGCCCAATGGCCGGTTGACATCGCAACTTGGTCCGGTGCGGTTTGATCCAATTCTGGTTCTGGAAGGTCATTACCACCTGCCTGACATGCCAGTGAAAAACAGGCAATACCAATTGCTAATAACGCTGGTTTAATATAACAGTGATACATAAACAAACTCCTAATTTATGGTTGTAACAGCATATAGTACTTCTTTTCTGAACCGGAATCACAAGTACATGAATATTTACGTCTCTCATCTTTACATGTACCTCGCTTAACGTCCTTAGTACCTCGCTTAACGTCCTTAGTACCTCGTGTTACTGGGCCTGCAGTACAAGTAGTTATTTCAACTGCCGCTGGATAGCCTGTTACTTGCTTACATGACTGAAAATATCCTGAGCCCCAACCTGCAGCCGTATTAAGTGCACCAATACTATAAGGTATTGTATAGGGCGTACCTGTTAAACTATCACGGAACTGATAGAACTTTTTGGTTTCGTTATCATAATATTCTGTTTTACCAACTGCTTTATTATGAATAGCTTCTACATCACTACAAGTAAGCTTTGGCACTGCTTTTAATGATTTATCGACCCAAAGACAATTGGCATCATCATTAGTCTTAAATTCATATTGATCTTTTGAGTGATTGATAGACGCATCACACTTTTTTAGCCAGTCAGCATCGTAACTTGTTTGTAGCACACCTGCTATTTTATATTCGGTTGGACTACTTCGATAGTGAAATACCCAAAAAGCATGTTGTGGTTTTTTATCAACACCAGAGAAGCCTAACGCTTGAGCCTGCTGTTGTGATGATGTCACACCCAGTAATTTTTGTGGACTATAACTTAACTGAACACCTGTACCATTACTTTTTAAAGTCCCTAATGCATCAGCGGCAATAGGCTGCAGACTTAATTGAATGGGGGTAATGGGGGTGGTGTTAGTGAATGTATCACTATTTGGTGGCGGCAATATCGATAAATTTGTATCAGTCACCTGACATTGGGATTGGTCTGAAGTGACTTGGTATTTCGAGGCTGCATAATCATAATCAACTTTAAAAGTACATTTATAAGCAGTCGTGGCAACCATAGGCACGGTTAACGTAGCTACTTGTTGCCCATTAAACATCAGTGGCTTTTCAAATCCAAGTGTGTCCTCTGAATCTAAAAGCATTGGAAAATCAGGGCTGCCTGTGCTTGTGTTGCCATTACCCACACTGAGTGGCAAACCCACATAACTTTCTACAGTGACCGGAGTAGTTTGACCATGATCTACATTACAAAGTGTGGTAGGTGTTACCGTAAGCGTATTATCAGCACTTAAATTGGATTGACATCCAGTACCATCTGTTGACAATGACCAATTACCATCATAGCTTGACTCTATAATTTTAATAATCGCATACGTTGGCTTTGTCGCATCTTTATTTGTTTTGTGTGCCAAGACCCAAAATGCAGCAAGTGGCTGCATCCTGATTGGTTGTCCGGGTGCTACCTTTATCGGCTTTAATGTTGCATTACTCATTGCACTAAGTAGAGAAGATGCCTTAGGCGCGCCACCACCCAAGTAACTCACTTTTGCCGAGTAATCATAGTTAACACCGGTTCCCTGCTTAACCCAATTAATCTTTCCTAGATAAGCCAAAGGTACATTAAAAAGATAAATATCTTGATTTGATTTATTCGTAAATGTATCAAACGGCTGCTTTGGTAACAGTGCAAATTGCGTTGGGCCCGGGATAAGAGGACTTTCTTTACTACAACTACCTGCAGACCACCAAAAGCTATAAGCATGTGAGCTCACCTTGTACTGTAATGCACCATTACAACCGCCACTAGCCTGTGTCTTAAATGATGTAGCCAAATTCGCAATCTCTTGATTATTATAGTAGAGATGATAAAAATTTTTATCTGGATTCTCACTTAACCCTACAACACTACCAATATCAATCGCACTACGATAAGTTCTCGTCCAGTTCCCACCTTTAATTGTAATAGGCACACTAACATTAAGCGTTAACGAATCTGCAAAAGCCACATTTGATGCTAAGACAAGAGATAATAAACTCAGAGATTTTTTCATGGGGTCCCTCTCATGAATAAAAAAGATACACAGATATTAAACAATAACTGTACTGAAGTAAAGCGACCTAACTCCTTGCACGTTGATTAGGAGTCACAGTCATTGTGGATAAAAAATGATCAACTTGATTTCCATTTGATATTACAACCTTGGCTCGGATACTGCGCATCCTCTGGCACTCTTTTGCCTGCAAGCATCAAATCTAGTGCCTGAATCAAATCAGCACCAGTCACAGGCTTAAGGTTGCCAGGTGTTGCATCATCGAAGCGACCGCGATAAGTACATTTCATATGTTTATCGAAAACATATAAATCAGGTGTACATGCTGCTTGATAAGCTTTAGCAACCGCTTGAGTTTCATCAAAGAGGTAGGGAAAAGGAAAGTCTTTTGCGATCGCATGTACATGCATGCACTCTGGACTATCAGCTGGATGCGTTGTGACATCATTAGCACTAATGGCGGTAAAAGCAATTCCTTTGTTCATATAATCATGCGCTACTTCAAGCAGCTTATCCTCTATATGTACAACATAAGGACAGTGATTACACATAAAAATAATTACAGTTGCAACATCTGACTTTAAATCATCTAATGATTTTTGCTGTCCTGATACCGTGTCAAATAAAGTAAAATCCGGTGCAACGGTACCCAGTGGTAGCATAGTTGATGGGGTCAATGACATCGTATATCCTCGCAAAAATTGTGAATCTAGCACGATTCGGCTATATTGTCATATTGATATTAAAGACAACTACATAGGCACTTAAGATGTACAACTCAGGTGAAAAGGTCAGGCGCAATAAAGTGCTCAGCGTTTTTAGTTTAGTCATGCTCAATGTGATCGCGATTGACAGCCTGCGTAATCTGCCCAGCAATGCCGCCACTGGTCTACATATTATTTTTTACTATCTACTCGCTGGCATTATCTTTTTATTACCCTGTATCTTAATCACAGCGGAGCTTGCCACCAATCGCCCCAAAACCGGTGGTGCTTATATATGGGTGCGTGATGCATTTGGCGCTAAATATGGCTTTATGACCATTTGGCTGCAGTGGATTTATAATGTGTTTTGGTATCCGACTATACTCTCGTTTATCGCTGTAAATATCGCCTATCTGTTTAATCCCGCACTCGCCACACATAAAGCATTTGTCATCCCGATGATTATTGGTATGTTTACCTTATCCACCATCGTCAATAATTTTGGAATGAAAAGCTCAAGCATGGTTAGTAATTTTAGCGCCATCATTGGCACGATCATTCCAATGGCCGTTATCATCATACTCGGGATTGCCTGGCTACTACTTGGCAAGCCCATGGCAATTGCCCCTACATACGCAAACTTTGTTCCTACGCATCTTGATGGTGGTAACTCAGCTTTTTTGGTTGTCGTCTTTTTTAGTTTAATGGGCTTTGAAATGTCAGCGATACACGCCAGTGATGTTGAAAATCCAAAACGTGATTATCCACGTGCACTACTGATTTCATCACTTATTGTAATGTTTACAATGATTTTAGCCTCAGCCGCAATTGCAATTGTTGTGCCTGAATATAGCCTCGATATCATCAGCGGATTAGATCAAGCATTCGTACTATTTTTCAAATCATTTCATATTCAATGGCTAATGCCAATCATCTTAATCTGCCTGATTATCGGCGGCTTTGGTGGCATGTCTGCATGGGTAATCGGTCCAACTAAAGGACTGATGGTTGCAGCACAAGACAAATGTGCACCTAAAAGCTTTGGACAAGCGAATAAAAAAGGCGCTCCCACTAATATGTTATTTGCGCAATGGGTTGTTGTGATTATCTTAAGTCTACTGTTTTTATTGTTTGATACCTTTAGTACTTGGTACTGGATCTTAAGCGCAATCACCGCCCAACTCGCACTTCTATTTTATATCCTAATGTTTGCCGCCAGCATCCGCTTACGCTATATTAGCGAACCCAAACCTGGTGCCTTTCGTATTCCAGGTGGACAATTCGGTATTTGGTTTACTGGACTGCTCGGTATCTGTGCCTGTATTTTTGCGATTATTATCGGCCTTATTCCTCCTGCCAATATGCATATCACCCATATCATCGGTTATGAAGTCTTCTTAATTGGTGGCTGTGTATCGTTGAGTGTACTGCCACTGGTTATTTATAGATATAACCGTACTGAAAGTTAGATTGTGATATACTTTTCAAGGTTGATTACATTATTATATGGATATTTATGCAACGTGCCATCACCATTACATCTGGCTTATTTAGCTTCTTAAAGTATTTTATTCCTAGCGCCATTTTTATTATGGCGCCAGTTTTAGCCATCAGCTTAGATGGGAATATCAAGCAAATACAAGCAACGGTAGGCACCTATTTTACAAGCACAATGATTGGTATGCTATTAATAGCGCCTTTGGGAGATAAGTTTCAAAAGCACCGGATTATGATGATCCTTTCCCTACTAATTTTTACCGGTAGTATTATTACAATAACGGCCACCACCTATGAACAGTTTATCAGTGGTATCTTTATTCTTGGTTTTAGCATTACTCCCAGTATTATCATAATACAAGCCTACATTCAAAACCTCCTCCATCAGAAAAAAAAGGTTGCGGCTTCGCTCTCAATTATTATTGCGATCAGTTATGCTGGCTCATTACTCGGTATGATTTTTGGTGGTTATATGGCTGATTATGGGAAATGGCAATATGCCTTTCTATTTATCAGCGTCATCGCTATAAGCTGTTGGGTTTTAAGCGCAAAACTTATCAAAAAAGAAACGCAACTTATAAAAAAATCCGTCGCAAAAGAATTTTTAAACTATTGGCTGCTGCTTAAATGCCCACATTTCTTTTTTATCGCTGCATTAAATGGCATTATTTCAACAACACTTTGCTTATTTTCCATCGGTGGTATTTATCTATTAAACAAAGGGCTACATTATCCTTTACATATTATTGGCTATTCAGCCATTGGCTTTGCCATAGGCGGTATAATTGGCTCTACGCTCGTATTCTATTTACGTCAAAAAATAGCATTACACATATTAATTTTGCTAAGTAATATACTTTGCATACTTGCAGCATTAACTTACTTTATTCTCAGCTTTTACTTCACGCCAGGTTTATTACTTACTGTATTTCTAATTTCAATCTACGTCATAGGTCTTTCTGCTATTGGCACACTTAGCAAAACCACTGTGATGTCTCGGTTTCCAAAAATTAGTAGTAGCGTAAATAGCATGAATAGTATATTTGCATCCATCTTCAATGCTATTGTAACCTTTTTAGGTGCATTAGTATTACATCATACTCATTCACTATGGCTTGCCTCTGCCATACTTATGATGGCCTTGCTAAGTATATTATGCTTTATGGGAGACAGGCTTGCGATTAAATATCACAATTTAAAAAATCCTACCCACAAATTAACGACCCAATAACGTTTCAAAATCGATCATATGCGAAAAATAACTAGCGGCTGTTGAAGGGATGCCACCTGAGTCAGTGCTAATAAAACTCATGTTTAATCAATTAATTATCTTTTATTCTCACCAAAAAGCATTGTTATGATTTGGTGAGATCTACTTAGTTGAACGTATTTTTGACAGCTATGTCATTTTGAATTATACTGGCGCCAATAATTAACCCAAACGGAACAAGATATGCGTACATCACTCACATCCGATGAAATTAAAGAAATCTGTAACAAGGTGCTTTCACACCAAGCTAGTAACGACGCGGGATTATTTAAACCTGACTCAAAAACGCCAGCTGCAGCTATTACTGACTTAAATGAGCTACTTTTACGAGAAGAGATCAGTTTACACGATATCATCAGCTGTTTTTGCGAAAACAGCAAAGAAGATGTGATTTGCGCAGACTTTTCACAAGAAAATTTATTTTCATTGATACTCTGCGATTATGGAAATAAGCTTTATAGTTACTTTACACCTAAAAATGACATTCGTGCTGCAAGAACTGAGCTAGAGAATCTGTACAAAATGTATCACATAGATCGTGAAACCTTCAATAAAGAGTTCAATGCTTATATTTTTGACTTTAGCCTCGGCCGCAATCAAAACAAGCATCTTACTAAGGATCTCGAGTCGCGTGCAGATGAATATATTGCAGCATCACCACCAAAATAAAATTTATGGCTTAAATATTTCGGACTTAATGTCATCATCCCGTGTTGAACACGGGAGCTAAGTGCCGGTTCAAAAGACCGGCATGACAATTAATGCAGAGTTTAAGATTTAAAAAACTCTTTTACTGAATCAAACCAGCCTTTGGACTTTGGACTATGGTTTTTACCATCTACTTCGAGCATTTCCTCAAAGTCACGTAGATGTTTTTTCTGCTCATCTGAGAGTTTTATCGGTGTTTCAACCACAACATGACACAGTAAGTCCCCAGTGTGGCTCGAGCGTAATGCTTTCACACCTTTACCCCGTAAGCGAAAACGTTTACCCGTTTGTGTTTCAGCAGGAATAGTAAGTTTTACCTGACCATCAATCGTTGGTACGGTAATCTCGCTACCTAAAGTCGCCGTAACAAATGAAATGGGTACTTCACAATGCAAATCATTGCCTTCACGTTGGAAGATTTGATGTGGTAACACGCGTACTTGCACAAACAAATCACCGGCAGGTGCGCCATTAACACCAGCTTCACCTTTACCACTTAAGCGAATACGATCACCATTGTCGACTCCAGCTGGAATTTTCACAGATAATTTATTGGTTTCTTGTACGCGGCCTTGACCATGACAAGTAGTACAGGGATCTTCAATCATCTGACCTTGGCCACGACATACTGGACAGGTTTGTTGTACTGCGATAAAACCATGTTGAATATGCACCTGACCCGAACCTTGGCATTGTTTACAAGGTTTAGGTCCTGTACCAGGCTTCGCACCCGAACCTTTACAAGGTTTACAACCCACCCAAGTGGGCACATTAATTTCTTTAGTGACGCCATGCACTGCTTCTTCAAGTGTCACCGTTAACTCATAACCTAAGTCGGCACCACGCTGTGCACGCTGTTGACGGCTACTACCACCACGTGCCCCACCGAAGATATCTCCAAAAATATCTCCAAAAATATCACCAACATCTTGGAAACCAAAACCACCAGGGCCACCACCACCTTGTGGATTCACGCCGGCATGTCCAAACTGATCATAGCGGCTACGCTTATCTTTATCTGATAATACGGCATAAGCTTCTTGTATTTCTTGAAAACGCACTGCTGACGCTTTATCACCCGCATTACGATCGGGATGATGCTTCATCGCACCGCGTTTATAGGCTTTTTTAATCTCTGCATCACTTGCAGATTTACTGACACCTAGTACTTCATAATAATCACGTTTGTCGGCCATTAGTTTTGTTCCTAATTAATAATCCCGGCACATTGACCGGGATCATATTTTAAGCTTCGTTATCAGACATTAGTCTTTTTTATCATCTTTAACTTCTTCAAACTCTGCATCGACAACATTGTCATCAGCAGGTTTTTCTTTAGCTTCAGCACCAGCCGCTTTGGCAAAGTCTTCAGGTGACATACCTTCAGGACCAGCACCATCGCCTTTTTTCGCATAAAGGCGTTCTGCCATCTTAGAAGAAGCTTCAGTCAGTTCTTTTGTTTTCGCTTCGATCGCATCTTTATCATCACCTTTCAACAATGCTTTAAGATCATTGATAGCAGTTTCGATTTTACTGCGTTCGTCATCAGCAACATCATCGCCCAGTTCCTTCATCGATTTTTCAGTCGCATGAATCATCGATTCTGCTTGGTTACGCACACCAACCATTTCTTGGAACTTTTTATCGGCATCTTTATTTGCTTCAGCGTCTTGAATCATCTTCTCGACTTCTTCATCCGATAAACCACTCGATGCTTTAATCACGATCGACTGCTCTTTACCAGTTGCTTTATCTTTCGCTGATACATGCAGAATACCGTTCGCGTCGATATCAAATGTTACTTCAATCTGTGGCATACCACGTGCCGCTGGTGGAATGTCAGAAAGATCAAAACGACCTAACGATTTATTCGCCGACGCCATCTCACGTTCACCTTGTAATACATGCACTGTTACTGCTGTTTGATTGTCTTCTGCAGTTGAGAATACTTGCGATGCCTTAGTTGGAATCGTGGTGTTTTTATCGATAAGCTTCGTCATCACACCACCCATGGTTTCAATACCCAAAGATAATGGTGTCACGTCTAATAGTAAAACATCCTTAACGTCACCCGCCAATACCGCACCTTGAATCGCAGCACCCATAGCAACCGCTTCATCTGGGTTTACATCACGACGTGGCTCTTTGTTAAAGAAGTTTTTAACTGCTTCTTGTACCTTAGGCATACGTGTTTGCCCACCTACCAAGATCACATCATCAATTTCAGAAACACTGAGACCTGCATCTTTAATCGCTGTTTTACAAGGCTCGATAGAGCGTGTCACCAAATCATCTACTAATGATTCAAATTTCGCACGTGTGACACGAATGTTTAAGTGCTTAGGACCACTTGCATCAGCTGTGATATAAGGTAAGTTTACATCTGTTTGTTGTGCTGATGACAATTCAATTTTCGCTTTTTCAGCAGCTTCCTTAAGACGCTGTAGTGCTAATGGGTCACTATGTAAATCAACACCTGACTCTTTCTTAAATTCATCAGCCAAGTAATCAATCAAACGTAAATCAAAATCTTCACCACCTAAGAACGTATCACCATTGGTAGCCAATACTTCAAACTGGTGCTCACCATCAACATCAGCAATCTCGATGATTGAGATATCAAAAGTACCACCACCTAAATCGTAAACCGCAATCTTACAATCGCCCTGTTTCTTATCTAAACCATAAGCAAGTGCTGCTGCAGTCGGCTCGTTAATAATACGTTTTACGTCAAGGCCTGCAATCTTACCAGCATCTTTAGTTGCTTGACGTTGTGAATCGTTAAAGTAGGCAGGCACAGTAATCACCGCTTCTTTAACCTCTTCACCCAAATAATCTTCAGCGGTTTTTTTCATTTTCATTAAGATTTGTGCTGATACTTGTTGTGGCGCTAACTTCTCACCATTCACTTGTACCCATGCATCACCATTATCCGCATCAATAATCTTGTAAGGCACCATCTTAATATCTTTTTGTACGACATCATCTTTAAATTTACGGCCAATAAGACGCTTAATCGCATACAATGTGCTGTCCGGGTTGGTTACTGCCTGGCGTTTTGCTGGCGCACCCACCAAGACTTCTCCATCCTTAGTGTACGCAACGATCGATGGCGTCGTACGCGCACCTTCTGCATTCTCGATAACACGTGTCGTATTGCCTTCACGAACCGCCACGCAGGAGTTGGTTGTTCCTAAATCGATCCCAATAATCTTGGTCATTTGTATCACCTCTATGTTAACTATTTGATTTAAAGAGCTATTTATAGCTCACCGCCATATGGCTGTCAGTAACCACTAGATGGGGATTAAGCTGGAAATTTCAAGAGACAAAATCAATAGCATCTCTACAACTGTGTGAATACTAGTAACATTTACGAGTATAAATAAAATAAAGCCTTGCTATAATCACATCAAAATAACATATACCCCAACAAGCCACTAGGATAACCAGATGTTTTTTACCACAGAAGAAAAAAATACCCCATCCATTGCATATGCAAAAAAAACTTTAAACCCACAACTTAAAATAATTGCTCTCAGTGTAATCTTAGCACTTGCTTTCCCATTTTTTGGACTTCTCTGGAGCCTACCTTATGCCATAGCAGGTATTCTTAACATGCTCTACATAGGCTCAAGCACCTATTTGCTGGGCATTAATTATGGCATTGGTAATGACTTATTGGCATGTCGAAATAACATTGTTTATTTTACAAAAGGCCATAACTATGGACAAGAGTATGGACTAGTCAAAACAGATAACCCAAATGTCAATGCCATCGCTTGGGGCATTACTGCAACCCATCCACTCGCATTAGCTGCAGGCATTATTTTCGGCATTGCTGGAGCGATTGCATTTTTTGCTGGCGCTCCTTTTATAGCACCGATATTACTTATCTTGCCTATTGGCGCACTAGCTGTAGGTATTGGTGCACATTTTTACTCTAAACATAAGCTAAAACAATATAATGCTAGATATAGTTCAGATAGAAAAAGCAGATATAGTCCAACTTGGCACAGTAATAGTGATCGAAATTTATTTGGTTATATCGCATTACCCTTAACTGCTATAGTCGGATTAATTGTTACAATTACAGTAAGTGCATTACACATTAGTTTACCAATAGTGTTATTGAGCTTACCATTCCAAATAATTCCTGGCGTCTTACCCGCAACATTAATCACTATAGGAGTACTCTATTTCCTCTATAAAACATATAAGTTGAAAAAAAACCCTAATCAACAGTCTGAGCAATTTACCAGAGACTACCCAAAAACAGTCAATCCTCTTGTTGACACAAAAGAAGATGTGAGTGCAAATATTAAATCTTCTCCAACTAAAAATAATGAAACTCTAAACACGCCTACAAGCAGAGGGTTACGTATTTTTACCCCTGATGAAAATAATTTAACTACACAAGATAAGTCTAGTAATTGTGGTGTAGAATTATCACATACGTAAAAAACAAAGGAGATGAAGCTTGAAATTTCAAGAGGATAATTTTATGAGACTCTTGGTTTTAGCACTTTGAACAAACCAGCCAAGATCAGCACACATACGATCAAAGCTGATCCTAATACCATTACAGTCTCTCCATGAAAGGCATTAATAATCGCATTAACGATTGACGTGCCAAGCATCTGCAAGAAGCCAGATAACGCGGCTGCTGCACCTGCCATCGCAGCAAATGGCTTAAGCGATAGTGACACAACATTAGGAAATATAAGTCCTAAACCAATAGTTAACAAAAACAAAAACGCTAACAGCCAACCAATCGACAGCACATGTAACAGAGCAATAATCAGTATACCTATTGCTGAAGCAAATGTAATAACAAGACCCATCGTGATCAAGCGTGTCAATGGATAGCGAAAAGAAAAACGCTTAGTTGCATAGTTCCCCAACAGATAACCAAGCGCTGGGATAATAATCAGTGAACCATAAATTTGTGGCGACACTTTTAATTGCCCTTCAAAAATAAAAGGACAAATTGCTAGATAAATAATTTGTACCGAATACACAAAAATGATCATAGCAACACAAAGCAAATAATACTCATGCTTAAATAGGATCTTAAAAGAAGCGAATATTTTATTTTGCTCAGACACCTCTGTGAGATTTTTAGAAAGCGTTTCCGGTAAGAAAAATCCTATTAATATTGTAACTATCGCTGTATATATTAAATATAAAATAAAAATCATATGCCAACCAAAAGCATATTGTATCCACCCGCCTAAAAATGGAGCGACAGCAGGTGTTAATGATACAGACATAATTAAAACAGATAGTGCTGCCGCCAAATTTCTCTCGTGATAACAATCGCGTACGATCGCACGCGCCAAAACAGAAACAGAGCCTGCACCCATCCCCTGAATAAAGCGTGCAACCAATAAACTTGTAAAGGAATGAAATGAAAACACTAATAATAACGAACCGACTAATAAGATTATTAACCCAGAAAATAAAACTCTTTTACGACCATATCGATCTGATAAAAATCCATAAAAAAGCTGTGAGAAGCCAAACGGCAATAAGAATAAGATCATGGTTGACTGTGTCGCACCAACACTAACATGTAAGTCCCGACTCATTTCCGGCATAGCCGGCAAATATATTGTTAGACCAAGCTGGCCGACAGTCACAAATAGCGCTGTCATCAGCAAAATAAACTTTAAATTTTTAGGCGTCCTTGATGCGATATCCATGATCAAAATTATAACATTTTAACTAGGGCTACACCACAGATCTTTTCTAAAAGATCGGTTATAGCTCTAGAAGCGCTCACTCCTACTATAAGCATGGACGCGTAGGTTTATTTTACATGCCTAACTTCAACTGGTTTGAGCTATTACCTCGGACCGCCCATAGCAGGCGATTGCCCCTTTAATAAAACTTGAGTCTCTGGCTCGACTATTAAAACAGGTTCGTTCTTTTCTGCTGTAAGCACAGTAGTAAATTTCTGATGGACATCTGCTAAACCAGGCTCTAGATATCTTAATTCTTTATCAGATTCATTCCCAGTAGTTTGACGAAACTCAAAAATTCGGCCATCTACCGTATATCTAATATCGCCGCCCTTGAATGTTACTGTTATATCATCTTTCATAGTCTTCATCTCTCTGCCTGTTATTAATGAGATGTACAAGATACGACAATTAAATCTAAATTAATAACTATAAAGAATAACTATAAAACTATTAGTAAATAACTATTTGAGCGCTTTCAAAGAAATGGCTGACTTAGCCTCGGTAATTGCGTTTCTAATCTCAGCCTCATTAAACTGAAAATGATGATGCTCTAACAGCTGCTCACCGTAAACCGCTAATACTTCTGGATATTGTCGAAAAACATGTTCAAAACCAGCCAATTGTAGCTGGCCTATCTGGGCTGCAAAACGTTGCCGCTCATCAAGGCTAAGCGTAGGCTCTTTATCGATAACTACTTGAAACACGCTATTTAGATAGGCATCTAAATCATGAATACTGAAATAGGCATCGTGACCTTTATAGAAGAATTCAGCAATAGGTCCAAGCAGTGCCTGACAAGCGCTTAAATAACAGTCTGTACCGGTATTATTATCATGGCGAATACGATTACCTGGAAATGCAATCACATTACCCTGAGTAGTTGGCAGTGCATGGCGCTGATCTAGCATAACACCTAGCATCACACGAAAATCAGTGATCTTGGTAGGCAAATGAGGACTGTAATAAATAGAAGACATTGCTGTTTCCAGTTATAAAATTATAGCCATTATAAACTAATAAGCTTAAGGGAGCATTAAGTAGAGTTAGAACTAGAATGGCCCGTCGTTTTTAAGGTTGTAACGCATTGAATAATTGTCATTTTTAAAAGTTAGAACAGGAGTGTCCCCTTCCTAACTAGCGACAATAACCATTGCAGCGCGAATAACACGACCGTTTAGTTCATAGCCTTTTTGCAATACTTGTAAAACTGTGTTTGATTGAGCATCTGGATCTGCTTGCATGCTCATCGCTTCATGTAATTCTGGATTAAATACATCACCTTTTACTGGATCAATGATGGCGATACCATGCTTCTCTAATGTTTTTTCAAATAAATTGAGTGTCAACTGCATACCTTCACGCAGCGCTTTAGCAGCTGGATCAGTCGGCTCTTGTCCTTCTAAACCACGTACCAAACTATCAACCACCGGTAACATATCCGTTAATATTTTTTCGTTACCGTATTTATGCGCATTCTGCACGTCACGTTCAGCACGGCGTTTGGTGTTCTCAGCTTCTGCTTTAGCACGAATTGCTGCATCCTTATATTCGGCAATACGCATCTCAAGCGCATTAAGCTCTTGCTCCAGTTCTTCATGCGATGGGTAAGTCAAACCAGATTGAGGTTTATTAGATTCCTTAAGATCAGGAGTTGTCTCTCCAGATGCTTGCTCATCTTCAAACAAACGCTTTGCATCATCTGTATCGATATCCACCTGTTGCTCGGCAAATTCTTGCCATTTATTCGATTTGGGATCTTGAGATTTATTTTTGGCCATTTTTTAAACTCCAATTTAACAATACCTATAAATATAAGGGCTAAAAAAAATTATTCAAGTATAGTACCATAATAACTCACTCGAGGAGCCACACATGGAATTTACATTCAAAAAAATTGTCTCAGGACTACTGCTACCCTTTCCCATTGCACTGATATTATTTTTAATTGGTTTATGTCTGCTATGGTGGACACGCAAAAAATGGCTTACCCATGCTTGCTTAGTGACCTCTTTTTTAATATTGATTATATTTGGCTTTAACTGGCTACCAAGCAATTTATTAAATTCATTAGAAAATGATTATCAACCCATCACAAATCTACCCACTAATAGCGAAAATATCGTTGTACTTGGCGGTGGTGTTCGCAATGATATCAACGCGCCACCCAACACACAATTAAGTAGCGCATCGCTATCACGCTTGGTCGAAGGCGTGCGGCTCTATCATCTCTACCATAAACACAACAAAAACGAAACGTTAATCTTATCTGGTGGACGCGTTTTTGGGAAACCCGCTGCTGCTGGCATTATGCAAAATATTGCAGTAATTTTAGGTGTTGATCCTAAAAATATTATTTTAGAAGCAGGTTCACGCGATACACGAGATGAAGCGCACTATCTTAAAAAACAACTCGACAAAAAACCATTTATTTTAGTTACCTCTGCCTATCATATGCCACGCGCGATTGCGTTATTCAAAGAAGCAGGACTCAACCCTATCGCTGCACCCACTCAATACTTTTCTGACCGAGATCGAGATCGCATAAAATATTACTTACCCAGCGCAAACTATCTGATCATGAGCGATATCGCATTGCATGAATACTTTGGACAGCTGTGGGCAAAGATCAGGTATTAACACAAAAAAACAATAAATTACGCTTAACCCCGTAAAAATTACGGATTGATCCAATAGTACTGCTGCACTAATATTACCCAAAAATTGAACGAAAACAAGGGTAACCGCATGAAAGAATCTGATAAATCAACACAACTAAGTCCTGATGAGCTAAAACAACAAATCAAAATGCTCCAAACACAACTTGAAGCTTATGAAAAAGAATATCAAAGCAAAGCTCAAGCCCGCGCAGAAGAAGCTCAGCAAAAAAAAGCTTTAGTCCGTGAAATACATACTTACGCACAAGCATATTCAGACGGTCAATTATTGGGAGAGTTAAACAGCCACAATAGCGCATTAAAAAAATTATTCAATGAACTAAACCTATTTCCCAGAGAAAAAATTGATAAAACATTAACGTTAAAAGAATTACAAGAAATTAGAGATCACTGGTCTCACCTCAATGCTACTCTTAAAAATGTGCTCATAGAATACGACCAGCTTTGGGAGAAACACAATCATGAACCCTTTGAAACTAAACTTTTAAAACTATTAGCCGATATATGCCAGTCTGAGCGAAAACTCCTAAGATCCAACTGCTTCAAATATGGAGATAATTTTTTTTTATATGCACGTACATATTTCTTCTTACATTATGTGTGCCGCTACGCAAATATTGGAGACAAAGATACTTTAAACTTTCTTACAGACTTTAATACGAAGTCTAAAAATGAAAGAGATTTTATACCACCATTAGTTGAAGCTTGTCTTAATACAGAATGTTACAACCACTTTCTACACACACTCTTAACATCTTTAGATAACCATGGTTTATGGCATGTGATGATAAGAAAATCAGTCCCACTACAAATAGGAGAACCAGTAATACAAACTTCCTGTTTAAGTCTACTATTTAGAGACTTAAGCGATCCAGCCTCAATCATTCCTATCGCACAAAATCCTTCTCTAGGAAAATATGTAGTTTCTGATAAGGAAAAACATCAGAAAACTGTACTACAAATACTACAACACCTACATACCAAAAAGCCTTCGGCTAATCATCAAAACTTAGCTGAGTACCGTGAACAAGTCATCGATCAAGATAATAATATTTATAACGTGAGCATACTTGAGCTCGCTTATTTAGCAAACTTTCAAAATGTCATTATCTGGCTATTAGAAAATCTACCTCATGAACACATAGTTGATGTAAACCAAACAAATATTTTTGGTATGCCGCTATTGCTCTTATCTTCTAATAAAGAAATGGCGCTAACCCTACTCAAAGTATTGCCAAAAGAAGCACGGAATCCAAGTTACAATCCACAACCTTCTGTAGCGTCACATCTGATATATCCAGAAAAATGTGCATCACGTATCTATTATGAAGCCGATGAAATGGAAGTTAAAGAATCTTTTGCAGATTACCTTAAAAGAACTAGGAAATTTAAACAGTATGTCGAGCAAGGTGGCCTATATCCAACTTTCGTACCTGGCACAACGCAGCAAACAACACAATGTCAGTCACCAATAGGCAGTATTGTAACCATACCATCAACCAAAATTAGTGGGCTTATGAATAGATTATTTGGAAACAAAAAAACATCCAATAGCACAACACTATCTCATAAACCATTCACACCTAATTCAAATAGGTAATCAATCAGAGTCAAGCGGTTATTAATTTTTTCTCAGCTTCTTTAATTAAATTACGTGTCTCCCCTGATTTGGGGTCATGCTTAAGGGCTTTTTGAAAATACGCAATTGCTTGCTCATACTGTTCCATGAAGTGATAGCAATAACCACAGTTAAACTCGACTTCCCAAGTTGAAGGAAAGTAGTGGCGTGATTGTTCGTAGAATTCGAGTGCTTTTTCATATTCACCGATCTCTTGATAAAAAGTACCCACAGCAAAAATGGTATCGTTACTGCCGGGTAGATGATAATAATTTTCAGCAACGCGATATAAATAGCGATCGAGATAATCAATCAGATCTTGATCGGCATCATCGATAAGATCACTGATACGCTCTGATATATCATCATATAAACCCGGATCCCAACGCGATAAGCTTAACGCAGATGCTAACATATCGAGCTTACACTCATTGGGCTCATCTTCAATCATTTCATAAATATTAAAATAATCAGCAGGACTAAACTCTGAGACCATTTGATCAAGTGCAAATTGAAACTCGGTGCAGTTACTAATCTTGTCTCCCAATAAAAACGCAGCGGTGACAATCGCGTCGCGTGGGCACTGCATATAGAAGTCGCCCTGTTGCAATTTGAAATAGCGACCAATTGCCTCATAGTTTACCATCACCGAGAAACTACCGTGGAAATCAAGCTCCGGATGATCTTCATCTTCAAGCTCTTTGATATCAATATGACCTTTGTCCGAAGTAAGCAAAAGCAGATTACCTTTACTCAATGCCAGCAGCTGGCGAATGACACGTAGACTGCCGATTGGAAAAAAGAACGCGCCACTTTCAAGGTCATCAGTATAGCTATGTAATACTTTATTGAATAAGGGATCATCATAATAATCACCACTAATTTCAACATCATCATACGTGACATCAACTTTTTCCCAAGATTTTGGTTTATCGCCATCGACATTATTGGGGCTAGTACGCACAGTGACTAACGATTCATGTAGTTTGCCATCGTCAACATTAAACACATCGCTCACGACCGAATCAAAAAGATAGTTAGCAATAACAGTGAGTGGATTATGCAGACTTTTAGCTGAGATAATTTGTTTACTTTCAGTGAGGGTAACAGACTCATCGTGTTCTACATCAAAAATAGCAAAATCTAACATGCCGTTATCTACAAACGTTTTTAAAGCAGGATGCTCACGCCAAAAATTGACATTGGCTTCAGTAAAGTCGCTCATCACATAACAAAACTTAATATGCTCAAGCTGCAAGCTATGACGTAGACGATCAAAATAACGCAAGAAATAATAACTAAACTGCCCCGAACCAGTACCTAATTCGATCACATAGAATGTATGCTCTACAGACTCAGGATGTTTGCGCACCCAATCTTGAATAAAGCGAATCATCAAGGTGGCATAAGTACCGCTAATGTAGGCGTTGCTGGTGATGTAGAATGGCACATCACCACTCCACGCTTTGATACCTTGTTGATCATAATACTCACGCTGCGCATGCCAAATTTTCGACTGACTAAAACGTTTACGCTCCTCAATCACAACTGCTTGAGTACCCATCATATGCTCCTTGTGAATAAAAAAGGCAAACTGTAGCATATTTTCTCGGTGCCTGGCACCTAAAGGTTGATAGTTTTCACTTAAAACCTCATAAAATCTATCAACCTTTAGGTGCCAGGCACCGAGATGTTGGTAGTTGCAGGATTGCTCTTGTGTATGCACAAATGCTATGCTATCGAAAGTAAATCAAGCTTGAGTTTCAGATGACAAAACATCCCTTCAAACATATATTAATTATCGGACGACCACACGTACCAGGCGTACCGGAAACATTAACCATGCTCAAAGACTTTTTATTATCACTTAAACGATCAGTAAGCATTGAAGAACATACTGCAAGCTGTATCGAAGATAGCAACATCCCCATCTGCGACAACCAAAATATACCCGGTAGTATTGATTTGATCATCGTCGTCGGTGGCGATGGCAGCTTACTTAACGCCGCACATATTGCTGTTGAACATGACATACCTATTATCGGCGTACATCGTGGCCGACTTGGTTTTTTAACTGATATTCACCCCAGTCAAATCGCCATGCTCAAACCAATCCTTGATGGTGATTACCTGCCTGAACGCCGTTTTTTTCTTGAAGCAAAATTACACCACAGTGATCGCATCATCACAGATATCGCTCTTAACGATGTGGTGCTCATGCCAGGTGAAGCGCCACAAATGATCGAATATG
>JAUIDD010000034.1 GCA_030429175.1 Gammaproteobacteria bacterium
CCACTCTGCCACCCAGCCCGTTTGGTGACTATCTTGTTATAAAAAAGGCGGCTAAGCCGCCAATAAATTTGGAGCGGGAAACGAGACTCGAACTCGCGACCCCGACCTTGGCAAGGTCGTGCTCTACCAACTGAGCTATTCCCGCTAACACCTTTTCAATACTGCAAAAGCGTGAGCGGACTATTATTGCGATTTATCCTATAAAGTCAAGCGCTTTGGTGATTAAAACTTAGAATAGAACAAAAGATAAACAGAGATTACAGCTCTGCCTTGAAATCAGGCCATGCGAGCTTTAAATAGACGCACATTGACCACATAGTCAAAAGTGCGGCAAGGTACAAAAGTAGCGTACCCAGCTCACCCACCCAGGTACTACTGTGTTGATTCATCCACAATAAAAGAATTAACGCCATCATTTGAAAAGTTGTTTTAATCTTACCAAGCATACTCACAGCAATGCTACGTCGCTTGCCCAGTTCCGCCATCCATTCGCGTAATGCCGAAATTAATAACTCACGCCCAACGATGATGATGGCGGCAATAGTCAGGTAGCCATTTTCACTTGCAGCGACGATCATCACCAATGCAGAGGTCACTACAAGCTTATCAGCAACAGGGTCAAGAAAGGCGCCAAAGCGCGTCAAACATTTCATTGAACGCGCGAGATAACCATCTAACCAATCGGTAATTGCAGCAAGTGTAAACAAAATTGCCGCTACTTGATGTCCCCAACCATCAGACAACATATAACATATAACCATAATCGGAATAATGGCGATACGAAAGATAGTAAGTAGTGTTGGAAAATTCATGATAATATTTTAGGCTATTACAAGTACAGGTCAAGAACTAATGCAGCTCATCATAAATGACCTGTGCAAGCGATTGACTAATACCTTCAACTTTGGCAATTTCAACCACACTGGCATCACGCAGCGTTTGCATACCGCCAAAATGGCGGATTAAGGCTTGACGACGCTTAGCACCGATGCCCGGAATCTCTTCGAGGCGCGAATGTTGGCGTGTTTTGTCACGCTTATTACGGTGTGTAGTAATTGCAAAGCGATGCGCTTCATCACGAATAAACTGAATTAAATGTAGTGCCGTCGAATCTGACTTTAAGTGCAAACCACGTGCCTGTCCTGGCAGCCATAACTGTTCTTGTCCTGGTTTACGCGCGGGCCCCTTAGAAACGCCCACCAATAACACACCAGATAATTGCAGTGCCTCAAACACCTTTATCGCCTTGTGTAATTGACCCTTGCCCCCATCAATTAATACTACATCAGGCAGTACCGCGTCTTCCATTTTTAATTTTTTATAGCGTCGTGTTAATACCTGGGCCATAGCTGCATAGTCATCACCACCTTTAATCTCTTTGATATTAAAGCGACGATACGCACTGTGATTCGCCCCCGAAATATCATATACAACACATGAAGCCACTGTTGATTCACCCATGGTATGGCTAATATCAAAACACTCTATACGCTCGATGGGATTTTTTAAATGGAATGTCTGTTGTAGTGCAGCAAGTTTTTTGAGGGCAGATTCTTTATCAGCAATATGGGTAACTAATGCATGCTGCGCATTGGTCTTTGCCATTGTTTGCCATTGCTTATATAGGGCACCTCTAAAATCAGTCACATGAATTTTACGTCCGTATTGCTCTTCTAACCAATTTTGAATCATCTGTTTATCTGGCAATTTATCGCTTAAAATTAATTTATCGATCAAATCATCGCGACGTTGTTGATGCATATAGTATTGTGGAATAAACGCTGTAAGCACATCATCCAACGTATCAGCAATTCCAATTTGTGGGAAATAACAACGCTGCCCAATAATACGTCCTTGACGTACAAATACCACACTCACAGCGGCCATCTCTTGGTTTAATGCCACTCCTATCACATCAGCATTACCAGTATTACCTGAAATACACTGCGTCTCCTGTAATTTTCTCAAGTAAACCAATTGATCACGATAGCGTGCCGCCAATTCATACTCACGCTTACTCGATGCCTCATCCATATACGTTTCAAGTTGTTTAATAATTTGATCGTTCTTACCTTCCAAAAATAAAATCGTATGCTGTACCTGCTCTTGATATGCCTGCTCTGAAATATAATCCACACAAGGTGCGGTACAACGTTTAATTTGATATTGTAAACACGGCCTTGAGCGATGCTTAAAAAAACTATCTTTACATTGGCGCAATCGAAATAGCTTTTGTAGCAAAGCTAAATTTTCACGCACCGAGCCCGCCGTTGGATATGGACCGAAATAACGCCCTTTACCTTTGCGCTTGCCGCGAAAAAAATCCAAACGCGGAAACTTTTGCTCGGTCGACAAATACAAATATGGATAAGACTTATCGTCACGTAGCAGCACATTATAGCGCGGCCGATGCTGCTTAATCAGGTTAGATTCGAGCAACAGCGCCTCGGTATCACTGGCAGTGATCGTGGTTTTTATCTCTTTGACCTGACGCATCAAAACTTCAGTCTTAACCGGTAACCCTTGCTTGCGAAAGTAGCTGGTAATACGCTTTTTTAAGTTACGCGCCTTCCCAACATACAGCAGATTACCCTCAGAGTTGTACATTTGATACACGCCAGGCTTATTTGGATATTCGCTAAAAGACATTTTTAAAATCATAACATAAACAGTTACTAAGATCGCTAATATTGCGTATAATGCCATGATCGTAAAAAAAATTGAGTTTATGAAACAAACACATAAAAAAATTATGCCACTTGCGATTGTGATGTTCTCACTTGCTGCTATGTTCTATTTCTACGAATTTCTATTGCAAGTCTCACCCGCTATTATGTCAGACCAACTGATGGCCGCATTTCAAATATCTGCTGGAACGCTCGGTTTGATTTCAAGCGTGTATTTTTATTCCTACACCTTAATGCAGGTGCCAGCAGGCATGCTCTATGACAAGCTTGGTGCTAAAAAAGTCATTACTGGCGCAGCCACAATTTGTGCTTTAGGCTCTTTACTATTCGGGCTCGCGCCTAACGTCACGATTTCCGGGCTTGCACGCTTTCTTATGGGAACTGGCTCTGCTTGTGCTTATCTCGGCGTACTTGCTGTTTGTGTACGCTGGATTCCAGCCCGAAACTTCCCTATCTTTGCAGGCCTCGCTCAAAGCTTAGGCTCACTTGGTGCGGCAACCGGGCAAGCACCGCTTGCAACATTGATTAACACATACGGTTGGCGACATTCGGTTTTCGTACTTGGCATCATCGGATTTATTTTAGCATTTTTAATCTATACACTTTTAAAAGACGGCCCTAACCAAAAAACCTTCCAGTTTAAACCCAAAAAACACCCCCACTTTAAAACTGCTATAAAAGACATCGTCAAAAAACCACAAAACTGGTGGGTCAGTGCGTTTGCTCTACTTATATGGACGCCTATGCCAATCTTCGCATCACTATGGGGCGTACCTTTTTTTATGGCGAAGTATCATCTGACCAATGTGCACGCAGGCACACTTATTGCCATGATTTGGATTGGCACTGCATTTGGCGGCCCATTTCTCGGCTGGTTAACACTACACTTTAAACGACGTCACATTCTGATGTCTTCTGCTACACTTGGGCTAGCGGTATCACTCTTCATGATTTATATGTCTAGCCTCTCATACACTGCTTGCGCTATTTGCAGCTTACTCTATGGTATTGCATGCAGCTCTCAAGCCATTACCTTTAGTTTTGTACGCGATAATAATGACAACAATATCGTCGGTACTGCTATGGGCTTTAACAATATGGCCGTGGTACTCGGCGGCGCCATCTTCCAACCTGTCGTTGGTGTTATCCTCGATAACCACTGGCAAGGTCGCATCCTTAATGGGGCACACATATACAACATTCACTCCTACGAAATCGCGCTCATCTGCGTGCCTCTATGTTTTATCGTGGGGATATTTGTGATGAAATTCTTTGTAAAAGAAAAGAAACTTTACAATTAATTTTCAGTCTCATCCATTGCCTGCGGATTCCCCGCATCTTCGGATTCGATTAGACCATAACGTATAGCGAGCAAGGTTAGCTCAACATCATTTTTAACTTTTAACTTATCAAAGATACGGTAACGATAACTGTTTACCGTTTTAGGGCTTAAGCACAACTTGTCAGCGATCTCTTGCACTCGCATACCCATCGTAATCATTAACATTACTTGAAGCTCACGCTCAGATAATGCTTCAAATGGAGATTCGCTCTTATCGTTTACATGCTTAAACGCGAGCCTGCTTGCAATTTCCGGACTAATATAACGCTGCCCCGCATGCACTGCACGAATTGCTTGAATCATCTCTTCCATCGACGCGCCCTTAGTCACATAACCACTCGCACCAACTTGCAGCAAACGTGCTGGATATAAATCATTATTACATATAGTGACAATCAAAACTTTGACATCAGGATCAATGCGTAACAACTTGCGTGTCGCTTCAAATCCGCCAATCCCCGGCATCTTTACATCCATCAATACAACATTTGGTTTGAGTTTTCGCGATAACTTAATCGCATCTTCACCACAATTCGCTTCACCAACTACCTTGATACCTGAAACATCATCTAAAATACGTTTAATACCAGTACGTACCAAATCATGGTCATCAACAAGCATTACTGATATTACTTTTGTACTCATATTCCCCTAGTATCCTAGTTGGCGGAGAGACAGGGATTCGAACCCTGGAAGGGAGTTACCCTTAACGGTTTTCAAGACCGCCGCTTTCAACCACTCAGCCATCTCTCCATATTTCCTAACAATGCAAAAATTTTCTATTCTGCATTTTTAATACTGGGAACAAAGCCCAGAATTTTTTTTCTCAGCGGCATCCTTGCCTCAGTCAATGTTCTAATCGCTATAGTCATTTGCTTACATTAGTTAAAGACATTGAACCAGCTGGTGATAGTATAACGATTTTCAAAAAAATGGAAACATCTAGATAAAAGTTTGTTATAATAAATCCAACTTTATGGCCAAATAATCAACAGTACAGGAGAGCATTATGCGCCAAACAAACTTTTCTCTCGCAATGACAGGCACAACTTCACTTGAAGAAAGTCGTGTCCTACGTAATACATACCTATTATTAAGTCTAACGCTACTTTTTAGTGCAGGCTGCGCCTGGTATGCAATGGCAACCAACGCAAGGCCCGTGGGTATCTTCATATTACTCATTGGTATGTTTGGACTATACTTTTTAACCACAGCCACGCGCAATAGCGGCTGGGGTATCTTATCAATCTTTTCCTACACTGGATTTATGGGATACACATTGGGGCCCATCCTTAATATGTACATCAAAGGGTTTTCAAACGGTTCGCAGATCATTGTAACCGCATTAGGTGCGACGGCTGTTGTTTTTGTAGGATTATCAGCTTACACACTCATATCACGCAAAAACTTCAGCTACTTAGGCGGTATTATCGCTATCGGTGCATTAGTTGCATTCCTAACAGGAATCGGTGCCATGGTGTTTCATTTACCTTTACTTCAACTCGCCGTATCTGGTGCGTTTGCTTTGATTTCAGCAGGCTTTATTCTATTCACTACTAGCGCTATCATCCATGGCGGAGAACGTAATTACATTATGGCGACGATCTCTCTCTACATCGCTATATTTAACCTCTTTGTAAGCCTCCTAAACATACTGGGTGCATTGAGCGGCAATCGTAATTAAATATACATTACGTCATTTTTTTACCAAATGGCGTAAACGTATTTATTGATAAAGTATTAGACATTAAGGCTCGTTTCAGCTATATTCCATCGCCTAAACAAGAGAGGTGAGTTCAAATGCAATCAATAAAATACGCCACATTTTTCTTTTCTAGCGCGGTTCTATTAGTTGCCATTAGCAGCAAATCTCATGCGAAAATCAACACCAGAGAACTGTACATTAACGCTGAAAAAGCGGGCCTAAGCCCTAAGGTATTAAAAACGGCACTTACCAGCTACGAATGGGCTAAACAGCATAATAAAGTTAAAAATCCTGATGTGTTAACTGTAGTTGACTACTCAAAGCCTTCTAGCGCAAAACGCTTATGGGTCATTAACCTTAAATCGAAAGAAGTGATCCTCAATACCTATGTTGCCCACGCCTCAAGCAGCGGCATCCAATATGCTAAACACTTTTCAAATTCATTTCACTCACACATGACCAGCCTTGGTGTCTATATAACTGACAGCCAGCCCTACTACGGCAAACATGGTCGCTCGTTACGAGTACACGGTCTTGAAAAAGGCATTAATGACAATGCCTATAAACGTATGGTTGAAATTCATGGCGCCAATTACGTCTCTAAAACGGCCATTCAAAAATATGGCCGTATCGGTCGGACCTGGGGCTGCTTCGGCGTGAGCAAGCATATTGCTCGCGAACTCGTAGACGATACTGTCGGTGGTAGTGTTTTATTTGCTTATGCCGCACAAGAAGATAATGACAACATTATTAGAAGCTAATAGTTTATTTGTGACACATTACTTATTGATAAATATATGAACAATAGGTAAAATTTATATATGGATTACTTTACTCAAGGATTGAAATGTCTCCCAGCGCTAACAAGTTTGTACTGTCACTAGTTGGCCTGATTAGCAGCACGCTTTTAAGCGGCTGTCTTTTAAATCCCAATCCTGTTACAACCAAACAACAACTCGCAGCTGAACAAGATGCGCTAGCAAAATATCTGCGTCATCAATTAGTTATTAATAAACCAATAGGTCTTGCTGAAGCCATTGCCAGAAGCCTTAAATATAATTTAGATAATCGCGTACGTGAAGCACAAGTTGCACTAGCTAGTGGACAATTGACATTAGCAAAACTAAGCTTACTGCCAGATATTGAAAATACTTATACGTTTAGTAAACGTAATAACCCGCTTGTGACGCTAGATAATTCATTTACACCCAGTGTGACCACTGTAAACCCGCGTATGCAACAAGATTATAAAGTACATGTTACTTGGAACTTCCTCGATCTCGGCTTAAACTTTATTCAAACCAAGCAACAAGGCGATCAAGTGATGATTGCCAAAGAACAACAACGCAAAGTCGAACAACAACTGGTATCACAAGTAATTATGGCTTATTGGAAAGCCTATAGCGCACAGCAAATGATTGGTCAAGTAGAAAAATATCGTCACCAAGTAACGAAAGCACTAGAACGCTCACAAAAATCGATTGATACACGCGCCGCCTCCAAAGTTGTACAACTGGATTATCAGCAAACTTTGATTGCTAGCCTAAGGCAACTGATTAAACTTGAAATGCAATTTGATCAGGCAAAAATAGAATTAATGCGCTTAATGAATGTCGAACCTGGAGCGCACTTTAAACTGAAAAAGCCTCCTACAATTTTTAAGCATTTACCCAAAATACAATTACCGATGCAAGCACTCGATGCGGTTACACTTGTCAACCGACCCGAACTACGCGAAGCATATTACAAAGAACGCATCGCCCGCTACGGTGTTGCAACCTCAGTTTTACAACTATTACCAACCTCTGATTTTAAATTTGGATATAATTTTACAAGTAATGTCTATCTACAAAGTCGTATTTGGTATGACACCAATATTAATGCAACCTGGGGTGCAATTAAATTATTGCAAACACCGTTTGCTGTTCGCAATGCTCGCACAAAAATTGAATTCGAGCGTTTGTCTATGGCAGCACTTACCATGGGTGCACTCACTCAAGTACGTATCGCCTATAATCAATATCACGTTTGGCAGTTAGATTATTTGTATAGTCGCAAGGCGGCAGATAATGCGCATAAACTATTTGTGCAAACCGAACGTTTAGCAAAAGCTAATATGAGTAATCAACAAGCGGTTATTCGACGCGGTATAGCGTCAATGAATGCCAAACTCGATCAAGACCTTTCTATCGCTAAAGCTTATGAATCATTGGGACAATTACGTATTGCAGTTGGTTTAAATTATATACCATCCACTGAAATTCATCATGCAAGCATTTATAAATTAATTCACAAGCTGAGTGACGCACTTTATCAAGAAAACACCGACGGTTTTGAAAAGCAGGTACTCAAAAACTATCGTCAATTACGCGCTTACTCAGAAATGATTCGCCAAACCACAGGCCGTCACTATCATACAAAACATACAACTAAAAATCACACCATTCATGCACAGAAATTCAAACCTATTAAATCGATATCAATTCTGCCAGCTGTAGCAGATATAGCACTTAAAAAAATCGCGCTCAAATGAATATTAATATCTATTAAAAAGACGCCTCTTCAATTAATGTCGAAACAAAGAAATGCCACGTCCTTACCGCCCACGACTGTGTTTCTACTTTAAGTAAAACAGATCCACGCTCAACATGATTAAGCGCTCTTGGCTTTATTGGGCGTAATAAAATACGATAATACGAGCGATCTGGAATCAGCTTTTTCTCGATATCGCGCACTGTTATCGCACCACCATAGGTTGATGCATGATACGTTTTAGTGTCGATAAAATCTAGGCGGTTAATCGAATTTTTAATGATGTTTTGCGTATCTTGCAGATCCTGGATATCTTGATAATCAACACTCTCAACAGTAGCTGTGACCTTTTTTAATGATAACAAATCAGGTATAAAGTCTGCAGTTTCTCCAGGCTGAATGCGCCAGGCATCTTTGCTCGGCACAAAAGCTACAATAATAGGTTGCTCAGGGGCTACAACAATAACCAGTAATTCGCGATTAGCAATCCATAGACCATGATGCAACCCAGGCACCAGGTACGCAACCTTACCTGAATGATCGGCACGAATAGTAAGCTTTTCGAGTTGAGATTTAAGCTTAATGTAATTAAGGCGCTGTTGTTTTAACTGTGCCTGAACAATGCGTCGTGAATCACGTGATTTATCTGATTGCCCAGATGTGCTTAATTCAGCAAGCGCACGTTGAATGGCAAATCTAGCTTTATGCATTTCAAATATAATATGGCCCGAATATAATTTAACTAACACTTGCCCTTTTTTGACGAAATCTCCCTGCTTGACATAAACTTGGTCTATTTGCACACGATCACCAGCATAATAGCGTTTTTCGGCATAACTCATCGTCGCCGGTAAATGAATTTTTGATTGCCATGGTATAAAGAATAATACTAATAATAAAGCAACCGCAGCTAATGTTAGTGCCACATTTAAATTTAAGTTAAATTCAGCACGTTTTTGCCACCATACTATAATCTCACGGCCAATAGGAATAAAAATAAAATATGCAAGTTCCAGGAAAAATAGCGCAATACCAAGTGCTTTAAAGAAGAAATGATAGACTAAAATTGCAATACCTAAATAAAGGGTGAGTCTATATAGCCAAGTCAATATGGCATATGTTGTCATATAAATACGTTGTCGTCGTGACATCGGCTCAGGCAAAGGCTCTTTAAAGCCAAACAAAAACTTCCTCAACCACCAACGCGCAATTTCAAAACTTCTTGCCTGAAGGTTGCGTATACCCCATATATCAGATAATACATAGTAACCATCAAAGCGTAAAAAAGGGCTAATATTAATAAATAATGAAATAATCCAGCTGGTTGATGCAATAAAAAATATCACTGAGCGAAATGGACCACTGCTAGCAAATATCCAAACCCATGTGGCTATAATAGATAAATAAAATTCCATCCACATACCAGCAAGACTAATCTGTAAGCGCTTTTGATTAGAGTTTAATCGCCAGCTATCACTGGTATCGGTATAGAGTACTGGCCACATCACGAGGAATGCGATACCCATTGTTGGTACTTTTACGCCCTGTTTTTTACATATATAAGCATGTCCAAGCTCGTGTATTACCTTCGTAAAAAAGATACCAACCAAAAGATAAAGAAAGCCTTGCCAGCGTGTCGTTTCCATCAACGTGCTCGTAAATGTGTCCCACTCACGAATCACCAAAATAATCGCGATGACACCTAACAGCGCCATAAGTTGAACGGTACGACGCGCAAATAGCCAATTTACATAAGGTAAAGTACGTGCTAAAAAATTATCGGGTTTACACAATGGTATTCTAAAAAACAAGTAATTTTTAAATAGCCAAAAAATTCGCTTACCTGCTGTGCTATCTTGAGCTGCCGCATCGATATTTTTTAAACCTTCAAAACCATGTTTAATTAAATAATTCTTGGATAAAAAAGTAATGAAATCAGCTAGATCTTGCTCAGTTACCGTAAGTGTTGTTTCGGCATTGATCGCTTGTAGTAATGCCTTACTGGTTTGTAGATGCCAACACTTAAGCATTTCATATTCAAGCCAACCAATATGAAAAAAACGGTTACTATGCGGATCATGTAAAATCCATGTTGGTGTATTATTAAAATCAGAACCACCATGACGAATCGTTATTTCAACACGTATTTCGGGTAATTGTTGGGGTAATTGACCTGGATCCATCCACTACCACCCTACTGTTTGACGCAAAGCACTAATCGGACGCCTTAACAGAAAGTAAATTAATACTGTGCGGTCACCATAAATTTTAGCACTACCTTGCAAACCGATGCGGGGCAATTTTTCATTTTGGGTGAAGTCAGCAATTAAGCGATATGCTAACACACTAGCAGGTGATAACACCGCATCAAAACTCGCATGTGCCAACTTTGCATCAAGTGGATCTAGGGGAGATCCTGATAAATATAATTTAACATCAGAACCAACCTCAAACTGTATGGCATCACCAACTGGCAACCAGATTTCAAGTTCGACATTTTTAGGGTGCGCCAACTCCATGACTTTTTCACCGGTAGCAACTGGTTTGCCAACCCAATCATTTTTACTGCCAAAAATAATCACACCATCATTATGAGCGCGCACAATTGTTTTTTCGAGTAGTGCTTTGGTATAATGCATATGAGTTAATTTTTCACGCACAGTTGCCTTTAAGATGCCGACCTCTGCACGGCTTTCAGCATCATCAAAACCTTTCTGAACAGAACGTTGATATTGCTCACGTGCAACAGCCAACTCTTGTTGCGCAAGCTTATAATTATTTTCAAGATCCGTATCATCCATTTTAAATAGTATCTGGCCTTTAACAACTTTTTGATTTGGTTTGATATCAATTTCTTTAATCACACCTTCAAGCGGTGCTGTTACTAATGTTGGACTCTGCGCAATCACTTCAGCTGCAGCAACTACGCTTTGGCGTATTGGAAAAAATATAATGATCAATGCAATCACACAAACCGTTAACGCAAAACTACGACGGTGCTTGAAGATCGACTTAAATGCTTTTAAAAATCCACGTGATTGAGTTAGAAAATACCATGTATATGCATAAGATTGAATAAGCCAAGATAAACGATTGGCTTCAGGCTCACTCCAGGGTCGATCGCGAATAAATACCATACCCGCATCCCTATCAAAACCACCTTGTACGAAGGGACACCATAACACATGCTGACCTGCTTCTTGAGGCCAATCTTTTTGTAACTCATACGTACTTTCATTAAAATCGACTGCATGCTGCTCTTCTGACAGATTACTATCATCACAGCTTTTGATAAGGGTACTGAGCCATTGATTAAATGGTGTGGTTTTATCGACATTAGCAACACCTGAAATCGACTCTAACGTAATACCAACAGCGGGCTTTTTATTCCATAATACCGCATGATTATATGATATTAAGCGGAATGTTTCGTTCGTCACAAAAAATCCAAAGTCACGTACTGTTGTCAGCTTACGTACTTCATGCTGCAATGACAGCAAGATACTCATACCTTGTACTTGACGCTCACTCACTGTTTTTGCTCCGATGGTAACTTAGGCATTTGATTAAAATAAGCCACACCACTCATGCCACTCTTAAGTCCTGTGTACGATTTAATAAGTTTTCCGTAAATGTGAATCGTTTGTGATGTCGCATCAACGCGTGCACCCAGTCGTACCACCCGCGCGATAACAGGATTTTTATATTCTTTAAGTTTAAGGGTGAAAGGGGCATCTATTTTTATCCACTTAATCCAGGCAGATGGCGCATATGCAGTAACAAACAAAGACTGATTGCTAATTACTTCCATTAGTGGATCACCTGGCTTTACTGTTTCATGGGATTTTACTAATAGGTCAACTACATGTCCGTTGAATGGTGCACGTACTTCACATTTTGCTAATATGGCTTTACGCAATAATAAATCTGCCATGGCCTGGTTTTGCTTGGAACGTGCACGACTCACCTCAAGCTTACTAATCGACTCTAACTCATCTAATTTAATTGCAGATTCAAGTTCTGATTTAGCACTCTCCTCTATCGCTTTAGCTTTATTATAATTAGCCTGCTGCTCTTCGCACTTAAACGTTAACAATATTTGTTTTTTATTAAAATGCTGTCCTGGTAATGTATTGATTTTTTCAACCTCACCAGCAAACTGACTGGCAAGCTTGGCATGCTCGTAAGAAACCAATATTGCAGGTACCGGAGTATTTTTTGAATCCTCAGCAAATAATCCTGAATCATCACCTACATCAAAAGTTAACAAAGCACTATCAGCACGTTGATTAGATGTTATTTGTGGCGTATCCGGGGTTTTAGACTGTGCATAACTAGACGCAGTCAGTATGAATAGACTGATTACAAAGCAAAATTTGCCTAAATAATGGATGCCAGCCTTGGCTGTATACATTTTTTTCATATCCTATTGAAAAGTGAATGAATTAAATTTGACTTTTATTTTACCATACATTCAAAACTGAATTGACTTTAATTCCATGATATTAAGTCATTAATCTATACGAATTGGATATTTTAATTATCAATAAAAGTATAATGCTCATATTTTCAATATGTTATAGTATCTATTTAATCTACTATACTGCTAGTGAGGTTTAATACATATTGTTGGATGAATGATGAGAAAACTAAGCAAATACCTTAAGAAAAACAAATCTCAGCGCAAGAAACAGATGACTGCTAAAAAGCCGGTTGTAGTTAATAAAGAGACGCAATTAAAGCCATCACTAAGACAAGCGCTGGAGCCTCGTTTGATGTTTGATGCTGCAGCTGTAGTAGAAGTGATTGCAGCGAATAGTGACGCAGAGGCGCAAGAACAAGCAGCTAATGAAGCCGTCACACAAGACCAACAAAAAAGTGATACTGAAGCACAAGCACAAGCCCTATTCAATGATCAAGAAAATAGCGACAGTACCACAACAACACCCACACCTGTTAATGAGATCGTATTTATCGATACTACGGTCGATGACTATGAAACTATCGCAAATAGCCTTACCAGCAATATCAATATTGTTTATATCGAAAGTGGCACTGATGGTATTGCCACCATTGCCAACACACTGTCTAGTTATCAAGGATTAGATAGCATTCATATTATTACACACGGTAGCCAAGGCCAATTAAATTTAGGCTCTAGCCTTTTAAACTCAAACACTCTCGATGATTATCAAACAGAATTAGCCGTTTGGGCAAATGCATTAAGTGACACGGGTGATGTGTTGTTATATGGATGTGATGTGGCTGAAGGTGAAGCCGGACAGCTTTTTATTGATTCATTAAGTGATGTACTTAACGCAGATATCGCTGCTTCAATTGATGCAACAGGTGATGCTGATCTTGGTGGTGACTGGATACTTGAAGCCATATCTGTCGAAGAAGGTGGTGCAATGACATCACTTAGTATTGTTAATGATGCCTTGATTGCTAATTATGATTATGTTTTAGAAGTTGCAAATGCGACAAATCCTGACGTAGTTCCTACCACTTATGAAGCAGGCACTAACGAAGTCAATGTTGATAACGATATCATCGTCAGTGATGTCATCATCGATTTAGATCGTAACAACCCAGCAACAGATCACTACTGGTCTGGTGCTAAATTACAAGTACAAATTACCAGTGGTGCTGATGCAAATGATCAACTTAATTTTTCTACTGATGGCTTGTATCTTGACTACAACTTCTACGGTGGCGAAGGCTCAGTTGAACTTACCAACTACCCTGGTAAAACTTTTGAGGGTGATCTTTATTATGAGCAAAACTTTCACCATATTGGATTTGCCAATATCAGTGACAATGGTGGTGAGTTACCAGCTTACATTTCTGGTAGCAATGTACTCGAATTTACCTTCAACCAGACTGACAACACAAATTATTACGAAACAGGTGCCTATATTGATCACGAAGGCTCGTACGCAAAGCAATTTGTAACTTCAGCTGATGTCGCACGCCTAATGAATCTTGTTAAATTTAGTACCAGCGCTGATGCTTCATTGGGCACCCGTACAATTACATTCACACTACTTGATTCAAATAATAATGTAATCGATATAGTTACCTCTGATGTAGACGTTATAGCTGAACAGAATTCTGCGCCTGATCTCATTCAAAACAACACTGTCCTCACAACAATTGAACCCTCCATTGATCCTGCTACGAATACAGGAACGATCGTATCTGATTTAGTGAGTGCAACAGATAGCAATGGCGATTCTATTGGCATAGCAGTGAGTGACACATACTCTGAATTTGGCACTTGGGAATATAGTACAGATAGTGGTAGTACATGGAATACCATACCCGATGGTGAAGGCATAGATGCATTCTTACTCAGTGCTGATGACGTTATTCGCTTTAGCCCTGATGGCACTCATGCTGAATCAGCATCACTTACTTTTTATGCATGGGATAGTACGGATGGCACTGCTAACACAACAATAACTTTGCCGGTAACTGGAGGTGATAGCGCTTACAGTTTAGATAGTGATTCTGTTTCGATTAATGTTGGTACCTCACCTGAAATAACGCCAGCCAATCAATTTTTAGATACTATTAATACAAATATTACAGATGAAAGCAATACTGGTAGCCTTGTTTCTGATTTGCTCGTCAACTCTAACGCCTATGATGCTGCTAGTGATCCCCTTGGCATGGCTGTTTATGATGTATATTCTGATTATGGTACCTGGGAATATAGTAGTGATAATGGTGGCACCTGGAACAGCATCCCCGATGGTGACTACAGCAATGCATTTTTACTAGATGCTAACGATTATATCCGCTTTAATCCTGATGGTAATAATTCAGAAAGTCCAAATTTAACCTTTTATGCGTGGGATGGTACCGATGGAGAAACCGTTCACACCTCTGTTAGTTTAATTTCAACGGGGGGCAACACAGCTTTTAGCTCAGTCACTGATACTATTTATATCACTGTTGAAGCAACACTTAACAGCGCACCTGAATTAATCTCAAACTATGCAAATATGACAACCATTGAGCCCATAATGGATGATCCTAGCAATACAGGTAGTCTTGTTGCTGATTTAATAGATGCAACAGATAGTGATGGCGACTCCATTGGTATGGCTGCTATAAATCTTTTTGCTCAATATGGTACTTGGGAATATAGTACTGATAGTGGCAGTACCTGGAACCTTATCCCAGACGGTGAAGGTGTGGACGCATTTTTACTCGCCCCAACGGATTATATAAGATTTAATCCAGGCAGTACTGATGCAGAAATCCCTAGCTTAGAATTTTATGCCTGGGATGGTACAGACGGCACAGTTAACACAACAATAACCTTGCCTCCAACCGGAGGTGATAGTGCTTACAGTGAATGGACAGATACAGTTTATATCGCAGTTGGTACTGCACCAGCAATATCCAGCTCAGACCAAGTTGTACTTGATACTATTGACCCTCAAATTAGTGGTGCTGCAAATACAGGTACACTTGTATCTACTATTTTAACTAATGCTGGCGCATACGATGCTGCTGGAGACACACTGGGCATGGCGGTCTACAATACAAATGCCTCTTTCGGTAGCTGGGAATATAGTGATGATAGTGGCGTAAACTGGTATAGCATTCCAGATGAAGAATATTCGAATTTCTTCTTATTAGATGCAAATGATCTTATCCGCTTTTCACCTGATGGCATCAGTGAAGAATCGGCTTCAATTGAGTTCTATGCGTGGGATGGCAGTACCGACAGCGAATCCGTTCATTCATCAATACCCTACGCCAGCATTGGTGGCAACACAGCTTATAGTAATAACACGGGAACTGCTACCATCACTGTGGAAGAAATCAATGCAACCGCTCCCTCAATTACAGCGGGCAGTTCAATTAACTACAGTGAACAAGATAGCCCAACTGTAATTGATAGCACTATTATTATTTCAGACACAGAGAGTAATTGGGATAATGGTACCTTGACTGTTCAAATTACACTAAATAATGAAAGCACAGACACACTCCTAATTAGCGAAGTAAACAATGTCACACTCAGTGGTGATGATATTTATGTATCAGGCATCATGATTGCGACTTATGACTCAGCAAGCAGCGTTACTAATGATGGTATCCTTACTATTTCATTTAATGCAAATGCAACTGATAATGATGTACAAGAAGTTGCACGCGCTATTGCCTATTCTAATAGTAGTGATAATCCAAGTACGTTAGAGCGCACCGTCACATTTACAACTACCGATGGCTCAGCACTTAGCGCAAGTGCAACTGCAACTATTTCTGTAACAGCGGTTAATGATGCGCCTACAGCAAGTGATAATACGATTAGTATCAATGAAGACAGCACTTATACGTTCATAGCTGATGACTTTAACTTTAGTGATATCGATGGCGATTCTTTACAGTCTATACAAATTACATCGCTACCCAGCAATGGCACACTCGAATATAATTCGTTTGACGTTACTCTTGACCAAGTTATTTCTGTGACTGATATAAATTCAGGTCTTCTTCAATTTATCCCAGCAAATAATGCCAGTGGTTCTGACTATGACAGCTTTGGATTTACAGTAAATGATGGCACAACTGATAGTAGTTCAGAGTATAGCGTAAGTATTAATGTAAGTGCTGTAAATGATGCACCAGCAATTAGTGGTAGTGTTGAACTTGCCAGCTTCAATGAAGATACAAGTGATCCAAGTGGTGTTTCAATTACCAGTTTCTTAAGTGGCTTAACTTGGACTGAAGGTGAGTCCGGTGAAGCGCAAGGTGTCGCAATCACCAGTGTCGATAACACCAATGGTACTTGGGAATATTCAACAGATACAGGTTCAAACTGGAACAGCATTACCGCTACTTCCGATAGCAATGCACTACTGCTTTCTAGCAGTAGTGCTAATATGATTCGCTTCGTGCCCGATGCTGATTACCATGGCAACTCAGGTGATATTACTGTACGCGCTTGGGATCAAAGCTCCGATAGCAGTGGTGATAGTGTTGATGTTAGCACTAATGGCGGCAGCACAGCCTTTAGTAGTGATACCGCAACCGGTTACTTTACCATTAATGCCGTACCAGACACACCTAGTATTGCCAGTATTACAACTAATGAAGATACACAATCAGGCTTAATTATTGTTACCTCACCAACAGAGGCAACCGATATCTCACATTATAAAGTAACAGGTATTAGTGGTGGGTCATTATTCTTAGCAGATGGTACCACTGCTGTTAGCAATGGTGACTTTGTCACTAAGGCACAAGCAGAAACGGGCTTTACATTTACACCAACAGCTAACAGTACCAGCGATGGCTCATTTAGCGTGCAATCATCAGCAAGTGCCAATGATGCAGGTCTCGGTGGCGATGTAGTCAGCGCAACTATTTCTGTAACAGCGGTTAATGATGCGCCTACAGCAAGCGATAATACGATTAGTATCAATGAAGACAGCACTTATACGTTCATAGCTGATGACTTTAACTTTAGTGATATCGATGGCGATTCTTTACAGTCTATACAAATTACATCCCAGCAAATAATGCCAGTGGTTCTGACTATGACAGCTTTGGATTTACAGTAAATGACGGCACAACTTCTAGTGATACTGCTTACACCATCACTGTTAACGTCACGCCGATTGCAGATACACCTTCATTATTGATTGCAAATGATGTTAGTGGCAATGCAGGCACAACAATTAGTCTTAATGATATTATTTCTGCATCAGCAACTGACAGTACAGAAACATTCACACTTAGTGTAAGTGGCATACCTGATGGTGCGATACTAGCTGATGGCAATAACAATAACTTTACCGGAGATGGTAGCTCTGTCATTGATATCACTGACTGGGATCTGAGCACCTTAGAAATCACGCCCGCAGAAGGTATGAGTGGCACATTTACATTAACTGTGTCAGCGACATCAATAGAGTCTAATGATGATACTGCTAGCGATAGTGATACAATTTTAGTGACTGTAAACCCCGTTGCTTCAGGTACACCTATCGTTATTAATGCAGTTACTTATGAGGATACCACTACAAGCACAGAATCTGGATTATCTGTTGTATTTAATTCAGCTGATGGCAGTGACATTTCACATTTTAAGGTCACCAGCATATCACATGGCTCGCTTTATTATATAGATGGTGAATCTACAGTAAGTGTGAGCGCAGGTGATTTTGTCAGCTATGAGTTTGGTGATGCACTTCACTTCACACCTAGCAGTGACTTTTCTGGTACAGCAAGCTTTAGTGTGCAGTCATCCGTCGGTTCAAGTGATGATGGACTTGGTGGTAATATAGCCACAGCTTATATTAATGTAATTCCTGTAGCGGATACACCTACACTTAGCTTTACCAGCCCAACTTTTGAAATAAATGAAAATACCTCTTTAAGCCTTGCTGATATTATCACTGTTGGTGCAACTGATAGCTCAGAGATAGCTTTTCTTGCCAGTGTTGAATTACCAACGCCGGGTACTGTATTAGCCGACGATAGTGGTAATTACTTTGTCTCAACTCTTGCGGGCTCAACAGTTAATCTTAGTGTTGGTGGCTGGGATGTTGATACACTATCAATAACACCTCCTTATAACTTCACCGGTGACTTAACTGTTGGCTTTACTGCTGCTTCCTTAGATGGTAGCGACACAGCTGAAGAAAGTGGTGATATCACTATTAGTGTTGCAAATGTGCCACAAGCACCAAACTTGATAGACCTACCTTATACATTATCGACTATTTCAGAGGTAACTTCTTTTGGAGAAGATAGTAGTTACAATTATGGTGATTTTGTTAGTAATCTAACAACAGGCATTACCAACTATGACGGCAGTGAATCTGGTATCGCAATTACTGAGGTAGATAATACAAATGGTCAATGGCAATATAGCACTGATTTTGGTAGCACTTGGCAAAATATAGAAAACGTTAGTGAAAATAATGCATTACTTTTAAGAGGCACAGACCAAATCCGCTTCCTACCAAATGGAGACTTTACAGGTGTTGCCGATATTAATTTTAAAGCTTGGGATCGCACATCAGGTGTTGCTGGCAATACTATAAATACCATTGACAATATTGCTTTTAGTAATAATCAAGCAACTGCATCAATTACAGTCAGTAACACCACTAGTGGATATGTAGCAGATGATTACTTCGTCGATAATAGCCAACATTACAATGATAACTTTACTGATGTTAACTTCGATTCAGGTAACCAAGACTACTTCTTTGACTTTAGCAACGCCATAAATGGTAACTTTGGTGAATTTAGTGATTTCGGCCCTAACCCTGATGGCGACTTTAGTGGTGACGCCTTTAAATTAGGTAGTAGCTTTGGTGGTGACTTCGTTAACTTTGGCGCAGCTAATGATACAAATGCCGTCGATTATATGATGCACTATGATATAGCTGCAGGTAACATGATGCATTCAAGTTTTGGACCTGATCCAAGCTTCGCACCCACATTTGACATGATGGGACCTGCAACATACGGACCTATGCCTGGAGACTTTGGTGGCTTTACTACTGGTGGTAATTTTGGCAGTCTAGATTCACATATGAGCTCCATGGATAGCTTTAATCATATGCCAGGCAATGATTTTAGTGGCCAGATGTCATCATTTGGTCCAAGCGGTCCAACAGACATGAATGGGGCTGGCCCCATGGGAGCCACAGGTGAAATGAACCCTATGGGACGAGATGCCAGCTCAGTCGATGCTATGGCTGGTAGTGAAGCCCAGCAAGCTAGTGACCTTAGTAATGCTGGTACGAGTTTTGATGCTGGCAATATTGATAGCATGGCAGGCGGTGCTGAAGCAGGCAGTGCTGGTGTCGACCCCGATGCTGTAAATGCAAATGAAGATGGCGGCGAAATTCCTGTCAATAATTTAGGTCAACAACCACAACAAGCAGCGGATGAAGAAAATGATCAGCCTACTCAAGAAGGTGAAGAAAATGCAGAAAGTGAAGGAGAAAACCAACCTGCCGAAAATGCAGCCAACAACCAATCTGCAGCCACACCTGAAGCACAAGCCGGATCTGAAGCAGCTAGAAACAAAAATGATCCAAATAATGTGTTAAAGTCATCAAAAGATATTGAAAAAGACTTTAGTTAAAAGCTGCATTGATTGTGCAGTCTGACTAGATCCACTTTACGAAATTATTTTCAGCTAATGAGCTCTAATCCATTCATATATTTTTGCAATACTTTAGGCACGCGAATCTGACCCTCGGCTGTTTGATAATTTTCAAGTACTGCAATCAATGTACGCCCTACTGCAAGCCCTGAGCCATTAAGCGTATGGACTAACTCCGGCTTTTTACTATCAGGATTACGCCAGCGTGCCTGCATACGTCGCGCCTGAAAATCACGTGTCGTGCTCACAGAAGAAATTTCACGATAACGTTGTTGACCTGGCAACCACACTTCAAGGTCGTAAGTTTTCGCAGCAGTAAAGCCAATATCACCACTACAAAGTGAGACTACTTGATAAGGCAACTCTAACAACTGCAATACTTTTTCTGCATGCGCAGTCATTTCTTCATGTGCTGTATCAGAATTTTCAGGCTTAACGATTTGTACCATTTCTACTTTTTCAAATTGGTGCTGGCGAATCATACCGCGCGTGTCTTTACCATAGGAACCTGCTTCACTACGAAAACTAGGTGTGTGGGCAGTAAATTTAAGCGGCAACTGTTTGGCGTCAATCACTTGCTCGCGCACAAGATTTGTTATCGGTACTTCAGCAGTTGGAATCAACACTAATTCCCAATCACCTGCAACTTGAAATTGATCTTCTTTAAACTTAGGTAACTGCCCTGTACCCACCAATGCTTTTTCTTGCACTAAAAACGGCACATAAACTTCTTGGTAGCCGTGCTGCTGTGTATGCAAATCTAACATAAATTGTGCCAATGCACGTTGGAGTTGCGCAATACCACGATGCAATACCACAAAACGTGCACCCGACATGCGTGATGCCGCATCGAAATCAATCTGTCCCAGTGCCTCACCCAACTCAATATGATCTTTAGGCTCAAAATCAAACTGAGGCAACTCACCCCACTTTCTAACAAGTTGGTTATCCGCTTCTGATTTACCATCAGGCACACTATCATCCAATAAATTAGGTATGTGCAGTAAAAATTGTTCAAGCTCATCTAATACTTTATTGAGTGCATGTTCATTTTGCTTAAGTTTATCACCAAGATCAGCAACTACATCTAAAATAGGTTGAACGTCTTCACCCTTCGCTTTTAGTTGCCCAATCTGCTTAGATTTACGGTTACGCTCAGCTTGCAGCGTTTGCGTCTCATGTTGTAACTTACTCCGATGCGCTTCTAGCGATTCATAGTAACCTTTATCGAAGCTAAAACCACGTCGTTGCAAATTAGCAACAACGGCATCTAAATCATGTCTTAATAATTTTGAATCTAACAAAACATTCTCCTCAATGATAAACTGCTTTTATACCTAAATAAGTAGCCAGCAAACAACCACAGATTGATAACGTAATATTTGCAAAAGCAACGCCAATCTCTCCATGCCTTAAAAACTGCAATGTATCCAAACTAAAACTAGAAAAAGTTGTAAAGCCACCACACAAACCAATCACCAAAAATGATCGATATAATACATTAAACTCTGATCTTGCCAAGACTAACCCTGCAACCAACCCAACGACAAAACTTCCCACCACATTACAAACAAAAACCCCCCAAGGGAATGCTATAGTAGACATCCAATTTTCGACTGCAGATGACAGCAAGAAACGTGCCACTGAACCTAGCGCACCACCCATAGCAATGATTAAAATTTGCATCCATAAAAACATTTGACTATTCTACAGGATTTCAGTAAAAGGACAACTTATGGACAACTGGAAACCATTATTCAGGCAGTATTTAAGTCAAATGATTTTGATGAGCAAGTACTCTCCAAGTACTTCTACTCAGACTATACCCAAGAGATTGATGACGAAAAATTAAACTATGAGTAGTTTGTTACTCATGTGCGTACGCTTAAACAAAACCTTTTTGATATACATATCGATTTCAAGCATCTAGCTGAAGAAGGTAATCAAGTAGAAAGCGTACACTTTGTTTCAGACACCAAAAGCCACGGGAAGATTGTGAAAGCTCATATACAAGCTTATTTTCAATTGCTTCATACCTCTATTATATTTCTAACTATTAAATTTTGGGCAAACACAGCTCCTCGCCCTCATCCCCACCTAAGTCCATATCGAAAGGATTACCACCACTTTGATTTGCTACTAATGGCTGCGGCTGGAATAAAGTTAGTGGATATGGTGATGGTAATCTTGGCATTTTTGAGTCTGGCTGCACCCACCCCATCGCTCCAGGAACATCATGATTACCCCATTGATCCACTGCTAGTGGGGGTGGTGACGGTAACCTTGGCATTTCTGAGTCTGGCTGCACCCACTCCATCGCTCCAGGAACAACATCATGATTATCCGATTGATCCACTGCTAATGGGGGTGGTGACGGTAACCTTGGCATTTCTAAACCTAGCTCTTTCCTTTCAATCAAACCTAACTCCGGCATACTCAACAAATCGGAATCCCCTTGACCAGGTTGACGGGACACATCACTCGCAGAAATAGCACCATAATTACGCAATCGGTCCGCTACTCCAGGCATAAGCTGGAACAAAGATGGTGGAGATGGTGACAGTGATCTTGGCATTTCTGGACCTTGCTGCACCCCGTTCATCACATTAAGAGGATGCATTCCTGAATTTTGCTTTTTCTTTTCAAGTTGACGGGACACATCATTCGCAAAAGTAGCATCATAATTACACAATCGGTCCGCTACTCCAGGCATAAGCTGGAACAAAGATGGTGGAGATGGTGACAGTGATCTTGGCATTTCTGGACCTTGCTGCACCCCGTTCATCACATTAAGAGGAT
>JAUIDD010000003.1 GCA_030429175.1 Gammaproteobacteria bacterium
CCTTGAATGGTAACAGTTCTGATAAGGCAAGCTTTCATGAAACAATAAAAAAAGTTGATGCATTTAAAAAACAAATTAATCTCGACAAAAATATTAAATGGGTTGCTGATTCTACCCTATATAGCAAAGAAAAACTGTTGGGGGAAAACAAATATCTTTGGTCAACACGTGTGCCGGAAACTATCCGAGAGGCAAAAGAAATTGTTGGGCAATCGGATGACAATCTTGAGTGGAAGGAGCTAGATAAAGGCTATAAAATATCATCCTTTGCTTCAAATTATGGCGATGTAGCACAACGCTGGTTATTAGTTTATTTGGATCAAGCTTTGCATAAGATAAACAGCGCTATTGTACCTATCATGAAACATGCGAAATGAGGCAAGCCAAAGTCCGGTCAAGAGAAATCAGTTGTTGGTTATAAGATTGAGAGTAGTTTTGAAAGAGATGCAGATGTTATTAATTTGTTATTAAATAGCACAGGTAGGTTTATTTTAGCTACCAATGATATGGATTCAAAAAACTATACAGATCAACAAATGCTTGAAGAATATAAGGACCAACAAAAAGTTGAAGGAGGATTTAGATTTTTAAAAGATCCATGGTTCATGGTTGACTCGGTTTTTCTAAAGTCACCGAAACGAATTGAGTCGCTTATGATGGTTATGACATTTTGTTTGATGGTTTACAATATTTCTCAATACATACTTCGCAATAAACTAAAGCAGCAGAATGACGCATTACCAAATCAACTTAAAAAGCAGGTGCAAAATCCAACAATGCGATGGATATTTCAATTCATGGAAGGAATTGGTGTTGTGCAATTTTATGAGGATGATGTTCATAAGCCGATTAAAGAGATGGTAACGAATATAAATGAATTAAGAAAAAAGATTATCTTACTATTTGGTCATACAGCATGCCAGATGTATGGGCTAATTCAAAAAAGCGAGGTAGAGGTCCTAGGAATGTAGGACCCATCAACCTTTAGAGTTAATTCTGAAGGCTGATGGACAAAAAACTAACTACATAACAGCGCAAGTAACAACCAGATTATCTCGAAATTCTTGATCTTGAGCAACGGAGTTCTTGTTAAATAAATTAAACATTGATTTAGCAAGATTAAAATCTTCTTTTTTTGATTTATACTGAATAGAAAGTTCACTCTCACTCTCATCGTAAGTACATTCTATCAGTTCATAATTAAGATTTTTTTCTGATGATTCAATAAGTTCATGGATCTTAGTAACCTTAGCTTTAAATTTTCCATCATTACCAACTCGCTCTTCATCTTTTCCAATCAAATTTTCTGACAACTTTATTTCGACCTGCTTTATAGACCCAGATTGCTCATGGCAAATGGTAAATATTGGTTTTTTCCGCGATTGACACTTACCATATCTACTGATCAATAAACTAGAAATAGCATCTATAGTAACTACATTGAATATAGGGGCTGCTTCTTGTTCCGGAGGAGCTTCAGCTTCCTGCAGCGGAACTAAAGCTACAGGACCCACTCCTTGCAATCCCACAGCAGCATCGAGATAAGGCTTAAGGATCGTCGTTATAGCATCTAATGAAAATGAACCAGCCCGCTCGAGTGCATGAATTAAACTTAACGCAACTGCGGTTTCTGAAGCCGGTAACTGAGCCACAAATCGACGAGTTTCCTCAATAAATTTTGTCTCAGCTACCTTCGACTCTAATTCGACCTGCCGTGTTTTTTCTTTAGCAACAATTACTTCACCTTGGGTTTTTTTATATTGAATAAACATAGAAGCAGCTCCCTGAAATGCAGCCAGAGCTGTTTCAGACCCAAATTTAAAGCCTGCTTCGTGCATACTGAGTCCGCCTCCACTTGGAGCTTTGACTAGTTGTCTTTCATTCCCACTATCACAATTCACTTGTTTTACATCTTTTGGCATGATTTTCTCCTGTAGTTGTTGAGTTAATCGTCGATAACTATAATAAATTTTTATGAAGTGCTGGCATATAGATTGTTTTAAAAAATCTCCCACATAACTTTTTAATATAATTTCAATTTGTGCTTCTTCTGCTGCATTTAAGGCCTTAAGAAGCGTTTCCACATCTATTGCCTGTTGGCCGCTCCCTTCACCAGATAAGGCCTGAGCAGATAATAACATATGTTTGGCATGCACACGAATGAGAGTCATTAAAAAATTTCGTTCCATAGATAATTGACCAAACATTTTTTGCTGTCGTTTAGACCAGTCTATTTTTAATTGAGCAAGATCTCGTTCATAATCTCGCAGAATTTCAGCTAGTATTAAAGAATTCGCCGTATTTTTTATGGCAGGCAAAGTAAAATAACATGCAAGATTTATTTGCTGCATAATCTTGGCGGATGAGTGCTGAGTTCCGGGTGTATTTAACACGCTTCGAGAATTTGGTAGTATTACGTTTTCTGCTGTGGTGACCGATGTGCGAGATTGAGAAACTGAAGAGGCGTCATCAAGTAATTCATTGGCAGCTGTTGTAGCAGAAGACAATGGTTGCGTATCAGCTAAGTCATCTATAATTGACGCTGACGATGCGGTGGAAGCTGGCGGCTTAGTATCTAGCAATTCGTCAGACAAATCATTAGTATTAGCACCTGCACCTTTTGAAATATCAGGTTTACGTGGCCTTGACTTGTTTTCTACGCTCGATGAGATACGTTTATTTGTTGCTTCACCTGCTTTCTCACCACCATATACCAACAATGCATTAGCTACCCCATTAGTAGCGGACAACCCAGCTCCAGTAATGGACTGCATATTGATCGCTGTTTTTTCAGCAATAATATTAACCAACCGTTCTTTTTTTGACTTAAAACTCGTCTTAGGAAATTGTTTTATTTGTTCATAAGCCAAACATGCTGATAGCAGCGCACGCTTGAATGTTGTGGTTTGCCATAACTGTTCTACAGGCTTTATTCTTTCTATAAATGGTATGGATTCAATAACGTAATTATCAACATTAAATCGTGCTGGATCACTATCACGACATAATTGTTTATTAGTCCCCTTATAAAATTGTTCTAAAAAACTCAAATTTATCTGATGAGTTTCTGTAACCCACCGCAGCTGTTTCAATTGTTCGATAAATCCTTCATTAATTACTAGAAAGCATTCATTCGATAGTGTTAAATATTCATGTAAGAAAACTTCAAGTGACATCAATGCTTTGGTTTTCACTTGTAGATGTTCATCTAGGTGATGTGTCAATTTACTATAATCAACTGTCGTCATACTTTTTGTGGTTTTTTCAGCTTCTGCAAGAAATTCATCCTCAAATTGATAGTTTTTAATTTGCTTGCTACTCAGCAAACGATTCATAACACTCTCTCTCGCATATAGCATATTGAGCTTTTGTCTAATACTGGCATTATCGAAGATAATAGCTTTAATACTTCCTCTCGTACTAGCTAATATTTTGGGATTAACAACACATTGTTGAAACTGATCAAAACTAGCATTAATAAGAGCGCTTCCCCCCGATGTAACTGCTGATTTTGTCACTATTCCTGTTAAATGACCAGCTGCTTTAGTCATACCTTCTGAGAAAGTTGCTTTAATGGCGTTTATTTCTATAGAAATACCAGTCGCAGCTGCTCTTGCAGCTCTTACAGCATCTTTGATAGCATTAAAGCCAAGAAGGGCCATTGAAATAGTAACTGAAATAGCTTTTTGCGCTGCCCATTGTGAAATACTGAATTCTCGATAATAGACGACACTTATAGCATTAATAAATTCACTGACACCTTCAGCCATCAATGCAATACCAATTTGCGATGCAACCCCCATTGTTAACCCCGTGAGAAACACACCACCTAATATTTGTAATGCGCCCATTCCACATAAAAACGCAAACCCCTTCCAGGGAAAAGGATTTTTATCTTTTAAGTCAAATAAAGCATCATAACCATTTAATTGAAGCTCAGACAAATCATCTTGAGAAATACCTTTTTCAGCAATTTGCTTTGCAAGAGAGTGATGATAAAATTCAAACCCTTGTTCTTTCGCATGAGCCTGCCTAACTAAATCTTCAGCCAATTTTGCATCAACATCTAAAATAGATGTCTCTGCAAATTCATGAAACTCGCCTATGTTTTTAACAACAAGTTTTGCACTGTCTTGGTTAAGAGACTCAAATTGTAATTTAACACTATCTTTGTCAGACGTGCTTTTTATTATCTTTTCAGCAGCATTTTGTGATATGTTTTCTGCTTTAAATTCATAAGCCAATAATGGTAACTGAGATTCCGATACACCGTCACATTGAGAGGCTTTAATAAAAGCTAATATTTTATTAATTTCTTTTAGCTTGCAAACATGTAGAGAAAAATAATATAGAGTTTCATCCCCTTCCTGAAGATGTATTATTTGTTCGACCTGATGTTTTGAACAATCAAATTTAGATTTAATCGAATTTATTAACTTTAAATCAATATTTTTTACTAACAATGTAAATTCAGGTTGTGATTCTTCTTTTTCTTCTGAAAATTGCTCACAACATATGTTAACAAAATTTTCTGCGGTTTCATGAGAACTAATACCTAACGTAATAGTCACTGGTACAGCACATACTGCTTTCTTCTGACCCAGCCATGCTTTCATACGATTACAAGTTTCACTCGCAACACCATTGATCACTTTACGACCTTTTGAAAATTTGTCACCAACAGCTTTTACCGCTTCACTTTCCCTTATACCTTTGGTGGCACTACCTACACTATTACAAACATTAGTAGCAGCTTGACTCATCCATGTTTTAGCCTCTCGACAGGCATTATAGATTGGTGTACTAAGATTATGAGCTCTTTCTGCTGCCAACTTTTCTCGTTCAGACTGCTGTTGAGTATTTTTTTCAAATGATTTTTCAATTTCTGGCAACGACTCTTTAGGTAATTTGACAGCATTATCGTTATCTTTTTGTGGAGACTTTTCTTCTTTCCAATTATTTATTGGCAACAATGCTAACAAAGCCTCTTGTCTATTCTCACCTTCAATAAAGTAATTAGTATCGAATGCAATGTTGATTTTGTGCTTTTTCTTCAACAAATCAAACAATGCAAATGCTTCGTAGTTTTTCCAAATATCCAGATAATTTTTTAAATTATGAAAACATAAGTCAAAATGCGTAGCATTATCTTCTGATTGATTAGTTGATGCTAGCTCGGCAATAGCATCAAATGCTTGCTCTTTATTGAGTCGTGATCGCTCTTCTTCCGTACCACTTACCTTGATGTTAACTAATCTTTGTGATTCTTTGATGCATTTTAATGCTTTTTTAGCTGACTGCAGAAATAACAAATGAACTTTTTGCTGGGTATCAAGTTGCTGCTCTAAGCGTTCATTAAATTCATCATGTTTAAATAATTTCATAAATTTTAAATAACTGCTTGATAATCCCAAAGCAACATCTTCTATCAAATGAATCACCATTTGTAAATCGGCTTTTGCTTGTTCTTTATTATCAACATCTTTTTGTAATAAATAAGCTAAAGCACGATAGTAATAAGGTAAATAATCATTAGATTCCTTATCTAAAAGGATGGCTTTTGTGTAAGCATCAATAGCCTGCTCAGCATTATGTGATTTCTTCCCACACCATTTTATAAGGGTAGACTTAGCATAAGATAGGTAATAATGTCCTAGTTCTATATAATAAATTGGGTTTTTAATTATAGTATCGTTTCGATAGTCCTGAAGTAAATCTTCCACAAAACCATCAAAAGCTTTTTCGATATCATTAACCTCTTCTACAATTGTTTTGCTTAATGCGGCATGATCATTTTCATCCAATAATATTTTAAGCTGTTTGATTTCTTTAGTGGTAAAACATTTGCGCTTAAATTTTTCATTTGTCAATTCAAGCTGTTGAATCTTGGCAAGTAACGCTTCCTCATCATCCCGCCCAGATTTCCATTGATTTTTGGTCAAAATTTGCAATGTTTTCAAATCCTCGGTTGAAAAATCAGCAAGGGCAAAACTTCTGTCTTCATTTTCTTTGAGCCATAAACCCCAACGCTCTTCTACTGCTTGACGTTTGCAGGCTATTTTTTTACGGCTATCAGCTGAACATTCTTCGTGATCAATTTTCGATAATTCACCTTTCTCTGGATCAATTAACTCAAGGTAGCGAATAAATAACCGATCTTTGGCATCAATATCACGTCTTTCTTTTTGTTTAATGTCAGCCAATCGTTTTTCTTCTAGTTGTTTTCGTTTTGTCTTTACTTTAATAATATCCAGTGGTTCTTCTACTTCTGCTTCATCAAGCACAGAAGCTAATTTATTTAAGGTCGTATTTTTCTCAAGCAGTAATTGCGCTGTACCAGGCTCACCTTTTCTCGCTGCTCGGCCAAATGCTTGCTCTTCAGTACGCTGACTTTCCGGTAAATAAGTCACACAAACATGTAATCCGCCGTTGAGCCGAGCTTGTTTTGACAATTTTAAATCGGTTCCTCGACCAGCAAGATTTGTTGCAACAACAATATCACCTGATTGCAATATTAACTCGTCACAATTCCCTCCTGTTTTATCACTTCGAGTATATTCAGTCACACGCCAGTCAGTAAAAGCTTTTTTTGCAAGGTATTGGGTGATTTTTTCTTTGATGGCACTAGCATCTTTAATAAATTCACAAACAATCAATACGGGTCGTTTACATCGCACCTCTTTCCAAGCAGATTCAGCAATCCTCTCTAGCCAAGCATCGTTATCATCAACTATTTCGCCTGGCAATACTAAAAGCTGTTTTTCTTTATGTGTAGGCACACTAATTGTATCCACTGTGTAAATGTTTTCAAACAGATTCTTAGCCTCACTAGATCCTAATGTTCCTGTAATCCCATGTCGATTAGCCTGATCATATAATTTAAAATAAGCGACGTTTGAGACATAATTAGTCGTGACCTGTTCAGCATTGGTTTTTAAACCATACTTAATAGAAAGGAACTGGTCCAAGCCATTATTCCAAGAGGTCCCTTTTTGAATAACGCCGGTATTGGCAAAGTCAACTGGATTAATCGACTTTTTTTCACCTTCTTGATCTATCGAAAAACGTTGCTGGTCATCAAAATGATAAAGTGCTAAAAATGCTGAATGGATCCATTTTGACTTTTGAGCCTCAACATAAGTTTTTAAGTGTTTTGGCACACGATAAGGAAGCTCAATATTAACTTTGTCTAAAAGCGTCTCTGATAACTCATCCTCAGATTGATCAAGCTTGCCATTCAAAAATGATTCGAGACTCGACTCCAAGACTGGTTTTAATTTTTCAAAAGTAATATCTGAACCTTCCTCTTTAAAAGTCACATCTAATAACAGCAATTGTTGCCAGATAAACAAAAAAATAGGGGTTAATTGATCCATGCCTGGCATAGGATCAGCTAACATGGCAATGGTTGAGTTTCTGTCAATAACCAAGTTATCAACTTCATCAGCAATTACAGTGTCATAAGGACGCTTGCCTCGTGTATTGAGCCTGCTATAAACGTGACGTAAATAATCATATTGGAAATCACTAATATCACCATAAACAATATCAACATTGTTTGAATAACAAGCTTTTGTGCCAGATGTATAATGATCTTCATGATTACTTCTAGCTGTTAGATTAAATACACTATAAAATTCGCAAAGGTCTTTTGCATCTCTATCAGCTAACAAAGGCGAGCTAGTAATAATATCAACTTTATGACCAACCAATGCTTTCAGCACAGACAAAGCAGCAATAATCGCTGTTTTTCCTTCACCTGTTGCAACCTGTAAAAATCTACCGCTTTCTTCAGGTTTAGTAAACAAAAGATAAATAGAGATAAGTTGAGCATGCCTTAGATGATAACCAAATTGAGGAGCAAGTAAAGAAAAAGCACGACTGATAACAGCCAAAGCTTCAGGGATAAAAACAGCTTGCTGCAAGAGCTTTGGGTTTTGTTTAACTAATGTTGCCCAATGTCCAATATCATCTAGCGACCAGTTTAAAATTTTATCTTGAGATATGCTATGGCTATTTATTTTTTTATCAAAAGCTGTTTTACTTAAATCGTCACTCAACAGTAAGGAAAAACTATTATTGAGGGAAATATCATCAACTGACATTAAACAATCAGCAATCTGTTGCCGTGAAAACTTTTGCTCATCACCCGCTAGTGCTTCTAGTAATTGTTCTTTTTCATACTCTCCATTTACTTGCTTAAAACATGCCTTAACGCAAGCTTGATGCACTTTTTTAACCAATGTACTCGGACTATTTAAAGAAAACGTCTGAGCCAAAAAATCATAAGTTAGTCGTTTTTCTGTGTAACTGTAAGTTACCAAAAGCTCAAAAACTAACAAGAGCTCATCTAATGCATTTTTTGTTGATTTGTTAAATAACTTTATCACATCATAGATAAATTTCTTGGGCCATCCTTTTACTAGCAATAAATCGACATGTTGATTCATCTTGCTTTCATAATACTCTTTCACTATAAAGTGATCGGTATTTTCCTTGGAAGATTGATACAAGTCACAAACAGCTTTTCGAACCACTGATTTAAAATTACAGTCAAATTTTTCTAAAGCATAAGACAATTTGCTAATCTGTGTTTTTTTCTCTAGTTTTTCAACAGCTTTTCGACTAATACTGACTGAATTTTTTTTATCTAGCTTATCAAAAATTCTCAGCAAAACTGTCCCGCATTGTCTATCCACATTCCCAGATAATCTGGCTAGATAAGCAATTATCTCTTTATCAATATCAAAATCTTTACAAAGTGCGTCCTCCAAAAGAACCAAAAAACTTAATGTTATATTCTGCTTTTTAGTAATAAATACTAACTCTAGCTTTTTCCAAATATCTTGCGTTAACTCACCACCGGAAGTAACATATTCAGAGATGATGGAAATCAGATGATTAAAGTGCTTACCAAGCTGAGACTCATCAGCAGAATCAATGAAACTAACAACAACTTTTTGACTTTCAACCGGCAAAGTATGCCCATTTTCAAGCACTAATAAATATACCTCTAAGACGTCTTGTATTCTAACTAACTTCAGCAACAAACTATCTAAGGACAAGAAACAATTGTGGGTAATCTGTTTTTTTTGTTTTAGGATACTTTTAATTTCTAAAAATGGATTACTATCTAAAAAACCTTTAATCAAACTCCATAATCCTATTGGTTCTTCTAAAATTTTATTGGCACATTTTTCTAACCTAATAAAATCATCCAATCTCTCTGAATGGAAATTTGTGTTTTCAAACACATGCAAAATACCCCTTTTTATGAATTCATCATGAGTTTTTATCAAAATATCAACTAACGCATTACAAATTTTATCGCCATACACAGATTGCATGCATTGATTCAAGATTAACAAAATATCAAGAAACTGTTTAATTTTGTCAACTGATAAATTTTCGTAACAAACAAGAAACGTTTTTTGTATCGAAGACACTATGTTAGTATAATCTTCTGGACAAGCTTCCATCGCAAGCTGATGAATAGAAATTTGCTTATTTAGCAAAGTTAACCACTGAAATTGTAGTTGATCTTCACACGATGGAAAATGAAACAACAACTCTCTAATACAATCTTCCTCAAAACAAATCTGGTTGTCAGATAAAGAAATCAACATGTCAGAAACTTTTGAAATAATATAACCATCAACATTTGAACAAGCCAACTGAATTAAACGACGATAATGCAATTCAGCGTCCATAGTTTCTAATTTTTTTTCTTGTATGAGCGTTTTATAGCAAAACTCTAATGCATCAACATAATTTTTCGACGAATTTAATGAGCTAGAATTTATTAACATTAAAATTTTATTAAATTCTTCTGTAGATAATGAATGATTTTTAGCTAAATTTTTTATAATAAAAGATAGTGAAATATCAGAAACAGGAAGGTTTTCTTCTACTATCAAAAAAATATCTGAAATAAAAACTTTCGGTACCCTGCCATCATGCTCAGCATGCAAAGCAAGTAAATTAATTGTTGCATTGATTAACTCTGATTCTTTCAAACAAGCTTTTAATCCAATCACAACTGTTTCATCAAAAATCTGTCGGCTATTATCAATTTGGCACTTAAATAAAGTTAATATATCTTTTTTTAACTCTACTGGACAATCTTCAGCGACTAAAAATTTCGAGAGCTCATAAATGGCTTTTTTAGATAAAACTATTTTTTTTACCTTATTAGACTCTACTAACAATCTAACAACTTCATGCTTGATCTCTATATCATCCACCTCTTGTATAACACTTATGAGGTGTGATATTTGTTCCGAATTAAATTCATATTTGATTTTTTCATTTAAACCATAAATGATGATTAATAATTCTCCCATTAAGGTGCTATCATGCACTGAAGCTTTCAAATAAATAAAAAACTTTTCAACTAAGGAAAGCAATATATCTGAAAAATCATGCAAAACCTTTGGGTTTAAATTAATAAGCTTATCAAAGATTTTACAAGTATTTTTTTCACAGCCTTTTATTCCAAAATGAACCAAAATGATATTTGATATTTCTTTTAATATTTCGTTTGAAAGACCTTCTCCAATAATATTTGCTAAAATTAATAAGCAATTATTTTTATACCCAATATATTGGGGGCTTTCTATCTCGCACACTGTCTGAATAAGATATGCAATTAACGTTAAAGGGAATTCTATATAATTATCCACGTAACTTAGCGCTTCAACAGCTAACAACTTTGCACTGGTGCTATAATCTTCTTTTATAACAATCTGACACAAATTAGGTACAGCAAGGCTTATATCTTGATCTTTTTTGGCTAAATCCAAAAAAAATTGTATTGCCTCTTCTGTCTCTGATGAGATTAAAAGTAAATTAATTCTTTTATCAAAACTACCATTCACAAAATCCAATACATAACCGCATTTGGTTTTCACTGCTGGAGTGACATAATTATTTTTATACAGTTCTTGTAGAATTTTTTCGAATATCACGGTTTGTGCATCAGGAACTTTTTCTTTAAAATACAATTGTTGAATGGCGTTTAGTGCAGTTATTTGCATGCTTGATATCGCTTCGAAAAACACTGAAAGAATTTCTTCATCGATATTAACATTGCTACAATGAATTTCTTCATCAATATTTACATTGTTACTACGCCTGTATCGAATCAAATATTTTGTAATAAGAATTGCTTCATATTTTAACTTTCGACTGTCTGACTGTAAATTATCTAATAATAATTTTCTCGCTATGGCTGGTTTTGGTAATTCTCTTTGTCCATTTTTCAACGAAAAACGTATAGCTTTTAAGGCCTTATTTAATGCACCGTCGTAACACCAACCATATAGCCAAGCGCTACCTTTACCCCAACCACTATCTGCTAAATCTAAAACAAACTCAAGTTCAGTTTTTGACAACCTTTCACCAGTTTCAGAAAAATTTCTTAAATCTCTTAAACTACTATAAGGTCGCCATGAGTTATAACGACCTTTAGCTTCTTTGTATGTTTTTTCCGGAATTTCTTTAAGCCCTATCGATGGATCTTTAACATATTTTTCATATTGATCTGAATCAACGGTAATTAAACATTCTTTTAAAACATCCCAACATAAGGGGGGTGGTGTTTCATCAAGGTCTGCAGTAACTGATAAAGCCAGTGTTACAGTAGGCAAAAATAATGTTAGTCTTTCTCTAAGCTGCTCGATTGCCCATGATATATCATCATGCAACGCCTTATCACAATAAATTAGATGATTTTTAATACAATGACATAATGTTAATATAACAATATTTAATGTTTTTAGATCGATGTCTTTGCCATCAGAGCAACTATTTTTTAAAACAGAAAGCTCATGTTTCATCATTTTTTTAATTGACTTTATAGCTTCTGGTTTTAACCGACAGTAACGACCATGGTATTCAACTAAATAACTGATAACTCGAAGACCTAATCTTTTTATTTTTGTTGATCTTTCAGAATTAATGCAATATTTCAATATATAATCAACATCTTGGCTAGCGACCTCATGGCATCTTCCTACGTTTCTCGCGAGTTTCAGTAGTCCTTTTAACGTTTTCTCATAAGAGTTATACCAAAAAAAACTATGCTCTCTATCATCAAGCTCTGGAACCACGGTTGCTTCATTTTCAACTTCCATTTCATTATAAAGCCCCTTAAGGGATGCGAAGCTCTTACGCTGACTAACATTTTCTTGCTGAGCACTAGAAGCAATCCAAGTTGTCGATAGTGCTTTTTTTCCCAATCTTACTTGACCTGGACGTGGCAATTCTGATCTACACATTGTATTCCCTCTTATCTAATTACGCACATTTTGTATTTTTAGATGCGTAATTTTTTCTATTGTTTTCCATTTTCATTCTTACCACGCTAATGAGTTACAATTAACCGTGTTTTTGCTGCGTTAAGCACTTCAAGGTTGCTTTGGATTTCCTTGGTAATGGCTTGTAATGAATCAGAAATTTGACCGTATAAAGCTTTCAGCTCATCATAAATTTGCCTATGCCCACCTGGCGCTATGTAGTCTTTCCGTTTTAATTCCCCTTGAATCGCTTTATTGCGATGCTCTAGCACTAAAAAACGAGTTTTAATAGCTGTTTGCAATTTTTCCATACTACTATTAATTTTTATCAAAACTTCCTCAAACTTATCAGCATCTTCAAACATATAAGCAGCTTTATATTCGTCCACTATCACATTATAATTTTCGTAGGTTAAACGCGCATCATGACTATTCTGAGCTTGCAATTTCTGACAATGTTTAAATTGTTTCTTTTTTATTTTTTGATAAATGTGACTCACCGTCAGCCCAACAGCCAAAACCGCTGCACCAATACCAACCGATATCGTCGTTAAACCCATGGTAACTTTTCCAATAATTGCTAAGCCTGAGCTGCTACCACCAGCGATTACAAAACTCAGTTTAGGCGCTAATTCGGATTTTTTAGATTGTCTAAATAACGAACTATGTGTAACAACAGTGTCAGATTTTGTTGCTTCTAGCTCTTCATCACTTAAGACATAGTTCTGTGCAGCTATTTCATCGACTTTATTATTTGGATCTTTCCTTTTTATTTTTTCTGATAATGCATTAGCTAATTTAAAAATGGCATTTGCTTCACGGAATTCACCCGCCAATTCTTCATCATGCGCTCCTTCGGCCGCTTGCTGTACAGCAGATGACACATAATCTACGCCTTTTTGCGCACTTTTGCCGATCCATTTTTTTGCCTCACCTATTTTCTCTGCAAAGTACTTACAGCCTTTAACCCACGCAACTGCCTGTACCATCTCCTCAGATAAAGTAAATTCAGTCTGCCATGCTATTTTTTGCGCTTCACTTAGGTGCTCTAAAATATCTCGTTCTGTCTTGGCAACCTGAATAACTGCTGAATTGACATCTTCAACAATCACGGGGGCTGCATAATTGCCAAACAACTCAATGCCTTTAATCGTAATACCAATTCCTGCTGGCAATTTGCTCATCAAAGCATCAACTGTCATTTCAGCCCCCTGCTCAACTAATGTTGTACTTTTATCATAGAGCATTGTCTGGGTTTCTTTTGCGACTGCTAATACCAATGCCAACTTACCCAGTCGATTAGCCATCAGCAAATGTGTTTGATCTAGATAATCTCGCCGAATCAATTCATGATAAATGATAGCAGATAATTCTGTGCTACGCTGAGTGATTTCTAGAGAGCGCTTTTCTTCTGCTGTTAACATAAACTTCTCCTTGTAAATAGCTAGTGCTTTATTTTAATGTCATTACCAAGGGAAACTGTCGGATTAATTACCGAGCGACTTTGTCATAATATCATATCAACTAACTATTTTTTATCAAGGTTTTTCTCATACAGCTCCTCCCGCTACAAAGCACCATTTCAGACATAACCACTTAAACTCTCCAGGAGACATAGAGAGTCCCCAGCTAAGATCTGATGTTATTTGAGGCAATTTGTGGTGGTGGAATAAAATCCTTTTTAACATTAAACCTACATTCCTAGGACCTCTACCTCACTTTTTTGAATTAGCCCATACATCGGGCATGCTGTATGACCAAATAGTGAGATAATCTTTTTTCTTAATTCATTTATATTCGTTACCATCTCTTTAATCGGCTTATGAGCATCATCCTCATAAAATTACACAACACCAATTCCTTTTTTGTTGGTCCTTATATTCTTCAAGCATTTGTTGATCTGTATAGTTTTTTGAATCCATATCATTGGTAGCTAAAATAAATCTACCTTTACTATTTAATAACAAATTAATAGCATCTGCATCTCTTTCAAAACTACTCTCAATCTTATAACCAACAACTGATTTCTCTTGACCGGACTTTGGCTTGCCTCGTTTTGCATGTTTCATGATAGGTACAATAGCGCTGTTTATCTTATGCAAAGCTTGATCCGAATAAACTAATAACCAGCGTTGTGCTACATCGCCATAATTTGAAACAAAGATTGCCACTAGTGCTTTGCCTGTCGTTACAATACGTCGATCATCGTTATTTATTATTTTACTGTTGATTTTTTCTGCTATTTCTAAATCTTTGCAAGTGGCAGCAACCAAACCATGATAATCCATTGCTAAAGTTCTAATATTTTCGTTCGCTAACTCCATGACGGCAACTCTCCATTATTAAAAATGGCAACAAGATAACCTTTTCGCATGAAAATCGTAGCTCTTTTATTATTAATTTTTCATCACGCGCTCAAATCAGCACCGGTAATTAAAAATAGTTAAGTTCTTGTTCTAGGAATGTAGGTTTAAGACAAATAAAACACCTATAACAGCAGCCGACCTTTTAAATTATCGTGTGATACCATTTTTTGAAGCTCATGGTATGGAAATTATACGTATGCTGACAGACTGAGGCACTGAGTATTGTGGCAAGGTAGAGCATCATGATTATGAGCTGTACTTAGCATTAAATGATATTGAACATACAAAAAAAAAGCGTATTCACCACAAACCAATGGTATTTGTGAGCGTTTTCATAAAACCATCCTTGAAAAGTTTTATCAGATTGCATTTCGTAAAAAAATCTATAATACTGAAGGTTGACGATCTCAACTTAAGCTGACAGTAGCTTCCAAAAAACGGGCAACTGTCACATCGGGTTTGAACTTATACAATTAAGGTGATCCGACAAAATCTTTAACCCTACTCCAACAGTTATATGATGCAGCCTAAGATTCTCAATTTAAAACACTATCAGCAAGACGCATGCGATCTTGCGCGCAGCTTGCTTGGTAAAATTATTTGTTATAAACAATCTGATCTATGGTTGATGGCACGCATCATCGAAACGGAAGCTTATTATATCGATGATAAAGCCAGTCATGCCTCACTTGGCTTTACTGAAAAGCGCAAAGGATTATTTATGCCAGCTGGCACCATTTATATGTATTATGCACGCGGTGGTGACTCATTAAATATTAGTGCCAGAGGTGATGGTAATGCAGTACTGATTAAATCTGCATTTCCATTTGAAAAAGCACCCCATTACCAAAAAATGATTGCACGCATGCAGCAACAAAATCCACTGCCTTCACAAACATTACGCCCCATAGAGCGATTGTGTAATGGCCAGACTTTACTCTGCAAATCGCTTGGTATCCACGTACCTGAATGGGATCAACAGCAATTTAATCGGCATAAATTTTATATTGGCACTCTTGATTACGAACCCAGCGATATCATCCAAACCCAGCGTCTTGGCATCCCACAAGGCCGTGATGAGCATTTGCCTTATCGTTTTATTGACACCCAATACCTTAAATATTGCACGCGAAAACCCAGGCAAAATTGTAATTCCTCGATTAGCTGAGACAAGCATGTCATCACGAGCGCCAGCGTGACTCGCGCTAACTCATTGAATTGTTGATTACATTTAAACCATATTGGCAAAAATCCTGCTCTCGTGTATAAAAAAACGTGATTTTTATACACGAGAGATGTATCATGTATAAAAATCACGTTTTTTTATACACGAGAGCAAAATCACGTATAAATATTCAAAATAATTAATCATGAGCACAAAAATGAAGCAATATTCTCTTAAAGAGCTCCCACCACCAAGTGATAGGCTTGAAACCACAGACATTTTAAAAATAGCTATTTCTGCCAATAAATATTTAGCAGAACTAAAAGGCGTATCCGAAACAATACCCAACCAAAGCATTTTAATTAACACACTTGTCTTACAAGAAGCAAAAGATAGCTCTGAAATTGAAAATATTATAACAACTCACGATGAAATGTATAAAGCCGAAATAGACTCTAATAGCTTAAGCTCCTCAGCAGCAAAGGAAGTGCAGCGTTATGCACAAGCTCTAATTGTTGGTTTCGAACAAGTAAAAGAAAAACAGATATTAACAAGTAATCAGATTATAAAAATACAAGAAATACTAGAGGGTAATAATGCAGGGTTCCGAAAGCTACCTGGCACTGACTTAAAAAATGCAGCCACAGGAGAAATCATATATACACCACCACAGGACTATGAAGTAATCACAAAATTCATGAAAAATTTGGAAAACTACATTAATGATGAATCACTATCTCCCGACATTGATCCCTTAATTAAAATGGCTATCATTCATCACCAATTCGAGTCAATTCACCCATTTTATGATGGCAATGGGCGCACAGGTAGGATTATTAACATCCTATACCTCGTCCTAAATGGGTTACTTGATATTCCTATATTATATTTAAGCCAATATATTATTGAAACAAAAGCTCAATATTATGAGCTACTACAAGCAGTACGCGATAAAAATGATTGGGAGTCATGGATACTCTATATTTTAAAAGGAGTTGAAATAACTGCCCAACAAACTATATGGCTAATTCATCAAATAAAAAAATTGATGCTTGACTACAAGCAAAGCATACGCAAGTCATTCAATTTCTATAGCCAGGATTTGTTAAATAACTTATTTAGACATCCTTATACTAAAATTGATTTTCTAGTGAATGATTTAAAAATATCTCGAATAACTGCCATGAAATATCTTGATCAGCTATCATCTGCAGGCTATCTCGAGAAACACAAGCTATGGAGAAGCAACTACTATATCAATAAGCCACTATTCAATCTTTTGAGCACACCCAAAAAAGTATAACCCCCTGTTTGACAAAAGCCTACAATCTCTTAATACTAGTCATTTACTCATCAGCCGAAGGGTTCTTTCTCATGGATAAAAGCAAATGCCCAGTTATGCACGGTGCACATACAACCACTGATACATCTGTTACAGATTGGTGGCCTGAAACCTTAAATCTGGATATTTTAAATCAACATGATCGCAAGACTAACCCCATGGGAGCACACTTTAACTATCGTGAAGAGGTTAAAAAACTTGATGTTGCTGCACTAAAAAAAGATTTAATTGAGTTGATGACCGATAGTCAGGCATGGTGGCCTGCGGACTGGGGACATTACGGTGGCTTGATGATTCGCCTGTCATGGCATGCTGCTGGTACGTATCGTATTAGCGATGGTCGTGGTGGTGCAGGCACCGGCAACCAGCGCTTTGCACCATTAAACTCTTGGCCTGATAATGCTAACCTCGATAAAGCACGTCGCTTACTTTGGCCGATTAAAAAGAAATACGGCAATAAATTAAGCTGGGCTGATTTAATTGTTTTAGCGGGTAATATGGCTTATGAATCCATGGGACTTAAAACATTTGGTTTTAGTTTTGGGCGTGAAGATATTTGGGCCCCTGAAAAAGATACCTATTGGGGTGCTGAAACAACTTGGCTTGGTAAAAATCGCTATCAAAAAAAAGGGGATGCAGACAGTCTCGAAAACCCATTAGCCGCGGTGCAAATGGGACTAATCTATGTGAATCCAGAAGGTGTTGATGGTAAGTCCGACCCGTTAAAAACAGCTGCTGATGTTCGCGTCACTTTTGCACGCATGGCGATGAATGATGAAGAAACCGTTGCATTAACAGCAGGCGGACATACCGTTGGTAAAACGCATGGTAATGGTAATCCTGCAGACTTAGGCCCCGAACCTGAAGGTGCGCCAATTGAAGACCAAGGCCTTGGTTGGATCAATCAAAAAAAACGTGGCATCGGCCGAGACACTATCACTAGCAGACTCGAGGGTGCCTGGACTTCCAACCCAACCAAATGGGATAACGGTTATTTTGAAATGCTGTTTAACCATGAGTGGGAAGTACAAAAAAGCCCTGCAGGTGCGAATCAATGGGTACCTAAAAAAATCAATGATAATAAAAAACCTAATGATGTCGAAGAGCCATCTTATGCACTCAAAACCACTATTATGATGACTGACGCTGATATGGCAATGATTACTGATCCTATTTACCGCAAAATATCAGAGCGATTCCATAAAGATCAAAAAGCACTTGATGATGCATTTTCACGTGCATGGTTTAAACTCATTCATCGTGACATGGGCCCCAAATCTCGTTACATAGGTCCTGATACACCAACTGAAGACCTTATTTGGCAGGACCCTATTCCAGAAGGTAATCCTGAATTTGATATCATTACCGTCAAAGAAAAAATCAGCCAAAGTAATTTATCAGTAAGTGACATGATTAGCACTGCTTGGGATAGCGCTAGAACATTTCGTCATTCAGACATGCGCGGTGGTGCGAATGGTGCACGTATACGCCTCAAACCACAAAAAGACTGGGAAGGTAATGAACCTAAACGTCTCGCAAAAGTACTCAGCATATTAGAGCCCATCGCAAAAGAAGCAGGAGCCAGTGTTGCCGATATCATAGTGCTTGCAGGTAATGTCGGTATTGAACAAGCTGCTAAAAAAGCAGGATTTAGTGTTAATGTCCCATTCATGCCAGGACGTGGCGATGCCCTACAAGAAATGACGGATATTGATGCATTTGCACCACTTGAACCAATTCATGATGGTTATCGTAATTGGCTCAAACAAGACTTTGCAGTTAAGCCTGAGCATTTATTACTTGATCGAACACAGCTGATGAATTTAACCGCTTATGAAATGACCGTTTTAGTTGGTGGTATGCGTGTCTTGGGTACGAACCATGGTGACACAAAACATGGTGTATTTACCGATAATGAAGGCGCACTCACAACTGACTTCTTCGTTAACTTAACCAACATGAATTATAAATGGATACCAAAAGATAATAATCTTTATGATATTGTAGATCGCAAAACTGATCAAAAGAAATGGTCAGCAACACGTATTGATCTTGTATTTGGATCTAATTCAATTTTACGTGCTTATTGCGAGTTATACGCCCAAGATGACAATAAAGAGAAGTTTGTGCATGACTTTGTAAGTGCGTGGACTAAAGTCATGAATGCAGATCGCTCAAGTTAAGTCTAAAGCGCTGAGGTGTATTAGTCTTAGCAACTCAGGGGTGCGGCTATGCTATGTAAAATCAACAAGTTGAATTTTACAATCCTGCCTCAACTTATTGAGAAGTTACCGCCATGGCTTTTATAATATTTGATTTTACATGCTACAAATACTATATTTACTAATCAAGGATAACTCAACTCAAAAGGAATAATATCATGAAACACACTAAATCCTCTCGATACATAAAAGCTGCATTAATTGTGCTAGCAGCTACAACACTGACTTCACTAGCTTCCCCCCCTCCTGGCTTTTTAAACTGTGTTAAGAACTGTAACAACTTCTTTTCAGATAAAAACACTAGCCTAAAATATTTTTACTGTGAGAAAACAAAAGAAGTACTTACAACACGCATGTCAAATAATGCTTCCACAGGTAAAAAAGTAATTCCAAGCATTGCGATAGCAATCGATAATAAATATGCATATAAATTAAATGAGGCAATAGATAAAAATTGTAATACAATATTCGAGCACTATCTAACAGACGTTTCTCAAACATGCAACACTGCCTGCGCGAGTCCCATAAAAGTAAAACCCACTTAAAATTGCACCACTCAAATGCAACTAACCTTTGGTTGCGGCCACTATTTTTTTAGAGTGTTGACTAGAGAACAACTTGAGAATTATGGTGGCTATGGGTGGACTTGAACCACCGACCCCAGCATTATGAATGCTGTGCTCTAACCAGCTGAGCTACATAGCCAAATAAGAGGAGAGATTTTGCGGTTTTTGGTTAATATTGTCAACCGCCTCTAAACATTAAAACGGAATAAAATAACATCACCATCCTGGACAATATAGTCTTTACCTTCAAGGCGCCATTTACCTGCTTCTTTCGCCCCCGCCTCACCTTTAAACTGTACATAATCATCAAAAGCGATCACTTCAGCGCGGATAAAGCCTTTTTCAAAGTCAGTATGAATCACGCCTGCCGCTTGCGGTGCCGTCGCACCTTGCTTGACCGTCCAGGCACGCGCTTCTTTGGGGCCTGCAGTTAAGTAAGTTTGTAAGCCTAGCAACTCATAGCCCGCATGAATCACTCGATCGAGGCCTGGTTCATCAAGCTCAAGACTCGCCAAAAACTCAACTTGCTCGGCTTCATCAAGCTCAGCAATTTCAGATTCGATGGCAGCACAGACCGCCACAACTTTAGAACCTTCGGCTACGGCATATTTTTGTACAGCCGCTAATTGTGGGTTACCGTGCAAGCCCGCTTCATCAACGTTAGCGATATATAAAGTAGGTTTTGCAGTTAATAAATGTAAATCACGCAGCATCAACTTTTCATCGTCTGTTAATTGCAGCTTGCGCACGACCTCAGCGTTATTTAGATGTGTTTTGACTTTTTGCAATACCGGTTGGCGTGCCTTAGCTTCTTTATCGCCACGTTTTAAATCTTTTTCTAAACGTTGTAATGCCTTATCCACTGTCTCAAGATCGGCAAGTGCCAGCTCAGTATTAATCACCTCGATATCGGCAATCGGATCGATCTTGCCTGCAACATGCGTCACATCATCATTTTCAAAGCAACGCACCACATGTGCAATCGCCTGAGTCTCACGAATATTAGCCAAAAACTTATTACCAAGTCCTTCACCTTTAGCCGCACCAGCAACTAAACCGGCGATATCCACAAAATTCATCACCGCCGGAATAATTGTTTTAGAGCCTGCAATTGCGGCTATTTGACTTAAACGCTTATCTGGAACCGGCACCACACCAACGTTGGGCTCGATCGTGCAAAACGGATAATTTGCCGCTTCAATACCTGCTTTGGTTAATGCATTAAACAATGTCGACTTACCGACGTTAGGAAGACCAACAATACCACACTTAAAACCCATTAAAATCTCCGACTAGCAATCCGGTACTTTATCTTTACCCGTCAATCCTGTGAACTGTTTCCAAGCATTATCACTACAAGCAGCAGGTTTAGACTTAGGCATACAAATTGCTTTCCACGTGCCCATATCTTTTTTGCCGATGCACTTCTGCCAGCCATCTATCGATAAATATTTTGGCGGTAAAACTGCATTGCCACCAATGACTTGTTTATTTGAAATCTTTTGCTTGTGTTGATCATCACACGCACCCAAAAGAATCACTAATGGTAATAGTAATAATAATTTTTTCATATGCTGTCTCCTAATCTGTATGTAAGTATGTCATCGCCTGCTCAAAAGAACCGCTTACAACATCGCCTAAAACACGCAAGCCATCATCGATGGCACGCTCAATCTCTATTCTATCAGCCTGATTTGGAGGACCCAACACATACGAGGTTACTTTGTTACGATTGCCCGGATGGCCAATGCCAATACGCAAACGATAAAAATCCGAACTGCCAATTTGTGCCACGATATCACGCAAGCCATTGTGACCACCATGACCACCGCCCTGCTTTAAACGCACAACACCTGGCTCAAAATCTAATTCATCATGCACAACCAGCATTTCTTCTGGTTTAATTTTATAAAAGTTAAGCAGGCTACGTATCGATAAACCACTCTCATTCATAAAAACAGTCGGCACCAGCAAACGGCAATTACGATTGTTAATAGTGCATTGGCCAATTAAACCATGGAATTTTGTTTCTGGAGCAAGAGATGTTTGATATTGGCGGGTAAGCGCTTCGATAAACCAGATGCCCACATTGTGGCGCGTGTCTTCATATTGCTTACCCGGATTTCCCAGGCCGACGACTAAGTTAATCCCTGTCATAATGCCTAGTTAGTCTTTTTTATCAGCATCATTTTCAGCTGCCGCTTCCGACTTATCTTCGCCCTCTGCTGCTTCGCCTTCTTCACCCTCGACTGCTGCTTCAGCAACTGGCTCTTCGATCACTTCTTCTTTAGGTACATGAATACTGACGATCGGATGATCATGTGCGTCATCGATTTCATGAAGCAATTCAACACCTTTGGGCAGCTTGATGTCAGTAATGTGCAGTAAACTATCTAGAGCTAGGTCAGTAATATCCACCTCGATAAACTCAGGTAAATCTGATGGCAAACACTTAATTTCAAGGTCTGTCATCAGCTTAGACACCACACCACCTTCTTTCACAGCAGCTGACTCTTCTTCGCCGACATAATGAATAGGCACATGCATAGTAAGCTTCTCAGTGGCATTCACTCTAAAGAAGTCGACATGCTCAATTTTAGGTTTGTAAACATGGCGTTGCACATCTTTTAAAACCACTTGTTCACTCTGACCGTTATCTAATTTAAGAGTCAAAATATGAGAGAAAAACGATTCCTGCTCTAATGCATGTAAAATTTTATCATGAGGCAATGTAATCATTTGTGGCTCTTTATCTGCGCCATAGATAATCGCAGGTACAAAACCTGCATGGCGAAGACGGCGAGATGTTGCTTTGCCGCAATCTGTACGAACTTGCGCACCAATTTCAAATCCAGTCGACATAGACCTGCTCCAATCAATTCATATGAAAAGTGCGTTATTTTACTGCTTTTACAAAAAATTGCCAGTTATTTCTCTTCGAAAGTAACTCAATGAGTTACGCAGGAGGACCTTCATGAAACATCGAGCTCACCGAACGGTTACTCTCAATACGTTGGATGGTTTCGCCAATAAGTCCGCTTAGTGTGACTTGGCGAATCTTACTGCAAGCCGCAGCCTCTGGTGATAATGGAATAGTGTCACCAACAATGATTTCTGTCAGTGCTGAACGCGAGATATTATCTATTGCTCGGCCCGACAAAACAGGATGGGTACAGTAAGCTAATACATTCTTCGCGCCATTATCTTGTAGTGCTTGTGCTGCAGCACAGAGTGTACCAGCAGTATCGATAATATCATCAACCAATACACAATCACGACCAGATACATCACCAATCACATTCATTACTTCAGATTGATTGGCGCGCTGACGACGTTTATCGATGATAGCAAGATCACTGTCATCCAATTGTTTGGCTATCGCGCGTGCGCGCACCACACCACCCACATCAGGTGAGACAACCATAAGATCCGGATACTGCTCTTTAAGATGATCATTTGACAGAATTTCACCGCTAGCATAGATGTTATCTACCGGGATATAGAAGAACCCCTGAATCTGGTCAGCATGTAAATCGACTGTGATAAGACGATTGATACCTACGTTTTGCATCATATCGGCAATCACCTTAGCGGTAATAGGCACTCGAGTTGAACGCACACGTCTATCTTGACGCGCATAGCCGAAATAAGGCACGACCGCTGTGATGCTGGCAGCTGAGGCACGTCTGAATGCATCTGCCATGATAATTAATTCCATTAATGTGTCATTGGCTGGATCACATGTAGATTGAACAATAAAGATATGACGGCCGCGGACATTTTCTTTGATTTCAACACGGGTTTCACCATCACTGAATCGACCAACTTCAATCTTACCGAGGGTTTTCCCGAGAGATTTGGCAACTAAGTCTGCAAGATGTGGGGTTGCATTACCAGAAAAAACCATCAATTCAGACAAAGTGCGCTCCTAAATATTAGTGGCTGGGGCGCCAGGATTCGAACCTGGGAATGCGGAGATCAAAACCCCGTGCCTTACCGCTTGGCGACGCCCCACCAAAATCCTCTATGATAACGATGACCATAAAGGTGACTTATTCAGCCCTTGTGCAACGTGGCTGCGCAAATGCTGTGGTACCAGGGCAGCTATTCTACCGGCTTCAATCTCCGTGTCAAATATTCCAAACACTGTAGCACCAGTTCCTGTCATTTTGACATCCGTATATTGCGAAAGCCAGGACAAAGCCTCATCCACTTCTGGGTAACGTGCGCGAACGATCGGTTCAAACACATTTTTACCAGCACCAAAATGATATGCATCTTTTTCTAATCGAGCACAATCACGCTTTAATGCTGTATCAGCAAATAATGCTGCCGTTGAAATTGTACATTTAGGCATGAGCAACAAATACCAAAGCTCTGGCAAAGTCATTGGCGTAATATGTTCGCCAGTTGACTCAACCCAACCGGCATGTCCTCGCACAAAAAATGGCACGTCGGCACCAAGCTTCTGACCCAAGCCTGCAAGTGTATCGATATCAAGCTGCAAATCCCATAATTGATTTAACCCCAGCAAAGTTGTTGCTGCATCACTACTACCTCCACCCATGCCCGCACCTGCTGGCAATTGTTTTTCAAGTTGAATCTTCGCTCCCACATCAACCGCTGCATATTGCTGCAATACAGTTGCGGCACGTAGTACTAAATTATCTGGTGTTGAAAAATTTGAATCAAACGCTATGGCATGATCATCAGTCAGCGTAAAAGTAAGCCGATCGTAGAAGTCGACAAACTGCATCACCGATTGTAAATCATGATAACCATCAGAACGCTTTTGCAATATATGCAAAAAAAGATTGACCTTAGCAGGTGCAGGCAAAAATAGTTGTTTATTCAAGATTTATAAATCCGTTTCTACCGTATCTACTAATACTTTATTTGTTTTTTGAATATCCATAAGCTCTTGGTCAAAGTAGAATATCCAAGTCTTAACAGCGACTTCCACTTTTACGCCTCGCCCCCAAATGGTTATCTTGGTGGGCATATCATCAAAACCTTTTTTCATAAAGCGACTATAGCTAATTACCCAACCATCTTGGCCAAGCGTAATTAGGTGACCATATTTATCATACTTAGTGACAATTTTAGGTTTATTTTTTGCTTGAGGTGCCGGAATAGTACGCAACCAATAATAAAAGTTATTTAACGGTAAATACCAACCTAAATCAGATAGCATCAAGTTGTGAAAAGACTTGCCACGTACACGAACAAACCGTGTTGGACCATGCCAAAAAGTATAAGACCCATGGAAATTACGCAAAGTTGTCGTATAAAACGCACCTGGCGACATTAAACGTAGTGTAAAAAAGTTATTACCTTGACTATACCAATCGAAGTTAAGCATTTTATTGCTACCTTTTTCAGGCAAAACTTTAAATGCACCCACCGCACGAAATTTTTTAACTTGACGCAATTCGCGTTGACGCTTTGCAGGTAATTCCTTAACAAAATTCTGCTTAGGAGCTGAACCCAAATCAAACGAGTCGCAACCAGCAAGTCCCACAAGACTTAAGAAAATAACCGATAGTTTGATAAGCAAGCGCATAATGTGTCCTTATTGGCTATGATGAGATGACAGTCAATCATACCGTAATCACTTGCTGTTTACTACGCGCTAGTCGCTTTTTAGACAGTATGATATAATCCGCGTTTGAAAGTGGCTACTTCGCATGAGAATACTTAAATGTCCTTATTAACGTTTGGGATTAATCACAAATCGGCACCAATTAAAGTTAGAGAGCGCTTCGCTTTTAGCAATGATGAGGCAGCAACAAGCGCGCTTGAGAAACTACGCCAAGACCTAGATCTTGATGAAGCTGTTATTCTATCAACTTGTAACCGCACTGAAATTTATACAATTGGACCTGAGCCTGCCTCAATTCAACAATGGCTATCCTGCCATCAACAACTAGACGATATCGATATCAGTCCTTATTGCTATCACCACAAAGGTTTGACTGCCGTGCGCCACTTAATGCGTGTTGCCAGTGGCCTTGATTCGATGGTGGTTGGTGAATCACAAATACTTGCCCAAATTAAAAACGCCTTTAAGCTCGCGCTCGATGTTGGAACAGCAGGTTCACACATGCAACAACTTTTCCCTGCCGTTTTCTCTACCAGCAAACACATTCGTAGTACAACCAACATTGGTCGTTGCCCAGTGTCAGTTGCCTATGTGATTGCAAAGCTCTGTCAAGAACGCTTTGAATTTCTGAGCACTTGCAACGTGTTACTCGTCGGCTCAGGTACCACTATTGAATTAGTAGCCACACATTTAAATGACTGCAACATTAATAAAATGATTATTGCTAATCGCACGCTCGAACGCGCCCATGAGTTAGCCGATGAATTTGATGCAACGGCCATTCGCATCGGCGATATTCCCAGTCACCTTGGCGATGTTGATATTGTGGTTACCGCAACAGCAAGTCAACTACCCATCTTAGGTAAAGGTTTATTTGAGCGCACAACTATCAAGCGTATTATGGTTGCCGACCTTGCGGTACCCCGCGATGTAGAACCTGAAGTAGGCACCCTACCCAATGTCGAACTCTACAACATTGATGACTTACGTGCTGTAATTAATGACAACATGCAAAATCGCCTGAGTGCTGCTGAACAAGCCGAGTCAATGATTGAAATGTACGCTGCTCACTACATGCGACAGTTGCGTATTCATCAAGCGGGCGATATCATACGCCACTATCGCGCTTTAATGATACAACAACGCGATCGTGAGTTAGATAAGGCAATGGCCGCCTTAAAGGCTGGTAAGAATCCACAAGCTGTGCTAAAGAACTATGCACGTAACTTTGTTAACAAAGCTATGCATAACCCAACCATTAAACTACGCCAAGCCGCTGCCGATGGTAATCTACATTTACTCGCGCTCGCCAAAGAACTATTTAAGTAACCTATGAAAAAATCTTTAGAACAAAAGCTGCAATCGCTAAGCTATCGCTATACTGAAGTCGGCGGTATGTTAAGTGACCCTGCTATTATGAGCGATCAAAATCGCTATCGTGAACTCAGCAAGGAATATGCCGAACTTGAGCCCATCGCGCACTGTTTTAAGCAGTTTGAGCAAAATAGCGATGCACTAAAGCAAGCTGAAGAACTGATTACTGAAGGCGATACTGAAATGAAAGCGCTTGCCCAAGACGAAATTAAATCCTTAAACAGCGCACAAGCAGCACTCGAAATCTCGTTAAAAGAATTATTGATCCCCAAAGATCCTAACGATGCACGCAATGTGTTTTTAGAAGTACGTGCTGGCACGGGTGGTGATGAAGCCTCTATTTTTGCCGGTGATTTATTTCGAATGTATTCACGTTATGCTGAACGCAAGGGCTGGAAAGTCGAAGTCATCTCACAAAATGAAGGCGAACACGGTGGCTACAAAGAAATCATTTCGCGTATTGTTGGTCATGGTGTGTATTCACAATTAAAATTTGAATCAGGCGCCCACCGCGTGCAACGTGTGCCCGTTACCGAATCACAAGGCCGTGTGCATACTTCAGCATGTACCGTTGCAATTATGCCTGAAGCCGATACGATTGATGAAATTGACATTAATCCAAGTGATCTGCGCATCGACACCTATCGCTCATCAGGTGCCGGTGGTCAGCACGTCAATACTACTGATTCGGCGATTCGCATCACCCACATCCCAACGGGCATTGTGGTTGAATGCCAAGACGAACGCTCACAACATAAAAATAAAGCACGCGCGATGTCATTATTGTCTGCCAGAATTCTTGATGCCGAACAAAGCCGCCAACAAGCAGAGCAAGCTGCCACCCGCAAAAGTTTAGTCGGCAGTGGTGATCGCTCGGAACGTATTCGCACTTACAATTATCCACAAGGTCGTGTTACCGATCATCGCATCAACTTAACACTCTATAAGTTAGATGAAGTGATTCAAGGTGACCTTGATCCAGTAGTACAACCTTTAATTAAAGAATTACAAGCAGAATTATTGGCAGAGATGGGAGATGCATAATGTTAATCACACGCAAGGAACTCGCGAGCATAGCCATTGCACTACAAGCACTAACAGAGCGCTTTCAATCCACAACTGATACACCGAGGCTTGATGCCGAAATACTCATCGCCCATGCGCTGACCAGGCCACGGAGTTTTTTATATACTTATCCTGAGCAGTCCCTCGACGATGAAATCCAAGCCTACTTATCTGAGCTAGTAAAACGCCGCCTCCAAGGTGAGCCGATTGCTTATATACTCGGTGAAAAAGAGTTTTGGTCTTTAACATTAGACGTCACACCCGATACATTAATTCCACGCCCTGAAACCGAACATATTATCGAGTGGGCCTTGCATAACCTACCTGAACACGCATTAATCGCAGACCTTGGCACCGGTAGTGGCGCTATTGCATTGGCACTAGCATATGAGCGGCCTAATTGGCGCATTCATGCAACCGACCAATCAATCGCCGCACTCAAAGTTGCCGTCGCTAACGCACGTAAACATCAACTCAATAATATCGAATTTTATTTTGGTGCATGGTGTGATGCACTACCACAAAAAAATTATACGGCAATTATTAGCAATCCACCTTATATCGCTGAAGACGACCCACATCTGGATAGCCTAAGCTATGAACCGATGATGGCATTGCGCACACACGACCAAGGCTTTGCTGCATTTAAACATATTATTCATGTTGCATGTAATTATCTTTTACCCGGCGGTAAATTAATTCTCGAACATGGCTATAACCAAGCACCAATGCTCATGCGCTTACTCGAAGAAAACGGCTTTCAATATGTCGAAAGCCACTGCGACCTTGCGAAGCAAACGCGGTTTATCATTGGTCATTGTGCGTAAAAAAATATTTCCACTATTAATCAAAAGGTTAGTAAATTTTCTGGTGAAAATTGACCATTTTTCATATACATTATAAAATAGTCACAGTAAATGACTATTTTATAGTGTTAGGTTAAAATGGCCAAATCTAGATATCTACAAAATGTAATCGAAAACTTATGCTTTCCGCCACATAAGATGGCATTTATTTCTGGTCCTCGACAATGTGGTAAAACAACATTAGCTAAGTTTTATTTAAAGCAACGCGGTGTTGGTAAGTACTATAATTGGGATGAAAAAGGGTTTCGTATTGCTTGGACAAAGCAGCCCCTAAACACTATTGAAAATGTGTTAGAAAATACTAAACAAACTCCAATTGTTATATTAGATGAAATCCACAAAGCAAAATCATGGAAACGTAACCTCAAAGGTGTCTATGACAGTTTAACATTTCCAGTTGATATTATTGTCACAGGCAGTGCAAAATTAAATATATATCGACGCGGCAGTGATAGTTTGCTGGGTCGATATCATCATTTTCGATTACATCCTTTCTCACTTGCAGAACTACTGAAAAACAAATATAGCACAGATAGTGATCATCTTATTGATACAATTTTTAATAATAATACTTTAATAGCTACAACACAAAAACAGCTAGATTTATTATGGCAATTTGGGCCATTTCCAGAACCTTTATTTTCAGCTAATAAACGCATATTAAACCTATGGCAATCAGAACGTGTGCAGCGTCTTGTAAAAGAGGATTTAAGGGATATCAGTCGTATACAAGAACTTAACCAAGTTGAAATGCTAGTCGCATTATTACCCGAACGTGCTTCAGGTGTGTTAAGCATTACCGCTTTGCGTGAAGACATGGAAGTAGCCTATCCAACAATGAAGTTATGGATCAATTATCTTAAGCAGGTTTATTATTTATTTGAAATTAAACCTTATGCGCGCTCCATACCTAGGAGCCTAAAAAAAGAAGGAAAGATTTATCTTTATGACTGGAGTGAAGTCGAAAATGAAGGTGCCAGATTTGAAAATTTAATTGCCTGCCATTTATTGAAATACGTTCACTTTCTATCAGACTCTGGAGAGGCAAAAGCTGAATTACACTACCTAAAAAACAAACAAAAACAAGAAATTGATTTTTTAATTTTAAAAAATAACAAACCGTGGTTGCCAATTGAAGTAAAACTGAGTGATGAAGCACTCTCAAAAAACTGGTCTTTTTATTTAAAGCATTTACCATGCAAAAAAGGCATCCAAGTTATCAAAAAACCTGGGGTGAGGAAGTTAATTGGCATAAATAATGCTGAAGTATTGATTATAAGCGCAGAGTATTTTTTACCCTTACTGTGCTGAAATGATCTCCAGGGTCGATAGGCTGCCTCTTAGTAAGAGCTAAAAAAAATCATTGGGAAAGCAACCACCAAAGCTGCTTTCTGCCTCACGTTATATGCAAGTTACGGTGGTGGTTATTGCAGAACACACCACGATTCACTAGCGACACTTTCATCATCATGCACAACATCTGCATCAGCTACATTACTACTGGCGCTTGACCTAATAATGTTAACTTCAATCTGGGTATGCTCGTAACGTTGTCTGCCCACACTTGCACCGTCCTCAACTATCCCAGGAGTAATCTCAACTGGTGGTAAACTATCATAAAGCTTTTGCGCAAATAGAGAATGTCTTCTTTGTTCAGCAGGCGATACATTACCTTGCGTGCTTATATGAAGGGCTTGTGATGACATCTCTGCGTTCATTTTCTCAAATAGTTCTTTCAAGTCTTGAACCATAGATAATAAAATTTCGCTTATGATTTGGCTATTGTGTAAAAGCTTACTAGATGATTCTTTAGATAATCCAAAGCGTTCTTCTTTAAGTCGAGTGATTTTTTCAATGGATTTATTGATTATGTCATTATGTTCAGTACAAGCGTTTATACTTAACTGAAGCGCTTCCGCACTAGGCACAATACTCTTATCACATAAGCCAGAGCAACCTTCTTCAAGAGTTGTATACTCATTTTTTAATGCAGCAATCTCCCGATTTAAAGAAACATCATGCTGATTTATTATACGTCTTAGTTCTATAATTGCTGTCGTAAATTTTCTATCTCGTAACGGTGTATTTTTCATAGTTAACCCTCTTTATTATATTTAAAAAACCTTAATTATAAAGTTGTCGTCTTCACTTTATTACCAGCTTCATCATGAGATTCTGCAGAATCTGTTATATATATAATGCTTCCAACACCAGCGCCATCCTCTATCATTGTGACTTCTGACTTGGATTGACCTTGTCGATCTCCATCAAACATCTGTTGAAATATTGAAAGTCTTGCTCGATCTCCAGCAGGTATAACACCATTGCACTCCACAAAATGACTCCTTTGCTCTAATATCAAGCTATCCACATGAGCGCCTGCTGACACTACTGTTACCTTTGACCTAGGAGGCGCCACATTCGGGTGCTGCGGCTGCTTTTCAACTGCATGCTCACGCTTCCGCTCTTGTTCACGCTCCCTAAATCGTTGCAACCCTTCTGGTGTAATGGGCACTCCATTGATCACTTTACCAAAACCCATAACACCACAGTTGAAACTTCGACTTGGCTGCCTAGCTTCATCTTCTATATATGACTTAAGTTCCTGCTCTGCAAATAAATACTTACGCGCTGCAATTTGCTTCATACACTGCAGAGCTTTAGCATTACCCAATATTTCTATTGTATTATGTGATGTACTATTAACAATGTTCGATTCAACATTACCTAATGATGTTTCTATATCTGGATTTTGTGACCAATCAAATAAATTCCCCACGATGCGTGGCGGTTTACCAAAATAAGGCGCTTTCTCAGCAGCGGTTATCATGACAGATGCCGTATCAAGTGGAATTTCCTGTACATCCGAATAAATCACATTTCCGTTTTTATCTAAGAGTCTTGAAATTTGGATTCTTATAGGTCTACCATTACCATTACCATTATTTATCCTTGTTGCATTTTTTGTTTCTCTTTGTAGAAAACCGATTGTACCTAAGGTCATATTGATTGCTCCAATTAAGTGATTAAGTTGACGCATCATAGCCTAATGCATATCATACTGGTATCCGTAAAAAATACGCATAAAGAAAAATTATGATTAAAACAGCAATACTACTCATCAATCTCGGGACACCCGATGCACCAACAATTCCAGCAGTGCGTAAATACTTAAATCAATTTTTAATGGATGGCGATGTCATTGATATTCCAGCGATTGCGCGCTTTATTTTAGTTAAAGGCATTATTCTACGTTTTCGTCCCAAGCAGTCGGCCGAGGCTTATCAACAGATTTGGACGGATAAAGGCTCACCACTATTAGTGCACGGTCTTGAACTGCGCGACACTTTGAAGACTAAATTAAATAATAAATGTATTGAATTGGGCATGCGCTATGGTAATCCCAGTATTCAATTAGCTTTAGATAAACTCATGCAACAAAAACCTGAAAAGCTCATCGTGCTGCCATTGTTTCCACAGTTTTCACAAGCGGCAACCCAATCGGCACTTAAAGAATTCCATCGCGTGTTTAAACCTTATCGTGGACAAGTAGCACTAAAAATTATTCGTGAGTTTTATGATGATCCCGAATTTATCCAAGGTTATGCCGATTTAGTTCAACAACACTTTCATCCAGATAAGCACGAACATTTGCTAATGAGTTATCATGGCTTACCAGTAAAACATCTCTCAAAAACTGGCTGCCATCACGTGCATACACACTGCAAAGAAGCACAAGGTTGTCCTGCAATGGGCGATGACAATCGTGATTGCTATCGTGCACAGTGCTATGCAACCAGCCATGCAATTGCCAATAAATTACAATTAAAACCTGAAGATTATAGTATTTCTTTCCAGTCGCGCTTAGGCCGCACACCGTGGATTAAACCCTACACTGACTTCCACCTTGAAGATTTGCGCAAACGCGGCATCACCCGCCTCGCTGTCGCCTGCCCTTCATTCGTTGCCGACTGCCTTGAAACCCTTGAGGAAATTGGTATTCGTGCACGCGAACAGTGGCATGAACTCGGTGGTGAAACACTAACCGTCATTCCTTGCCTTAACGCCAATCTTATGATCTCTAATCTTATTTCAATATAGAAAACCAAAAAATAATAATGGAATTGAGCGGTTACTAGATGCGAGCATATCATCCTTTACAAGATATGCAGGCATATCTATTCCCGCTAACTGTTTTTCCGTTTTATTCTTACCACCAATTTCAAATACATGCGTTTTAGTACGATAATCTGCTTTTTTTACATAAAATACTTGCTTACCCGCATCACGTAAAGCTTGTATAAAATACAATTCCCTTAAAGTACCTTTATCAATAGGATCACCAACAAATTGCTGCAGTGTATAAAGCAAAGTTGTATTGTGTAAAAATATTTTTTGTGGCTTACGTAAATATCGACTACCACCATCAAATGGATAGATCATTTGTATCAACCCCACATTTTCTAATATGCTCAAATAATTAAATATCGTTTGATGGGCTAAATTTAAGTTTTTAGCAATATTATTTGTATTCACCTCTCCTGGAGGAATCGTTGCTAAATAACCTATGATTTTCTGAAAGATATGAAGATTTTGTGTTTTTAAATCAAAATAATTAGGGATATCTTCAAAAATAATTTTCTCGATAACACGCATGACACGCTCATAATAAGTATGCTCATCTTCGAAAACGAAAGGGTAATACCCTTTTTCCAGATATTTTTTAAAATGCCCCATCACAGTATCAACCATACCCAGCTGATTAAATTGCTTAGGCTGTGCTAATAGTGATTCGAATTCAATACTTTTAATAGTTTCTTTTTTTGAAAAGTTTAAGTATTCACGAAACGACATGCCCGACATATGATAAATTTTCGCACGCCTAGATAAGTCATGACTTCCTTTTGTTAACTCAAGCATTGAACTCCCTGAATATACAATTTTAATATCTGGAAATGCATCGTATAAATTTTTTAATTCTTGGGTCCAGTTACTATATTTATGAATTTCATCAATAAAAAAGACGCGATAACCCTCTATATTATAAAGATCATTAATAAATCCTAACAAAGTATTCTGCTGAAAATAAATCAAATCAGCAGAAAAATAAAAAACCTTTGTATCTGCAGCAAAGTGCGATTTGATATACTGCAACATTAAGGTGGTCTTGCCCACACCTCGTGGACCGATCAATCCAGTTAAACGGCTTAATTTGAATTGATCAAACAAATAGCGCCTAAAATCTAAATTTGTTTTACTCAGCAGTCGCTCAAATGTCTCTTGTAAGAAAGCATCCATAATTAAAGTGTACTCTAAAAATTAACTATATTTTTTAAAGTATACTTTAAAAATGCACAATTGTACACCTTTAGCTTCTGCCAGTGTCAGATTTGGATAGTTGAAAAAAATAAGCTATAAATCAAATTATTAGAGCCCAACTATCCACGCCTGACACAGGTACTTAAAGCTTAATTTAACTTCACGCTAGCCCTGACCCTGACTGTTATATTTTTGATTGTTATGCTTATAACAATCAGAAAATTAACAACGGCCCACTCTTTAAAATAATCTCCTTGCTTAAGGATTCAGCTGCTTGTACTGTATCTAGTTGAGCCAATCAAGTAGATCCGTTATGCAAAATCAACAACCTATACAAGACAGTATCCCCAAATTCATCTGGCACTACATGAAACCACACAAACTTGCGCAAGTAGGTTTTTTTATTGTTGCTTTGTGTTGGGCAATTGAGCTTACCCTAACGCCTTATTTGCTTAAACGTATCATCGATGTTGCAATCAAGTTTAGTGGCGAAACAATGGTGGCACATATTCTATTACCGTGTATTTTCTATGCTGCGATAACAGTTTGGATGAATATCAACTTTAGATTTTATGATTTTATGATTTTATCAAACTAAAAATCTACCCAGCCATTAAAGCTCAAATCGGCCAAGATATGTTTGACTATCTGATGCCACATTCATACGATTTTTTTCAAAATAATTTTGCCGGCACCTTGACTAAAAAAATATTTGATATGGCAACACATGTCGAACGTATTCTGCAAATTATTAATGAATGGTTTTATCCAAGAATTTTCTCATTACTGATTGCCGCTATTTCAATGGCGATAGTGGTGAAACCAATATTTGGTTTGGTATTGTTCTTATGGAGCATTACTTATGCACTACTATCACTCGCAGGTTCAAAGTGGATGGCTCAGTATGCACATGATCGCTCACTTGCTTCAGCTAAAATGAGCGGCACTATTTCAGATTCAGTTTCTAATATTATTTTAACCAAATTATTTTCAAACATGCCCCATGAAAGTAAACGGGTCGGACAATCATTAAATAATTTTGCCTGGTGGGAGCGTAAAGTTAACCGGATACAACTATACATAAATGCCTTGCAAGGTGTGATGATTACCATCCTTACCATTTTGATGTTAGCACTATTGGTACACTATCATAAAGTCAATATTATTAACGCAGGTGACTTTGCTTTTTTTTAACATTAAGCATGTTTATCGGTAGTTCAGTATGGCAGCTTGGCACCCAGATGCTTGAATTTTCAAAATCTGTCGGTGAATGTCGTCAAGCGATGAGTTACTTAACTGAATCACATGCAATTGCTGATCTTCCCGAAGCCAAACCACTCACCATTTCACAGGGCGATATTCAATTTAAACAAGTAACCTTTGCATACAAAGTACATCATACATTATTCGAAGATCTTAATGTCAGTATTAGTGGTGGTGAAAAAATAGGACTCGTTGGCCCATCAGGCGGTGGCAAATCAACTTTTATAAAACTGATTTTACGCTTAATGGATACCCAACAAGGTAATATTTATATTGATAACCAAGATATCAAGCACATCCAAAAAGATTCTTTACGCAATCAAATTTCAACGATCCCACAAGAAACAGAGCTGTTTCATCGCAGTATTTTAGATAACATCCGCTTTGCCAGACCCGAAGCAACAAACGACGAAGTGATTATTGCTGCAAAAAAAGCACATTGTCATGACTTTATCATGGCACTGCCCAATGGCTATGATGCTTTAGTCGGTGAACGCGGGGTTAAACTTTCAGGTGGGCAAAAACAACGTATCACAATTGCGCGGGCTTTTCTTAAAAATGCGCCTATTTTATTACTCGATGAAGCCACCAGCGCACTCGACTCTGCTACCGAACAACATATTCAAACAGGGTTACACGACCTGATGCGCGCTAAAACTACTATTGCCATTGCACATCGATTATCAACACTAAAAAATATGGATCGTATTTTTGTTTTTGATAACGGTAAGATTATTCAAGCTGGCACCCTTAAACAACTTATTGCCGATAAATCAGGTATCTTTTGTTCACTATGGCAGATGCAGTCTGAAGGGTTTTTAGGAAAATAAATTTTAGTCTATACTTCTACCGGTTTGGTGCCTGGCACCGATTGGTTGATAGTTTGTGTTTTTCAAAATGGCTGTGTATGATGATCGAATGCTTAAACGGATAAAAGCCATTAGCCTTCTTGAGTGCACACTATCATTGGTCGTGATTGCCAGTATCACAGCGATGGCGGTACGCTATTATATGATTACGATTCGCCAAACGCGTGTTGCAGAGGCGATTAGTCAAGTCAAACGCCTAAGTCATGTAAGCTATGAGTGGCTACAAACACAAAAACAAGCGAACTTCGCTGCTCACACTAATGGCACGGCCTTAACTCTACAGGCTTTGCTCGATAACCAACTCATCCAGCAAGATATCGATACCTTAGACCCATGGGGTGGCAAAGTTGAAGTGGCGCCCAATAGCAATGGCGAATATGTTAAAATTACACTTAATAATATTCCACAACCTGCATGCCGCAACCTTGTACAACAACTTAAATATATTAACCATCACACCCGTGATAACGATTGCAAAAATACTAAAGCTAATAAATTTGTCGCGGAATTTTAGAACCGATTTAAATAAGGTAACTAAAATTCAAATTCATCGTATTAAACTGCTTTAACTTCATTTTGATTGTGTTCGGTGAAACTGTTTTAGTCCTCGATGGCGAATAAACATTATGATAACCAGTAACACCAAATATAAAGTGTGGCGATAAAAGAAACTTCATGCCTAAACCAATACTAGGTCCATAAGTCCATTCATCAATAGTTAAAGGCGCATCGGTAACGCCAAATACTGGCTGAAAGTTATCATACATTTCAACACCTGAGTAACCCGGCGCAATATAAAGTAACGAACCCGAAGAAAATACATAACCAAGCTGTATGTCTGCATTTAAACTATTTTCAAGTCGCATAAGATGTTTAAAACTAATGACTATTGGAGTACTTGCTACGTCTTGATCCGTTGTATACTGTCCAAATAGTTTACTATAGGTGAATCCTACACCTGCATAAAAATGCCCCCAGCTATGTCCAAAATTTATATCACCACCAACGGCTCCAAAGCCGTTAAGGTTATCAAGATCTGGTGAAGGAACTGCTCGTGCCGTGCTCGAGTACGTTGTAGAGATTTGCGACACCGCTGACCCAAAATAGGGTCCAAAAGACAGGCCATCAAATGATGCTGACTCCTTATGTAAATCAGGCCCACCGGCAAGTGAAACTGTAGCTAAAGTTAACATTGCCATTAAAGCAATGGCGGTTCTTATGGGTACGTAAGTTTTCATGGGAACTTCCTTGAAATATAAAAAGTACACCCTAGCAGTAGTGTATTTTTATGTCAAAATAAAACCTTTCGTATCAAAACTGACATACTTTTAGAGACAAACACGTGTATAATGCCGACATATGTTAAAAGTCATTATTACATTATTATCCTTCTGTACAGTTGCATCGGCTGCTCAAATCAAAGTAGCAGAAGATAGTAGCGCGTTAGCTAAAGGTGAATTTTCACTACACTATAAGATTACCTGGTTAGATAAAAATGGGGATCGTATTGTTTCTGAAAATAATGTTGGCCCTGCACCTGTCACCTTGCCAAAACACAAAAATTATTCTGAGCTAAATGCAGTACTTGCCGGGCTTAATGATACGCTCGAGCACAAAACAATTTTACGCGGTGATGTACAATTTAGCTTAAATTGCAAGGATAACATGATTCAAGATTATTATTTCACGACCGCTATGCTGAAAAAAAAGCAAGATTTAATGCTTGGGTGCCGAGCACCGATAGGTTATAACTGGAGATAGCATGGAAAAGCAACGTATTATTTTAGCCTCGAGCAACAAAGGCAAAATCCGTGAGTTTGCCGGCATGATGGCTCAGTTACCTTACGAAGTGGTACCTCAGTCTGAATACAATGTACCTGATGCTGATGAAACAGGTTTAACCTTTATTGAAAATGCGATTTTGAAAGCACGCAATGCCGCCAAACTCACAAACTTACCTGCAATGGCAGATGATTCAGGTGTCTGCATTAATGCATTAAATGGTGCACCTGGCATCTATAGTGCACGTTATGCAGGTCCCGACGCTAAAGATGCCGATCTCATTAATAAAGTATTGGATGAAATGAAAGACGTACCCGACGATCAGCGCCAAGCACAGTTTCATTGTGTCATTGTATTGTTACGTCATGCACAAGATCCCAACCCCATTATCGCGCATGGTGTTTGGCCGGGAGTGATCGTACATCAAGCGCAAGGTACACAAGGCTTTGGTTATGATCCAATTTTATTCCTTAAAGAACATAACTGCACTGCAGCAGAATTACCTCGCGAAGCTAAGAACAAAGTCAGCCACCGTGGACAAGCGCTACAGGCTTTGATCGCACAACTATAAGACTGCAGTCAGGCAGACATCTGAACTTTTATAAGTGAGTGAATTTAACAGGCGCAGCTTTGTAATATTTTGTGAAAACTGATGCTTATCTTGCAGTATGCCAATAAACTTGTCTATACATCTTGCTGTAGCTACATAAGTCAATGTGATTGTCGCATCCTGCTGAGCAGATACAAAAGCAACAGATATACCGCAACAGCGCGCCTGATACTTAAGTGCAGCTTGATCGATAGTGCCAGGAATTCTCAAATAATATGACCACTCAATATCACTAATATTGATGTTTATATACTCATTCTCTGACTCATAAAACTCATGCGCAAGATACACTGATCTTCCGGATATAACATCACACACATCAGCTAAAATAGCAGAAGCTGTTTCATTACCACCCGCGCCTGCTGCTGCATAAAAAGACTCACCCAGGGGATGTGAGTTTATTAATACGCCATTTTGTGTGCCCTGTGTTTTCGCAAGACGATGTGATTGCTCAATTAAAGCTGGAAAAACAGCTAGACGCACGTGATGACAATCACGTTGGGCTACTGCCACATGCTTAATAACATAACCTAAATTTTGCGCATACTCTAAATCAACAAGACTTATACTGGCAATACCTTCAACATATAAATCTCTAAACTGAACCCAAGCATTAAAAGCAATTGATGATAAAATACATAACTTTTGCGCTGCATCAATGCCTTGCAAGTCATTGCTGGGATCTGCCTCAGCATATCCATTTTTTTGAGCGCAGCTAAGTGCCTCCTCAAAAGTTACCTTATCTTGTAACATGCGCGTTAGAATATAATTACTCGTACCATTGAGAATTGCCGTTATTGACGTTACTTTATTTAAAATTAATGCATTACACAAAACTTTAATGATAGGTATGCCGCCACCAACGGCTGCCTCAAATGCAATATGTACATTTTTATTCTTAGCAAATTGAAATAATTGCACACCATGTGTTGCAATCATTGCTTTATTAGCAGTAATAATATGCTTTCCCAACTCAATTGCTTTAGTGACATATTGTAATGTAGGATTAATACCACCCATCAACTCAAAAACAATATCAATTTGTGAATCCATAAGAACATCATCAGGATTGGCTGTAAGTAAAGCTTTATCGATCGTACAATTTCTTTGTTTATTGAGATCACGCACAAGTATTTTTTTAATGATAAGATTGCAATTGAACTTATGACTAAGTATTTCTTGCTTTTCTTGAAGCAAGTTCACAACACTCGAAGCAACAACACCTAACCCTAGAAAACCAATATAAATGTCACGAGACATATCGTATCCACCATTTATGTAAAATCGAAATATACTGAAAATATAGACTAAAAGCAAATAGCCTTACAAGTTCATATAAGCAAAGCCTCATCCTGAAATTTTCTTTCAAACTGTTGATCTAATAGCTTAGGAATTGCATACAATTGACTTAAAGAATCAACTGAAAAGTACACAGATTGTGGTTTGTTGCCCGCGTATTCAGCGGGTAATTCAGCAGCAAGATCAAGTGGCTTAATACAAACATCTTGAGAAAAACAGCGCTGTATTTCGCTTGCCGAAGAAAGAATAGCCGTACCATGGGCATAAAGACGACCCGCTGACTGAATAACACCCACTTCTACAGCATACCAAAACAATTTACTTAAATACGCAAGCTTGCTTTTGCTATATTTTAATGCCAAATGAGCAAATACGTACAAAAAGTCTGCATATCCAGGTATCGTCAACAACGGGCAATGCCCAAATAACTCATGAAAAACATCCGGAGCCTCACCCGTATAAAAGTCAGCCTGTGAAAAAGGTCTGATAGTTAAAATAACTGGTAGTGTTCTTGTCGATAGTAATTTGAAATAATTTTCTGGTGTTAAGATATCATCGACTTCAACAAGATGCCAATCTGTATATTTTCCAATTGAGCGCTCAACATCATTAATATTTGGTATGCAATTTTCATCAAAACAAATTCTCTCAAGACCCTCAATAAACTCAGGACATGCATATTGAGTTAATAATTTTTTTTGTCGCTTAATCAAATAAGACCATGTAGCGTGCGATTCAGCTGTATAATGTGTCATACTCACCTATTATTTAAAAAATCAAATATTTGCTAAATTTACAAAACATTCCCATCCTTGACAAGTCACTATACTAAGCATTAGCATTCATCAGCAATAAAAAATACACCACAACACAAATATAACATTAAAATGGAGTACTAACATGCTACTTAAATATCCAGTAAAAGTCAGCTACGATGAATCTGGAGAAATTGTTTCTATTCGAGTACCTGACTTAAATCGAGATGTATTCCATGACATTCATCAAAGCTACGAAAGCTGTTCTGATAATAAACCCTTCAATCTCTACTGGAGACCCATTCTTAAAACACTAATTAATGACAGTATCACTAGAGACATTCAACAAGATAAATTTATCAACCCACCTAAAAAAATAAAAGATTATTACAAAGATGAAGATATACATTTTTGTCATTGGGAAAAAATATCTATAGATGTAAAACTTAAAAAAGGTTTTTTTGAAAAACATCTGCGCAATATTGGCATGTTTATTAACTTCGTCTCTGTAGTAACAACAATGGCAATTCAAATATTAGCTACTGAAATTACAACTAAAGATAAAGAGTCTGGTAGACGTATTGGCATTCCACTCGCCTCAGCTGCATTTGCGATGAATATTATCACTTACAACTACTCAGGCGCTTTAAGGGTATTAGACTCTTCTGGCAGAGGAACTGATAGACTCATTTATAATATTTTTTCCAAGCGAAATCAGAACACCATCAATATGCAATTACCTCCTGACCACATCATATCTCACAGCATTTGGAATAGACTCACTAAAATGTCTATACTGTTTGTAATCACTTCTTTATTTTTAACTTGGGTGATCTCCACTAGCATTGGCACCTTTCAAGAAGCAATCGCAACTGGCCACAAAGCTGAATCATACGAACCTGTACTCACTGATTTTATTGTCTCAGCATTAGCATGGATACAAACTTCTTCTAGTGGTATTGCAATGGTTACTTTTTATCTGCCATTCATCATAAATGCAATTAAACATGGGTTTAATAAACTAGATGATTATTGTGACAATCATCACCCAATAAAAGCCACACACATAAATGTTAATGACGAAGACATTGATGACAGAACACATCTTTTAGCCAGCACTGTATAATATGGAAATTGCCCATGATGCAACGCAAACATAGCGCCTATGAAAATATTTTTGAGCTATCACCACTGCAATCAGGATTACTCTTCAGTGCACTGTACCGCCCAGATTCAGATGCCTATTTTGTACAACATTTATTTGAGATAAAAAACCTCAATCCTGAAGCATGGCAACAGGCTTGGCATATCGTCGTTAACAGTCATGACGCACTCAAAGCTAGTTTTGTCTGGGAAAAAATAAGTCGTCCCTTACAGAGGATCCACAAAACAGTTAATCTTATCTGGCAGAAGAATGATTGGTCAGATATAGATAATCAAAAGCAACAACTCGATGAACTGATTAATGATGAAAGAAAAATAAAATTTAATTTAACCCAAGCGCCATTAATGCGCTTTAATCTTATAAAGATAAATAGAGATTCATATTACTTTATCTGGAATCTTGATCATCTCATCATAGACGGGTGGAGTGTGCCAATTGTAATACAAGAAGTTATTAAAACATATCAGCACATTATCAATCACAAACAAATTACACCAATTCTAAAACGCCCTTATCGAGACTATATTGCATGGCTTCTAAAACAAAATACAGCTGCAGCAATAACCTATTGGAAGAAAACATTATACAATACTGAACCAACGATAGTTATGGATCAGCCTAATCAGCATCAAGATTTTTATAGAGAATTTATACTAAAACTAAATAAAACAGATACGACAAAGATAAGAAATTTCATTAAACAATTAGCAGTCACTGAAAATAGTTTTTTTCAAGCCGCATGGGCAATTTTTCTATCAAAATACCTCAGACAGTCTGATATTATTTTTGGTGTTACTGTATCTGGACGCACTATTGATCTCACTGATGCTGAACACATGGTTGGCTTATTTATCAATACAATACCACTAAGAATCAGCCTAGAACCTCATTTAAAACTAAAAGACTTTATTAAAAATGTTCAAAATGATATGAGCAATGCACAACACCATGCATATCTACCTCTATCAAAAATACAGGCACAAGTAGGTGATGGAAATCTTTTCGATACTGCCTATGTTTTTGAAAACTACCCTATAACTGAGGATAGTGATAATTTATCCAAAAACCCAAATGCATTTTCGATTAAAAGAACACGCGTTCTAGAAAAAACTGAATACAATCTCTCAATTGCCGTTATACCCAGTGATTATATCGAGATTAAATTAAGCTACCAAAATAATAATTTTAGCTCTGAGGATATCTCGTTAATTGCAAATAGTTTAAAATCAATTATCTTTAACTTACTAGATAACAGCGAAGCAAATCTCGGCAATATCACTGCCCAACCTAACAACATAAAACCCACAAATAAGCCTCTTATACTAAGATCCACTTGTATTCATCAGCTTATCGAAGTACATGCCAATAGCAGTAATAATGCAGTTAAACACAATAGCGCGTCACTAACTTATATTGAACTCAATCAACGAGCAAATAGACTTGCGCACTACCTGATAGAAAAGGGTATTAAGCCTGGCGCACTCATTACACTTATGCTAACACGATCATTAGATATGATTGTTGCGATACTTGCTGTATTAAAGTCGGGAGCAGCCTATGTTCCGATTGACCCCAACTACCCACAAGAAAGAATTACATACATACTAAATGATACTCAAGCTCAAACACTAATAGCACATCATCAATCAATAATTCCAACGCAAATTAAAACAGTTGTATATTTGGATCACATAAATGAATCGCTCACAAGTTACCCCTCACATGATCCCAACCTAAGCCTTAATCCCAAAACACTTGCCTATATTATTTATACCTCTGGCTCAACTGGCAAACCTAAAGGTGTCATGATATCACACCAAAGTCTAGTGGAATCTATTCTTGCACAAGCAGATGTATATAATATTCAACAACACCAACGAGTTCTGCAATTTGCATCTTATACTTTTGATGCCTCCGTGCTAGAAATATTTATAACACTATCATTCGGATTAACTTTATGTCTGATCGACAAGTCGACTATATTAGTTACGCATAACTTTGAGCGTTTTCTCAATAAGTATCAAATTGATTTTGCCGCCCTACCCCCGAGTTTTTTGGCAACCTTATCAGCACACAACTTACCGCATCTAAGAACATTAATTCTAGGTGGCGAGACACCAGCCACTTACTTAATTGAAAAATGGCGCACAAAACTAAACCTTTATAACGCTTATGGACCTTCTGAATGCACCATATGCTCTGTGAGCAGCCAATATGATCAACATAACAAGCCCGCCATTATTGGTAATCCACTTAATAATACCCAAATTTATATTCTCGACACATATCTTAACCCAGTTCCTGCAGGCATGCCGGGTGAACTCTACATAAGCGGTGACAGTCTGGCTCTAGGCTATCTCAATAACCCTAAACTAACTGCCCAAAATTTTCTAACAAATCCATTTATAAAAAATACAAATCAACAAAATAATCGCATGTATAAAACAGGCGACATCGTAAAGCAGCTTAACTGTGGACGGCTTGAATATATCGGACGGGCAGATAAACAAATTAAACTCAGAGGATTTAGAGTAGAGCTAAGTGAAATAGAGTCTGTTATTAGAGCAGTAAATGGCATTAAACAAGCTGTCGCACTCATTCACCATGATACTTCAACAGCAAAGAAATTAATTATATATATCGTCATAGACAAACCGGATCAAACTGAAAAATCTATTATTAAAGAATGCCACACAGCATGTAAACGAATCTTACCAGACTATATGCAACCGAATAATATCTTTGCTGTCACACAAATTCCCATAACCCAAAATGGCAAAATCGACCTCCATAAACTTGCCTCACTCACAGTGATTGCCAATACAGAAACATATGAAGCACCCAAACCCGGCATGGAATCAACATTGGCAACTATTTGGCGAAAGGTATTAAATGCTGAATCCATTAGCAGACATGACAATTTTTTCGCACTTGGAGGAGACTCGATTCTGAGCATTCAGATGGTTTCAGCTGCACGCAAACATAATATAAACTTAAATGTACCTCAAATATTTGCAGCACCAACACTGACTGAGCTCGCTCAAGTTGCATCTCTTACAATCGATCACAAGCCAGTCGAACAAGCGCCTGCTAAAGGTATCGCACCACTGTTACCTATTCAGCATTGGTTTTTTAACCATGCCAATAATCACCAGCATTTTAATCAAGCATTTTGGTTTATTCCAAAGCATCATAACATTGATATAGAAAAGCTTAAAAACTGTTTACAACAAATATATGAACATAACAGTACATTTAAATTAAAGTTTCGCAAATCTGGTACAGGTTGGCAGCAATACTACACCGATGATACTCATATACACTTTCAATATATCAGTAAATCCAGCTGGTCGAATGAAAATATAAACGATATATGTACAAAAATACAATCAACACTAAATATTGAAACAGGACCATTAACGCGACTAGCATGGTTTGAAGGAAAAGGCTTATTTTGGGCTATACATCATCTTCTTATAGACGGTGTATCCTGGCGTATTCTACTCGACGACTTAAATGACAGCTATCAAGGATTACACTTATCTCCTACCACGACACACTATCAAAAATGGGGGGATTATCTACATCACTATTCTAATTTCAACGCTGTCAAAGCATATTATCATCAAAGAAATCAACACTTCTTAAAAATAAAAAAAACACCTAGTAGAGTAAGTTATAACGTTATTTTCTCACATGAAGCAACCCAATGTTTTCTTTATCATGCACCATCAGTATATGATGCTAAAGTAGATGACCTACTATTAACTGCACTAACTCAAACACTACAGAAATATACTGAGCATGAACTTTGCATTGACTTAGAAGGACATGGTCGGGAACCACTTTATAGCAAATTAGATCTAAGTCGTAGTATTGGCTGGTATACTTGTCAATATCCAGTATTCTTAAAATTATCTCATTCACAAAAGTTATCTAATTGTGTTAATGAAATAAAAAAACAATTGAGTGCCGTTCCTGACAAAGGCATCACCTATGGCATTGCGAGCAAAATAAAATATATCATCCCTGATTTCCAACCACAAATATCCTTTAACTATCTCGGACAATGGATCTCATCAGAAAATAACGACCACATATTTAGTCTCGATGATAATAATGTAGGTAATTGTCTTATAGATAATGCACAACTATTTCATGATCTAGACATCTATGGTCAAGTAAAAAATGGTATATTGTCTTTTGTATTTGAATCCTACTTTGAAAGTCATATAGTGAAATGTATTGCTGATGACTTCAAGCTTAACTTAAATAAACTACTTCAACAGCAGCAATCATTACAACATACTCAACAGCAATATCCATTATTACCAGCTCAATCAGGATTATTATTCCAATCTATTTACAAAAAACAGACTGACTTATACTTTATTCAAACAGTCTATAAGCTAACATATCTCGATGTTGAAAAATGGCAGCACGCCTGGCAAAGCGTGATTAACAATCATGATAGTCTACGGGTTAGTTTTATATGGGATCAGCAAGAACCACCACAACAACTATTACACCAACAAGTCACCCCAATTTGGAAAGTAATAGACTATACCAATAATTTAGATGATCTACTTAGTTACGAAAGATCGATTGGATTTGACTTAACACAAGCTCCTTTGGTGCGATTTAACTTAATTAAAATTGATGATACATCTTATTATTTCGTGTGGAATATGCATCACTTACTCACAGATGGCTGGAGTGGCGCACTTATATTAAAGCAGGTATTAGAAGTATATTTGAGCAAAAAACCTTCTAATTTAACGCCTTGCTACCCACTTAAAAATTATATGAAATGGCTACAAGAACAAAACAAAATTAAAGCAAAAGCATATTGGCAACAATTTTTATCTGGAGCAGCAGCCACATATATAGGAAAATACACCGTTGAGCAAAATACTATTGTACAAGATGAGCAAAGTATCTTTATCGATAAGCATCAAAAAAAGCAACTACATGCATTTTCAAAGCAACATCACATTACCACTAACACAGTAATGCAGGGAATATGGGGACTTCTATTAAAAAGCTATACAGTTAATAACGATATTATTTTTGGGACAGTGGTATCAGGGCGGAATATTTCTCTGCCAAATGTCGAAGACATGATTGGCACATTCATTAATACAATACCATTAAGACTACAAACAAAGCCCCAGCAAACTATAACTGATTATTTACAAAATCTACAACTAACAATGATAACATCGCAACAGCATGCTTTTATCCCATTATCTGAAATACATGCCATTGCCAAACAAGATAATTTGTTTGATAGCCTCTTTGTATTTGAGAATTATCCCAGTACCCAAGACAAAGCAAATCCAGGTAGCTCACTACAACTCGAACTGGTTAAAGTCATTGAAAAAACAGAATATCATTTAAATATTGCCGTCATACCAAGTGACTCAATTGAAATTAGACTCAACTATAATAAAGCTATTTTTACTGATAAATTTATCAAACAAATATTAGAGAATTTTTATTTGCTCACACAAAATATTATTTATGAAAAATACAAAAAGATAGGCACCATTCAGCTACTCACACAAGAAGATCGAAATCATCTAGTAAATTGGAATAAAACCAATGTAACATATAAAACAGCAAAATGCTTTCATGTAGAATTTGAAACAATAGTAACTCGTTATCCCACAAAAACTGCCATTACCTATCAAAACCAACAGCATTCCTATGACCAACTAAACAAAAAAGCTAATGCAATCGCCACTAAACTAATGAGCGTTGCGAAAAATAGCGAAACCATGGTAGGTGTATGTCTCAGTCGTGAACCTAATTTAGTCTCTGTAATTTTAGGTATCTTCAAAAGTGGGCATACCTATGTGCCATTAAATCCGGATCTTCCGCAAGAGCGATTGCAATATATGATAAATGATGCGAAAATTAGTATTATCATAACGACGCAAACACTAAAACAGAAATTTAATTTCACAGCCGATCTCTTTATCTTCATCGAAGATATGACGCTGCCTAGCACAACAATAAATCCTCATGTTTATGTCTACCCGGATACTTGTGCTTATGTTATTTACACCTCTGGTAGCACTGGCACGCCTAAAGGCGTATCGATTACCCACAAAGCACTTTTGAATAATCTCAATTGGCATTCATCCATACTAGATGTAACTCAAATGTGCTGCCTTCAAAGAGCATCTATTAGCTTTGATGCCTCCATCTGGGAAATACTTTTACCTCTACTAAACGCCGGTACTTTGATTATTTTTCCATATGATAATGAAACACAACTTGATAAACTTAATACATTTATTGAAACCACCTCGTGTAATACGATTCAGCTAACACCAGCCTTAAGCGAAATTTTTCGCCACAAATCAAACACTACTATTAAACAAATCATTATTGGTGGTGACATACTCACAACACACCATGTTAAACTTCTAAGAAAAAGTATTGCTCATGTCGAAATCTATAATGTCTACGGTGCAACAGAGTCATGCATTGATGCTTCATACTGGCATGTGAACAAATGCGATAAAATCTTTGTTGGCCAACCCATGGCAAATACTCAAATCTATCTTCTCGATCAATCACTCAACCCAGTGCCAAATGGCTGTGCTGGAGAAATCTATATTGGTGGCATAGGTATCGCACGAGGCTATCTCAATAATCCAAAGCTCACAGCCGAGCGCTTTATTGCTAATCCTTTTGATAACACCAATGGTTCTCGTCTTTATCGAACAGGTGATCTTGGAAAGATTTCGAATAACAAACTTGAGTATATCGGACGTATTGATCGCCAAATTCAATTACATGGTTATAGAATTGAATTAGGAGAAATTGAATCTACTCTACTTGCACAAGATACAATAGATGATTGTATCGTAATTCACAATAACAAACGCAACACTCTAATTGCCTATGTAACTACTAAACATAGTAACTTGACCGATGTAATTAAACTTTGTCAAAACACATGCCAAAAAACATTACCTGCTTATATGCAGCCAACACAGTTTATAATCTTAGAGTCCATTCCACTGACTGAACATGGCAAAGTGGATCTACAGAAGTTACCCGTATCTCAACATAACCAGTCATATACCTTGAATGAACAACCTAAAAATAAAAATGAAGCGTTAGTATGTGAAGCATTTCGCTTTGTTTTAAGCCTCGAAAGCGTTAGTATTAATGATGACTTCTTTGATGTCGGCGGCAATTCAATTAAATCTATAACACTAACAGTGTACTTACAAAATCATTTTGATATTAATATTAGTGATATATTCCAATATCGCACACCTAAAAATATTGCAGCACATACAAGTTATGCTAAAGACCTCCTTTCGCAACGCTTACACAAGTTAAAAAAACTACCTCATATAGATGAAGATAAAAATACCGATTTAACTCAGTGGGCCAATACAAAAATATTGGCATATCAAAAATCTATTTGTAATGCTCCAGTGATCACATTAAACAATAGACCCACCTCATACATTCTCTTAACTGGCGCCACTGGATTCCTTGGCTGCAATATATTACATCAACTAATATATACAACGGAACACCACATTATTTTATTTATTCGAGCAGCATCACCAGCTGAAGCAAAATCTAGAATTATTCAAAAATATCAATATTATTTTGAGCAACGACTAGATACTTTTTTAGATCGACGCATCACTATAATCAATGCAGATCTTGAATGCCATCAATTTGGCCTATCTGATCACTTATATACGACACTATCAACAAAAATTGAAAGCATCATTCACGCAGCTGCCTTGGTTAAACATTACGGCTCTTATGACGATTTTTTTAGTGCAAATGTGAAATCAACTATCGCATTACTAGAACTATGCAACAACCTCAAAATTAAAGACCTCCACTTTATTTCAACATGTTCGGTATTAAACAATGGTTTTATTGATAAGCCAAATGGATATGTTTATTGTGAAGATGATTGCCCAACAATGCTTAACGAAGTTGATAATTATTATGTTAAGACAAAGCTACTTGCCGAGAGAAAAGTAATCCAATATAGAAAACTCGGCATAAAAACTGCTATCTATAGAGTAGGTAATCTTGCTTTTATGCAACAAAATGGACAAGTACAACAAAATAAAGCAGATAACGCGTTCTTGAACTGGTTAGATTGTTTAATCGATATCGGCAGTATTACCACTGAAATGTCACAAGTTGAAATATCTCCTGTCGATGATACTGCTAAGGCTATCGCACATATATTCAATAAGTCGAATTTAGTCAACCATATTTATCATGTCTACAATCCTGAATTATTCAATATATATGATGCTCTCTCTAAAACAAATTCTCAAAGGTTAAAATTGCTTTCAATGTCGGAATTTATTGATAAGATTTTAGATAAGATCACACATAAAAATATTCGCCAAAAGTTAATGACATTTTTACTTCATCAAGGCTGGTTAGATGATCGCTATTTGAAATCAATGCCAAAGCCAGTCATGCTACATGATAAAACAAATCTTGTACTCAAGCAGCTTCAGTTCAACTGGACACCAATAGCAGAAAACACATTCACAGGCTATCTTAACCATATACACTCTGAGGTCAAACAAGAAAATTTTGCTTAGAGTGTGCTAAATACATTCCGCATAGATAGCCTCACTTTGCTTAAGATCGATATCGCGATGCTCTCCAAGTTCTGTTAAATGATGGCGCTCTAGCTGTGCAATCAGCTGCGGCATATGCTCTGCTGTAATACCATAATCACGCAATCTTGTTTTAACGCCGAGACTTTCGAAAAATGTTCTTGTTTTCTCGATTGCTTGATCTATCTTAGCATCATCACTACCGTCTTTGATATGCCATACACGTTCTGCGTATTGCAGCAATTTTTCTTTTTTCTGCTGTCGTTTTATATGTAATAAAATAGGTAGGACTATTGCCAATGTAACGCCATGATCCAAATTAAAAAGAGCCGTGAGTTCATGTCCTAAATAATGAGTTGCACCATCATCAGGCACACCAAAACAGAAAAAGCCATTCGTTGCACATGTTGCAGCCCACATCAAATTAGCACGCGCTTTATAATCATGCGGATTTTCTAGTACTTTTGGTCCTTCTTCGATTAATGTCTGCAAAACACCCTCTGCAAATCTATCTTGTACTGCAGCTTGCACGGGATATGTTAGGTATTGTTCAGTAACATGGACAAAAGTATCGATAATACCATTGGCAGTCTGATGTGGCGGTAACGTGTATGTTAAGCTCGGATCCAAGATAGAAAATTGAGGATATAGCGCTTCGTGACCAAAACAAAGCTTATCTTTGGTAGCACTTTTAGTAATAACAGCACCACAATTCATTTCTGAGCCTGTCGCCGGCAAAGTTAATACACAGCCTATTGGTAATGCACTTTTCATAGGAGCGAAAGTTATTGTAGATCCAACGTTCGCTTGTAGCAAATCCCATGAATCCCCTTCATACTCAGATGCTGCTGCAATAAACTTCGTACCATCTATAACCGAACCCCCACCGACTGCTAATAAAAAATTAATATTATGTTCTTTTATAAAAGGTAATGCTTTTAGCAAGTATTCGTATTCTGGGTTACCACCGATACCACCAAAATCAAAGATCACTCGATCTTTCAAAATATCTTTTATACGCTCATATAATCCATTTTTTTTAATGCTCTCCTTGCCAAATGTTAGCAATATACGTTTATCTTTGGGTATTAAGTCTGCAAGCTGATTTACCTCATGCTCACCAAAAAAAATTCTTGTTGGATTATAAAAATAAAAATTTAACATGAGTTTCTCCTTTTTTAAGCTTGCTCAAATGTAGATTTCAGTAATGACAGTAATGCATTCGACGTTTCAATAACGAGCGTTGGCTTAGCCTGAATAATTTTATCACGGTACATTGCATACGAAGCATGAGTACCACCTAAAAATCCTATTACTTGCATACCTGCCGCTTTTGCTGCTTGAATTCCTAAAACACTATCTTCTATAGCAAGACAGTCTTTTGGATCCAGGTTGAAATGATACGCACACTGCATAAAAACATCCTTTTCAGGCTTGCTTTTCAAATAAGGTGCACTAAATATTTCTTGTGCTTTAAAGTAATGATTTAACTTAGTAATAGCTAATGTTTTTTTTATATAATCTAATACGCCATTTGAAGCAATACATTTATTAATGTTGTGTTTTGTTAAATAATCTAAAACAGATGTAATATGCATAACTGGCTGCAATTCACGTTCAATTGTATCTTCAATTTTCTGTGTCATTGTGGTGATATCTGCTTCAGGAACAACTTTACCATATTCTTGCATCATAATATCATCGAAATGATTTTTGATAATACCTGTTAACAGATCAATTGATTTTTCAGTTGATAACTTAAAACCAAGCTTAGTAAGCTCAATAGCATTAATCTGATGGCCGATGATTTCGCTATCAACCAATACACCATCATTATCAAAAATAATAAGCTTAGGCTTTTTTTTTAGCATGTTTCTTCCATTTTTACGCTAAAGACATTGTATGCTAGCATATAATAGTTAAAATTGATAATTGCTTGACTTATATTTTTCGTTAGCCAATAATACGGTCCACATAGCCTATTTATGGTTTTTTATTGGAACACGAAAATATATGAATAAATACGCTGTCTTAACAACTAACATGCAAATTGCCCTCGCTAACAAGCATCTAGCACGCCAACAATCCGTCAAAAAATTTTTACCTTCATTATTAAATTTTTTAAAAGATATGCGGGAAAAAAATATTCCGATTATTCATCTTCAACTTGTCTATACTGATGATGATCCTAGATCAAAAGAGCCTTTTGGCACACTACCACCACTAAAAAAAGGCACTGAAGGTGTTAAACTACTTTCCGAAATTGTCGAATCCCACGACATCATCATTGAAAAAAGTCGCGATAGTGGATTTTTTAAAACAAACCTTGATGACGTTTTAAAAAAACTTAACATAGACAATGTTATTATCGTTGGTATGCAAGCGTATTCATGTGTTCAGTTTACTGCCGTGGATGCATTCTTTCGCGGCTATCACGTGATCGTAAATCAAGACGCCATCGGTTCAACCCGAGATCAAGATACCGAACGCGCTATTATCACAATGAAAAAGCATTGCGCAAATGTAAAAACTTCAGCAGAAATTCGTCAACAACTCAAAGAAGTAGAAACATATATATGACAGCAGCTACAGCAACAACAAAAACTATCCTTCAAGATCATGGTGCCGGCGGCTTATTGAGTAAGAAGTTACTCGATGATATTATCGTGCCAAGATTAAAGCCAGTTTATCTGGGTAAAATGGAAGATAGTGGTATTGCCCCTGTTTCCGGTGAAACACTTGCAATGACAACAGATAGTTTTGTTGTCGATCCTATTTTTTTTGGTAATGGTGATATTGGCAAGCTTGCCATATGCGGCACAGTTAATGACCTTGCCGTTAGTGGTGCAACACCTAAATATCTAACCCTAGCTCTGATTCTGGAAGAAGGATTTAGTATTGACGAACTAAATCGCATACTCGATTCAATCTGCACAGAAGCAAAAAAAGCAAATATTCATATACTAGCTGGCGATACTAAAGTAGTAGGCAAAGGTGAAGTCGATAAGATTTACATTAATACCACTGGCGTTGGCTTCTTTAGCCCAAATCAAAGACCTCTTACACTTGCAAACATAAATATAGACGACCACGTCATTGTAACAGGACCTGTTGGCAATCATGGCATTCATATTCTTTCTCTGCGAGATGGACTTGGATTTGATGATAGAGTTTTAAGTGATTGCGCACCATTGAATAATGTTATTCATGATATCTTAATCGAATTTGGTGATGATATTCATTATATGCGCGATATGACACGTGGCGGCATGGGCTGTATCTTAAATGAAATTGCCGGAGATACTTCCTTCGGTATACACTTAAATGAGTCATCAATTCCCATGCAAGCTGAAACAGCGATGGCAACTGAGATGCTTGGCATCGATCCTCTGTATCTTGCTAATGAAGGTAATATTTGTATTTTCTGTGCACCACATATTTCAGATAAACTTATTACAACTCTTAAAAAATGTGAATACACTCAACAGGCAAGTATTTGTGGTCAAGTAAAGCAGTCTGACGATATTGGCACATTCTTAACAACTAAAAACGGTGACACTAGAATTATTAACTCCTTTGAAGGGATACAGTTACCAAGATTATGCTAATTCATTTATGACCCCTACTCTTAAAATTAATATAACTGGCATTGTGCAGGGAGTTGGATTTAGACCACATGTATATCGATGTGCCCAAAAATACAATATAAAGGGCTATGTCCGTAACAATGGGCAAGGTGTTGAGATTCATGCACAAGCAGATTGTGGTGGCAGCATAGATGATTTTATACAAACACTGAAAACCTCTAGCCCACCACTAGCTAAAATTGAAAATATCTCTCTAACACCTACTTATACCGACCCATATAAAAATTTTAATATTGTTAGTAGCCAAGATAATGGTCAAAGAGGTCATGTTATTCCTCCAGATGCGTTTGTATGTGACCCCTGTCTAGAAGAACTTTTTAATCCAACAGATCGAAGATACTTATATCCATTTATAAACTGCATGCATTGCGGTCCTCGCTACACAATCGTTAATGATATCCCATATGATCGCCCCAAAACGACTATGCATGAATTTAAAATGTGTCCAGAATGCCAGAAAGAATATGATAACCCCGCAGACCGTCGGTTTCATGCTCAACCAACTGCATGCCCACAATGTGGGCCAAGCATGCAAATTTATGATCAAAATTTAAATATTATCAACTGTGACAATCATATTGAAAAAGCTGTCGAACTTTTAAAATCGGGACATATTCTCGCAGTTAAAGGCATCGGCGGCTACCATCTTATGATAGATCCATACAATACTGAGACCTTAGAAAAACTTAGAGCTCGCAAAAAACGTGATGAAAAACCATTCTGCCTCCTTTTCGAATCAATAACTACATGCGAACGTTATTGTGAATTATCTAACTATGAGAAAAAATTATTAACCAGCCCAGCAAGACCCATAGTCATCGCAGCTAAATCTAAAACTGAAGACTTATCACCACTCGTTGCACCAAAAAATACCAATTTCGGTGTAATGTTGGCTTATACGCCTATCCATTACTTAATGCTTAGAAATCATTTTCCATGCTTAATTTGTACCAGCGCTAATATCACTGATAAGCCTATTATCTATGAGGACGATTTAGAATCCTTGCTTAGTGTTGCTGATTATGCAATAACACACAATCGAAAAATACAGATGTTTACCGATGATTCAATTGTTCGTGCTATTAATACACCAACGCAAAAAACGTCTCAACTCATTAGGCGCTCTAAAGGCTATGTGCCGAATATATTAACCTGTCACAATAAAAACATAGAAATACTATCTGTCGGTGCCGAACTTAAGAACACAGTTTGCACGGTTAAGGATGGTAATATTATGCTAAGCCAATATATTGGTGATCTTAAAAATTTAGAAACAACTCATGCCTTTAAAAAGGTTATTAGTCATGTTAAAAAATTATACAACTTCGACCCTAAATATATTGCTTGTGACTTACACCCTGACTTGATGAGCTCAACTTACGCACGCGATTCACAAATCCCACAAATAAAAGTACAACACCACCATGCTCATATGTGTGCATGTATGATAGAAAACCATATCAAACCCAATCAAAAAGTCATCGGTGTTATATTTGATGGCATGGGCTACGGTGCTGACGGGCAGGCTTGGGGCGGAGAGTTTTTAGTCGGCGACTATAAAACATGTACACGTGGAGGACACTTTAACTACTTCCCTTTACCTGGCAGTGATGCAGGCAGAAAAAAAATCGATATTCTTGCATTCGCTTGTTTACTGGAAGCCTTTGGGAATACAGATACTTTATTAACACAATGGCAAACTCAACTGACCGAAAATGAAATGTACCTATATGAAAAGATGATTAATAAAAAAATCAATTCACCACTCACTTCTAGTGTAGGCCGATTATTTGATGCGGTCTCAGCTATATCAGGAATTTGCCACTTTTCCTCATTTGAAGGCCAAGCTGCCATTCAATTAGAACAATCAATCAACATACCCCATTATGACATTAATGCAGCCTACCCTTTTACCATTCAAAAAATCAACGATCAACATATCATTTTCTTGAAAGAAATGTTTGTCGTCATGCTAAATGAAAAAAACACCACTAATAACCCCTCAGAAATCGCTTGGAAATTTCATAATACCCTTATAAAAATTATCTTAGAAACCTGTTTACTTTTACGCGAACAAGAATTCACCAACATAATTGCCCTTTCTGGTGGCTGTTTTCAGAATAGATTTTTACTAGAATCAACTATTGATATACTTTCTAAAAATCATTTCAATTTTATCTTTCACAGCGACTATCCAAGTAATGACGGTGTCATTGCACTTGGTCAAGCCGCCCATGTTATTTATAGTAGTGAGTTATATTTTTAAAAGCTAATAAAAAAATCATAAAAGATTATGAATTTAGGATTTCGTCCAATTCATCTTGACTAATATCATCGAGCATAAAATCAGAAGGACTATAACCAAAGACATCGTCTCTTGCAGTGTAATCTATTAATTGCTTTAATTTATCTTGGAATCTATCTGCGAGTGATCGCAATATACTTTCAGGATAGTATGAGTCCCATATAAAAAGCAACCTACCATCACGTACTTGCCCAAGAATATCCAAATGATGAAATAAATCTTTATTATCGCCCACACATTTGCCTACACGATGATCACCAAATTGAAATCTTTCATTGTTATTTTCTAAATTACCCCATTGACCCAGATAATTAAAGGATATTTGCGGTTTATATTTTGGAAGTGTATTTTTAATATAACTCGCAATACCATAAACAACACCCTTTTCTGGCACACATCGTAACTGCTCTTTAATTTCTTTAATACATAATTCTACATCAGTAGGCGATGATAAGGTTAAATAGACTGGGAAAATTGAAGTAAACCAACCTATTGTCCTATGTAAATCAAGTTGGCTATTGAGCACTTCCCTACCATGCCCCTCTAGGTCTATGCTAAGCATATAATTAGTATGGATCCCTATAGCAAGTATAAGCGCAGTTAATAATAAATCATTCGCCTGTGTATTAAATGGTTGCTGACACTTATGAAGAAAATTCCAAGTCTCTTGCTGTGAAAAACTTATTTCATAGCTAATTCTTTGATTGCCTACTTCAAATGACATAGTTGATTGTAAAAAGTTTTTATAGTAGTTTTCTGTTGCGTCTAAATCAGTATAACTTAACAGATATTGACTCCATAATTGATAATTATCACTAGCTTCAGTTAATTCATTGCCGCTATACAAGTCATTTAAATCTTCTAATAAGATACGCCATGAAACACCATCGATTAATAGATGATGAATAACCCATAACAGACCTTTTCCTTCAAACCACACAAGTCGCGTTAATGGACCTGTTTCAATGTTAAGACTAGATTGAATATCAGTACATATTTTCTCAAGTGACTGATCACACCACTGTTGTTTACTGATAATATCTAGCTTGACCATTTCTGTAGTATCATAATACTGCTCCCACCCAACACATGTTTTGCGAAATTTCAATTTAAATGCATCATGATGATGATATATTTTTAGTAGATATTGGCTAAGTTGATCAAGACAAATATTTGCTTTAGATGTCGACAATAACCAGCTTGCTTGATTAAAATAATTTGGATTATGCGCGTTGGCAAAAAACCACTGCTGAACGGGTAATAACGGCACAATACTTGTCGCTTTTTTAGAATAAAATTTTCTGTGAATTTGTGTGTCAGATGTTGCCTGGGCTAAATCAGCAAGTATTGGAGTTTTAAAAACTTGCTGCACATCTAAATGTATCCCTTGCTTTTTAGCACGAGAAACTAATTGAATACATACGATGGAATCACCTCCAAGTGCAAAAAAATTATCATATCGATTTACATGTGGAATACTTAATAGTGACTTCCAAATAATTGCTAAAGTTTGCTCGATTGATCCAACTGGCAATTCACCTGCAGCATTTTCCGGCATAATCTCAATATCAAGTAATGCTTGCCTATTAATTTTTCCATTCTGCGTCAAAGGAAGATACTTTAGAATGATAATATGATTAGGTTGCATATAATCAGGAAGTTCTGCACGGCAATGCTGCTTACACACTGATAAAGCTCTATCTTGATCATCATCTTTATTTTGTAATACCACATAAACGATCAAAAGCTGACGTGAACAAGCGTCAGTTTTAATCAGGGCAATGGCATGATGAATGATATTAAGCGCTTTAATTTTATGTTCGATTTCCCCTAGCTCAATGCGCACTCCACGAATTTTTACTTGGTGATCCTGCCTGCCTAAAAAGGCTATATTGCCATCTAATTGCCAATAAGCAAGATCACCAGTACGATAAAGCCTTGGGCAAATCTGCAAGAATTTCTCATAAGATGTTTGAAAAGGATTTGCAATAAACTTATCAGCTGTCATTCCTGGTTTATTTAAATAGCCATGCGATACACATTTGCCTGCGACACATAACTCACCAACCGCACCTGGTGGCAATAATTGTAATGACTTATCGATAATAAAAACTTTAACATTATCGATTGGTATACCTATTGGAATTACTTTATCAGATGCTATATCCGATTGTTGTATAGCATATAACGTCGTAATATCAGTACATTCTGTTGGGCCATACGTATTGTATATTTTTAACTTTGAATTATATAGCGCAATCGGCTTAATATAATTTAAATTAATTGCCTCCCCTCCGAGAAACACCTGCCTCAAAGAATGTAATTTGTGAAAATTATCTTTATCATCTATTAAAGTATAAAATGCACTTGGCGCACAGTTAAGCATCAAAATTTGATATGTAGCTATATGTTCAATAATTCTCTGCGCATCAAAGTGCATGCTATTTACAAAATGTAACTCACCACCACCTAGGATTGTAGCAATCAAATTCTTTTGAGTTAAATCAAACGCCACCGAAGATACCACTAAAACCTTATTAATATCTGCATCTTTATAATATTGAAGATACCACTGAATTAAATTTTTGATGCTCGCATGATTAATCATTGATGATTTTGGCTGACCTGTTGAACCAGATGTATAAAGCAAGTAAAAAGGCTCTTGATTGTGTGAGCGCACGATATTTTTTATTGGGGTTATATGCTCATAGTTTATGGCATCTATAATAATATGACCTACATGCTCAGGTAATTTTCTTGCAAGGCTCCCAGAGGTTAAAACTTGCTTAATACCTGAATCATTAAGTATATACCTCAATCTATTCTCGGGATTTGCCGCATCTATAGGCACATATGCGGCACCCGTTTTTAATATCGCTAGAATAGCAATAATGACAAAATGGGAACTTTCAAGATAAAAACCGATAAAATCATTACGCTTAACGCCCTGCTCAAGCAATAACCCAGCCAACTTCGATGACATCCTATCTAGCTCTGTATATGTGATCTCAACATGATTGCAAACAAGTGCTATACGATCCGGTATATAATGCACTTGCTGGATAAATAAATCGATAATATATTGGCTATCCCAATTATTTTCAGTTGATGTTGCATTCCATTGATCAGCAATACGATGATATAAATCTGAGTTAAGATAGGTTAAATTTCTAGTATCTTCATAAGGGTTTAATATAATTTGTTTTAATAGATGATTGGCAACAGCGAGCATAGTTGAAATCGCATCACGCTCGAACAAACCAGCATCATATTGGATATTAAAATACAGATTTCTTTTATAGTATTTACTGATAAATACTAATGGATAATCAAGCTTTTCAATATTTTCCTTAAATGTAACATAAAGGATGTTATCAACTTTATAATTAAAATCAATGCCGGCATAGTTATCAAAAATTGATAAGATATCAAATAACCGCTCACCACCTTGTTGCAGCTTAGACAAAGCAACATCTGAATGTGCACGATACTGATTCAGATCTGCATCAAACGATTTTAGAAGATCAATGATCTTGTAACACTGATTGCATTGATGATCGACAATCACTGGCAACGTGTTAATATACAATCCTACAGAAGCTTCTATGCCATTTATTGGTAAATCTCGACCAGAAAAAACAGTGCCTAATGTGGTTTGATCACTATTACCAAAGACATGACAAACTTTATGCCATAGGTACTGCACGATTGAACTAACAGTAACACCAATATCAGCACTAAAATTATTTAACTGCAAAACAGTCTGATTATCTAACTCAAATGTTAACTCACCTTTGTGAGCAATATACTTAGCTTGACTTAAATTTGATGACTTATTCTTAAGTAAGCCAATCAGATTTATACGATCTGATAACTGCGCTAAGTACTGCTGCCAATACGGCATATTATTGTCAGCATGCTCTTGTCGTTGCTTTTGTACGGCAAGATAACAATCATCTACCCGCATATCGATAGGTTTATTATTGATAAGCGCTACATAAAATCTATGTACATTTTTAAATAATAGCGCATGACTCCAACCATCGATGATAATATGATGATGAGTAAATATAGAAACATAGTCTGCTTTATCAAAACAAATAAGATATATTTTAAATAAACCACTTTTTGCTAAATCAAATTTCTCAAGACGTATCTTATCCTGAATATGCTTAAGATACGCATTTTTTTGCGAGTCAGTATACTTTGCCTTACTTACATCATCATAATGCCAATCAAAGTCACTCACCGGATCAATTATTTGTTGTATTTGATCATCCCATGAAAAGCGTAGTCTTAAACTTGGGTATTTATATTGTGCAATACGCCATGCATGCTTCAACTTATCGATATCTAACACCGAATGATATGACCAAATACTTTGAACAATATACGCATCATCTATATTACCCTGATTTAAGGCGTGATAAATAAATCCCTGCTGAAGACTATTTGCTAAATATATTTTTTCAGCATTATTATCATTAGTTTCATATTTCAAATCATGATTTTTAGCAGTATCAATTTTGTATGCAATACTTTTAATGGTCTTACTATCGAATATATCAACTACTGATAACTGAATATTAAAAATATCATAAATTTTTTGAATCATTCGCATCGCAATGATGCTATCACCACCCAATGAAATAAGCTCATGTTCAATACTAATATGTGCTTCGTTCATTGATAATAACAATGCCCAAATGTATCTCAACTGCTGCTCTGTTTGGGTCGAAGGATCAATAATATTACTTTGATCACAATCAAGTTTGGGTAGCGCCTGTTTATCTATTTTTCCATTAGGTGTCACTGGTATATGATCAAGAATGACGATTTTATTTGGTTGCATATAGCTGGGCAAACATGCTAATAAATATGATTTTACATCATTAGTTATAATCGTCTTTAATGATAAAGGCTTTAAAAGTTCTTGAGATTGCATTTGCTCTTGAGAGATAGGCCCACCAAAAAGCGCTTGGATGAAATAGCAGGAAGTTGCTTTCTCAAGTTCGGCCATTACTGGCTTTTCAAAGCTACCAATCGGGCAAAGCCCTATATTGTGCAAATTAACCTGCTGCATGATAGTTTGTGAAATTATACCTGTATCTAAGTAAGCATGCTTATCTCTATCTTCCGACATAAAAAAGATAGCAATTGCAGACTGATGATATATCGCATAGTTATCTTTGCTTTGAGACGTTAAGCACAAAGTCAAAGTAAGGCATGCTCGCTCAAGCTGCTGTGAAGAGAAATTATAAATATACCAACCACCATTATATGCACCAATATCATCTTTGAAATATAGATAGACGTGAACTGAATCATGATTAAGATCTATATGATTACCATAACGATAAGTGCCTAACAAATACTGTTGCTCACTTAACCCAGATATTTTATGAAGATCTACGCTAATTAATTCAGGTAACTGTTGCTTTGCTAACGCCAGCATATAACCGAGCTCAAGCCAACATAATGACTCACTTAAACTGCCATATAGCGGCTTAATTAAAGCAATATCTGCCACAAAGCTAAATAACACGCCATCCACATCACTACTATCATGTAGTTTTTCAAGCTTGTTTTGATGGTGATTATAGCAATAACAGCCTGATGATAATTCAGAAACAGCATTACCAACTTCGATATAAATATAAACCGGATATAATGCACCAGCAGATGGATATCTATATTTTGGTAATACATGACTCTCAACATATATCGGCGCAAATAAAGAAAGGAACTCTTTAATAGTCGGTTGGTTGGAATTTAATGATTGTTTTCTGTCCATATATTTAAATACAGTTAAAAGCTGATCGACATGTGCATCATGCATGGCACCGCCATGAAATACACGATAACTTTTGCGATGAAAATATTTAGCAATTGTCGCATTATCAGTCACATTAGTATAGGATCCACTCTCAGCATCAAGTCGATAAATATGCTTATATTTATAATCAGCTCTTTCATAGAGGTTTTCTATTATATCTTGCTGTGATTCATTGTGTGATTCAGCTATATCAGCGACTACATATGTGATTAAAGATATGTGTTTACTCGGCATATCTAGGGGAGTAGTAACAGCTTGTTTAATACCATTAACCTGCATTACCACCTGATCAATTTCAGCAAGCTCTACACGATAGCCACGTATTTTTAGTTGTGAATCCGTTCGACCCAAATGTTGAATATCACCATTTTGTAATCGTAGTCCAACATCTCCTGTATGATACAAATGGCAGATCTCGCCATTAATACTAATCTTCATGAATTTTTTATGCTGCTGCATATCATCGGTTATGTAACCAGAGGTTAAGCAATCGCTTTTGATATATATTGCACCAGCAACACCATCTTCAACTAAGCGATGTTCTTCATCTAAAATGTAAATTGTAACAGGAGTTATCGCGTGCCCTATTAGGGGCTGACTTGGCCACGATGCTGGATCAACCGCCAATGTATGAGCACTAATAACTTGTATTTCTGATGCACCATATAAGTTGGTCAATCTACACTGTGGTATATTATAAAAAAAAGCTTTAACTTGATCAGTAATCATTAATTTCTCCCCAGAGCATGTTATAGATAATACTGCTGCTGGATAAATATTATTTTGATAACAATATGCAGATAACTCTAGCAAATACGAATAAGACAGATATAGCTTTGTAACCTTTTCACTTGTGATATAAGATACAAACTGTGATATATTTGTTTTTTTATCTTCTTCAAGAATAACAACTGAACCACCCATTGTTAATGGCGTAAAAAACTCCTGAAAAGAGATATCAAAGCTTAATGAGAAAAATTGGAGTACCCGATGCTTAAAGTAATTGCTAGATAGCTCCCAGTTAAGATAAGTCAGCAAAGCGCCATGAGACATCTTAACGCCTTTAGGCTTACCTGTAGAACCTGAAGTAAAAACGATATATGCTAATGAATCTATATAAACCTCACAAACTGACGCCTCATCACTATATGTAGACACAGATTGATCAATAGAAATAAACTTAATCTTAGCACTACATTGATTAAATATGTTGTGATGTAAATTTTCAGCAATAATTACTTTTGCTTGTGATTGTGACACAGCACTCCGAAGCCTTTGTTCTGGCCATTTCAGATCCAAAACCACAAAGGCACCACCTGCTTTTAAAATCGCTAAAACCCATACGATTGTCGATAATTTGGATTCTGAAAAAATGGCAACAACATCGTTTAAGGATATTAATACCTGATCATGCAGAAAATTAACACGCTTATTAACCTGACATTCAAGCTCTTCATAAGATAGTACCTTTTCTTGATATTTTATTGCTATAGTTTGCCGATCTTGCTCATGAGAAAACTTTAACAAAGTTGTTATATTATTCTTGGATAATTTTCTTTTATTCATAGTGCTTTCAGCTTATTTTTAGTGTTTGAATAATTTCCTTGCCACAAGAGCGCGCAGTATGTGTGGCCGTGTTAACAAAAAAATGATAACGACATCTTGGCTTTATAGGTATCTTTGCTCTTGAGTTAATATTAATTCCAAATTTTACATTAAATTGAGCCTGTGCCTCTTGCCACTCATTCTCTTTGTAGGTACTTTGCTCTTCACCAATTTCCTTCGATATTAGTCTGCTTAGCTGTTTAGATATTTTAGATAGCTTGATAATAACTGAGTCATTAATATATTCAATACAATCTATCGCATCTTCCGATGAATCTACAGGCTGGTAGAGCGTTATATATTGCTCTAATGGAAACGAACCGATCCTTGCTTGCCCCAAATTACCGCTATCCAACGCTTTAATATTTCTTTTGTAAATCCGCTCTAACAGCTGCCGTGGTGGACAGTAAACAATAACGATATCCATCTTACAATGTATTATGTGTGTTTGCATTACCGCTAAAAACTCTTCTATATCACCTTTATCGGCTGCCACATCAACAATAACCAACTTATTTTGCTTTAACTCCGGCAAAAATGATTGAACACAAAAATAAGGTCTGCGCTCTTTTAATAAAAATTTTAAAAGTAGTTTTTGGTCTTGTCTAAATTTTATAAAAATTGCTTTTATTATTTTTACTGCATCATCAACTAATGCTTTCTCGATCAATAATCTATCTAGTTCTGCGTCACACCACAGACAGTAAAATATCTCACTTAAACTAAAAATAAAACGCAATAGTCGCGCCTGAAGAGGATAAAATTGTTCAAATAAATTATAAATATGTAACTGCCAAACATGATCTGTACCCGTCACCGCTAATGGAATTGATTGTTGCATTGCTTGCTTTCTAATAATCTCTACAGTAGCACTTTTACCAGCTGATGACGTTCCATATAAAAAAACAACTCTTGCTTTCGAATAGATATGAAAAACTTTATCTCTATATTGGATATATAATGAGTATCGACTATAGGCTTTCATAACTAATTCTATATAATTTAAAAATTCTCGATTGATCATCATTTGAGTGGACAAATCTTTCATGTCATTTATCCTCATTAAACCATTATGGCTCAATAATATCTGCTAAATTAGCACAATAGTCTTGCTTATCTAAAAGCACTTCTATCACTACTACGCCACTGTGCTTATTTGAACATGTAATTGCGTTTTCTAATTCTTGTTCTGTTTTCACTACATGGCCTTGCTCTCCACCAAAAATAATCGGCATTTTATGATAGGCCCATGGCTGAATATTGTTATAATCTGCGTCTTTAAACAGTGCGCGCTCAATGGTATAACCAGCATTATTCATCACAAAAATTGTGAGTCTTAATTTATATTTAATTAATGTTGATAACGCCTGACACGTAAATTGAAATGCGCCATCACCAATAATAAGACATACTCTTTGTTCTGGCTTTGCTAAACAAGCGCCCACAGCTGCTGGCAAAGAGTAACCTAATGACGCATAGTAAGGTTGAGAAATAAAAACTGCATGATTAGCTATTAGATATTTTCTCGCTTTTATTAATGAGCTCCCCGAATCAACAATGAGTACATCATCTTGATCTACTAACTGAGCTATACGCGCGCACACGCTATCATGTGAAATATTTTTTTGATTTCGATTTATCAGTATCTCTTTAAATTCATATTGATATTTTTTACGAAAGGTAATATTATTAGATGTAAGATTTTGATAAAGGCCTGATATAAATGATCTCAAATGACTGCTATAGACTTTATTTGAAAAGTGAACCTGTTGATTACAAGCAAAGATTGTATTTTCATGATTGCTATTCAGCAAAAATGCATGAAGATGATCCTTTGCTAGTTGTGATCCGATACAAAGTATACAGTCAGCATTTATTAAATATTCATAACAGTTAGCCTGTATTTCAATACCCGGACCACACAATCCAATAAACTGTGAATGCTGTTCTGGTAATGTTGCTTTATCCGTAACAAATGTTGCATATGGTAGGCCTGTCGCTTCTATGAGATTAAGTAATTTATGTTGTAATTGATAGCGCTGTACTTCTAATCCAACTAATATAATTGGTTGTTTAGCTGACTTTAATAATGATACTGTTTTATTTACACAATGCTCCAAATCCAAGCTATGACCATAAGTGTATTTTTGCTGCTTAGTGATATCAAACAAACACGTCACCATATCACTTGGGATTTCCAAATAAACGGGCTTACTGTACAATTTACAACGACTCAATAATCTATTAATAGTCGATGCAGCAGAACTAAGGTCTGTAATACATGCTGAATCCACAGTTATATTTTTAAAAATATTTAAGGGGATATCGTAAGCACCAATTGTATGATGCATCTGTAGCTGTTTTCTATAATTAACTAATGATGGGCCACCGGAAATAATAACTAAAGGTACATTCTCAGCGTAAGCTCCCGCCACCGCATTCACTAAACTTAACCCACCGACAGCATAAGTGATCAGCACACAACCCAAACCTTGTAAACGCGCATAGGCATCAGCAGCATAACCAGCATTAAGCTCATTACACGTGCCTACAAACGTTATATCGCTATCTTCAATCTTATGTAAAAGTTCGAATATATAATCTCCAGGCACACCAAAAATATGCTTAATACCTGAATCTTGTAATTGCTGACAAAGGTAATCACCGACTGAGTACTGCAAACATCTATCCCCATCTACACATGATGATGCTGAAATAATGTAGCATTCTTAAGATCATCCACTATTTCTAGCAGCTGTGTCGTATTAATAAAATCATCACACCCCAGTCTCGCCTTGTCAAGCAGATCTCTTGATGAATCAAACTCATCATGTTGATCTATATAATGTAATATGAAAACTGCAGCTACACAGCATAAATTTTTAGAAATGGCTTCTTCAACAATATCAAGTGTATGCGCATAATTAGACATATCAAAAAACTTATTAACTGTATCTGCAAAATCATCATCTTTGAAATAAAAATATGTACTACAAGCCCAATCTGTTAACTGACGCGGCGATAATTCGAATAAGTTTTTTTTCCACCAAAAATTAACTGATATAGCAACATCAAGTGATTTAATTTCATGCCACCAACCACTTGGCATATATAAAATATCTCCAGGATTTAATATGCCCTCATAACAACAGACTCTATCTATATTCGGATGACGCTTGGTATCAAGATGGTCGGTATCCTGTACCTTGCTGATATGTACAGCTGATGCCGTTTCTAATAACTTGTCATCTAGCGTGTGTGGATATATATACTGCGTTTCTGTGGGTGCAAATAATCTTACTCGCTTTCTACCTACAATTTGAGTTAAGAAGTTATCCGAAAAATCATAATGTGCAGGACTAATCGTCCCAGCTTCACCAATCCAAAGGTTAGTAATATGCTGATTACTTTTATGTGCATACTCAGGCAACGTTACTTCAGAAAGTAGTTCACTAAACTCCTCTGGTATTGATTTTTGCATCAAATGATATTTTTTAGTTGTATCTTTATTTGAACGAATCAATTCTAATGCTTCTGGCAACATTAACTCGCATGAATCCCACTGCTGCTCCTCATCAAAAATATAGTAATCTAGCCTCACCTGCTTGTCTGAATATTTTTTTTCAAAATAATCCAAGCTCCATTTTTTAAGTGCTGGACAATCAAATCCATCAGAAATAATTACAGGTTTTCTTTTATGCTCGTATTGTGACCGAAATTTTGAAGTACTCGGATGATTCAACCGATCTAACTGAGCCAATTGCATAATTCTAACTCCCTAAATTAAGATGCTTGGTCTATTTTCTTACGTAAACTAAGTGGACGCATATCAGTCCAAACACGCTCAACATAAGCCAAACATGCTTGTTTGGTATTTTCAGGAAATACGATTGACCAGCCGTGAGGAATCGACTTATAACTCGGCCATAATGAATATTGCTCTTCATGATTTATCAATACTAAAAACTTCTCTTCAACAGCATGATCATCAATAATAGCTTCTTCCATATTCACCTCAATTGAAAAAATTAAGCGCTGAGTATAGCGGCAGTCTCAGTTTATTGTCAAACAACCATATTATCGAATGAAAAATGAATCGAATTAAATTTTTGATTAAATGCTTTCACTTCTGACTTAAGCTTTTCAGGTTGAGTATGCTTATGTAGAATTTTATAGATAAAGTCAGCAATAATTCGCATATCTGCTTGTTTCATACCACGCCTTGTTACCTCTTGAGTACCTAATCTTATAATTTCTTCACGAAAGGCATAACGCGAATTCGTGCAGATATTAGCTTTCATTAACTTTTGACAAGCTGAAATATAGCCACCAACAGAATCACCCTTAATAAGGAGTATATGTGTTTGTGTAGCACGTCCATTCGACTCAATAAGTTCAATCCCAAAATCACTGAGCGCTTGCGCTAATGCCTGTGCGTTTAATAACATTTGTTTTACATATTCTGCACCAAACTCATGCATCTCCATAATTGTTATATAAAGGGCTAAATCATGATGATTATGTCGATTCGAAATAAGCCCATGATCTAATGCTGTTGATAACATATTGGCATGTTTCTGATCTCTAAACGCCATTAATGCTTTTGGTGGACCAGGAAAAGTTTTATGCGTATTACCTTGGAGCACGTCTGCGCCCTCATTGAGTGGATCTTGAAATGCGCCACCGGCAATCAAACCTAATGTATGAGAGGCATCATATATAATAATTGCTTCTGGTCCTGCAATATTTCGAATATCCTGTATAGGTAACGCAAATCTCGGACAACCCATATCAAAATAAATCAACTTTGGTTGATGCTTTTTAAATTGCATTTCAAGCTGACATAGATCAAATGTTTGTCTGGCTGGATCTATTGGCAATGAAAAACATTTACGGCCAAATCGCTGAATAAGGTACTGTGTCGCAAAATGCCCACCATTATGATAATCCATTGCATACACTGCATCTCCAGGATTGGAAAAGGTAGATAAACTCGCAAGCATCGCATGAATACCTGATAAAAATCGAAACTCACAATTTTTAGCATGAAACATTTTAGATGCTGTAGCGATAGTTGATTGTTCAAGCTGATTTAAATAGGAAAGCCCTTTAAAAGTAAAATCATCAATTGTCACTGCATCCGAATTCTGATTATTTATAGGCACACCTAAATTATATCGTTGTGATAACCTACTCGAAAGAATCATTCGTGCTGTTAGGGACATTTGATTTTCATTCGCATTAAGATTTATTTGCGCGGCATCATCAAGCTCTTGCTGCTGAATGAGGTTAAAAATTTTTTGTATCGACATTGAGGCTTCTACTGACATTGTTTTTACTCGTGTATTCAAATGTGAATGCAGATAGTAGTTTATCCTTATCAAAAACTAAAGTACAATGACAAACTTCTTTTAATGGAATCAGCATATATGAGCCGAATGAACTTAACTATAACTGAGTTAGATCACATCGCAGATTACGAAAGAGTTATACATTTTGAGCAAAAATCACTTCATATAGCAGGCATTATTGCCATTCATAACACCACAAATGGTGCAGCACTGGGGGGTTGCCGACTTTACAATTACCCAAATTTTGATGCAGGGCTTGATAATGTATTATCACTTGCCAAAGCCATGACTTACAAAAACACGATTATGGATTTACCCTATGGTGGTGGTAAAGCGGTTATATTTCAGAATGACCTAATTGATAAAAAATCACTATTCAAAGTATTTGCTCGCCTCTTGAATATATTAGAAGGGCAGTATATTACAACCGATGATGTTGGAACTTCAGTTGATGATATGTACTATCTAAGACAATACACCAAATTCGCAAAAGGTATACATAGCAATGGAAAACAAATACCTGCAACGGCATATGGTGTTTATCAAGCAATCAGAGCGACGCTACAATTTTATGAAAACAAAGATAGCTTAACTGGCGTCAAAGTATTTGTTCAAGGCTTAGGAAAAGTAGGATATACATTATGTGAGTTTTTAAAAAATGAGAAATGCCAATTATATTTATATGACATTGATACAGAACTAACAAAAGAAGCTGCTAATCATTTTGACGGAACGATAATAGACTTAAACACCATTGACGAACTTAAAGTTGATGTATTTTGCCCTTGCGCCCTAAGAAACTCAGTCAATGAAAACACCTTATCAAAAATTAACATGGCTTATATTATTGGTGGAGAGAATAATCCTATTGCATCAACCCAATCATATAATATGATGCTTGAAAAAAATATTATATATATACCAGATTATCTCTCTAATGCTGGTGGCGTTATTGATATTGCTTGTGAAGATAAAAACTATTGTGAGCATACTGTCTTCAAACATGTAAATGCCATCTACACTAAAACTATGACACTTTTACAATCAGCAAAACAAACCAACAAAACCCCCTTACATATAGCTAATCGCTACGTCGAAGAACGCTACTTCCAGCCAGCTCATTTATAACAGGCTCTTAAAATTTAGATGCCTAGCATCTAAATTCTTATGTTATAATTCTAATTTCAGTATGAATGCGAAAAGGAATCCGCATGAAAACTTATAAAATATTATTACTTACCGTTTTTAGTCTTCTGCCTATTAACTTATATGCAGAAACGAAGCCCTCTAATGTACTAACCCAGCTCAATGCACTCACTACACGTGTTGAAAAACTATCATTGTATATGGGACTTGATCCCAAAAGCTGCTTACATTTTACTGTATCAAATGCCTCACCAAGAGAAGTCTACTTTCAATCGAAAAGATTACAAGAAAAAGTCTACCAACTATATGAAGAAATTACCCAAAAACCACTTATGATACCTAAAGCCACTATACCTGAACTCACCACAATAACTCCCTCAAATGTATTCACTATTGTCAAAGATACTGATGATAAAATCATACAAATACTTTTATTCATTAAGATAGATGCTCCTGTTAGCAATAAACTGGCAAGCAGTACAACCAAGCCTAGTGATGTTTACAATCACCTACTTCAAGCTAATCAGATTATAGATCAGTTACTCGAAAAAAGAACTTTAGCGAGCGATGTGTACCAGACAGCAACGCTTTCTATATACTATGCTGGAAAAATTCTCAGCACTATGGGAATAGACCCTCTCTTTACAAAAGTAGACCAGCCTGTCATCAATAAAACAGCATCAGCTGTTTTTAATCTACAGCTCGAAATATTATCTAAAATACAAAAGATCGGAAAAAAGTTAAATATTGACATGCTCACCTTAACAAAATCACAATGCGCAAAAGAAATTAACATTAACAGTATACAAACACTCGCATATATAATTTTATCAGAAATCTCATATCTCGCTGAACAGAAAAATATTCGTATGCTCTTATCAAAAAGCTATTATCCAGGAAAACAATATCCATCCAGCATATTTAAACAAAATACTTTATTACTAAAACAGATAGATAAAATGCTTGACTATACAAACAAACACCCCAAATGGCTTCGGACATAATTCATGGCTCTTAACATAACCAAACTCAAACTTAGAAATATACTCTTCAAGATGCTGATTAGAGATGGTTTTTTATTAATCATTGGCGTTATAAGTATCTGCGTTTGCTTTTATTTAACATATTCCTATCAATACAAACTCACCTACCAGTTATACCCTCTAGATAATTTAATACACGAATTAAACAGCACATTTAAAGATGACACGTCATCCTTCATTACATGGCTTGACAACCCCACACTGAGTAAGCAAAACTATTCATTACAAAAAAAGTATAGTGATAGATACCAACTACTAAGACAAATTGAATTACGATCAAAAAATCTGCCTTATAAAGGCCTTCCCTATCAAATACAAAAAGATACGCATAAATTATACTGGGAACAATGGCACCTCATAGAAATTAGCTCGACGAATACAAAAAATGTAAATCAAAACATGTTTCTTAAGAGGGTTGCTCAAACAGTCAAAGTAGCACGCAAAAATATTGAATATATAATATTATCGAAAGACTCGAATACATATGAAAAATTTTTTAGGCTATATGATGAAATCAATACACTAGAATATTATTTGATAAATAACTTCTATAATGAAAATAATTATTTTAGTAAGAAAGTACTTATTACACTTAGCAATTTAGAACATACATACAACAATATAGCGCTCTCAGATCAAGAGAAAAAAATTATTAATAAGCCAATACAAGATTTAATTAGGATTTCTAAAAAATCATTACAGGTTAAAAATTCATATTATGACGTTATTCGATCCAAACTTAAAGAGGATTATATTCCAATCAACAATTATCTACAAAAACTGATTGATGAACTGATAACCGCCAATAAAATACAGATTATTTATACTAATAATGTCATCAATATACTTATATTTATCGAGTTTGGCATCATAATTTTAATCCTACTACTCTTCATCCTACTTGGTATCTTAAATGTGAAAAAAATCATTTCTTTCATATTAAAACCAATTGAATATCTTTCACATAACATAGATTTAGCCACCAAAGGCGACAGCCCAACTGATAGTAAAACTAAAAATTATATTTTTGAATTCAATGCACTTGTTGGAGATTTTGAGCATATGCTCAAGCAACGCCGAGAACACACAAATCAGCTTACCTATTTAGCGCATCACGACAAGCAAACAGGCATATACAATTATTCATATTTAGAAGAGCTATTTGATAGCATGGTAAATAAACTTAATACATATAAAAACGATATCCTCGTAGTGTATATAAAAATTTTAAAGTATGATGACATTTGTAGTATTTTAGGAGAAGTCGCTGCGACTCATGCCATTACTATTTTCACAAAAAAACTCAGCCAATTTGAAAATATACCTTTTTTATATGCAAAAATAGGTGAAGCAAAATTTTTAATTGCATCCCATTTAAAAACAGAGGATAACATCGATGCTATTCTAGCAGCGTTTTCAAATCATGCTCATTATTGTCTCACGGCTGCCAAATTAAGTGATTTTACAAAATGTATTATTGGTGCAGTCAAATATTCTGAGTATCCCCATAAGTTGCCTATATTGTTACAATATTGCAAATTCGTAGCAACACATTCTGTAAACCATCTAGCCTATCATCTATTTAATAAAAAGTCCGCTATGATTTTTAATCGTGAGTCGACACTTGGAAAAGATATTAGAACTGCTATTGAAAATAAACAGCTATTTTTACAATATCAACCTCAATATGCTTTAGCAGACCATCAACTGATTGGCTGTGAGGCCTTAATTAGATGGCATCACCCTAAATTTGGTGTTATAGAACCTTCTGAGTTTATACCACTGGCCGAAAAATCTGAGTGTATACTCTCAATCGGCAGATTTGTACAACAAACAGCTATTGCAGATTATGCTTCTTGGTTTAATGATAAGATTTCTCATAAAAAAATAACACTGGCAGTGAATGCTTCCATTGTCGAGCTATTATCTCAAGATTATGATGATCATCTCTTATCACTACTTAATAAATACCATATTAGCCCCAACAATATCGAAGTAGAAATAACAGAAAGTATGATCACACTATATCTAAACGATATAAAAACGATTGTAAAACGCCTAAAAGAATCAGGCATCACTATAGCGATCGATGATTTTGGTACAGGTTATTCTTCTCTTGAAAGATTATTATCATTTGATTTCGATCTATTAAAAATTGATAAAAGCTTCATTGAAAAGTCATTTTATGATGAAAGATCAAAAAAACTTCTCACCTCTGTTATCAGCTTAGCAAGTAACATCGATATTAAAACACTCGCTGAGGGTGTCGAAACAGCAGAGCAAGTCGCACTGCTAACATCACTCAACTGTGATTATGTTCAAGGCTACTATTTTAGCAAACCCATTACTTCTGCAGAGATGAAAACACTTCTATAAGAAGTGTTAGTAAATTTCGATGACAACACCTTCGTGCTGTTTACCATGACTTATATGCTGCTTAATCCACAACTGAGAGGGCGAATCATTGAGGATACTCGAGATGCGTGCCGGCACACCTTTATTCCACATATGCCCAGCAATAATAACTGCATATTGATGCGACAAAGCTAACCCTGTTTGAGTATCATGATTAGGATAGCCAACTACACGAATATGATTGAGATGATTTTTTTTTGAGTATACTTGAATTAAACGTGAAATCTTATTAATCGATTTTTGATTACCTTCAGTAAGTTGCATCGTATCACGTTTAAAAAATTTAGCAGCTGGCATTAATACTGTTAAGCGATGCTGCTGATAGTGCGTTGGCAATCCTATTTTATGCAGCTGTTGAGATAACGTTGTATGAGGTCGGGATAATACTGTATGAACTCGTGGCGACTGATTACAACCTCCCAACATCACTAAGACTAAAGAAATAAATATTGATCGCATATTCATCCTTGAATAGCTCCTTTTCATAAGATAGGAATACTCATTATGCAACTCAATTTGCATATGGGCAAGAAACAAAACCTTAAGAAAAGGTTAAATGATTTTGCGTTTTAAAATATTTTGCACATCCTTAACCTTACGAATCCATGCACCACTGCTACGCATATTTGGTGGCAAATGCACCAATACATTCTCAGCTTCATCAAATGTCTTATAACTACCATATAAAGCTAAAGACCATGGATGCTGATGATCACCGACCGATAATTTAATAGTTTTATACTGCAAATGATTATCGACAATATATTGATTAACAACATCACTATTGTTAGAACTGATCAACTGAATCGTATAACGATTAGCAGGTAGCTTTAATGCATGTTTTTCGGCATTGGTTAATGCATTTGTCGCTGGCACCTCAGAATCAACAGATTCAGTTGCATAAACAAGCGTACCTGCGTGCTGAGTCGTTGATAATTTATACTCTTGTGGCAAGTTATCTTGCTCTGGTAAATAAGCCTGCGTACTATATGGCTCATTCACAATCGGTTTAATTTCCAATGAACGAAGATGCAGTGCTTGGGATAATTGATTATCTTGCATTTCATCAACATCTTCATGCGCATATTTATCATCAATAGACAACTGTAACTGCGTCGAATGCGTTGGACGAGACTCCCTATGCATGGGCAATGCTTTATGAGTCGGCAATGCAACTTGCGGCGCTGTTGTTCTCAAACCGTGACGTGCAATCACTTGCGTTTCTTTACCATGATGTACCAATTGCATCGCCAATAACTGCGCCTGCTCATTCATGACACCTTGCGCTAACTGTACTGCTTTTGCGACTTGGTGCACTTCATGTGGCGGCAAATCCGCTCCTTGAGCTGCTGCAATAGAATGTAAAATATCAGGCAATGTCACAACACCATTGAACGTTACCATTTGACGATGATTATTTTTCTGCAATGTCACACCTGAATGATCAATCCCAATCACTTGATACCCATCAGGCAGGTTTGTGCCTATTTGAACTGACTTATATACACCGCCCATTTTTAACGTCGCACTCCATTGACCATCGCGCTGATCAACATAACTTAAGCTAAATTGTTGTGGGGATGCTCCTTCAATAAGATTAACATCCTCATCACCAACGAGCTTTTTAGTTTTTGTATGTAGATCAGCAATTTTATTTTGCGCACTCGCAACAGCAACTTCCTCATCCGCTAATTGATGATGCAGTTTTGCTAATTCAAATTGACTAAGCATACTGACATAACTACTTTGAGAGCGTGTCAACGCATGCATATGTGTTGTATCAGTTGCTTTTGCAACAGTAAGTTTAGGTGGTTGCACCGCCATCACAGGTAGTGTCTGAGTCGCCTCAGCTGTAGCTGACAATGATTCTTGTGCTGCACGCTTTTCCGCTAATACTGGTGTCTCAGTAATATCACGATCCACTAGCTCAAAAATTTGATAACCTAAAAACCCTAACGCGATAACCGTTAGCCCTAACAAAAATTTTTGTTTTGTATCCATAATACAATCCTAATGCTATAACCGCCCCCACAGCGATAAGTCTATTTTGCCATCGACCAAACCATCTTTTATCCGTAAATTGATCGCTGATAACGATACTGGCAAATCATCCAGTTCATGCCCAACCAAATCTAATAGGTCGGGAGATAATTGTGTTACATCTAGTGATAAACGCATTTCTTGTATACCACCATGTGTATGACGCTCATGTACATGTATCGCACGATGCGTTAATACATGTGCCAACCTATGCATCAATTCATCTGTCGCCTTATCAAAACTTGCATAATGTTTAGGTAAAGTACGCCGCGATAGTTGAGAATGCAACTGTAATGCAGCCCCATTCGTTGTCACATGCAAGTCATAATAATGCTGCTTGGCCCACTGGGTCAAATACCATAGGTCTCCACCTTGTTGATTCATGTGAATTACATATTGACCTTCATTATAAGTGATTTTTGAAACAACCCAACCTGGAATCAAGTAGAGATGATCGATATGTTGTGCCAGCTCATGCAACAAATCCATTGGACGCGGTGTTGATAAAGCAACTTGATAGGATGTCTTGTATTTTAACTGGCCAGTTGTTGCTGATACCATATCAGCATGTGGTGACACAATAAGCCACCAACCCATTGCAAAAATAAACACCGACACAAATGCAACTACAGCAAATACATCAGTACGGCGTAAATAACGTGAGCGCAATACATCAGGCAAAGGTTGCAATTCGAATGCTTGTGCAGCTAATAATTTTAAAAACACAGGGTCCTTTAAGTAATGAAACTGATTAACACGCTTTTTAGGTAAGGTGAAAGTCGCACCACCGAATGTTTCCACATCTCGTAGTGGCACATCACCAAATGTGTAAATATCATAAAGTTGATTATCGACCAACAGTGGCATCAACTCTTTTTGGATGTGATCGGCGGGTAGCTTATTTGCGAGGTACACACTACCGCTCCTTATCACAACCAGGAGGCAGTGCGCACAATTATTTAGCGCTTCACAATAAATCATATTATCAATTCGACCAAAATAATCCCACACGAGCTCAGCTAATAAAAAGCCAGGTTCTTGACTAAATGAAACCTCAAGTGTATTGCGCCCACGTTGCATTAAACACACATATTGACCATGCTGTGCTGATAACATGCGAATTTCTTGGATTAATAGGCGTTTACTTTTTACAGTCAGCTGTTCGCGATACACCTGCGCAATAAATTTAACACCATCATCTCGTCTAATGACTATCATGCGGTTGCACTCTTTAAAATAACTGGTGTGATTAGCATCAGTGTTTCAACATTTTTACTCTGAGATCCTTGACCACCTAAAGATGATACACCAAACATCTTTGCATCCAGGGTATGATCACGTAGACGTTTATAACCAGCGATAATAAGCGTTGAACCTGATTGCACGACACTGCGTTGATTGAATTCTTTAGATGCAATCGTGGGTACTTCAATGGCACTAAATTGGCTATTTGATGCCACTGTACCATGTTCAACATTCGCTGGCTCATTACTGACTTTTTGCAGAGACATTAAATTAGCAATACGACTACTAATCTGCATATACACTTTATCATCTTGAATCTTTGGCAGAACGTATAAGGTAAAGCCATCGGTGATTGTGCCTGGTGTAATTGTTGTCGTCTGATATTGGTTAAACTGCGAACTGCTAATACTGCGAATGTAACCAGTATCTTGCGTGATACGAATTGAAGCGATTTGATTGTTCATGGTCACCACTTGTGGCTTTGTCACAACACGCACTTTACCTTCTTCTTCTAGCGCATTTAATAAAAAATGACTGTTATCACTACCACTATTACCAATTCTAAATCCAGCAAGACCGGTATTGTTAGAACGGTTAGTGAGATTAGTTGCAATCAAGTTCGTCGCCGTACTTAAATTACCTGTCAGAGATACTTTGGTGTTCAGTACGTTTTTAATTACATTCCAATCGATACCAAAATTATAATCATCATTTAATGCAACTTCGATTACTTCAACACGAATGCCAACCTCTTGCGATAATGCTTTATTTAATCGCGCTATATAATGTGCCATCTGCGATACATTATCAGGATGGTCTTTTACAGTGACACTCGTTGTTGACTCAGAAACAACAACTTTACCATCTGTTGATTTGAGTTGATCCAATGTTTCTTTTAAATCATGCCAAATCGAAAGTTGACCAGATAAATTACTATATTGCATATCATCGAGGTGGTTGACTTGGCCATCTTGTTGTTGATTATGATCCTTATTATGCATTTGTGATTGCCCAACCATATAATTTGAAGCACCTGGCATAAATGAAATATTAAATGTACGTGTCACTAATGATGACCAGGCTACGTCATGATTAGCAATCGCGTAATGCGTATTTGAAATTACAGCAATACGCGCTAATGCACCTGCAACGTCACCAGTATAGTCTATCGATATCAAACGCTGTGGATTAACCGTTTCATCATAGCTTGCACTAAAATTACTACTTTCTAAGATACGAGTAATTAAAATACCTAATGGTAAATTATGAGCCTGTAAAGATAATTTCTTTTGCATCCATTTAGGTTCATTTTGGATTGAATAGGGCCTGGTACTAACATAGTAACCTTGATGCATCACTACAGCCTGTGGTGGTGTTGCATAATTTGATTGTGCATGCGCTAATTGCTGTTGCGTTGCACTAATGCGCCTGTCCGATTTTTTAAAAGGGGTATTCGTACATGCTGACAACAAAATACTTATAATTAAGAGCGTAATAAATTTCATACAATCGTCCTTGGTTTAATAACAAGCACATGATTGCCTGCATAAAAGTTAGCTTGAAGTGGATAATTCTCGAGTATTTTACCAAGCACACTTGGTAAATCTTTTGCATTGATACGCACGTTACCAATCCAGTGATAGTCCTCAGCTGGCAACCAAATAAATTGCTTCCAACCATAAACACGCGCAAGTCGCAATACATTTGCTTTTAGAGAACCTGGATAAACTGCCACAAAATGCGCCTCAGTATATTTTTTATGCTGTGTTGCACGGTGCTTTATTTGTGTGTGCAAAGCCAATAGTGACGCTTTAGGCGTAAACATTTGGGAATCGCGTGTTGGCATAGGTGTTGGCTCTCCTGCAAATACTGCTGCAGTCGCACTCAGCAACATCACTACTATTATTTTTTTGATATCCATATCAATCTCCTTGTAAAGTTAAATTAGTGCCATAGTGGCATAGTCTCTTCATTTGCGTAGCTATTCATACATGAATCTGCATGTATATCTGCAGAGTTACGCGCTATCATTTTTTTTAACCAACCTGCGACTGCGTCAGAAGCATGGAGCGATGGTATTAATGCTACTGATAACGATATCTCTAATGCACTGCAAATGGTCATGAAAGTTTCATCTACTTGCTCCAATTGCTGAGCCCGTGACAGACATGACAATTTAAAAACACTTGGCTTTGTTGTAATCAGTGATCTATAGCAACAACACATATAAGCTAGTGCTAGTCGTTGTTTAAATAATAATGGGTCTTTATCTTGTACATTTAACTTAATTGACAAAGTTACTAGTAATGCACCTTCTTGCCTTTGATCTATTGAACCTGTTGCATCTTGTTTTAATCGCTCTAATAACTTGGGCATAATATCAAATGCAAAATATTCGAATGTATGTTTAGCTAATTGGCCTGCTAACAACACATGACAATAGCGTGCTATTGTTACCTGATCATCAATAGAATTGATGTCTTGTAACTCTTCATCATAAGGGTTTACTGGTGTCGCTCTTAACCCATATGACACTAATGATCCTAGCATTCTGCCAATACTTGGCTGAAGACCTTGATTGAACTGCGGTGTCAAACGACGCGTATGTGGTTGCTCTTTATGATAAATTAAATAACCTGAAACCAATTCATGCGTCATTTCAAATAATTCTTTTCGACGTGGCCCATCTAAGGTTTGCGCAATAGTAAATCCACGTGCAGCTAATCGATAGAACATACTGAGCACTGCTACTGGTGGCAGTACCAGCTCATCCGGATACGGACAATTAAAATGTGCTGCAAATAAAGTTAATGTTCGATAGCCAGCCTTAAAACTTGCCCATAATTCTTTAAAGTCTTCAGGCAAGTATTCTGTATCTCTAGGGCGTGCTTGTGTTGTTGGCCACCAGTCTTTATGATTATCTTGTGCAAGTAAACTTCTTACTCTTTTCGCAGCCTCACTGATTGGAAATGCCTCTTCTAAGTAGGTATAAAAATATCTTTTCAACATAGGTGCTTCAAAAATTGGATGATCATGCTGCATGATATCGTCTGGGAATGCCGCTTGAATCGATTGATCATACGCCCGCAATAAAGATAGGCAAACAATAATCGCATAATCATTATCTACATGCTTAATCATAACACGCGAAATCATACGCATTAATAGGTATGGCTGGCCATAATTCTCCGTTAATAGGTGTAGGGCAGCAGTTAATCCAATTACATCTTGACCAACTGCTTGTTCAGCTATAAGCATTTTCAACAATACTCTAGATACAACTTTAACCCGATTACGATCAGCTGCCGAAATAGATATAGGGCCATGCTGATAATATTGTTGAGGCCGCATCATAAGCTGACCAGCACTAATAGCATAATCAAAAAATTCGCTACATATCAATTCACTTATATGCGTTCTGTGCGCATCCAAATCACTTGCATCTACAAAAGCCGTTACAAAATATAAAGTACCAAGATTTTGCATTTTTTGCTGTATAAATCTAACAAGATGCTGATGATATTCAATATGACTCATATGTATGTGCATATGTTTGGTCAAGATGATAGTCACATATTCAAGGAAGGACTGATCTTTTATTAGTATCAGTATTAATTCGTTCCATAATGTTTCACGATTTTCAGCACAATAATAAGCTGCTGGATTTAATAACGCGTTAATATCCACATCATGATGCTGATCATGCTCATTTAAATATTCTGTTATACTAATGCGCTCAAAATCATTTACATCAGGGGTTGGTATAACACCTGCTGTTGAAATCATCGAACGTAATTTTAATGCGCGCTGTCGTGCTTGATGATGCACGTGTAATAGTATGCGGTGCTGCTGGCGCCTGCGCGCTTTATCACGTTCTACTGCAAAGCTTCGCTGTTGAGGATCCGCATTCTCGTCATCGATTAGAGCATTATCTTCTTTAGCAGATGAACCATGCAATATAATTTTCTCTTCTTCTGCATTAAAAGCATGAATCTCCGACTGTGCTATATCAAGTATCGTAGCATCGATTAACGTACTTAAGAATATGCAAATTTTCTCTGTAATAACAGGATTTTTATGACAGAAATCTGCAAGATAGCCACGCCGATATTGTGATCTACCCAAAGCATCATCAGTTAGAATATAAAGGTGTTGTAACATTAAGCGTTGACGCAAGGCTAACTGATCAGCATCAATTACATTACAAAGCGATTGTGAAAAATTCATAAATACAACAATAAATTTTTTAAAATAAATTTCTAGAAATTTTTTATTATGTACCAATGATAAAGCCGTTAGCTTGGCACAATCTGGGCCAGACAATAAAGTATAAATTAAGCGTACTTGGTCCTGTGGTTTAAGCAACAAAAATGCTTTGTTATTAAAGTCATCATTACGAATAAAATATTCCCATCGATCGAGATGATTAGCACCCTTTAATAAAGCCGTTAAGCTAATTGCCCTGGAAAATAATACATGCGCCAATGGCTCACTTGGGAACCCTGCTGCATGTGGATGCACATCACTCATGCGTTTTAATATTTGCTTTAAGCGAAATTCAGGTTTCGAAACTATTGGCTTTCCATTTCTATAATGAGACAAGCGTAGTTGTCTGAATATTTGTGCGCCAATACGTGCCGTAACATTACCACAATAACTGAGCTCAGCAGCAATATTGTTACAACCATGACAGGTATCTGTATTTTGATGTGCATTATTTTTATCCACATCTTCAGCGACATAATAGCCAGCGACACGATGAGGCTTGTGTATTACATAATCTTCTTCAAAAACATGTAACCATAAGCTATTACCACCTTGCCATAACGGTAAACACCAAGGATCGGCAAGTGGTGCTTGACGCGCAGGTCGGGGTGGCCTACCGGGATGAGTGATGACCTCACGCCGATGTCTTGGCACGCTCTGTGTGCGTGCCTGATCTACCACGACTGCAGCCAATGGTGTTGCCACGGCTCCCGCTTGCCCCTCTTTTCGGCGCAAACTGGCAACCGCTGGATTTTCTCTCGGTTTTAATGTATTAAATGCTTCTTTTACAGAAGCTCTCTGGAAGCCCCCTGGTCTAGCTGCATTATCAACTCTTTCCAGGTGTACGACACTAGATGTTAATGGTTGACGTGTATCTTGAGGCGCATCTGGATCTAAACCTGCTTGCTCTTGCAATCTTCGAATGATGTTGCGGCGTCGATCATCTTCTTCTGCTTGCACTTGTTGCGCTTCGTCATCCAATTCTACCATGTGTATTGATTGACGTTCAGGTCTTGCTGCAATAGCAGGCGCAATCTCGATAATATCACCATGTGAACGATGCGGAAAATGACGTTCCATATCAACAAACATTAATGCTACTGCCTCTGCATAACATAACCAATCTTCTTCATTATCATTAAAGCGTGTACCACGACCATGTAATAAGTCAGCAATTACTCCCGAATGAAATTCCATAAAACGCTTCCACGTTTCACAATCATTATTCATATCTGCTGCTGGACGCGCAATTGGGTGATAGTCACCGACATATTCTGTTGACAAAATATCAAAATAATGTGCAAAACGATCTTCTCTTTGCTGCCATGGATTAGATAAACGCAGTAATTTAGTACAGCCTAACATAAAACCAAAGCCAGATAAGAAAATAATAATCACCAATGCAATCGCATCTGTCATTGCATCATCAGGAGATTTATCGTGTTCATCTGTTGGAAAATTAACTTCCCAGCCCCATTCGAAAATTTTACCACTTAATAATAAAACCAAAACCAAAGCTAACATTGTAATAGAAATCGCAGCATAGCTATGTCGACTTAATTGGCTTTCGATTGTATGTAATATATTTCCAAGTCGTGGATGATAACGTGACACGCGTCGTACTAATCGTGATTGCCAACGACCTAATAAAAAGTTCACCCACTCTTCAGGTGGCATTGTAATAATTATATGATCAGAACGTCTTGACATTAGTGGCCCTCCACTGGATTACAAATCAAAATATAATTCGCACCAACAGTAGTGCCGGAATAGGTTTTAATATCTCGAGGCTCACCGCATTTATTTGGTCTCGCACAAGTCGCTACAGTTACTGCAGCATCACACATGCTATGTTCGCTATCTTGACTACAGCCGAGCGCTTGCGCATGCATTTGGGTAATTTTAAAACCAGATTGGCTATTAGGCGGCATGATAATAAAATTAGGATTAATGGATAACACAGGCTTTGTACCTACAGGGCATGCTTTAGAGGTAATGTGGTAGCGCTGGTTACCGCTATTGGATATATCACGACAGTCACCTGAAGTACTCGGTATGTTTTGATGAGTATGACACTCGCCTACAGCAGCAATTGTGCTGCCGGCTATGGCATTAGTTGTGGTACCTGGCACAGTAATTTCGGCACGCACAAAACAGTTTTGATCATTGCATGCTGGTAGTGGTATTTCATCGCTTTCAGGCGCGCTTGTTGCAACAGCATTCGGCAACCGCGCCGCTAACCGCTTCGCAACTATCAACCTTTTGGTGCCAGGCACCGGAATGTTGATAGCGGTCCAGAAGAGGCGGCCACTACCAGGCGTTGCATCTGATACACCAGCACCTGCATCATGCCAACAAAAGTTGCCACCAAAATAACTTTTAATATCTGCATTCGGCACATAGTCTTGCACAAACGCATCCGGATCATTGGCAGCATCACAATCATGCGCTTGTGGCCATTTATGATTATCAACATAATATGCCATCGCCGCTTCTAATAAATGTTGCATGCTAATCGCCACTTTATCAATGCGATTCTCTTCAAAATAGCGTCGATAACCTAACAAGCCTAAGGCAGCAATAATCGATACCACCGCAATCACGAGCAGTAATTCAATTAATGTAAATGCCTTATTATTCAAACTCCCTCCTAATGTGCACAATACGCATGTGAATACAGCATGTGCAATTGATTAAGTTTTTTATCATTTTTCAAATGACGGAACTGATCGCGACTGACATTCATTACCCACAACAAGCCTTTTGGTGTTACAGTGGTATTCTCAGGCAAGCTATGCCAAACCTGTGTATGTCCATCATTAAATTTTGCTGATACTTGCAACTTATAAATAGGCTTACCCGTTATCGTTTGGCTTTTTGTCGCAATAATTTTAGCAGCATAATGTAACACATAGGGCACGCGTGCTTTAAGCTGTGGCTGTATATCTAACTGTGATAACACATCCGTATTGATATGAATATCAAGCACACCTTCACTATCACAAACTTGCTGCTCATAATAACGATTCAATGCCATCCTGATCGTTTGCACATCATGCTTAATAAGATCCAACTCTAGCGTATGATGAGTGGCAAGATAGACACGTAACCCAACAAAGATAATGATGGCTGCAAGTGTGATCACCAATAATAATTCAATCATCATAATGCCTTTAAACCTTTTCATCGCACTAATAAGTTAAACACCGGACCATCGCAACTGCCATCAGGATAACTATTTTGCAATGAATTACAGTCACTTTCCTTTGGTAACCTTAATGAAATTTGTGCACCTGTCCCTTGTGATACCGTTAAGTTGAGCTGATCTCCCCAGGGATCATATAGTGTTGACTTATCAGCACTGAGACTGCGTGAGTTAGCCAAAAACCCATCATGACTTAACTGTGCAATAGTTAAATCTGATGTATATTGTGGGTTTTGATTTTTCCACGAGTTTATCGCTGCCACCAGTGACCCTACTTGCTGTCGTGCAATATTTATTTTGTCATTATTACTTGCCACAAAGAAATACCGTGTTGCCATCACTAAGATGATCGCGATAATCGATAATGATAGTAATACTTCTAATAAACTAATTGCTCTAATTTTTTTTATAAAAGTTCTCATAATTTTTCCTTAAATTATTTCCATGAATAATGGTCTAGCTAGCGATCATGCTACCTACCCCATAAATACCTAACACCATCATCGCTGCCAACAATGCCGTTAATAACATCATAAAGCCACCGGCAAATCGTACCACTCGAATAACACGCTGTTGATAGCGTGTTAAAGCCTGACGACCCAAACTTACCAGTGCCTGATCAAAACCCTTGCCCTTTGCCATCACGCGCAAACGCAACATATCAGCAGGACAAATAAGCTTTGTGTCTAACACATCGGCGATATTGTCACTACCGCCGCCCAATCGAAATTCCATTAACATCAAGTGCCAAGATAAATAGGGCTGTGCATTTTTATGAATAATCTGTAAACCTTGTTTTAATGACAAACCATTTGTTACTAAAATACCAAGTATTTCCATAAAACGTGCCGCTGTCAGATAACGATATAAAGATAATATTGGCACTTTATCAATCTTTTGGCGCATATCACCAGTTAAGTTTTGTAGCATATAATAAATACCCGTACCGCTCGCTAATAATAAAAACAAACAAAACCACCACCAATACTGCACGAAACTGCCAATACCATAAATATCACGACCCAATAGTGGCCAATCAGCAACAGGCTTAATGGATGCAAAATTATTAAAGACAGATGTTTTAATCACAACCAAAATCGTAAGCGCCATTGTCAACACAATTAAAGGATAGGTGAGCGTTTGTAACATCATTTTAGTTGCTGTTACACGCGCTTCATAGTAATGGATGGCGGCAGCTAATGCCGGTATAAAACTGCCGCCTTCCTCTCCAGCGCGAACAATTTCAACGACTGTAGCTGGGAACCATTTTTCCATGCCAGTTGCAAGCGGGTAACCTTGGGCTAGCGCTTGTTGCATATCATGAGTCACTAACTTAACGACATCGGCATGGATTTGATAAATTGTTTGTATCGTTTCGCGTAAAGACACGCCATCTTTAAGCAGCGCATTAATGTCTGTTAATAACTGCTGCTGACGTTGCGGCCAAAACTGCAACGCCTGAATTAAATGTCCAATGCGGCCTTTCATTTTTCTATCCTATAATCATAGCGCGAATCGAGACGTTGTTGATTTAAAGGGCCTATCATTCGTTCTGCATCCAACGGATCAATACGACCCAGACGCACCAAATCGATTAACCGATCTGTATAACTGCGCCAACCGTTTTGTAATAAATATTGATGCCAGCCATACATATTATTTTGAGTAATAAAGCGACGTCCCCATTCATCTAACCAAATCATCTCAGCAATCACAGTACGCCCTTGTACGCCTAAATTATGACAACTTTTACAACGCTGACCACGCGCACGCACTAAACGTATGTGCTCACCAAATAATACACGCCAACGCTCAATTGCTTTGTGATGGATGCGTGAGTCAGCAATGGGGACACAACAATCTTTACATAAAATTGGCACTAAACGCTGACAGATGAGGCATTGTAATACATCGGGTGTTGCGAGTAATGATTGTGATAAACCTAAATTTAATAAACGCGTTACAATACCAGTTGCAGAATGTGTATGCACCGTTGAAAAAACCAAATGTCCTGTAATAGTTGCACGCAACATGACTGATGCTGTTTCTTCATCACGCATCTCACCAAGCACTGTAACATCTGGATCCATACGCAATACTGTGCGTGCCATACTCGCAAAATCACGATCATAATGTTCGGTATTTACCGGAATTTGTGTTGCATGCGCAACTAACTTTTCAACGGGATCTTCAATCATATACACTTTACGTCGCATATCAATCAATTGCACACAACTGGCTAGTGTTGTTGTTTTACCAGAACCTGTCGGCCCCGATAAAATAACTGCACCATGTGGTAATGCAATTGCCTTCTCCAACATATTAATTTGATCTTCAAAATAACCCAGTTCTTTTAATGTTTGAATTCGATCTTCGCGTGTAGTTAAAATACGCATCACCACATCATAACCATCATGCGCTGGAAGACTGGCAATACGCAAACGTACCAACGTTTGATCAACCTCCAATAACATCGATGCATTTTGTGGTACCAATGGATTAAAATGCATGACTGCATGATCAGTTTCTTTATTAAAGGCAACCGATACCACTTCTCGCGCGAGCTTTGGTAACCATTCGGCATGTAAAAATAATTCGCCATGCTTACGCAAGCGAATACGCGCGACTTGACTGCGTACCTCAACATGAATATCTGTTGCATCAACATCAAGTGCTGCTTTTACGAGCAAACGCAAACGTTGTTGTTGCTCACTGACATTAACTGTTAATGATGCTTTACCAGCAGTTAACTCTACTGCATTTTCAAGCAATAATTGAATCAGTGTTTGTGTTGCCGGAAAAACAAAACCGGGTGTTAAACCTTTATCAAGCATCACGATACGACAATTCTGTACGCTTCGACCACCTGGGTCGGACGATAAAATTTTTCCACTGGCTAAGACAACGATGGATTGCTGACGCCGACACCATGCCAACATCTCAGGCATCGCGACATCTTGTGCCTCAAGATCAGATTGACTGCTTAACACTTTTTGTTTTGCAACCGAGGCATACTGACTTAATTGATGCTGCCGATCTTCCATATCTCTACCAGTCCTGGTTATTGTTATATTCCGTTGTCGCTAACACCTTGTAAGCGCAAGAAAAGAAAAAGTCATGCACACAAAGACTGATCACCAAAAAGTTTGGCGTAACATCATCACATGCAGTAGTGCGGAGTCAATTCCTAAAAATAACAGCGTCCAGTTGCTGTTAGAGATTTTTACTTATCATTAGTCGCTCAGAGTAATTAAGTACCGTTTTACTGTCAAGTACATAGTAATTGTTTTAATTTCAAACTGAATTAAATTCAAAAAAAACCTTAACAAAAAATTAAATCAACTATAGTTTTTTTAGAGTCTATTTACTTAAGCATAATAGCTACGCACTTGACGGCTTTTAGGTTTGTAATGTTCTTTATCCTTAAGATCATTATAAGCTGCTTCTAACTCAGTACGAAAATCTCTCACTTGATTGAAGTTTTCCGGTGTTACAAGGTTTTTATCATTTAAAATAAGTGTTTCAAGTGCTTTGATACTCTTTTTTAAAGCACGCAAAAGCTTATATTCAAAAGTAGCTTGCTTCGAAGGATGTGTTACTTCATAAGTTTCTTGATAACCGCTTTCAGAACAGTGTCCATTCTCAAGTTGCTTAACCTTAAGATCACCTTTTGTGTATTCTGATTTATAATTGTACTTCCAGCGAACGTCTCGTGATAATTTTATGGTCTTTGTGATCGCGTTAGCGAAGTCATCAAATGTTTGACTAGCATCTATAGCGTTATTGAGATTAGTTGCAAGACCTTCAAGCTCTCCAGTTAATTTGTCATTTGAACAATGTCTAAAGAAAAAAGCAAAAATAGAATTACTTGATTTACGTTTACCTTTATCATCACAGTAATCAAAATTCTTAGTAAAGTTAGCGCGGAGTTGTTGTAAGGTTTCTTCTTTCATTATAGATACCCTGTTATTATGTTTTTAACTATCAAACCATATACAAAGAACCTTAAAATAACATTAAGAAATAACATTTTTTGAAAGAATGGTCATTTCGTACACTAGCCAACTGCGACTTGGCTACCTCTTTGAGAATCAGAGACATCACCAGTAAGTAATGACTGATAGTGATCGTAAATAGGTGTAAAAAATTCACGCTGAGCAATTAACTTTTGCTCAAGAGAGCCTTCATACATATCTTTTTGCTCATCCGAACCATATTTAGCAACAAGTTTGTTACATTCATAAAGTTTGTTAGCAATATCGTTATTTAATTTATCACAAGCAACTGACATATACTGAATGGCCTGGATCATGCCTTTAGATGCTTTTTGAGCACAGTGTATTAGTTGGCCATTTTCGATTTCGTATTTATTTAAATAGTCTTTTAAGAACTTAGCAAATTCAGCCATACCTGAATAGGCATAGTAGCTTGTTGGTAGCTTCACACTGTTTTCGATGTCATGCACGATTTGCCAGGCTATTTGATAGAGCTTAAGATCACTATCAAAAATAGAAGGGTCTTTCAGATTTAGTTCAGCCAATTTCTTACGACGATCAACCTGGTTCAGGTGACGACGCAGCATAAAGCGGTAGTCGCTGATAGCTTTGGCAATTGTTTCTATAAAAATCTGTGACATAATATGTTACTTGTCCTCCGTGCTCCGCCTTCTTAGTTTGGGTTAATAGCATAATTAATATGCAATTTATTCTCGGTATGTGGGTCAGTATACGTCAAAAACCTTAAGGAAATCTTAAAAAAGCGCCGTTTTGTACAGTTAATAACCTGCCCTAATTGGTGTCAGATTTGCTGTTTCTTTTTTTATTGTTTTTAATCAGAGAGTTAACACTAAAAAAAAACAATTAAAAAAAGAAACAGCAAATCTGACACCAATTGGAGGTTTTGATCTATAATTTTCTTTATATGAAATGAGGACCATCAAGGAAACCATGATGAAAAAATCAATAAGTTACTTATGCACTATAACTGCTTGTTTAAGCATCAGCCTTTCTAGTTTCGCTGACTTTTATGGTGCTGAACTTTGCCAAGCCGAAGGCTTTAAATGCGTAAAAGTCAAAAAAGGTAAAACCTGGGACAGTCTATTTCCAAATCTACGTGAGCGTGAAATTGTTAGGCGCCTAAACCGCACCAACATGCCACTATATCTACGTAATTGGGTAATTGTGCCTGAAAATCTCAAAAGAATCACGCACATGGATATTGCCCCTTTTAAATTGAATATCGATACTAACGGTAAACGCATAATCATTGTCGACCTTGGGCTACATGCCTTTGGCGCTTATGATGAAAATGGTGAACTAATACATTGGGGGCCCATTTCAGGTGGTAAAGGCCTTTGTGATGACGGCTCTGATTGCGGTACAGTCTTGGGTGAGTTCACTATCACACGCAAAGACAATGAAGAGTGTATTTCCGGCACCTTTCCCAAAGATACCAAAGGCGGTGCACCAATGCCTTATTGCATGTTTTTCCATCGCGGTTTTGCCATGCATGGCTCGACCTTACCCGGTCACCATGCCAGCCACGGCTGCGTGCGCATGTTCTACGGTGATGCAAAGTGGCTCAATCGACACTTCGCAAAAGTCGGCACCAAAGTCATCGTCACTCAATAAAGGTGAAAACTATCAACTTTTAGGTGCCTGGCACCTGGAGTAGTGATGGCAGCAAAATTTTTAGCGGCTTTATCGATTAAGATTTGCTTTTTGTTTTTAGTGACGATACTAATTAATGAATCACTTTCTGCGATAGTATCAATTAGCGTTTCAACCACCGACGCCTGCACCCTAATCAACATTGAAAATACCAATAAAGATGGCGTATGTGCAATTACTTTAGAAAGCGCAAGCACGATAACATCATCAACACCGATAAATGAACTATCTTTAAGGCTTAAAGTTACCAAAGGATTGCGCTTGCAAATAGCTTGTAACTTACGTGTATCATCTTCAGTAAAGCTATACTGAAGCACATTAAGATGCATAATGTGTTCAGCACGCATCAATGCATCAAGATAGCCAGAAGTGCGACCCAAGTTTTTCAATTCGACACAGTTAAGAGAAGACGCTTGAGAGCGCAACACGTATCGCATCCAATGTGCTGTAGACGACAATTCATATGTATCATGCTTATATTCGAAATAAACTTCACTCGCATGCACTGCATCAGAAACAAATGCACACAAATATATTTTTTTGAGAATTTGTTCAGCGCAACCTGAAGGGAATTCAGTCCTATAATCTGGAGCTCCATAAACATCCTTAAACTGACTCCTCACAGTGTTCCAAAACACATCCTCAGATATCACCTTGCCAGGCTGCTCAACCAGTATGCTTAATTTCGGCATTAGGGCCATCATAAACTGTTTTTGATAGTACAAACTCAGTCGTGATAAGGCTAAATTTTCATCTACTGCCAAAGTATTTAACCAAAACTCATGTCGGCTTTTGTGTGTATCAATATGCGCTAACAGCTGTACCTGTGAAAGTGATATATTATTTAAGCGAATATCTAATACAACTTTTGTTTCTTTAAACACTGCGTCTAATTCACTCAGTAACTTTAACGCAAAGTGATCAGACATCCCATTTAGAGTGATACCTTTTAATGATCTAAGCTGTAGTACCATAGAAAGATCCATTCCCTCAAGATCACCAACTAACTCAATATGCCTTATATCATTTGCCTTATAATAAAGTAGAGATGCTACTTGCTCATTCCAGCTATCAATCTTTAAGTACTTCACTGAATAATTTTCTCTTATTAACTGTAAATGATGCTCGAGCGTCACATCTGTCAATTCATCAAGCAGAGACGTTGTATATAATTCGCAGCTATTTTGAATAATCCCCTGTTCACAAGCGCGTATACATGCAGGCTTTTTAGTCCAGAAGCTCATATCCGTACCCTGTGTGTAATCCCACATGAAGTTAACAACGTCATCATTGCCAATAAGCTTTTGCAATGTTGATTTATCTATTTTTATAATTTGATCATCAGAAATATCATATAAAAAATTAGGCGCTTTTTCCAAAAGAAATGCTTCCAAATCATAATAACTTATTAGAAATTCAATGATAGATATCACATCATCCCATTCAGGTACAACTTCCTTAATCAGGTCTAATACGCTGTGCACATCAGAGCGCCAAAAACTTGCTTTAGCTATTAATACATTTGCCTTAAATGTTGCAAGTATGAGTAAAACGGCTTGTTTATTTTTTTGTAAAATAGCACATGCCAAGGGTGTGCAGTAAGTGCCCCCTCTCCCCATCTTAACTAGGATATTTACAAAAAATTTACCGCGACCTAGCGCCACCTTAAACATAGCCAAGTCATCTTTTCTTTGTAGCATGGCATCTAATAATGGCTCTTTAACTACTTTAATAAAATAATTTCTTAACACACCATGATCTGACCTATTCGGATCAAGACCTTGTGACATTAAAAATTCAAGCATCTCTATTGACCCAAATTTCACTACCTCTAACATCAAACTATCCTGGCTGAAGCTTAATGTAATATCATTAAAATCATAGCCCCATTCTGCTAATTTCTTGGCATACTCAACTAAATCATTTCTAATGCAGTATTTCATTGGGCAAGTGTTTTCTTCATCTTGGGCAACTAAAGAAACTTCATACTGATGCAACAAACGCATCAGGGATAGCGATCTTTTTTGCACAGCAGCCAGCATAAAATAATCATTCCTAGGCCCTGTTGAAGCATGTATTTTATGCGCATCATTTTCCAGCAAGGCAGTAATAGTACTCGTACCTTCGCCGTCAAAGCGTTCAATCTCCTGCAATAACAATTGACCACCATCTTCATCAATTTTACATTGTGTTGACAATTCATCACTTATAAAATTCTGTGCAATATGCGCTTTATCAAATGAAAACACTGTCTGATAAAAAAGCTGTTTTATTAATAATGCATTACTTGCTAAAACTGTCGCGCCATCCAGCAGTGTAACCTGTTTTGCTGGTGCTTTAGTTAAGTCAAAAGTTAAATCTTTAATATACACTTTTTTGACATCTACTAAATCATCATTAGTGTATACAGACAATTTTTTAACACCCATATCAACTAAATAAAAAACCGTTGACTCATGTTCAATATCTCCAAAAACAGTTTCTGTTCGTGCAATTTCTTTAATAGCAGCAGCTCGCAGTATGTCTTGTGATACACCTATCTCTTCACTCAATTCTCGCAAGGCTGCCGCCTCTAATGAAGCATCACATGTCTCGGCATTTCCTCCAGGAAAACAATAAAAATCACAAACGTTATCTCCAAACTGTGGCCTACCCAATACTACGTAACGATTATCTCGGCGATCTATCCCTGTCAGTATCGCAACGACCCTAAACTTTTCATAGTCAATATCATCATTATCCTTACTTGAGTCACTATTTTCTTCACTCACACCTTCATTCAAATTTGCATGCTCTACAGATAATGGCTTTAATGCTGCAACGATTTGCTCGGCTTCTGGCGTCCCAGATAAACTTAAAGCACTATCTAATGGGCGCGTACCAAATTGATCAGCGAGGTTAGGATCTGCACCATGATCGAGCAAATATTTCACTACTTCAACATGTCTATTTTCAACTGCAAAATGTAATGCTGTTTTACCACTATTAGGGGATCGCGAAACAAACTGTCCCAAAACCATTATTCTAATTTTAAGTTGATTATTAATATCAGCACCAGCCTTTAGAAGATAGGCAACAACGTCTGTTAGGCCATGCTGTGCTGCTGACATCAATAAAGTTTTGTTATATTTTGATTGATAAAAAGGCGCAGAGATTTCAGTCATTAAAAATTCAAGCAGGGGCTTATTTGGTTGACTCATCTCACTACCTAATGCAGTTGAAAAAAGTACATATGCACTGTTAAATAAATCTAATCCGTGGTCGACTAATACGGCAAGCTTTTCTCGTGTCAAATTGTTTTGTGATGCTAAAATACTATTCTCGAATAGCATATCTTCTCTAACTCGAATAGGGTATTGAATCAGTGGCTCCTCCGGATGAACACAATTAACTTGCAGTAGATATTTTAATAAAGCTGCATCATATGCGACATTATTCGCAATTTCTTTAATACCTTTATAATGCATATAATTTCGAAATGCTTTATAGCCTATCTGCTCGATAACCAGATCCATACATGCGAAAAAGGAACACCGATCCTCAGCAGTGTTAAGATAAGGTATATCCCTTTTAGATGTGTATAAAAACAATAACCTTCTAAATAAATTATGAAAATTATTCTGAGATTGTATATGCAAAAACCCAGGCTGCTTTAATAAAAATAAAAGTTCTTTAATTGAAAAATTAAATATCTTTTCTTCCAACATAGGATGCAGATCGGTAGAATGATCAAAATTATCGTCTTTACCTAACTGATTCAGCCGTATATCTATGAACGGGCAACAATTAATATCTCCTAAATAAAGCTCACCAATAATTTTCGCTTCAACTGTTTCATCACAGGGCATCAAACTTGAAAACATCACCCCAAGCAAATTCAGTAATTCTGGATGAGATATTTTTGCATAATGATAAAGCTTGCAAACCAACGGATTGCGCGCTCCACCCAATTGACGCAATAACCAAATAAATTGAAAAGTCACGCCCGGCAGCGCGTGTCGTCCAAAAAATATTTCATCGTTATGGTGAGTTGTCCATGTCTCTGTCTCACCCACGCCATTTGTAATGACATATTCTTTTTTGAGATCACCACGATACTTAACTTTAAAAACAGCATCACCAAAGGTAACTTCTTGAATGGTGCCACTATATTCATTTAGATGATTACTCACATACAATCGATCTAATTCACCACTATTTGATGTATGAGTAAGCATCTGAGCAATATCAATCGTTAACACATGAGAAACGTCAGATAAAAAATCCGGCGTGCCATTGCCCTTACCAACACCAAGCGTAAAAAAAATAGCTTCATTATTTCCTGCATAAACGCCCGAGTGTTGAGCCACATCAAGCTCACCATTTGCAGCAAGTAAAAATTGTGGCGACATTTTTTGTGCGCTTTTTATCTTATCTAAATAATTAGTAGCATGCTGCAAAGTGTAATTTTTTAACAAAACATCAGCAATGACTTTTTCAGCTTCTGTTAAAATACCTAAATGGCTTAATACGTTTCGGTAATTTTGATAAGAAAGTACTTCTATGTCTAAATGAGCGTCACCCGTTTCACTAATGATGTGAAAACGATTTTTATAGCGTTTTTTGAGAAAATTATTAAATAATCTTTGTTGATTGATCATTGTGTACTCCCCAATAATTTTATGCAAGTATAACTGATCACCCCTATATATAGATTAGCTGATTGATAAAAATAATGATAGAATCGGGCTTAACAAAAAAGAAGGAGATCATACCATGCGTAAGAGCCAAAGAAAGAAACCCGCAAAAAATTACACCGAAGAAACATTATCAAATGATACACATGCGCTTACCACTAAAATAAAAAGCCGCAAACATAAAGCAAAAGCTTCCCAAGAAAATCAATTAAAGCCCTCGCCTACCCTGCACGGCCTCACAACTACTGAACTACAAACTCCTGACTTTAAAACACTCAAGGAACGCATGCTTGAGCTTGGCTTAAACAAGCAGCAAATTATTGAGGTTAAAGCAATACGCAGAAGAAACAAAAATCGCCTAAGCGCCAGAACTTGCGCCAATAAAAAAAGAGAAAAAGAGACTACACTTATCAAACAAGTAGCAAATCTGAGAAAAAAAAATCATAAGCTTCGATCTCAACTATCAGCAACACAACAAGAACTTACTGAATTAAAAGCACAGCTAGAAACCAAAGCACAAGAGGATAGCCTTGCTATTAAAGTTGAAGAAGAGCAAGCCATCTTAAGAAGCATGGGCCTTACAAATAATAGCCCCTTTACCCTATTTGAATTCAACCCAAAAGAATTTGATGAAATGGCACAGCTACTAACCAAAGAAGCTCAAATTCCACAAAAAGGTAACCCCAAATAGGCTTTCGTAGTTATGTAAAACTATGCAATAATACGCGTCATGTTGAGTAGAGTCCAACAACTTAAATCTTATGCGTACTTGATGCGCTTAGACAAACCTATCGGTATTTTTTTACTGCTATGGCCAACCATGTGGGCTTTGCTGATCGCATCACATGGCCACCCACCGCTATATATTCTAATAGTCTTTACCCTTGGTGTGATATTAATGCGCTCAGCTGGCTGTGTAATTAACGATATTGCCGATCGTAATTTTGATGGCCACGTCACGCGTACCCAAACGCGCCCACTTGTCACAGGTGAGGCTTCACTTAAACAAGCGCTCACTTTGTTTTTCGGACTATGTGCTATTGCCTTCGGCCTTGTACTAACACTAAATCGACTCACTGTATTACTAGCAATACCTGGCGTTTTATTAGCATCAAGCTATCCCTTTACGAAACGCATCACTGATGCACCACAGTTGATACTCGGCATCGCATTTTCATGGAGCATTCCAATGGCTTTTGCTGCTATAAATAATACCGTGCCAGTCATTGCCTGGTTATTGATGCTTGCTAATATTTTATGGACGACCGCTTATGATACTGAATATGCAATGGTCGATCGTGAAGACGATCTGAAAATTGGCATTCGCTCAACTGCCATTTTATTTGGTAAAGCTGATAAAGTTATTATTGGCTGCTTACAAGTAGCAACATTATTCTTTTTACTTATGGTCGGCCAATATTGTCAGCTCGATGACTGGTATTACTTAGGCTTAGGTATTAGCAGCATGCTCATTCTCTATCAGCAGCATCTCATTCGTGATCGCAAACCACCTGCTTGCTTTAAAGCATTTCTTAATAATCATTGGGTTGGCTTGATCATAACAACTGGCATATTACTAGCATATTTAACTTAAGCTTAGTTTAATCTTATGCTCTCAATGGACTCACATAAACAAATCATCAAAAGCACTTATTTTCTAGAGCATTTTTTTATTGTCCATAAAACCAGCGAAAACGTTACCTATCAACATCAAAAAAAAGACAAATAAGCGTTGCACAAACATGAATCAACTGGGTATGATAGCCTTACTCAATGACTAAGAGTAAAACATAAAACACATTTACTCTAGACAGAATTTGAAGGAGTACAAAATCAGCCAGGGCCGGCACACATTGAAACGTAATTATTATGCATCACTATCATCCTCCTTATACGTTTTAAATTCCCGGCTCTGACTTTTTTAACTGACAATGAAGATGATGGTGTTGGTATCCATAGCACCCACCCCACCAGCACTATCATCACCTAATAAACGGAGTAGTACTATGCTAATTAACGGAATACAAAGCAACATCATAAAAACCAAAGTACATCACCCTATGACCATCAATATATTTAGTTGGATTAAAGATCGATGGTTAAAAAAATTAATTCCTAAATATCTATGAAAACAATACACGCCATTATCACTGGCAAGATACAAGGCATATTTTTTTAGAGAAAGCACCCGCCGTCAAGCAGACTCCCTTGGCATTGGCGGTTGGGTGCGTAATGTCACAAGACGATCCTTTGGAGAAAATTGCTCTGAGATCCGTGTATTCCTAAAATATTAATGACATTTAACCGGCATAGTATGCTGACCAAATAATAATTAAATATCATGCAAATAAATCAGTTAACGTCACCACTGCACACACTATATCGTCAGAATAAACCGTATCCTTCACGCCATTTGCTGAAACAAGTGCAACAAAAATCTGCTTCTTTGTGCGTGTTTTTTGGCAAAATACCTGTTTCTTATTTAATAGATTTTTAGCATATTCTTTATTGACCACAAATGCACTACGGGTATATTTAATCTCACATAAAGTAATACCGTCATCCTGTCTATCAAATAACAAATCAATTTGCGCACCTTTCTCATTTGCTTTCTTGGTTGGTGTATAGCGCCAACCATAGGGAAGCGCTGTTGGTAATAATTGTAATGCTTTTCGAATAGCAGATATATGCTGATAGCAGATAACTTCAAATGCATAACCACTCCAACTACACCACTCGTGATTTCCATAAATTGCCTGCCAATAGCCTTTATCTAAAGCCATTGTCATAAGAGATTTTTTAATCGGCTCGATCCATCTAAAATAAAATAAAGTATATTGGTCTATCACACGATAATATGTATTTTTACTTGATGATTGATAAGAATGAAATGGCAAGATAAATCCAGCCAAATGTAGATCATCAAGCTTGTTAGTTAAGCCACCGCCTGCCGAAAGATTGGCAGACTTTTTAACTAAATCAGCTTTCGAAATTCCTTCGTGGTGCATCGCCAGAATACGTAGAATTTCGATATAAGACTCAACATCGTCAAATAAAGCTGAAAATAAATTATCAAATTCATTCAACAATAAACTATTTTGAGTGAAGGCTAAACGCTCAATGGTTTGGCTTGCCGTTTCACCTTTTTTCACAGCATTCAAATAATAAGGTATACCGCCAGTTACCATAAAAATATCAGCAACTTGCTGATCCTTTAATTGAACACGTTTTGCCGCTAAATATTTTTTTGTTTGTGCCAACGAAAAAGGTTTCAAACAGATTTTACGTGTAATGCGATTATGCAGTCCGCCTTTATTATTGATAATCTTTCTAATAATCCATGATGCAGATGAACCGCACACAATTAATTTTACTCTTGGATCAAATGCCCAGTGCTGATTCCAGTAATATTCAAGTGTCTGCAATAAACGTGAATTTTTCGTTGCCATCCAAGGCAGCTCATCTAGAAATAGAACAACATCCTGCCGCTGAGGCAACCGCACTATTGCCTGGTGTAGTTGCTTAAATGCTGCATTCCAATTTTTAACTGATTCAAGTGCAGCACCCGCATAAAATATCTCACTAACCATTTGCATAAAATGGTTCAATTGTTCCGCCATAGGCGTAGCCTTTGCACCTGTAGCAACAAAGAAAATAACATCTTTTATTGACCCAAAATAACTGCGCACTAGATAAGTTTTGCCAACACGTCGGCGGCCATAAATAGCTACAAACTCAGCCTCTTGTGAGCGCATAATTGATTGAAAAATATCACATTCTTCTGATCTTGCGATAATTTTTACATGACTCATAATAACCCCCCCAGGTCGCCAGATAACACAAAGTTTCTGTTTATGTGGCGAGATGAAAGTATACTCCAGGTCGCCAAATAACACAAGATTTCTGTTTATGTGGCGAGATGTAGTCGCGCTCCAGGTCGCCAAATAACACAAAATTTTTATTTATTTGGCTAGGTGAGATAGAATTTCATCGGCATTAATACCCGCATCACGGGTAACGAGTAAAGAGGGGCAGCCAACAGCCGTTGCAGCATCAATATCACGTTGACTGTCACCCACCATCAAGTGTTGCGACCAATCGGTGATAGCAAAGTCACGTGCAATTTGATGTAACATACCAGGCTTAGGCTTACGACAGGCACAATGATCGTCTGGATGATGTGGGCAATAATATATTTTTTCTATCTTGCCACCCACATCTGCAAGTAATGACAGCATTTTTTGATGCATTTGTGCTAGTGTTTCCTCAGTGTAATAACCACGCCCCACACCTGCTTGATTGGTCATCACCACAACTTGATGACCTGCTTTATTTAGATCAGCGATAGCATCAAGACTCCCCGGAATGGGAATCCATTCTTCAGGCGACTTTACATACGTAGTCGACTCAAAATTAATAACACCATCGCGATCTAAAATAATCATCTGTTACCCTGAAAATGGTAGTGATGAATGTTGCAAGAATATTTTTAATTGCCCAGGTTTATTTTCTACATAACCCAACGTATATTCGACAGTAACCGGCTTACCTTTAGCAGGAGTAAAAGTATAGTGGCCCATTGCAATTGCTGTGTCACCATGAAAATAAATAGCATCATTTTTAAAGGTAACTTTTGTCCATGGCATTAAAGCAAAGCCTTTGTCTTCTGCATGCTTACGGTTACCACCTGCAACAAAATAAGAAAGCGCAGACTTAACTGTAGGCCTAAAAGGCTTTTCAACTGCTTTTGTTGGCTTGAACAATACCATACCCTTTTCAAAGTTATAGGCATACAAGTCATTTATTGCGTTTTTAGCAACTTGCTTATAATTCTTCTTTGCTATATAAGATCTACCAATAGCAACAATCGCACTACCCCATTTTTTCTGAGCCATATTGATATCTTTAAGTGTCACCACATTCATGGGCTTACAGTTTCGCAGCTGCTGAGGTTTCCCAGCAACAGCTGTCACACCTAATGAAACAGCCAAAGTTGATAAGAGACAACCACGTATTATTTTTAACATAAAAACTCCTTGTTAGGTTAATTGCGTAAACGCAAAAATAAGCAATGCCACTGACGCAAGCACCTCAAACCAGATCAACCATTTCTTATTGATATTAATTTTAAATGCCATCAATGCTGGCAACAGCATTAACAAAATAATACAGAAGATACCAGCTAATGCAAGCCCATGCACAAAAGCAGCCGGATAAAACAACACCATAATCATTGGTGGTGCATAAGTCATTACCATATTAATCCAACGTGATGTGCCTTTACGCTTGAGTTTAAAGCCATCAAAAATAAAATCAGTTAGCGCCAATGAAACACCTAAAAAAGAAGTGGTAACACACACATATGTAAATAGATGCACAAAGTTAAATACCCAATGACTGTGTGCAATCGCGCTAAGCTGAGAAAGCATCGATGATAATTGACTGGACTGACTTGAGGCTGGCAGCACACCAAAAACAACGTAAATCCACAACATATAACAAATCAGTGGAATTAAACTGCCGATATACACTGCCTGTATCATCTTATGATCATCTTCACCAAAGTAATCTCGCAGACTGGGGATAATCACCGCATAACCAAATGATGTAATCACAACTAAAATAGCCGACGGCAAATGAGATAAATGGGCCATACTAAAGTTTTTTAAATGTACGTGATTTAAAAGCAGTAACACTAAAATAACAAACGAGCCCAACTTTACGATCATTAAGCCACGGTTGGCCATATCAACCACTTTCACGCCTTTAAAAATAATTGCACCAAAAATAAAAACAAACAATATGACAGCAAACCAATGATAGACATGCAAGTGCATCATGCCAAACAAATTAAACAGTAAGTCAGCACCACCAGCAATATAAGCGGCTAGCAAACAATAAAGCAGCAACAAATAACTGACCCAAGTAATCACTTGTGCGGGTTTGCCTAAGGTACTACATGCCATCGAAACCATATTGGTGCCATGTGGCAAGGTAAGATTCACTTTTAATATATAGACAGCCGCTGTTGTCATTAAAAACCAAGCGCCGATAAATAAACAGAAGGTATACCAAAGACCCAATTGAGCTGTCACTAACGGCAGTGCTAACATACCTGCACCAATCGACGTGCCTACAATTAATAAAATACCACCAATGAGTTTACCTTGCATTGCCTAACCTAAACGTGTTGTGTTAATTTCAATGCGGCCATGCTCTCGATTTAAAAATTCCGCAGCTGTTAATGGCTTCCCGCCCGGCAGTTGTAACCGCGTGATCCGCAACATACCTTTGGTAGTCGCTACATCAATACCAGCCTTAGTAGCTTGAATAATTACCCCAGGAAATGCATCTATTTTTTCATTGATCACTTCAGCTTCCCAAATACGTAATACCTGCCTAAAATACAGCGTATGTGCAACTGGCCAAGGATTGTAGCCACAAATTAAGTTGTGAATACGTGTTGCTGGCTGTTCCCAATCGATCTTAGCTTCTTTCTTTGTGACCTTTGCTGCATGTAACACGCCTTCTGTAGATTGTGGTGTTGGATCAAGCTTTCCTTGCACCATCAAGTCAAATGTCTTAACCAATAAAGCCCCACCGACAATTGCTAATCGATCATGTAGCTGACCGCTCGTTTCGTTAGGTTTCACTGCTGTTTTTTCAAGCATTAATATTGGACCTGTATCCATCCCTACATCAAGTTGCATCGTTGCCACAGCTGTTTCTTTATCACCCGCCAAAATCGTGCGCTGCAGTGGTGCCGCTCCACGCCAACGTGGCAATATTGATGGATGTACATTAACGCAGCCATGTTTAGGAATATTTAACACTGCTTTTGGCAACAATAATCCATAAGCAACCACCGCCATCACGTCAGGCTTAAGTGCCGCAAGCTGCTGCTGCACGCTCACATCGCGCAATGATTTTGGCTGATAAACCGGAATTTTATGTTGTTCTGCTAACAGCTTCACTGGACTTGATACAAGCTTTTGGCCACGACCAGAGGGCCGATCCGGCTGGGTATAAACCGCGATGATTTGATGATCACTATCCAATAACGCTTGTAACGATGGCAACGCAAATTCAGGCGTGCCGGCAAATATAATTTTCATGCTGAGAGGATACTATACAGACGCGCATGATGCACTAGAATTTTAGGGACACCCAATTAAAACAAAGCCTGCTTTAAACTTGAATATTGTGTATCTCTTATACTCTTATCGTCGTTTAATAAATGTAACTTTAATAACGCAAGCCAAATGTCATCTTTAGGCTCTTCAAGAAAGCTGCGTAAACACGGTATTTCACACACTACAAAAATACACTAAGCTATATCTATGGAAGATTTGCGACATTGGCTTGGATTGCAACATGCACTGGGTAGTACACCAAGAACCCTACATCGTTTGTTAAAACACTATGGTGAACCAAAACTTATTCTAGAGAACCTGGGGCAGTTAAAATTAACGGATATACAAAAACAACGTTTAAACACAATTAACTGGACAGCAATCGACAAAGAGCTTAAGTGGGCAAAGCTACCAAACAATCACATCATCACATTAAAAAATTCACATTACCCAAACTATCTTAAAGAAATTCATGATCCACCTGCCGTACTTTATATTAAAGGTGATATCACACATTTAAGGTGCCAACAACTTGCGATTGTTGGCAGTCGCAATCCGAGTGTGCATGGACGTGAAATTGCTGAGCGTTTCGCCTACGAACTCAGCCTTGAAAATTTAGTCATTACTAGTGGTATGGCAATTGGCATCGATGGCTGTGCTCATAGCGGAGCGCTGCGTGCAAAAAAACCAACCATTGCTGTGTTAGGTTGTGGTGTTGAAGTGGTATACCCCAAACGTCATCGACAATTAGCCAAAAACATCATGAGTCATGGTGTGATTATTTCTGAATATCCAATTCATACACAACCACATGCCCGTTACTTTCCGCAACGCAATCGTATAATTAGTGGACTGTCACTCGGCACACTGGTTATCGAAGCAACCCTCAAAAGTGGTTCATTGATTACTGCAAACTTTGCTAATGATCAAGGACGCGAGGTGATGGCGGTACCTGGCTCTATATATAATCCTCAGTCCAAAGGCTGCCTTGAATTGATTAACAATGGTGCTTCACTGGTTACTTCGAGTGCTAATATCCTGGAAATATTACAATTTAACAGTCAGTACCAAACGCACAGTGAAATAGATTCATCCATAAAAGCGCTTGATAAAACCGACCGCAAGCTGCTAGAGTGTCTGGGATTTGAGGTCCAGACGGTACAATATTTAATCAATACGTCCGGTTTTTCAACACAAATTGTAAGTTCACGGTTGTTATATCTTGAATTACATGGTTATATTAAAGCAGTACCTAATGGTTATTGCAGAGTAAAGTTATGAAAGAAAACAGTGTGTTACATGTTTTGATGTATTTATTCCAAAATCATATGCGGGATAACTACAGCATTGAAAACATCAACACGGACCTTGTCGATCAATTAGAGTCGGCGGGCTTTGTCCTTCCCGTCATCAACCAAGCGATTGGCTGGTTAGCAAACCTATCTGATGACCAAAGCAAGATGACATTAGTGAACCTACCTAAACCAGATTCTTTTCGTGTCTATAGCACTAACGAACGTGAGCTGCTTGGTGACACCTGTATTGCTTATTTAAGTGAGCTTGAACAACAAGGTATCTTAACACCCTTTACTCGTGAAACCGTAATTCACCAGATTATCGAACTCCAATCAGAAGGCATCGATTTAAGCCTTGTGAAATGGGTCACATTAATGGTGCTCTTTAATCAACCTGATCAAGAAGAAGCATTAACGTGCATGGAATTGCTCGTGCTTGAACACCCACCGGAGGGGATACATTAGTCATGTCGGATAAATTTCTTGTTGTTGTGGAATCTCCTGCAAAGGCCGCAACAATCCAAAAATATTTAGGTAAAGGCTTTAAGGTGATGGCATCTTATGGTCACGTGCGTGATCTTGTACCTAAAGAAGGTGCAGTTGACCCCAACAATGATTTCCATATGGATTATCAACCAATCGAACGTAACGCCAAACATATCGACTCGATGGCCAAGGTCATGAAAAACGTCGATGGCATCTTACTCGCACCGGATCCAGATCGCGAAGGTGAGGCAATTGCATGGCATGTCTATGAATTACTTAAAAATAAAAAAGTACTTAAAGATAAAAAAGTCGGTCGCGTTGTTTTTCATCAAATCACCAAAAATGCTATAAAAAAAGCAATTTCAGAACCACGTGAAATTTTAATGGACCTTGTCAACGCACAACAAGCACGTCGCGCATTAGACTTCCTAGTCGGTTTCACACTGTCACCATTATTATGGAAAAAAATTCGTGCGGGCCTCTCTGCCGGTCGCGTACAAAGCCCAGCATTACGCATGATTGTGGAGCGCGAAGAAGAAATTGAAAAATTTGTCTCACAAGAATATTGGTCTGTGCACACCAATGCAATTGCTGATAAGAAAACTTTTGCAACAAAACTAATTCAATTTAACAATGAAAAAGTAGAACAGTTTACCTTTACCAACGAAACAGATACTAACAAAGCAATCGACGTGATTAGCAAGGCAGCTAATGGTAAATTAACCGTTACTAAAGTGACTAAAAAAGAGCGCAAACGTAATCCTGCTGCACCTTTTATTACTTCTACATTGCAACAGGAAGCAGCACGCAAACTTGGCTTTACCGCTCAACGTACCATGCAAATTGCCCAGCAACTCTATGAAGGTATTGATATTGGTGAAGAAGATACAACCGGTTTAATCACCTATATGCGTACTGATTCAGTCACGCTTGCTAAAGAAGCCGTTGATGAAATACGTGAACTGATTGCAACGCGTTATGGCAAAGAAAATGTACCAGAACAGCCTCGTACATTTAAAACTAAATCCAAAAATGCTCAAGAAGCGCATGAAGCGATTAGACCAACTTCAGCAATGCATATTCCAGACGACATCAAAAAACATTTGTCTACTGAACAATTTAAATTGTACAACCTAATTTGGAAACGCACTGTTGCCTGCCAAATGGTTGAAGCGATAATGAATACTGTCGCGATTGACTTAACCGCTGATAAACATATTTTTCGGGCCAACGGCTCAACCATTGCCAAGCCTGGCTTTATCGCCATCTACCAAGAAGGCTTCGATGATAAGAAAGGTAACGACGATGATGATGAAAAAATCTTACCACCATTAGAAGAAGGTGAAGTGGTCAATATCGAAGATATCTTAGGCGAACAACATTTTACTGAGCCACCACCACGTTTTACTGAAGCAAGTTTGGTAAAATCGCTCGAAGAACATGATATCGGCCGTCCCTCAACTTACGCATCGATTCTATCAACACTACGCAATCGTGAATATGTTGAAATGGATCAAAAACGTTTTAAACCCACAGATGTGGGGCGTATCGTTAACCGCTTCTTAACAAATTACTTTACTAAGTATGTCGATTACGATTTTACAGCAGGCCTCGAGCAACAGCTCGATGATATTGCTAGCGGTGAAAAAGAATGGGTGCCATTGTTACGTGAGTTCTGGGAACCCTTTAAACATCTTGTTGATGACACACAAGAAAACGTCCAACGTTCCGATGTAACCCAAGAAAAAATTGACGAAAAATGTCCGAAGTGCAACAAAGACTTATCGATTCGCCTCGGCAAACGTGGACGTTTTATCGGCTGTACTGCTTATCCTGAGTGTGATTATACTCGCAGCCTCGATGGCGACGATGAAAAAGATCAAGAACTGGTTGCTGATCGCAAATGTCCACAATGTGAATCAAACTTAGTGGTGCGTCACGGTCGCTATGGAAAATTTATTGGTTGCGGTAATTATCCTGATTGCAAATACATCGAACCACTTGAAAAACCGAAGGACACCGAAGTCAAATGCCCTAAATGCAAAGAAGGCAACATACTCGAGCGTAAATCACGCCGTGGAAAAATCTTCTTTTCTTGCGAACGCTATCCCAAGTGCGATTACGCTATTTGGAATATGCCACTAAATACACCCTGCCCTAAATGTAAATGGCCGATCTTAACGGTTAAAACAACTAAGCGCAGCGGCACCCAGAAAGTCTGCCCACAGCAAAACTGTAGCTTTGCTGAAGACTATCCTGAAGGCGCGCCAAAAGAAAATGATAAATAATCCTGCACGAATCAAACATCAATCTCCTGATACGTCACTTATCCCTTTTCTATCTTCATATAATTTATGTAAAAAAGTACTATAACTTACCACTTATCTAGGCTCAGCAAATCACTAACATTGGAAATACCACCGTCTGGTAACGCAGCTAATTGACTCTCTATACAAGAATCGTAAGGAACAGCAGGCTTGGCCTGAAATAATGAGCAAGCAACGCCGTCTGATAATACAGGTGCTTTACTCAGAGCTGAAGGATTAGGATCACCGGCACAATAATCAATACTGGAACTCATATCATTTTCAAGAGGATGACTACCCTGACCCAAAAAATAACTACCATCGAAATCTTTGCCATCTGGTAATGCAGGTAGTTTACTCATATCAAAAAGATCAGCACAAAGATCACCACAAAGATCACCACTAGGACTTCCGAGCAACGAGAAATTACTAGCAGGATTATCAATACTGGAACTCATATCATTTTCACGGCGCTTGCGATAAGCTTCAATTTTTTTATTTAAATTTTGTATTTTTGTTATAAAATACTTACAGTTACCATGAATTTCGCTAAGACAGTTAACAGTTTTCTCATTAAATTTTTGTAACATATTTAATTCTACTTCAGAATGTGACTCACTCATTTGTTTCAAAACTCTTTTCGCAACTTGTGTGCCCTTCTCGAATAATTGCTTAAATTCACTTAGTGCCTCGTTCCATTGTTTAAGTTCCTTCTCATACAATTGCAATTGCCGATCTGAAACAGAAAGTGTATGAGATAAGGGAAGCATGGTATCACATAGAGCTGCTGTATTTTCAATTCTACAACCACTCTGAGGCTGCCCAATTTCTCCACCTAACTCGCCCAAAGCGAACAAAGATGAACCCGCATGATTAGATGGAGTGGGTTGACGCTGAGCTCGAGGAACCGTGTTATAAGGTTTAGATGATTGTTTTACGTTATTAGCTGTTGTATTCAGCAGATGTTTCTGTGCCGGCATTAATACTATCCCCATATTTATACATAATTAATGATTGATTATACTTAATCTAACTTAAATTAATCTTAATTTTGTACGCCTTTTTAATCTTTGTTGCCTATATCAATGAGTTAGGTCCATCATTATGAAGTGGTACTGAAATAATTGCATTTTGTAATAGGAGAATCGAATTATAAATAGACCCAAATTTCAACCAGATCCATTCAAACTTGCGTCACTTGGTTTGGCAATAGCGCTGTTCTTTCTTCGATAACTTTTTCCTTCATTTCCAATACCGTTTTGCCAGTAGTTCTACGCAAGTTGCGTCTGCGTTGTTGTAACACCTCACTTGGAATATGTAGATGCTGTAACTGATAGATATGGGTTGAAAATAAATTAAGTTCCATTTTTAATTTTTGGTCAAAATTACGCACCGTTTCAGTCATTGGCTTACAGGTTTTGAGTACATTCACAAGTGCTTCATCGATTTGCGCGAGTGCATTAAAATCATAAGTTTTCCAAAGCACATGATTCAACTTACCAACAAGTGTCGTCGTAATAACGACTGCGGTAGCAGCAATTGCCCAATCAGTCTGTTCTAATGGCCGATAAAGCCTAACGATACTTAACACTGCATTGGTACTCATCAAACCCTGTGCAAGGCACCAGGCGCTTAATGATAAAATATAACGCCAACGCTTGCGCTGACTTTCTCGTGATAACCATCTTAAGCGTTCCTCTAAGCGATCTGCTTCAAGCATTGCATGAGAAGCTGTCGCAGAAATTAATGTCGCCTGTTTGCATTTTTTTAAAATGTCATAGGCTATATAAAAAAAATGCGTAAATTCACTTTGTAAACTTCTATCGCCATCTCTTAATTTTTTGAGCAGTACTTCAAAACGCTGGCGTGGGGATGTAAAGCAGTTTAAATATGCTTTATCTGACAATGTGTCTTTAATCGTTTCAATGACATTATAAGCTTCAGCAGGCCTTAATGCCGCTAATAATGCTGCATGTATGCGCATTAACGTTTTTTGCGCTTCTTCAACACAAAAAGCCATATTTAAAATTGCAGTTGGCCCGCGATCAAGCAAATAATTTAAAATACGCGTTAAATAAAGTGAATATAGCATCACAATAACAAGTGAACTAACACCCAAACCAATTTCAGTTGATCCCAGCTCTGCATTTTCATGAAAAGTTGTCATTACAAATGATATGACACCTAACATCATTGACAATGACAAGCGTAAAAATGACAACCAAAATCCCAAATTAAAAGCAAGTGGCACCTGCCTTGTATCAAGCGCTAAACGTATATTAGCTAGCGTTACTCTTAATGCTTGTGTATCTTGAATAACTACTGACATATCGCTGCTCGTCAACTGCTGTAACACATGTGCTTTAACTAATAATTTATTTGCATGCCTACACATCACCCTAACAGAGTTATTAGTTGCAAATTTATGATTTGCAACTGCATTTTCAGGTGCACCATGGCGTGACGTATTATAAATACAGCCTAACCATACAATAGTTAACCCTGAGGCAAGCAACATATCAGCCCAAGTAAACGTATCGAGTGTTTTATCTTCGTCATGATAGTGGGTAAACTCTTCATCCGACATTGCAAACAAATGATAAAAAGTCGCGCCGATAGATACTGCAGTAAAAGCAATTTGTGACAAGGGCCAGTACTGAGAAATTCTAATCATCCATTTTTTTCGACTCATCACCCTAAGCTCCGAATATATTTTTAGACCTTCACCCATTCTACAGAAAAAAGAACTTAACTGCAGTTACGATTTTGAATACAAGCTGCTACAATAGCGCCTCTGCAAAAAGTGGAGGCGTGATATGGATCACAAAGCACAAATCAGAACAGCCGTTAAAACACTACGTAATGGCGGTCTTATTGCTTACCCAACAGAAGCTGTCTATGGTTTTGGTTGCGATCCTTTTAATTCTACTGCCGTTTATCGCTTACTAGGACTGAAGCGACGCCAACCAGTGAAAGGTTTTATCTTAGTGGCAAGTGAATGGTCACAAATAGAACACCTCACCAAACCATTGCCACCCCAAGTATTGGCACATGTTCAATCCACTTGGCCTGGCCCCATCACCTGGTTATTCCCAGTTAGCGATTTAGTACCCACCTGGATTAAAGGTCATTTCAGCAAGATAGCACTGCGCATCAGCGCCCACCCTATCGTCAGAGAATTATGCGATCACTTCTGCGGACCCATCGTCTCATCTAGCGCCAACCTCGAAGGCGACCCACCCAAACGCGATTATCGCAGCACTACTATCGCCTTTAAAAACAGCATTGATTTTATCGTCCAAGGTAATGTTAGCGGCGCACAACGCCCCACCATGATTCGCGATGCGATGACAGATGAGTTAATCAGAGAGTAATATGCAAAAAACACAAACCCCACTATTCTTAAGAAACCTGTGGTATGTTGCAACATTAAGTCGTGATGTGAAGCGCAATAAAACTATTCCCAAGCAAATTCTAGGCGAAACTGTATTACTCGGACGTGATGATCAAGGTCAGGTATTTGCAATGCAAAACATTTGCCCACACCGCGGTGTACCACTTACTGATGGTACATTTGATGGTTGTGAGATTAAATGTTGTTATCACGGTTGGCGCTTTAACACTAAAGGCAGATGCACTGATATCCCATCGTTGACACCTAATCAACGTATTGATATCTCACGTATTCACGTACCGACTTATCCAATTAAAGAGCGCAATGGTTTGATTTGGATTTTTATGTCGGATCAAACGCTGCTTTGCAATCCTGAAACGGTTGCACTACCCATTGATGGCTTTCTCGACCAACAACAACCACAGCTGCAAGTAAAACGTTTATTCCCGTGTAATATCGACCATGCCAGCATTGGTTTAATGGACCCAGCACATGGGCCATTTGTGCATCGCTCTTGGTGGTGGCGTACGGCTAAAACCATTCACGAAAAACATAAACACTTCGCACCATTTCGTCATGGCTTTCAAATGATACAGCATGCACCATCTAAAAATTCTAAAGCCTATAAAATTTTAGGCGGTGGCGATAAAACAACCGAGATTACTTTTCAATTGCCAGGCATCCGTATCGAGAAAATTCAAATTGGCGACAAGACTATTTTTAACGTGACAACACTGACACCAATAGACAAGCACAATACTGAAATTCGTAATCTATTCTATACTTCTTTTAGCTGGTTTAAACTCATCACACCTGTACTACGCATCTTTGCTTATAATTTTCTTGACCAAGATCTACGTATCATCCAGAAACAAAAAATTGGCCTTCAATACAACCCCAAACTGATGCTAATCAACGATGCTGATGTGCAAGCGAAATGGTATTTTCGTGTTAAATACGAATATCATCTCGCACAGCAAGAAAAACGTGACTTTACGAACCCTGTTGAAGAAACAACGTTGAGTTGGTGTAGCTAACCTCTTAAATTAACTTTAAGAGGCTGCCAAGTTATACTTAAAATGTAACTGCAGGTTTATCCTTACCAACATCATTGGTAGGCACAGTCGAGGCTGTTACACCAAACGTACCATATGCATTGTTACCAGGCGATGATGACACAGGTTTTTGTTGGCTGCTGCGCCATAATTCTTGTGATTTCTTGAGATTCTCTGGACTAGAAAACGGGGCACCAGCAGATACAAGCTCGCGACCTTGTAGTGGTGGCGCATTAGATTTAGGTAATGCAATTATATCTTCATAGCCTGAATACCATACACCACTCGCCTGTAAATCTGTGAAATCATTTTTAATAAATTGCACAAATCCCACATGCGCTTGATCATCAACACTGTAGCGCATTTTAAAACTACGATGTGCATTTCTAAACGGCAGCGTAAATCCTTTATAAAAACCATAAAATAGCCCATAAACTGCTCCTGGAAGGCCTGAGTTTTTAAAGCCAGAAACGACACCTATAATTGGATAAGCAATAACTAAACCCATTTCTGATACACAACCTGCCAAAAACCCTGATGAGCCAGAAAAAGCAACATCAGTATACTCGCGGGCCTGCTTAAAATCTGAGACAACTCGACTCAGCGCTTCACCTGCCGTTCTATAGCCAGCAACATAATTAAGCACTTTAACTGCAACATGCTGTTGCCGCCAAGGTTTAGCACCAAATACCGGTGCACAATTAACCATATTAAACGTCGCCTTAACCGTTGCCTGACCTGCCACTCTTTGTGAGATAGGCCCATACAGTGAACCAATTTCAGAACGTCCACGCAGTATGTCGCGACATAACACATACATACCACCAAAATCTAATCGGCCCGCAACAACACTATAAGCTGGAACAAAGCGAGAACCTAACTCTGAATTGCCCGCAATTTTGTTATAGGTTGACTTGAAAACACCACCAACTTTATGCTGGCCACCAACACGCGTGTATACTGGCATATAAACACTACCTAAATTGTGAGTACCAGCTACTGTGTTATGACCTTTCTGATAAACAGTGCCGACAGCGGCATTACGACTAATACGCTGATACGCTGGCAAATAAACACTACCAACAGTATGTTTGCCACCAACTGCTTGGTAGGTCTTCTTATACAATGCGCCAACTTTTGCAGCATTACCGCCGACACTATTATAGGCAGGTTTAAATACATGACCCAACTTGGTACCACCAACTGCTTTATTACAAGGCTTATACACAACACCAATGTCCGCATTACCGGTCATTGCACTATAGGCTGGTGCAAATACGCTGCCTACTTTTCTATCTCCAGCAGTGGATTGATAGCTACCTTTGAAAACGCTACCAACAGGTTTATCACCACCCATACCTTTATAAATACCTTTGAAAGTGCTGACATTTTCAGCTGTACCACCAACCGTTTCAGATGAACGACCAAATACACTACCCACAGCTACATTACCATTCATAGCATTATAAACGGGACTAAATACGCTACCAATCTTTGTAGTACCGCCCAATTCTTTATACATAATTTCATACAAGCTACTCTGACTTCTATCATAAGTCGTCATGCTATTGTATACAGGTTTAAAAATGCTACCTGCATTTGTTGTGCCACCAACTGTTTCATACGTACCTGCATACAAACTACCAATATTGCTTTCACCACTTATACCTTGATATACCGGCGTAAAAACACTTCCCACATCTGTCGCACCACCAACTGCATTAAACATGCCTTTGAATATATCACCAATCTTAACATTGCCATTCATGCCACTGTATACATAAGGCAAACAATCACCTACCGCTGTATCTCCACCCACAGCACTGTCCACGGCACTAAATCCTTCGCCCCAGTGTCCATCACCACCAACCATTTTAAACACATATTTAAAGGGTGTGCCAAAATCAGCATCTCCCGCCACTACATGATAAACTGGGCTAAAGGCAGAACCAAGATGAGTATCACCACCAACTAATTCAACAGTAGATCCAAACACACTACCCACAGCAGTATCACCGCCGACACCTAAAGATACGGCACTATAAGTGCTTTGTAGTCCCGATAAACCGCCACCAAACAAACCAACAACAACACCACAAAAAGCTCCGGCGACAACACCACAGCTTTTTCTAAAAAGATTAAAGCCTTCATGACCAGCGCCGACCACAAAACCCAAAGCTTTACGTATGATATTAAGACCTTCTGCACTTACACCTGCAATAACACCAACACCCTTGCGTACCGCATTAAAAAGTTCTGTACTAACACCGGCAAAAATACCAAAACCTTTGCGTAGGCCATGCAATATCTCTGCTGTACCACCTGCAGCAAAACCTAAACCTTTTCTACCTAGATTAAATACTTCTGCAACTAAACCAACTACACCACTAAAGCCCTTCCATAGAATATGTGCACCCTCAGCACCAACGCCCACAAGCAAACCAAAACCTTTTCGACCGATATTTAAAACTTCAACACCGACAGCAATAGCACCACTCACACCTTTCCAAACAAGATTAAATACTTCTCGCCCAATACCAACGACAACACCAACAGCTTTTCTACCTACATTTAAGACTTCAAGCCCTGCTGCAACTACACCACTAACCCCTTTAAACACAAGAAACATGCCTTGAAGCAAAACACCAAAAAAGACAGCAAAACCTTTAATACATATATTTCCAATCTCAGCAGCGATAGCAGTAATACCACTAACGAGTTTCCATAAAACATTTGCACCTTCGGCAGCTACACCGGCAAACAAACCAAAAACTTTTCGCCCCAAATTCAATAGCACTGCAACTGAAGCAACAATAACACTAAACCCTTTCCATAAGATATTTGAAAGCTCATCATAAGCCCCAACAACAACACCAGCACCTTTACTCAGAATATTAAGTAGTTCTAGCGTAATTGCAGCTACGCCGCTCATACCTTTCCAAACAATATGAAACCCTTCTGCAACCACACCAACAAAAATACCCAAACCACCTCTGATAAAGTTTAATGCCTCAGCGCCAACACCTACAAGCGCACTAACCCCTTTCCATAAAATATTCAGCCCTTCAAAACCAAGTCCTGCAACAACACCAATACTTTTACGACCAAAATTTGTTGCCTCAACACCAACAGCAATAACACTACTCACACCTTTCCAAAGCAAATGAAAGCCTTCACCAACAATACCTACACCAATGCCTGCACCCTTACGTAAAAAGTTAAATGCTTCGGCAAAAACACCTGCAACAATACCCACACCTTTACGAGCGAAATTTAAAACTTCAACACTCGCTGCAAAACTAACTGCAAAACCTTTGCGTACCAGATTCAAACCTTCTGCACCCACACCAATCAATACGGCGAAACCTTTGCGTAACGTATTTAAAAACTCAGCGCCCCCACCGATTGCAATCGCAGATCCTCTACGCGCAATATTTAAAATTTCAGCACTCGCACCAGACACAACACCCAAACTTTTTTGCATGAACTTTAATGCACCTGCACCAAGGCCCAAACCAAAACCCAAACCATTTCTACCTGCATTCAACAATCCAGCGATAATGTACGTAACAGCGCCAGCGCCACCTCTGACAGTAGTCGATAGACCTGCCGCCACAACCGCAAATGTGTTACTCAGTATATTGGGAATAAGGCTTAGATTTCTTACAGATTCGTTTTTTGGGGAAGGTTTATCTACCATATGATTTTCTTCACTCACCATTTCAAATATTTTTCATAGTTGGGGCATATTAAACCGTAATCAGGGCAAAAAAGATACTAAATTTACGAAACTCACTTTTTCAACAAGATCAATAATCATATAAATGTTATTCTATTCCGTACTGAATATAGTGTCTGTCGCCCTCCAAATTAAGTTAGAAGTATGCTTGATGCGGCACCTACTTTCGTAGGAATGTTGCTCACCCCCCCAGGGTTAGTGAAAGTCGATTTGGACGCGTAGGCCGCAGGGTTTGAGATTGTGCAAAACTATTTTAGCCCCATGTGCTTGCAAGATATCTCGCGTTACCGCTAATCCCAAACCCACACCGCCAGTATTGCGTGAACGTGAACTTTCTGCACGATAAAATGGCGCAAATACGCGTTCGATTTCTGACTCGTGAATGCCGGGCCCCTTGTCTTCAACTAACACCAAGAAACCCTTGTGTCGACGACTTAAAATTTTTATCACAACAGATTCCCCATAACGCACCCCATTATTAATAAGATTAGTAAATGCACGTTTTAATGCGAGTGGACGACCTCTTACTGTCGCACGATGCAACTTAGTTTCTGTCATTACTGGCATACCCATGTCATGCATCTCATCAGTAATTGTGTGCAACAGTGATACCAAATCAACATTGGTGACTTTTTCTTTGGTGTTATCTTCACGCGCAAACGCCAATGTTTCATTCACCATATTTTCCATTTCATCAAGATCACGGTTTAAGTTTTCTTGAATCGGTACATCATCGATCAGCTGACTACGCAATTTCATGCGAGTAATCGGTGTGCGCAAATCATGTGAAATGGCTGCTAGCATTTGGGTGCGATCGCGAATCAAATCTTGAATACGCTTTTGCATTTTATTCATCGCCTCAGCCGTTTCACGCACCACTACCGGGCCACGTATCACATCTAACGGTTTTGAATGCAAATCGATACCTAATTGTTCTGCTGCTAATTTAAATTGACGTAATGGTTGCGTAAAACGATTAATCGACCATGCCGATACTAAAATACTACCCAACACCACCATTTCAACTAATAGCAACACTAGTTGATCAGATAAAATATGAAAATAAATTGTCGCATTTAAATTAAGCCACTGCTCTTTTTCCATTTGAATCGAAATCGAAAATGAATTGATATTGTTGCGCAGCGCTTTACTAATATCCCAAAAAGAAACCTGGGTAAAACGTAAGTTCCATTTAGGTTCACGTGATAAAGATACATGTAAATCAGGATCGGCCATCGCGGCAATCGCCTTTGCACGGTTAGCAACAGGTGTCGCTTCGACCAAGAAAATAGAATTAATGATTTTTTGGATAACGGCATCACGCTTAACCGTTTCACGTGCAACGCGATTATTATGCAGATAAGTAATCATCAAACCCAGATGAAAAATCACCACGACTACCAAAATAGTTAACGCACGTTTACCACTCACTTCATGGGATAATTTCTGCCAAACGCTCATTATTACGCCATCTCAACTTCCGTCGATAAAACATAACCACCACCACGTACTGTTTTAATAATTTGCGGCGACTTGTGATCAGCTTCGATCTTATGACGTAGTCGACTGATTTGAATATCAATACTGCGATCAAACGGACCACCTGAACGGTTGCGTGTGAGATCCAGTAGTTGATCACGACTCAATACCTGATGCGGCCTATCTAATAATGCTAACAATAATGTGTACTCACCCGTACTTAAACTAATGTCGACATCTTCAGGTGATGACAATCGGCGCTCTATTTTATTCAACGCCCAACCTGAAAATTTATACGTGCTCGCAACAGCAACAGTGTTAGCCTCTTGTTGTTGTGATGCTGCTTGAGATTGATGCTGCACACTGCGGCGCAAGATCGCTTTGATACGTGCTAATAATTCACGCGGATTAAATGGTTTACTTAAATAATCATCCGCCCCCATTTCCAAGCCGATGATCCGATCAACATCTTCACTAATCGCCGTCAACATAATAATCGGTATATGAGAGGTCTGGCGTATTTCTTTACACAAAGTCACGCCATCTTTGCCTGGCATCATAATATCAAGAATGATTAAATCGATAGTATCATTATTAAAAAATTGCCACATCTGATCACCACCATCGGCAAGGCTCACTTCAAACCCATGTTTTAGCAAAAATTGCCCTAAGAGGTCGCGTATCCCCGCATCATCATCAACTACTAATATATGTGGTCTATCATTACTCATAGTTGGAACATTATATGTTGCCACTGATAATTAAACAACTGACTAAGCTATCACACTTTGGTAGGCACTAACGCTACTATTTAACTTATCGAAAGTATTTTTGCGTGCATAAGCACCAAAAAGTAATGTATTACTATCTGCTAATTGCGTATATAAGACTGGTTGATGTATTTTTTTGGAAGAACACAAACTATTCAAAAGCTTAGTAATGCGATCTAGCATAACACGCCACCAGTCCGTACCTTGTTGTACCAACTTTTTATTTTGAACAAATAGCGCCGCAACAGCTGTAAAATCTTTGCGTACAGCACTATCACGCATATCATTCACAACATCTCGTTTTAAGTACAAATTAGATAACTCGTCTTTAATACGCACATCCTTTAGCTTAAGACTGATAGGGTGCCAATCATCTTCCGTATACTCAGTTGTATTTTTTGGAAAAAGATCAACGTCCTTAGTCAGACCACGAATAAACATTTCAGCGATATCTCGATACTTATTGATAAGCTTAATGGCTGCCTCTTGACCAGGTTTAGTTGAAAAAACCCGCTCCAAACAACTGGCAATATCAGCCTTAATTTGAGCCAAGGCCTGATCTAACGCCTCAGTGATTTCTTGCCCAAGTTCACGCGCACGATCGGCGCTTTCCAGAGCAATCCTTTGCTTTCCAAGTTTGTCGTCAAATGATTCAAACAACATATAATTAATCTCATTCCTTTATGATAATCATAGTGTATCAAGGCTACGTAACATAAATATGTCCTAAAAATGGCTTTTTGTAACACTTTGTATCGTCAAAGTGAGCCATAGCATCTCTCCTAATACTATGATTAAATAGAGATCTTAATTGACGAGAGGAATCTTTATGCGCAAATTATCCTTTTTTATACTCGGGATTATCTTATTATTTGTGACTATTTTTGCAGCAACACCTTATTTTGCGGGCAGCCTCGTGAATTCAGAAAAATTGAGCCGCATTTTTGGTGATGCCAAAAATGTCCGTATTATCCATTATAAAAGACACTGGTTTAATAGTGAGGCAAGTTTGCTACTCAACTCAAATGCCCTAGTAGGTTTACATATCCCAAACACATTAGCATTGCATTTACATATGCGAATTGAGCATGGCCCTCTGGTGAGCTATACGCTTGACGGACATAAATACCGAAAACTAGCAAAAGCTGTCATCTTTTTAACAGCAAAACCGGCTATGATGAAAGGACAAATTATTATTCTTCTCGATTGGGATGGCAGCATTTCCAAGCATTTTGCGATCGACAGCTTTAATAGCAAAATTAATCACAATAGCCTCTTAATCAGGGATGTTAATGGCACAATCAAAGAAGAAGTCGTCAATGGCACCCTAACCAAAAACTCTAAAATTGCTATCGCCCAGCTTTCATCGAGTTATGATTCCCAGGCAGGCGTGACAAATCAGTATGCCATTTCCAACTTCCAATCTCATGGCGAGAATTCGAAGCAAGCTGGCCTTTGGATTGGTAATAACACTAACGCTTACAGCAATTTTATTCTGATGCGCAATAATAGCCCATTGCTTGCATTCAAAAACCTACAAACAAATACTGACACAACGTTAGCCAATGGCCTGGTCAACTTCACAGCCCACACCCAAGCCGCTAGCGCCAGCTTCGCCAAAGAACCATTGGGCACATTCAGCATGGATCTTGCCGCTAAGCACATTGATGTGAATGCACTACAATATTTTATGAAGCAAGTTAAAACCATCAATCACCTCCACTTAAGCGCCACACAATTGCTCCTATTACTACCATCCACAATCAATCTACTGGAAAAAGGCCTGGTACTTGATCTGACAAAGTTTCGGCTCAACATCCCTAATCTTGCACCAGTTTCACTACAGGCACAGCTTAGCTTCGTTAAAGCTGGGGATGGCATACACTTATTTAACCTAACCCAACATATCCAAGCGCATGGCGTGCTGACATTGCCTGAAGAATTCTTAATCCAACAGCTGACCGAATTCTACCAAAACATGATGATCTCTCATCACCAAAACCCTGGACTTTCAGCAGAAGACCGTGCCAAACAAACACTTAACACCTGGATTAATAACAAAATGCTGAAGAAAGGCCACAATAATACTGTACTACTCTCATTTAAGGCTGAGAATGGCACACTGCTTATCAATGGCCATCATCCGAATTTCTTGATACTTAAGGTGGATAGCCCTATAGCTAAAAAGCCGTTATAATTAAAAAAGCATTACCTAAAGGAGCTAAAAATGCGCAAAGTTATTTATTCTATCCTAGGCCTCGTCGTTATTGTCGTTATCGCCTTTCTAGTATCACCCTATTTTATTGGCTCATCGGCCGAAGAAACGTTGCATAAACAAATCGCCATTTTTAACAAACAAATACCCTATATCACCATCTCAACCAGTGATTACCAGAAACATTGGTTTGACTCGGACGCTAAAGTTAAAATTTCATTCCACCCTCCTAGAGGCTCTGGCCTACCTCAAGATCTGAGCAAGAGCCTAACATTTGATGCCGTAATCAAACACGGGCCCATATTCAAAATTACCGATAGCGACGGCAAGAGCTCGTTCCATTTCGGCAGAGGTGCACTTCAGATACAAGGTACATCACCAACATTCCAGGGTAATATCGGCGCAATTTTAAGTGCAACAAACGATATTGACCTAAATGCTGATATCCAAAAACTAGTTTTTCACGATAATGATGGTAACAGCTACATATTATCTGGCCTTACCTTTGCTACTGAGCCTGGTACTAATAACAATAAAATGCATACACTTGCTATTATAAGTGTGGCCGTTACAGACAAGCAGCAAGCTGGTTCTGCCACATTTAAAAACATTAACCTCAATGCAGATGGCCATGATGATCATGACGTTTGGCTTGGTAATGGTAATTTTTCTATCGCATCTATTAACGTACTTGAAGGTACTGATAAACCACTTGCTGATATTAATAACTTCTCAGTACGCTTTAAAAATGACTTAAGCGATGACAAAACAAAACTCAACAGCTCAATTGGACTCAATGTTGAATCCGCCACAGCAATGGGTAAAACACTCAAACCGATCACCTTTAAATACAGCATTAATAATATTGATGCTAAAGCGTACCAATCTTTAATGAGCACCATTAGAGACTTACAAAGCAACGCCAATATACAAAAGCTTTCTGCTAATCAACTGATGACACTTGTTAAACCAGTTTTCTCACTTGTTCAAGCAGGCTTTAACTTTGAAGTTAATAAAATCTTTGTGGGCCTACCTAAAGAAATTGCATCGAGTCCCATTTCTGCAAATGCTTCTGTAACTCTAAAACCATTAGGCGATGCGTTTAATAGAATTATGCAACCCTTACTCGAAACAGTTGCAACATCGTCATCGTCAGATCCAAAAAGTTTACCTGCAGATAAACAACGCGAAATACAAATGAAAATGATGTCATCACTACCGATGCTGATGAGTACATTAACTAAAGCCATCACAGCAGACGGCCAAATCAACATACCCACGAGCTTAATCAATATGGCACTTATGCAAAAATATACAAGCGAACTTGCAAGTATGGCAGCACGTGGCATGCAGGTTACTGAAACACCACAACAAATGGCTAAAAAAGCATATGACTATCTCATAGCTCAAAAAATGCTTGTGCCAAATGATAAAGGTGATGCTGACATGCTCAAATTTAGTTACAAAGATGGTGTGCTATTAATCAACGGTCAGCATCCTGCAACGAATCTGCCAAGGCCACTTGCATCAACAGCAGCACCAGCACCTTCGACACCTGCGATGGATATGCAGCAATCAAAGCCAGCTAATTTAATGGAGCCAGCGCCTACAGCACCAGCTGATCATCATGATGATGTGACAGCCAAACCTACCCAACCACCAGCAGCTCCAGCTGACACAACAACACCAGCTGATACTAAGGCAACAAATTGACAATCGACTATGCCAAATCTAAGCAAGCGCCAGGCTCCTCACGGCGTTTGCTTTTTTTATCGCTGATAATTATTGCGCTTGCCGCAGGCTTCTTATTGTTTATGTTACATTTACGCACTGCACATCATTCAGTAGTTACAGAAACATCAAAGCTCGCTACCAAACCTCAGCTGGTACAATCAAAAAATCAAGGTCAATTTGATTTTTATTCGATGTTACCGAATATGAAAGTTGACGTAAAAACTGCAGGCCCGCATAGTGTATCAGTGCCCAAAGGCCAGCCTTACTTCTTGCTTCAAGTCGCCACCACATCAGATCAAAAAGCCGCTGAAATACTGATTACTAAATTAGGCGTGATGGGACTCAATGCTTTTATCAAACCCTATCAAAAACCTAACGGTGTGCAACTTTACCGCATTATCGTTGGCCCCTACTTAACTGAGAAAGAGGCCAATACAAATCGTGCTTACTTAACCACTAATAACATCAATAGCTTAAAACTCAAATTATCTTCTTGATCGCAATCGAGAATCACGTTCCTTGAAATTATTCTTTTTGCCCCAATCTGCTACCCTATTGAGCAATCTAAATTAAAGAGGGTCGCACTATGGAACAATTTCGAGGCACAACGATACTTTCTGTACGTCGCAATGGTAAAGTCGTTATTGGGGGTGATGGCCAAGTATCTATGGGCAATACCATAATGAAGGGCAATGCACGTAAAGTGCGTCGACTATACAATGAGTGCGTACTTGCTGGTTTTGCCGGTGCAACTGCTGATGCATTTACATTGTTTGAACGTTTCGAAGGCAAACTTGAAAAACACCAAGGCAATCTGATTCGTGCCGCCGTTGAAATGGCGAAAGACTGGCGTACCGATAAAATGTTACGTCGTCTTGAAGCGCTACTGCTTGTTGCCGACTCAAAAGCCTCTTTAATTCTAAGTGGTAATGGAGACGTCATTGAACCTGAAAAAGACAGCCTCATGGCAATTGGCTCTGGTGGCTCGTTTGCGCAATCAGCTGCAACTGCATTACTCGATAACACAAAATTATCCGCACGCAACATCGTCGAAAAAAGTTTAAATATTGCAGCCGACATTTGCGTATACACTAACCATAACCTAACTATTGAAGAACTTGATAGCGAAACCTAATTGAGAATACTATGGCCGAACAAAATATTATAATGACTCCTAAAGAAATCGTTTCTGAACTTGATAAATACATCATCGGACAAGGTGAGGCAAAGCGTGCTGTTGCAATTGCACTGCGTAACCGTTGGCGCCGGATGCAACTCGATGAAGCTCTGCGTTGTGAAATCACACCCAAAAATATATTAATGATTGGGCCAACAGGTGTCGGTAAAACTGAAATTGCGCGTCGACTTTCGGCGTTAGCCAAAGCACCTTTTATTAAAGTAGAAGCAACTAAGTTTACTGAGGTTGGCTATGTCGGTCGCGATGTCGAATCTATTATTCGTGATTTGATGGACATTTCAATTAAAATGACACGCGAAAAAGCGATGGAAGCAGTGAAGACAGCAGCTGAAGAATTAGCAGAAGAGCGCATACTCGATGCACTCATTCCAAACCCACGCGGCGAGCTTAAAAATGTTCCAAAGGACGACGATACTGCCCCACAAAAGAAAAAAGAAGACTCGGCAACGCGTCAACTCTTTCGCAAAAAATTACGAGAAGGAAAATTAGACGACAAAGAAATTGATGTTGAAACATTAGCAGGCAATCCTGCAGTTGAAATCATGGGCCCTCCCGGCATGGAGGAAATGGTCGGCCAGTTACAATCGATGATGGAAGGCATGAATAATCGTCGCGCCAAATCACGTCGCTTAACGGTAAAAGCCGCCATGAAGGCACTGACTGAAGATGAAGCTTCCAAATTGCTTAATGAAGAAGAAATTAAGTCCAAAGCACTGTCTGCAGTTGAACAAAATGGTATCGTATTCTTAGATGAGATCGATAAAGTCGTACGCCGCTCAGAGCACGGTGGTGATGTATCACGCGAAGGTGTACAGCGCGACTTACTACCACTTGTCGAAGGCAGCACTGTCTTTACCAAACACGGCATGGTGAAAACTGATCATATATTATTTATCGCATCAGGTGCTTTCCACTTAGCAAAACCATCAGATTTAATTCCTGAGTTACAAGGTCGCTTCCCCATTCGAGTTGAACTCAACGCACTCAATACCAAAGACCTCATGCGTATTCTAACCGAACCAAATGCGTCGTTAACCGAACAATATATTGCATTACTCGGCACCGAAGGCTTTACATTAGAGTTTGTTGATTCTGGCATTAAAAAAATTGCCGAGATCGCCCAACAAGTCAACGAAAAAACTGAAAATATCGGCGCACGTCGTTTGCATACCATACTTGAAAGACTGCTTGAACAAATTTCGTTTGATGCTTCTGATAAAGCAGGCAAATCAATCAAAATTAATGGTGCCTATGTCGAGAAACAACTCGGTAAACTGGCTAAAGATGAAGACTTAAGTAGAAGCATTCTTTAAATTTATTTTTGAAGTCATAATCTCTAGGGTCTGGTGACAATTGCCCCTAATAAGAACGGAAAAAAAGTATAGGGGCCTGCGCTTCATATGCCGTCAATTCATGTTTATAATTTGCTTTTAACTCTTTTAGTGACTTCGCATCTCGTTGTGCAAACAAGGATGATCTGTCACAGGTCTCAGGAAAGCTATTCAGTTCTATACCAAGGTATTCTTGCTGATGTGTTTCAGCAAAATCAATATAGTCATAAGCCATTTTTTGTAATTGATATGAGTATTTAAGCCGCCCAAAAGCATTTTCCTTCATATACTGCCTTAAAAAAGAAGATCCAAGACCGGGGTTTTTTTGGAAAAAAATATCTTTATCTAGGCAGGAATGCGCCACTTTTTCAAGAAATATTTTAGCATTATGCAATGCATAACCATAAAATATGTGCCCAACACCGGGGTGCTTTTGAGGCATATCTTGAGTTAGTTTTAATTGTTGGCTAACCAAATTATAGGCATGCTTTACAGCTTGCTCAAGTGCTTCCTGATCAAATACAGATGCAGGTATAGAAAATTGAATATAATCGAGATCTAATTGAACTAATAAGAAATAACAGTACACCGCTTGCAGATCACCAAACATTAATGTCTGCTCTAATAAAGTTATGATCGATTTATGACATACTTTTTTAAAATCTGCTAATACCTCCACATGGCTCTTAATATTATGCCGCGTAACAGACACATTCGGTTCATTTACAACATTAGGAATTTTAGTTTGAAAGGCAATAGCTTCCTTCTGATCTAATGTAACACCTCGCCAATTTCCATGTAGTGCTCTCACACAATATTCAGCTTCAAGAGGAAACCCCATTAATAAATTGTTTTCTGCTAATTGTAATTCATAGGTAAGGCGATATAAACGTAATAGACGCGTACTAACAAGCGCATGACCACATAAGATATCAAGTGGGTGACGCTGTTGATACATAAGCAATGGCGCTTCTAGTATGTTTAATTTTTTACGAGCTGGTAAATATATTTTCTCCCCCACCTCAGAGTACAAAAAAGCAGGAGAGAGATAGGCACTCCAAGTATCAGCAAAAACATCACTATAGAGCAAAGCTAACAATGCTTTCGATGCGTCATCCTCACATCCATGTAACGCTTGCACGAGTGTTGCAATTTCAAAAAACTTATCGTTTTCTAGTGCCCACTCAATCGCTTCCTTAACACATCTTTTATAGTTTTTTAATTGTGATTGATAGATACGCTCAGCCCACCATGCAATAAGTTTTTCTTGATCAAGCTGAGTTGAATTTATTTTGCGATCAAGGTCAGAATAAGTCATATTTAATATAGGTGCTATCGAGCTTAGCATAGTGTATTCTGCATCAGGATCAGTTTTGATATCAGTTCTATTCATATGGAAAAAAATATTTTCAATATCCCAACTGTCTGACAGAACACTCTGATAACGATACCATGCCACCATGAGTTTATAGCCGTTAGTTAATGTCAGATACTGCGGATAAGTTGGCAGACTGTCTTTAAGTATTGGCTCTTTTGGCTCAATAAGACACTGCTCGCTTTCGCTTTGCGACGTATTTTTTGACTTAATAAAAAATCGCTTCCATGTTGTTTTTTTCATATGTTTCTCCGATTGACAGATATTCTAACATGGCAATTTTGCATACCCTAGACAAAAACACACTAACGCACATTAACTTGACATAGCGCAATTCGCTATGTTTATGCTGCATTTTTTGATACTATCCCCGTAGAGGTTAATTATGCAAAATGAACAGAAACCGACAACCCATTTTGGTTACGAAGAAGTGCCTGTACAGGATAAAGCTAAGCGAGTTGCTGGTGTTTTTCGTGCAGTTGCAAGTAAATATGACATTATGAATGACTTCATGTCGGGCGGTTTGCATCGTTTATGGAAAGATTTAGCGATTAAAAGGCTCAATTTGCATCCAGGTCAATCTGTACTTGATATCGCCGGAGGTACGGGTGATTTAACCAAACGTATCAGTAAGTGCATCGGAAATTCAGGCCGAGTTATTTTATCTGATATCAATGATGCCATGCTCGAACAAGGTCGTGCACGCCTGTTTGATGCAGGCTGCGTTAATAATGTTGCGTTTGTACTTGCTGATGCAGAACAATTACCGTTCCCAAATAACTACTTCGATCGCCTAATCATCGGCTTTGGTTTGCGTAATGTCACTGATAAACAATGCGCATTACAATCGATGTACCGCTGCCTTAAGCCTGGTGGTAAATTATTAGTACTTGAATTTTCAAAACCCACCTCATCATTACTTAACAAAGCCTACGATGCATACTCTTTTAGCGTCTTACCCAAACTGGGTGAATGTGTTGCCAATGATGCTGAGAGTTACCGCTATCTTGCCGAATCAATTCGCATGCACCCTAACCAAACCACACTCAAACAAATGATGCAAAATGCCGAATTTGAAGATTGTGATTACCAAAATCTCTGCGGTGGCATCGTTGCTATTCACACAGGATATAAGTACTAATGTTAGAACCAGCCCTTCTTGTACTCGAAACACTTATTAATAAGTGCCTATCTAACGATTTACAAACACTGGCGCGTCTGCAAGAACTTGAAGGCAAAACTATAAAATTAGATATCACCGATTGGCGTTTAAATTTTTTTATTGTTGCAAAACATAATGGTGTGGCATGTCGTAAGAATAGTAATGGCGAACCAGATACCATCATCAGCGGCAGCTTACAAAATTTATGTAAAGTTGGTATCGCACAGGATAAACAGCAAGCGATTAAACAACATAAAATTCAATTTAGTGGTGATGCACATACTGGGATTGCCATGCAACAAGTCTTATCTAACCTTGATATCGACTGGGAAGCACATATGGCCGAGATTGTTGGTGATACATCCGCGCACTTGCTAGGTACAAGTCTTAAAAAAGCGTTTAACTTTGGCAAATCAATAGTAAGTAGTTTACAGCGCAATGTGGATGAGTATATCCACCATGAAGTAAAACTATGCCCTACGCCTACTGATTTAGCACACTTCTACAAAGAAATTAATATACTAAGAAATGATGTCGAGCGCCTCGAAGCGAAAGTAAATCTACTTAAAAGCAAGCGAAATCAATCATGATCAAACCAATACAAATCATACGCTTATTGCAGATCAATCGTATTCTAATGCGCAAGCAATTTGTCAGCTCAGTCATTGGTGAACGTTATAGTTTTTTTCGTTGGCTGCGCTTTTTTAACCCTTGGCATTACACCACCAAAAAGAAACCACGCGGTGTCATTATCCGCGAAACACTGGAAGCACTTGGGCCTATTTATGTAAAATTTGGCCAAGTATTGTCGACACGTGCCGATTTAATTCCTGAAGATATCGTTAATGAGCTTAGACAATTACAAGATAACGTACCTCCATTTGATGGTGCTGTTGCTGAAAAAATTATTGAATCTAGCCTTAAAAAATCGATCGAAGAAGTCTTTGCAACATTTGACATCACACCACTTGCTTCTGCTTCAGTAGCACAAGTACATGCTGCCACATTAAAAAGTGGTGAAGATGTCGTGGTTAAAGTTATTCGTCCCAACATTAATAAAGTCATTAAACAAGATATTGCCGTCTTATATCTCGTGGCAAAACTGACTAAAAATTGCTGGCGCCATGGCAAACGCCTACGCCCAGTTGAAATCGTACGCGAGTTTGAACAAACGCTTTTTGGAGAGCTTGATCAACAGCAAGAAGCCGCTAATGCATCATTATTACGTCGTAACTTTGAACACTCGGACACGATGTATGTGCCCAAAGTATATTGGGACTATGTCAGCAAAGATGTGATGGTAATGGAGCGTATCTATGGCATTCCTTTAAATGATTTAGATCGACTTAAAAGTAGTCCCGTTAATCTGAAGCAGCTCTCCGAAAATGGCGTCGAAATATTTTTTACCCAAGTATTTCGTGATAGTTTCTTTCATGCTGATATGCACCCTGGAAATATGTTTATCGATGTTTCAAATCCAGAAAATCCACGCTATCTCGGTATCGATTTTGGTATTATGGGTACACTCGATGCCGAAGATCAACATTATTTAGCAATGAATTTGCTTGCTTTCTTTAACCGCGATTATCGTCGTGTTGCCGAACTACATGTCGAATGTGGTTGGGTAGCGCCTAACACCCGTGTTGACCAATTTGAAACGGCTATTCGTAGTGTCTGTGAACCAATTTTCGAAAAACCACTGGCTGAGATTTCATTTGGCAACTTATTATTACGCTTATTCCAAACCGCCGAACGTTTTGAAATGGAAGTACAACCACAATTGGTATTACTGCAAAAAACCTTATTTAACATCGAAAGCTTAGGTCGCCAACTATATCCAAATCTTGATTTATGGGAAACCGCCAAACCATTTATGGTCAACTGGATTAAGCAACAACGTGGCATTAAAAAACTTGCTCTATTAGCTAAAGAGAATTTTCATGATACAGCCGAAACGCTAATCAAAACACCACAACTGCTTTATGATGCACTCGAACATATTCACACGCAAAACTTAATCCAAAAACAAAAGTCTTCTCATCCACAAAAACAATCACACGGCTTTATTATTAAAGCTATTGGTATCAGTCTTCTCATTGTTTCTATCACTAACTTGATTATCATGCCTCAAGCACATGCCATAACCTGGGCAGAGCTTGGGTTAGGCTGCTTACTTACTTTAAACTGGATAAAACGCCACTAACAATACGCACTATTTACTACTTTATCTGCTAAATTGCAGTTAATGCAGATTCATACTCGTCTCATAGCTCGAATTCATATAGCTAATTGATTCCTTAACTAATTTTTCTAGTATTGATAAATCGATTGTATCAAGCGATTTTACATATAAACACGCACGACCCAATCTATATGCGCCTAACATTTCTAGTAGGCGCTTATAACCAGGCACTGCAGGCACACCATATAACGTCAAACCTTTACGGCTTGGTGCAATCGCTGTTAAAAAACAGCGCCCTGGCGCTCCATTGTCTAATTCATAATGATATTCACCAAAACCAATAATCCGCTCACCCCAAATCGTTGGCTTCGATCCAGTAATACGCTGCATCAACTGCATCAACGCATTACAATCATTTTTTTGTGTCTTATACAGAATACTATCAATAACCGATTCAACTCTAACATCTTCATGTGCATTTATTTCTAATAACATCTGAAAACCTCCGTGTTATTTTTATTTAGATGCTAAAAATTATAACAAGCCTTCTAAAAGGTAAATTGATATACCTCATAACAAAAGCTCACAGATAAAACTTAATCATGCTTTAAGTTATGGACAAAGAATTCTGGTGCGCTCGACAGGATTCGAACCTGTGACCACCGGCTTCGGAAGCCGGGACTCTATCCAACTGAGCTACGAGCGCTTATTGTTACTGCTTTTAAGAGAGGAATCTTTATGCTTGGGCAATCTCGCATAAAATCATGCTTCGGCAATGCTCATGGACGTACAGTACACTCCGCTTCCCTCTGCATTATTTTATGCGACCTCACCGCAAGCATAAACATTCTACCAACCCTTATTTTCGCATTCTTATGAGAAGTGCTTTTAAGAGAAGAATATCTATGCTCGGGTAATCTCGCATAAAATATTGGGTAACTCCTCTTAATCACAATGCAGAGCATACTACCAGGCCATCATATACAGATCAAGAATCGCCCATACTTAATGAAAACTGCCATCATTAAACCGATAGCTTAATGCCTCAGTTAAATGAATTGTGTCAATATCAATTGCTTGAGATAAATCAGCAATGGTACGTGCTACTTTTAATATCCGATGTACGGACCTCACGCTTAGACTAAATTGGTCAACCGCTTTTTCAAGTAAGGCTTGGTCATCAGCTTGTAAGCTGCAATAACACATCACTTCTTTTGCATCGAGACATACATTTGATTTTTGATGGCGTACCCATTGTTGTTGATACGCTTGCGCTACACGCGTACGAATTTCATCACTCGTTTGTGCATCATCAGCATTGTGTTGCAATAACACTTTTGTCGGTACACGCTCAATCGATAACTGTAAATCAATACGATCTAATAACGGTCCAGAAATTTTTGCGTGATAACGCTGCACTTGTTCCTCTGTGCAACGGCAGGTTTTTTCAGAATCACCATAATAACCACAAGGACATGGGTTCATCGCCGCTATTAATTGGAATGCGGCTGGAAAACAAGCCTGTCCACTCGCACGTGAAATATGCACTTCACCCGACTCTAATGGCTCACGTAATACTTCTAATACATGACGTTGAAACTGTGGAAACTCATCTAAAAATAATACCCCACGATGTGCGAGTGATACCTCTCCAGGCCGGGGTACTTTACCGCCCCCAACCATCGCTACTTGTGATGTCGTATGATGTGGTGAGCGAAACGGATGTTTTTTCCAATGCTGACTGTGAAACCCTTGCTGACTAATTGAATAAATCGATGCAGACTCTAATGCATGTTGTCCTGGCATCTCAGGTAAAATCCCCGGCAACCGACTGGCTAACATCGTTTTACCCGAACCCGGCGGACCACACATCAATAAGTGATGACCACCTGCAGCTGCAATTTCTAACGCACGTTTGGCATAAGATTGGCCTTTTATATCACTAATACAGGCATAGACATGCTGATCTTGTTTTGGCTGCATGGTAAAACGCATAAGTTTTTTTTGGCCATTGATATGAGCAACGACTGCTTCTAGGTCCTGTGCCGCATACACAGTTAACGCATCAATAAGCGCCGCTTCTTTGGCATTAACGTTCGGCAAAATAAGCGCGCGCTCTGATGATGATGTTGCCATCGCCAAAGGCAATACACCTTTCACTGATTTAAGCGCACCTGATAGTGCTAACTCACCGACACATTCATAATCTTCTAGTTGACTGTGTCGCAACTGCCCTGATGCTGCCAAGATACCCAGCGCAATCGGCAAATCTAAACCACTACTATCTTTAGGCAGATCAGCAGGTCCGAGATTAACAGTAATACGCCGTTGTGGATATTCGAAATCAGCATTTATAATCGCACAGCGTACTCGATGCCGGCTTTCTTTGACTGCCGCTTCTGGCAATCCAACCATACCAAGCCCAGGCATACCGGGTGTGATATGCACCTCAATCATAACCTGATGTGCTTGAATGCCATATACCGTACGACTGTAAACAACCGCAAGTGACATGCTACTTATCTTTAGAAAGTCGCTCGATTTCTGCTTCTAATTTCTCTAATTTTGCACGCGTTTTCTGTAATACCTTCTGCTGTGCATCAAACTCTTCACGTGTCACCACATCAAGCTTATCTAATACAGTTAACACGATATCATGCACATTTTTTTGCATGTCTGCAGGTAAATGCTTTACCCCCTCAGGTAAAGCATCGATTACTCTCTTAACTACATCGTTAATTGATTTTGGATTCATAAATTACTCCTCATTAATGATAAGAGCAGCTTAAATTAAAAGCATCTCTCTTGGCAATACCGTGTTTTGTATCTAGACTAGGGTCTTTTTACAATTAAAGATTTAAAACTGCAAATCGGTGCTAGCATAGGCATCGCCATCGCGCCCCAACACTCTTTAGATCCAGAAAAGCTGCTTAAATATGCAGATCTTGCCATGTATCAAGCTAAAAATAACGGACGCGATCAATACAAAGTCTATCCAGTTTGAAACCCAACTGTAACTTTAGGTGCATCGGCGCCTGATTCACTAGGCTTAGGCTGACTGCTTCTTGCTCCCGAAGCAGGTGGGGATTTTCTAAATACCACTGGCCCTAAAGAGATTCTTAGAGAAGTTGGCGAACGCCGCTTAATACACGGAAAAGGTATTGGCGAAGGCACTAGCGCAGGCACTGGCACAGGTACTGGCAGCCGCACTGGCGCAGGTACTGGCAAAGGCACTGGCGAATATGCAGATAATTTTTTTTCACACCTATCCCAGTCAATATTTTCTTCACTCATACTTACAAACTGTATTGAAGTTAAAAAATTACGGCAATAGTCAAGCACATAATTCTCTTTTGACGATAAATTAGCGTCTTCAAATACGCTTACTCCTGAGGCTTCATATGTTTTTGCTGGCTCTACCCTATCACAAAACCGCACAACTTTAGGTAAATAATCGCATAACTTTTCCACATAGTGCGCTATAGTTGCTGGCTTTGCAGCGTTATCTGTAGTAAAAATTAGAGTGCCGCTTATCTCAGCAAAATTCACGTCAGCTTTACATTCTTCATAATCAAACGCGTACCTCAAAACTAGCCATAATGCCATACCAAAACGCTGTTGACTTTTTGCACGGTAGTCACTGGCAAATCCAATACTATTTTCTAGGTAATGACTGACATATTTGTTCGAGCGTTTGCTTTGCGCCTGTTGTGGCTGCTTAAAATGATCTAATTTATCTGAAATTTCTTTTATCGGCATAACTTCTCTCCCTTTTTAACGCACAAAGATATTACAAATCAAGCTGGATGTAAAATGATTATTTTTTGGGTTACACAAGCGTGAAAGATGCGGTACCATAGACGCTATTTTTTACAAGCCAGGATAATATAAAATGCTTTATAACAACATCCTCGAAACCATCGGTCATACTCCAGTCGTACGTCTTAACCGTATTGGTGCAGATTTAGACTGCGAGTTGTATGTTAAGTGTGAATTTATGAATCCAGGTGGCTCAGTAAAAGATCGTATCGGTTACAATATGGTTGTTGAAGCCGAACGTTTAGGACACATCAAGCCAGGCGACACACTCATCGAGCCAACATCAGGTAATGCGGGCATCGGTATTGCGTTAGCAGCTGCCGTGTGTGGTTATCATATGATAATTACCATGCCTGAAAAAATGAGCCACGAAAAACAAGTTGTGCTTGAAGCGCTCGGTGCTAAAATTTATCGCACCCCAACCGAGGCAGCTTGGGATGCACCAGACAGTCACATTTCTTTAGCAAATGATCTCCAAAAAAAAATTCCCAACTCATTTATCCTCAATCAATATATCAACCCTGCTAACCCCGGCGTACATTACGACCATACTGCTGGCGAAATATTGCATGACTTCGATGACGATCTCGATATGGTGGTCATGGGTGTCGGTACTGGCGGTACGATTACTGGTGTCTCACATCGCTTAAAAGAGGTATTGCCCGATATAAAAATCATCGGCGTCGATCCTGTTGGTTCTATTTTAGGTGGCGGCACTGAAGTGAAGCCATATGATGTCGAAGGTATCGGCTATGACTTTTTCCCAGATGTTTTAGATAACGGTATCATCGATGAATACGTTAAAACCGAAGACAAAGCCTCTTTCCAAATGGCACGACGCTTAATCCGTGAAGAAGGGTTACTCTGTGGCGGCTCTTCTGGCTCTGCAGTCTGGGCAGCATTGCAAGTTGCGACCCGCCTTAAAGCAGGCCAACGATGTTTAATCATTCTACCTGACTCCATTCGTAATTATTTGACTAAATTTGCTGATGACCGCTGGATGGCAGCGCATCACTACCAATAAAAAATAGAGAATAGCAATGACTAAAAAACATATTGAAACACGTGTGATTCATGGCGGCCAAAAACCAGATCCAACGACAGGTGCGGTGATGCCACCGATTTATGCCACTTCAACTTACGTACAAAAAAGCCCGGGACAACATACTGGTTTTGAGTATTCACGCACTCAAAACCCAACTCGCTTTGCCTATGAACGCTGCATTGCAGATTTAGAATCAGGCAAATATGGTTTCGCATTTGCTTCAGGCATGGCAACGATTAGCACCATTTTAGAATTACTTGACTCAGGCGATCATGTAGTTGTGCTCGATGATGTGTATGGCGGCACTTACCGCCTGTTTGAAAATGTACGCAAACGTTCGAGTGGGCTGGATTTCTCTTTTGTCGATTTTTCAGATCTTGATAAAGTTGAAGCCACTATCAAAGATAATACGCGCATGCTATTTGTCGAATCACCCAGCAATCCGTTACTCAAAATCGTTGACCTCAAAGGTGTTGCAGCACTTGGCAAAAAACATAAGTTATTGACCGTTGCTGATAATACGTTTGCTACACCGATATTACAAAGACCATTAGAGTTAGGCTTTGATATTGTAATGCATTCTGCCACCAAGTATATCGGTGGCCATTCAGATATTATTTCAGGCGTGTGCGCTGTTAGTGATGATGACCTTGCAATTCGTTTAGGCTATTTACAAAATTCAATTGGTGCTGCTGGCGATGCGTTTAGCTCTTTTATTGGCTTGCGTGGCTTAAAGACACTCGCCATTCGTGTAGAACGACATTGCAGGAACGCGATGCACTTTGCGAAACATCTTGAAAAGCATCCACATGTTAATCGAGTGTATTATCCGGGTTTAGAATCTCACCCTAATCACAAAATTGCCAAACAACAGATGCAAGATGGCTTTGGCGGCATTGTGAGTGTCGATTTTAATTTAACCCGTGAACAAACCGTGAAACTGTTAGAAAACACAAAAGTATTTACACTCGCTGAAAGTCTCGGTGGTGTCGAAAGTCTTACCGATCATCCAGCGATTATGACTCACGCTTCGATTCCCAAAGAAATTCGTGAGAAACTTGGCATCACCGATGGCTTGATTCGTTTTTCTGTTGGTATTGAAAATCTTGATGATTTACTTGAGGACTTTGAGTCTGCATTAAAAATAGCACTGAACTAATGGTTAAGCTTACAAAAATCTACACACGTACCGGTGATACTGGCGAAACACATCTCGCAGGTCAGCATCGCACCCGAAAATCAAGCCTGCGTATGCATGCCATTGGCGATGTTGATGAGTTAAATTGTTGGTTTGGACTATTAGCTGCAGAATTCACAAAGCTGCCACAATTATTCAACATACAACAGCAGCTTTTTAATTTAGGCGCACAGCTCGCAATTTTGCCACAAGATAGACGTGATGATTCACCTTGTGTGACACAAAAAGATATCGACACACTCGAAACCGATATTGATCAGATGAACGAAAAGCTTTTACCGCTAAATTCTTTTATTTTGCCTGGCGGCAATCAACTAACCGCACATATGCATATTGCCCGTGCCGTTTGTCGGCGTACCGAACGCAGTCTATTTGCATGTGCAGAAAATGAAAACATTGACGCTGTTTTACTTGCCTATATCAATCGATTAAGTGACTGGTTATTTGTTTTAGCACGTTATATTTCTAAAAAAGATAACATTGGAGAAGTCTTATGGAATCCAAAAAACTAATCACTATTTATGATGTGCTCAAATCACCCGTTGGCAGCTTGGCTATAGTAGCAACTGACGCAGGACTACAGCGTATTTTATGGGATACTGACAGATTGAATGATATTAAAAAAAAGCCACACCATCCCATTATTCAAAAAACTAAAACACAACTTACAGAGTATTTTAACGCTAAACGAAAAAAATTTGATATCCCATTAGATATGCAAGGCACACCTTTCCAGCAACAAGCCTGGCAACAACTCGCTAAAATTCCTTATGGCGAAACTATTAGCTATGGTGAACAAGCACATCGCCTTGGCGACAAAAATAAAGCGCGCGCCGTAGGTATTGCCAATAGTAAAAATCCTATTCCCATTATTATTCCCTGTCATCGTGTGATTGGCAGCAACGGCAAATTAACTGGCTTTACCGGCGGGCTGGATAAAAAAGAACTGCTCTTGCAGTTGGAACAGTAGTGTTGCAAATTTTCAGAAACATCGAAACAAACGATTCTCGGGACGCAACTACACTGCAAGCCCAAAAAATTGCTCGAAGATAGTTTTCTCGTCTGCAGTATGCTATCTCTTACGCAACATTCGATGCAGCTTAATACCAGCAAGTGTTGCCGATGCTGATGCAAACGACTTAAAGCCCATCATCGGTTTGGTAATTCGTTTTATACTACGATGATCTGGCTCGACAATATTGTTCAGATAGTTAATTTGTCGGATGATAATTTGCATAAGCGGTAACCCCAGAAACCAAAAAATAATAAGTTGTAAATTAATAGCATTTAGTCCAGCGTTATTAGCACCACGCTTATCAATCGTTACTTTCTCTAGTAAACCGTTTGAGCCGATAGCTTTTTCAAAAAACGCTGTGGCAGTAGTAGGATCAAATTGTAAATAGACCCTAAGGCTTATCTAAAAAGTAAACTCTAGGCCAACTTTATTGATATGTCCTGTATCTTGTGGTGCATTATCCTGCACCTCAAAACGCCACATTCCACGGGGGTTTCGTCCAACAAGCCTCTGCCTCATAACTGGATGCGTATCAGAATCATATTTTTCCACTAAATCATCTTCTGAACCCCCTGCTCGTTCATGCAAAAGCACTGGCGAGCCTGCTTGATTTCGATTGGAAGGGGCAAATAACGTCACTTTTAAATCACCTCGATAACTATGTGTCACATCAATGTAAGCTTGAACTCTCTGCAAAGGCTGGTTATCTGCAATAGGCACTTCAACAATAGCCGCTGTGCTATTATCTGAAATTGGCACATGTCGTGTAATAGTGTGTGATGCGATATAGTGAACATCTTCATGCCTAGGTCGGCCTTGCAACGCTGCCAGAACAGCCCCATGAGTATTAAGACGCCCATAACCAAAGCGATCATTACGCCCATTATTGTAAGGATAATCACCTACCCGCTCAGCAGAAGCTGTTAGAATATTACGCAGCTTACTTTCAGACAAATCAGGGTTTGCAGACAACACCAAACCTGCGGCCCCAGCCACGATGGGCGTTGCTGATGATGTGCCATTGAAATTAGCCACATAGTTAGTTTGATCATAACCAGCACTGCCTGAATTATCTGTTGTCATGTTATGCACACCTGGCGCTGCAATATCAACTTCAGGGCCATAATTCGAACCCCACCAATACTCACCATCACGACTTCTTTTTGTTTTAGCTTCATCATATTCATTGCTTGCCGAAACCGTTAATACATTAGGTAGATTTCCTGGGAAGCTTACGGGCCCGTCATCATTTCCTGCTGCTATAATCACTATGCTGCCCTTCCCATCACGGCCTTGTGTACGGGCGCGACTAATAGCATTTTCAATAGCAGTAGAGGATGCACCCCCGCCCCAGCTATTACTCAAAATATCAGCCTTACCTTCTCGCCAAGCCCAGTCTATACTACGTGCAATCCAAGAATCTCGTGTCACCCATTTTTTTTCAGGGTCACGAAGATTCGAGTAAGCAATACGTACTGCTAGCAAAGAACAACCACCGCCAATACCTTTAATGCCAAGTGCATTGTGTCCAGCAACAGCCAAGCCAGCACACGCCGTACCATGGGCATCAGGGTCTTGTGGCTCTTGATCAGCATCATTATCAGAACCATCATATGTGCCAACAACAGCATGTCTTAAATCTTCATGCTTTGTATCAACACCTTCATCAAGAATAGCAATACGAATATTCTGACTACCTTGCTGTAATGCCCACGCATCTGTTGTCTTAGTAATAACGGGCGCATATTGTTTTGGAAAATGCGGGTCCATTGCACTATTAGGCTTAATAGCTTTTGCATCAAAAGCAACATGAGTACCATAAGTGATAAAATCAGGTTGAGCATACGCAACTTGACCTTCTCGTGACAAACTGTTGGCCACACCTAAATAATCAGCGTTATGCTCCTCAATCTGTACAACCCACTCATCCTCACTTATTTCATCAATTTTAATGAGGTTATATTCCTTACACAGTGTAACCCGGTCAGATAGTCCTAATCCTGGTTTAAACCCTACAATAAGCTGCTCTGTAGGAATGATATGAACATTGCGGTATTGATAAACTGGATAAAAACAACGCACAGCACCATGCTTATTTAAAGCTTCTTGTGCTATACGCTGACGCGCACTGCGCGGCTCATCAGTTTCTTTCACTGAGTATATTGTGAGCTTATGTTTTGGTACTTCAAAAGTGGCGGTTTCTGGATTCAAATGACAAGACTCTGCCGTAGCTAAGCGCCCAAAACGCTGCACTTCTTCATCAAACGTAACTGCTACATAATCTAAGTCTTGCTCAAGTGCAATTGGTTCACCATTATAATAATAAGTAGGCATCTTTTTCTCCTGGTGTTTTTTTAAATAAAAAAATTATTTGAAAACCAAATTGATTTTGTACACTGAATATAAAGTACGAAACAAGCTAAGTCAACCAAATGCACAGATGAGCCTCATTAAATGAAAAGCTTCCAGCGCTGAATTCTTTTATTTTTCTTATAACAAAACCCATTAGCTATCTCCTATTATCATTCCCTGTCATCGTGTGATTGACAGAAACGGCAAGTTAACTGGCTTGGCGGGTTGGATAAAAAGCATTTCTTTTGCGGCTGGAACGATAAGTTTAGTATTTTTCACGGGTTTACCACTTTAGCAACTCATATATAATGGTGCGTAGTTTTATTATATAGGGAATCAAGATGAGAGTGTATCAATACGAAGAGGCATTAAAAAATGCTATAGCAACATGGCTAGAACCTAAAACTTATTGTAGCACTTCTATATTTTGCAGGAAAAAAAATACTTATATAACCCAGTTAATAGAACCCACTTCAACAATTGAAAAGCATATGTTTTTGTATCAATTTGCAAATAAGATTTTACCTGAGTTAGAAAAAATGGCGCTTACTTGGCAAATGTTTCATGCTAAAACTGCATGCATAATCTCAGATAAAGAATACTTCATAGCGAAAATCACGATGATATTGTACACAATTTCCATAATAGCAGGTTGTCTCATGATAAGTGAAAAACCTTTTCAATCACAGGCAGCCAATAACACAATAGGCGCCATACTAATTGGAATTCCATCAGCTACCATAAATGCATTCTTCACGTATATTCAATTGAGAATTCGGAGCCCTTCGGAAAATCCAAGGCCTAATGATACATTAGCTGAGACGCGTCTTAGTAACCCAGATGCAAAAAAAGTTCGTCAACTTATGGCCATAAGGAATTCAGAAAATTATACAGGATTCACACAGTATAAACATTTAAATGGACTCATTGAAAATTTTAGAAGTATCGTTAATAATTTCGAATATGTTTACCTTGAAGATGATTCCACACAACCTCAACATATAGAAGTACAAAATATAAAACAAAGATTAAGCACACAACTTGATTTAGACTACCAAAGATTAGTTGAACATGTACTTCCTAAGCTTGATATCATATTTCAGCCCAATCAAGATGAACACTTCTTCCTGCTAGAGGTATAAAAACCTATGTTATTACAGCTAGCCCGGAAAGCATGAACTAATAATCCGACTCAACCATACACTTAGTCGTAAAATTGTTCAGTTTGACACTTTTTTGTTAAAAAATGTTATTTTTGACATTTTTTGCTTGTATTTTGAGTCAGTTAATTACATAATTTGCAAATGAAAAGAGCTATTTTTGCACGATTACTCGACTGGAAAGAACATTCTGCTCGTAAGCCATTGATTTTAAGAGGAGTCAGGCAATGTGGAAAAACATATATACTAAAGCAATTTGCCGAACAAGAGTTTCCTACTTACCACTACTTTAACTTTGAAAAGCAGCACGCTCTTGCCGGCTTCTTTGAAAGAAATCTAGACCCAAAAAGCATTATCAATGAACTTGCCATCTATACCAACACACCTATTGATGTCGATAAGGATCTTGTTATTTTTGATGAAATTCAGGCATGCGCCAAGGCACTCACCAGTCTTAAATATTTTTGTGAAGACATGCCACAACTTGCGCTCTGCAGTGCAGGCTCACTATTGGGCTTAACATTAGGGGAAGGATCTTATCCAGTTGGTAAGGTTGATATGCTACACCTTTATCCAATGTCTTTTTCAGAGTTTCTACAAGGTATTGGTGAAACACAGCTAGCCGATTATATTTTTACACTAACAACCACATCTTCTATAGCTAACCCTATCCATGAAAAACTTTGGGAAAAGTTAAAATTATATTTTATAATCGGTGGCCTGCCTGATGTTGTTTCTACTTTTTCATCCTTGCAAGATAATATGCTTGTAGCATTACAAACAGTGAGATTAAAGCAAGAAGAATTGATTAATGCTTATTATGCAGATATTGCAAAACATTCTGGAAAAATAAGCGCTATGCACATCGACCGTGTATGGCGCGCTGTACCAACACAACTATTTCAAACTCAAGACGGAGGCGCACCTAAATTTAAATTCAAAGATATTATCCCGGGATCAAATCGCTACAGTCGTCTCGTACATGTTTTTGATTGGCTACAATCAGCAGAGTTAATAATTAAAGTACCTATCGTTAAAACCATCAAAAAACCACTTTCTGCTTTTACACAAGAAAATAATTTCAAATGCTTTATGTTTGATATCGGCATACTTGGTGCTATATCAGGATTAAACCCAAAAAATATTTTGGAGTATGACTATGGCACATATAAAGGTTATTTTGCTGAAAATTTCGTCTTGCAAGAAATTCTTGCGACGTCTGGAAAAAAATTATTTAACTGGCAAGAAAATCGTTATGAAGTGGAATTTTTAATAGACTATGATGGAAACGTTATCCCTATCGAAGTTAAATCAGGATTTAAAACCAAAACAAAAAGCCTGCATAAATATAATGAACGCTACAACCCTAATAAAAGATTGATACTCTCGGCACGTAACCTTATAAACAATCAAACAGATAATTTACTACAACTGCCATTATATACAACGGGCATAATTGAACGTTTTCTAATATAAAGCTTACTTTTTCTTTTGAGCTTTTTTGTCTGGTTTTTCAGGAAGTAATATCACCGGACCTGGCATCAAATATAGTGGTGAAAATCCAGGATCATCATGATTAAACAATTCATTTAACTGCTGTTGTTGTAAGTGAATCATATGATTCAAGTGACGCCAGTTTTCACGTTGCCATTGTTGCTCACTCTGTGACTGTTTTAGCATTTTCTTATAAAGTGTTTGCGCGTCTTTATCCGTAAGTTTTTTACCGTTACGGTAAGCAATGATGTTTACGGTGGGTTTACCATCTTTAGTGTGTTCTGAATTCACATATACCGACTGAATATTCGGACGGTAGTATGCTGTTTGAATCTTGTGATATTGCTCAATGTTAAGCCAGCCAACATTGCCATCATTACGACTACCTACCTTAACCCAATTACCTTTTGATATAATCGGCACTAAACTCGATGTAATCGGCACCTGCGCTATCACCTTTGTCTTTTTTGGCTCTTCGTATAATGGTACGGTAGGTATCTTTGATTTTGCTGCAATAGCTACTGAAAAAATAAATGTAGATAGTAAAATAATAAGTAAACGATGCATTTTTGTCTCCTCATATTCTCTAAAATTAAAAATGTTAAATCAAATAACCTGAAAAAGCTAGCCAGTTGCACGGCGCTTTTTTTGCTGCATATTCCGCTGCTAATTTTGGACTTACATATTTCCTATTTCGCTCGATGTCATATAATTGCTGTTTTGAAATACCCAATAAATCAGCAAAGGCAATTTGTGTCATTTCTTCCGCTTGGCGAATTGCCAGTGTAAAATCACTAAGTGTTAACTTGCCATCTGCAAAGGTATACCCTGCAAGTGCTCATTGTCTAAAGCTTCTAGCATACAGGTACTCATAATTTTATTTAAAAACGCAGCACCAGGGAGCAGTGCTGCGTATGTCGTTTTTAAATACCAAGATCTATATGAAATATACGTGCCCACAAATTACGTAAGCGTGAACGCCAGACACGCCATTTGCTAGGTTTATAACCATAGAGACTAAATGCGATATTACTAGACGGCTGGCGCTCGAAACGTGTGTAGTACATGGGTGTGACCTCCTTTAAAATGTACTCTTTATGTCCTCAATATGTTTACTATACGCACTCATAACCAAAGGTGCAACTTATTTTTCTGACATCTTTGCCCTTTTTAACAAAATCCTTTAGTATGCTGAATTCTCAACAAAAACAGCTTAAGAGAGTCATTCATGGATAATAGAAACTTTATATTTACCTCAGAGTCCGTATCCGAAGGACACCCCGACAAAGTCGCCGATCAAATCTCAGATGCGATCCTCGACGCCATTTTAGAACAAGATAAACATGCACGTGTTGCTTGTGAAACATTGGTCAAAAATGGACTTGTGCTGATTGCAGGTGAGATTACGACTGATGTTTGGGTCGATGCCGAAGAAATTGCACGTAAAACCATCCATGAAATTGGCTATGATAAACCCGAGCTTGGTTTTGATTATCAATCTTGCGTCATCTTAAATTCAATTGGAAAACAATCTCCCGATATCGCCGTGGGTGTCGATCGCGAAACCGAAGCTGAACAAGGCGCCGGAGATCAGGGCTTAATGTTTGGTTATGCAACTAATGAAACTGAATCACTGATGCCCGCACCGATTACATTCGCCCACTTGCTCGTTAGGCGTCAAGCTGAACTGCGTAAACATCGTGTGTTACCTTGGTTACGCCCCGATGCGAAATCACAAATTACATTCCATTACGAAAATCATAAACCTGTTGGTGTTGATTGTGTGGTCTTATCTACACAACATGATCCAGAAATCTTACAAAAAGATTTGACAGAAGCGGTGATGGAAGAAATCATCAAACCAGTGATTCCAGCTGAATGGCTCACTAAAAATACCAAATATTTTATCAACCCAACTGGGCGTTTTGTGATTGGCGGTCCTGTGGGTGATTGCGGTTTAACTGGACGTAAGATTATCGTCGATACTTATGGTGGCATGGCGCGCCATGGTGGTGGCTGCTTCTCTGGCAAAGATCCATCTAAAGTAGATCGTTCCGCTGCCTATGCCGCACGTTACGTCGCAAAAAATATTGTAGAAGCAGGCCTTGCTGAACGTTGTGAAGTACAGCTTTCTTATGCCATCGGTGTTGCTAAACCTACATCTATCTACGTTGAAACATTTGGCACCGGTAAACTATCCGATAAAAAAATATCACAGCTGGTCGAAGCACATTTTGATTTAACGCCTAATGGCATTATTCATAGTCTCGACTTACTACAACCTATTTACAAACCTACTGCAGCTTACGGTCACTTTGGCCGTCTCGACCAGGACTTCCCATGGGAACGTACTGACAAAGCAGCATTATTAAAAGAATATATACAGGAGATCGCCGCATGACCACCGCAACACTAAAGGAAGTAACTACTATGCAACAAGATTATAAAATTGCTGATATCAGCCAAGCAAAATATGGACGCCAAGAAATTGCAATTGCTGAAACCGAAATGCCAGGCTTAATGGCGATTCGTGAAGAGTTTGCAGCACAGCAACCACTCAAAGGTGCACGCATCGTTGGCTGCTTACATATGACCATTCAAACAGCTGTACTCATTGAAACGTTAACCGCGTTAGGTGCCGAAGTACGCTGGTCTTCTTGCAATATTTACTCAACGCAGGACCATGCTGCTGCAGCAATGGCAGAAGCAGGTATTCCAGTTTTTGCTTGGAAAGGCGAAACAGAAGCAGAATACGAATGGTGCATCAAGCAAACCATCGAAGGGCCAAATGGTTGGAAGCCAAATTTAATTCTAGATGACGGTGGTGATTTAACTAAAATTATGCACGATGATTATCCTGAGCTCTTAGCAGGCGTCAAAGGCATCTCTGAAGAAACCACCACAGGTGTGCATCGCCTGTATGAAATGGCAGCTGAAGGTTCACTTAAAGTGCCTGCGATTAACGTTAACGATTCAGTTACTAAATCTAAGTTCGATAACTTATATGGCTGCCGCGAATCATTAGTCGATGCCATCAAACGTGCTACTGATGTGATGATTGCCGGTAAAGTGGCAGTTGTTGCCGGTTATGGTGACGTAGGTAAAGGCTCTGCACAATCTCTACGCGGCCTTGGCGCTCAAGTATGGATCACTGAAATCGATCCTATCTGCGCACTCCAAGCGGCAATGGAAGGCTATCCGGTGGTAACGATGGATGAAGCGGCTGCTCGTGCTGATATTTTTGTTACTGCAACGGGTAACAAACATGTGATTAATGCAAAACATTTAGAACAAATGCATAATCAAGCGATCGTATGTAACATCGGTCACTTTGATTTAGAAATTGATGTTGCGTCACTTGAAAAATACAAATGGGAAAACATTAAACCACAAGTAGATCATATTATTTTTCCAGATGGCAAACGCATTATTCTGCTCGCACGTGGCCGCCTGGTAAACCTTGGCTGCGCCACAGGTCACCCAAGCTTTGTGATGTCCAATTCATTCTGTAACCAAACTATTGCGCAAATGGAACTATGGCAAAATGCAGATAAATACGATATCGGCGTACACGTTTTACCCAAGCATCTTGACGAAAAGGTTGCTCGCCTTCACCTTAACAAAATCGGTGCTAATTTAACTGAGCTTACAGATGAGCAAGCAAAGTATATTAACATCAATAAAAATGGGCCATACAAGCCTGAACACTATCGCTACTAAAATTCTTCAGCCCCGCATTTGCGGGGCATTCTTTTAAAAATAGCATTGCCTTGAAAGCATAGACACGCTAAGATCCCTTTAAATATTTAAACAAAGGAGCTATTTATGCAACTATTTATTAAAACATTAACTGGATGCACTTACACAATAAATATAGAATTATCAGAAACCGTACTTGATTTAAAACAAAAAATAGCTTCCAAACATGGCGTTGCCATAGAGACGCAGCGATTAATTCTGTGCGGTAACCAACTAAACAATATGGAATTAATAAAAAATCTTAAACATAAATTAATAAATGTTGCTAATTTACACTTAGTTATAAAATCTACACATAGCGCTTCTTTTGCTGAGCAGCATCAAGAAAATCTTGCAATCCTTCAGACTATTGCAGAGAGAGAGAAGGCATCTCAGGACCTTCTTAATAGTGAAGCAGGTTTATTGCGAAGCTTTATTAATATGACAGTTTCATGTATTTCAGAAGATTTAACCTTATCCTATCAGTGGGAAGAATTTATTGATAGGTTTAGACTATTTATTGAAAATGACTTTAGGGAAAATGTAACGCAATCAGAAGATGCAACAACAGAAATGTTTCAATATATCAGAAACGCTATAGATAACCCTGGTAAGATTATACAAAATGAGCACTTAGAGAGACGCAAAAAGGAACAATTACAAGAACTTATAAAGGACACATTACTACGGAATAAATTGTTAGAATTAAAAACCATCTATGCATGCTGCCAACTAAATTTCGACGTTAACTGGTGTGATTTATCCACTAATATGAAAGGCGCTTTTTCCTCAAACACACGTGAAGCAAGACACCAACCTCCTCACAATGGAATTACAGCAGGTGACTACTGGGCTAAACTTAAACCTGAAGAGCGCAAAGCTATTTATACAGAGGGTACAGCTGAAAGTGTCTCTAGTAATACAGGATTAGCACATGCCATAGCAGCCCATGCAACATCGGCAAAAGCAGAAGCAGAAGCAGAAGCAGAAGCAGAAGCAGAAGAAGGCAGCTTATTTGATGATCTCAGCATAACCAAGCTTCATGATCCAGCGTTTAGATCATTTTTAAACGATAATAAACAGTTCATAAGGATCAAATTAAATATAGAGAAGATTTACGGTGAAAAATTTGACATAGAAAGCACCTGGTTAAATATAGATTCTGATACTAAAGATCAACTATGGAGTAAATATCTGCAATCAATTCAACCGAGCGTTACTGGTAGCACCTTGTTTAATAACACACGTGGTTCAGCCGATCCAGAAGGAGATCAAAGAGAAGGGTGTCAACCTTAGTCAAAAACAACCACAAAAAAAGCCCGTAATTAGCGGGCTTTTTATTAACTCAAAAATAATTATTGAGGCATTGCAGTCGCACTCGCTGCACCTGAAATTTGATGCATTGTATCCATCATATTATCGAGTGTACCAAAAAAGCCGTAGAACATCATTAACACACCCCAGGCGAAAATGATAAAGCCCCAGAATGCAAGCATACCACCAGAACTTTTTACATCACATTTAGCCGAACAACCAGGCATCCACAAACGAATCACACCCATTAAAAAAATCAACCAACCGGCAAGTGTTGTCATCACTGACCAGTTTGTCCAGACCTGTTGCACAACTACAAAAAAGCTACCCCAAAACAATTGACTAACACCAACAACCCAAGATAACACTGTATTTTGATTTAAAGACTCGCCTGCTGATTTTACCTTCTCTCTGTTAATTAAGAGTCCAAGGCCATAAACCGCAAAAACGATACCTAAGAAACGCGTGATTAGGACAGAATAATCCATATCATCAACCTCCATGAAGTTTAACTATCAGATGTTCTAAATAGTTATAAATTAAGCGACTCAAATAGTGTAAGTTATATCTAGATAAAAAACAAATAGTTAGAGCTCATACTACATCCTTTCAACTTAAAGTAAGCATTAACATAAGATAACATAATAGACATGTTTTGCTCAAAGTTAATTCAACTTATTGATTAACTGAGCATTTTTAACTGCTATGAATTTTGATGAAATTCAGCTATAGTGACCGGTCATGTTGCTAAAAAAAGAAACAAGTATAACTTTTACAAATGGCCTCGCACTATTCGCGATGTTCTTTGGCGCCGGTAACATGGTCTTTCCACTCGATATCGGCAGACATGCTGGACAACACCTATTTCTTGCCTGGCTCGCATTTATGCTCGCCGGTGTTGGCATCCCCTTTATGGGGTTATTTTCGCTTTCTCTTTTTAAAGGTGATTACTGGGAATTCTTTCGTATTCTTGGCAAACATCTCTCGTTTTTAATCGTTACATTTATCATCTTTATTATTGGCCCGTTGTTTGCTGCACCGCGTACTGAAGACATTACTTTTAGCACCTTACAAGGCTTGCTACCCCAAAGCTTAACCAATTATTATTTCAGTATCTTCTATTTTGTATTAATTTTTATTTTGTCTTACAAACACTCGTTAGTTATCGATATTATTGGTCGCGTGATTAGCCCAATGAAATTAACGGCATTTGCAATTTTGATTATTGCAAGTATTGTTATGGCTAACACACTTATGCCAACACACAAAACACTCTACCAAGTTGTAAGTCATTCACTATCTGTTGGTTATGGCACGATGGATTTGCTCGGTGCTGTTTTCTTTTGTCATGTTGCCTACAGAAACATTGTAAATAAGTGCGCCAAAATTGGTATCAAAGATGAAAAAATCATTATGAGAATCACCTTTAAAGCCTGCTTAATTGGCGGACTGCTAATTGGTACAATCTATACGGGTTTTATGATTTCAGCTGCATTGCATGCCGTTTCACTCCAACATGTCAACACTCCGGCATTAATCAGTGCCATCTCACATGTCGTACTCGGAGAGTATGGCACGGTCTTTGTTGCCATCTGTGTGACACTCGCATGTATTGCCACAGCAACAGCCCTCGCTGTTGTGTCTGCAAACTTCTTCTATCACACCTTATTTAGAGATAAAGTGCCAAGAATAATTTGCTTAACTATTGTATTAGTGATTATGTATTGCATGTCAATTCTTGGGTTCGATAGGATCATGGAGATAGCTATACCAATTCTTAATATACTTTATCCCTGCTTAATCGTATTCTGTCTATTTAATATCTATAGAAAAATGCGAACATATGTACATTAATTTCTACATTAAATTTCTACGTATTGAAATTTTGTTAATTTATGCTATATTGCTCACGATTTGAGTATCTAAAATTAAATACTAGAAATAATGATGAGCAATAAAAAAGAGTTATGGCAAGCAATTGCAAATGCAGATTTAACCAAGGTTAAACGGTTGATTGAGGAAGAGCAGGTTATACAAGACATCAATGAATATTATAATGGTAAAACACTTCTACATGAGCTCATTTTAAATGATCGCGCGGATAATGACTTATCGAGTTACCCAGAAGAACAAAAAAAACCTGACTTTGCTGGATTAGCGGAATATTTAATAGAGAAAGGTGCAGATCCAAAATTGACTATTCAACCATCTAACAATTCTACTGAAATTTATCATGGAAAGAGCAGACTTGAATTATTACAACAATGGCAAAGAATGCCTTGGATTCAAAGGATAGGGTTTATAGATAGAGCATCTTATCAATACACTGCAGAACACAGTTATAATTTTTTTCAGAAACGTTTTCCTGATGAGGTGCCTGAAATATCTAATACTAGTTGTACAATTCTTTAAACCATGTATCTAAAAGACTTTTATTTAAAATTAATAATTATGCATGAGCGCAACAACATAAGCGTAAGAAAAAAATTATGAAGAAGCTGAATGCATTGCAAAAGGTAAAGTAAATAACCTCAATTCTGGATAAATGTTCAAAGCAACAACAGTAGCTAATGGTTTAATAGGTAAAAACTTTAGAATCTTCTTTATATATAGCACTGTTAAGAATGGTTGGTGCATTTTAAGCGAGAATTGCCATTTGTTTCGAGGCAAAAGACATTAAAAATAAGGCGCGTAGCCAAAGCTACGTAACGCCATTTTTAATGGTTTTTAACGAAGAAACAGAGGGTTAGTCGACGCTTAAATTGAACAGTTATCCAGAATTGAGGTTAAATAAGCACTATGAATTTCGGGTTAAAGTCAGCGTTATAGCTATGCAAAAAAGTCAATTTATTATTGGAACGCAGGCCTTACATGGATCACCTTACGATGGCCATATTTTAAGTTGAAGCGCTTCACCAAACCGAGAGTCTTACTGGTATTCGTCCTGCAAATGCATTTGTTGATAATGGTTAGAAGGGTCATTCAGAAACGACAACATCTGTGCATGTTGCAAGGAAATATCTTAAAGGCCAGCATAGTGATAAGCTCAATGCGTTATTAAGTGCAGTGGGCTACAATCTGCGCCGTATATGGGCAAAGATACTTTTATTTTTTACTTTAAAATTTTATCGTTGATACTTGGATACACACGATTGATGGAAGTAGCTCAGAACAATTGCTTTGCTATTCAGGGTTAACTATAAATTTCACCTCACTCATTATATGCTTTAATCCTGCATACTTAGTGTGTTTTTAGTATTGGCTCCTGTCACAGCTTCAGCTGTAACCATTGCAGCATTACTAAAAATCCCTATAGTAGTCGTGGCTTCAGCGCCAGTAACAGCTACGCTAACTTTTTGTGTGTTTTTTATCAGCGCTCGATTATAAAAGTCAGCTTCAGCTTTAAAATCATCACCTTGAGTGACACCTTCAAAATAACTGTGCTCTGGATATTTAAATACAAAAATAGGATCTAAGGCTAGCTTAGCACTACTCGCTCTATCTGTAAGATATACACCAATATCTCTATGTAAAGAGAGTATCAAAATGGGACGCTTTAACACAAAGCTTACTACACCACACTCCAAATCAGCATCAATCTCTGTCTCAGCTGCTAACTGACTAATATGACGTGCAATAGTTAAAGGTGTATTACTAAATAACTGCAAAAGATCAGATGGTGGATTTTGTTGCAATTCAGTTAATTCAGCCTTTACACGCATGCGCAATTCATTAGCACCTATACCCAAATAATGTGCCACTGCTTTATAAAATTGATGACCATGTTAGGGCGTTGCCTGATCTTGATAAACCAAACCAATACTTTGTAAATGTGAGCGAACCAAAGCATGTGTCAATGTCTCTGCTCGTTGGGTTTGCTCTTCAGCACGTTCTGTTTGCATATCAGCACGATGCGTTTCTGCTTTGCTTCTTAAGGCCATTGTACGATAATCAACACCAAGTCCAAAACCAGGTATATTTGTCGCATTAAAATGAAGACTACGAGATTCATGAAGTAAGGCTGGAGGCATATTTTTATTTTTTTGTTTCGACACTGCTTGCAAACGCTGAGTTAAGTCCAAATCATCTTCAGCCATATGAGATACAATTGTACTTATGCAGGTCTCACTGATAAGCTGCTTTAAAAATGCTCTTTTTCTTTCAAGAAATTTTCTGCACTGGTCACGTGTGATCAGGCGATGCCTAATACGGTCCCATGCCTTTAAATTACTGCTCATCTCAGCATCGCCAATATCACCAAACATGTCGATTGCATCTCTTTGAAGATGAGACCATTGCCGTTGACCCGTACCAAGATGCACAGTAACTTTATCCATTGGAGACTGTACTTCCCCATCAAGAGATACAGCTGCTTCTATTTCCTCTCCTGCTTCTACCCTAGCACTAAAATCTATCTCATTTGGTTCGAGATGGTTAAATGCTAATGGTAATCTTGGCTCAAGAAGTTGTTCAACACATTCCGTATCTTCTAATTCAGAAACCTTTTGTTTATAACGCCGCTGAGCTTCGTGATAGTTAACCATAATCAACGTAATAAATTTCTGAAAATCCAAGTAGCTATATTCAGTACCTTTCTGCTTACCACTTTTCTTATTTTGGACACTTTGTTTGCTCTCTTTACTCTGCTTTTTCTCTCCACTCTGCTCTTTATTTACTAAATCAAGCAACATTGTCCATAGCGAGTCTCCATCTTGATTTTCATCATCTGGATTAACAACACCTGCATTAATTAATTTCACAAATGATTCATATTCTCTATATTTTATGGCAAGGTGAGCAATAGGCAAGCCTTTAGGGTCTTGTATTTTATATGCAGGTTGGCCATCCCCATCTTCAATCCTTGGATCTACTCCTCTACCAATTAGGTAAAATGCATCAGCATGTGCACCCTTTCTAATGAGGTGATGTAGCAATGTAGCACCATCATGAGTATTACGTAGTTGATAAACTGGAATATTCGCAGTCTCATGTATATCAAAAAAGTTGGCATTGCAGTAGCGAATTAAATGCAATGCATAATCATAATCACCTTTTTCTAAACTCAGGCCTAAGAGCGTATGACCTTCGCGGTTTAATGCTGTAATACATTCAGGGCAGGCATCATAGAATTGGTCAATAAGTGCCTTTTGATTTCTACGATATGCTTCGATAGCATAAGTGTCCCCTGTATTATTTAACATCTCAAAAGGTACCTCACCTCGATGATTGGCAATCCTTGGGTTTGCACCATAATAGAGTAAAGCACAAGTAGCCTCAAAATTACTATCATGCCAGACCAGATGTAAAGCTGTATCACCCTCAGCATTCGCTTGCTTTAAAAAGTGATCTAATATTGACAGTACAGATTGATCATGTGATTGCAGTTGTGTAGCAGCAATAATACTCATCCAGTCAAAATTATTTGTTACAGCAGCATAATGTGCTAATCCATTACCTTGTGAGTCACACGCATTATAAGCTTTCACACCTGCTGTATTACATAGCATTAAATTAATATCATAACCAATGAGTGTAATGGCGCATTGGTATTGATCAGCGCTCATGGCAGCATGAAAAACAGTGTTACCCTGATTGTCTTGGTGGTCTAAAAAATTGGGTTCCTCAAAATTCGTGTGTCGTGCCAATTCACTCAAATACGTTATTAGTTTGCAACTACCTGTTTTTGCCACGAGATGAAAAATAGTTTCCTCATCTGCTCCAAATCGTGTATTACTCCAAAGACAATAAGCTTCAAGCGCATACTGAAGTTTTTTATGAATATCATGAAGTTTCACTTGGGCATGCGCTTCTTGTGTGAGCTCTAACATAACTCCAGAGTCCATCAACGTAGTGAGTTGATAGCCCTTGTCAGATACTAATTTTTCTAATACTTCTTGCAAACAATCTGTTCTTGCAGCAGCAAACAACGGCTGATAAAAATCAGAAATACGATCAGACGCTGTCGTTACCTGCGTTATCCAGTCTCTGATTGCTCTAGCACGCACTTCTCCGGCTTTACCATCAGGAATCAGGTAGGTGTCTTCTCTTTCTCGATCTGCCGCTTGCAAAATGTGTACATTTTTTAGGTAGGATTGCGTGTAAAATTCTTCTTGTTCTGCACGATACTGCGATAGTTCTTCCAAGGTTATCGGGGATTGACTAGAAATACCCATAACTTTTTCGATACACACTTCAAGGGCCTGCTGTATTACTTCATCACATCGTTTCTGTGCAATACCAACAGCAATATGACGATTGTCACGTCTCTGTGCACGCTCTTTATAGCTGAATACTGTTTTCTCATCAAGAAGTAAAGGTGCTTCGTCATCCCGGTAATAAAAACTGGTCATAGTTTCTATCTGATACACTAATGATTGATGTAGTTGTCTGCGTATAGAAATAAAAGCATTCCTAAGATTGACCACAAATTCTGCGATGTAATCACCCGATAGTGTACTAACGTCTGGGTTTGCTTTTTTGAAAGCGAGCATCGCATTGTGTAATAAACCACAATCTCCTTCGCCATATATTTCAGTTAAATACTGATCCGCTTGACGTGCATTAGATTCATCACTTGTTTTTTTTTACTAGCTGACAATAGTGGGGAATAGTATCTAGTGGTCTTTGCCATAACAGTGAGAAAAACACCTCATCTTCACGCGCTATAGCATCTCTAATCGCTTGATCAATTACTTCTTTCATCGCATATCTCCGTTACTAAATCCATTTAATTATGTCTGAAAAAATCATAATGTACGAAAAAGCAATCAAAATCAACTGCTGTTACATCTATCCATGTACACAAATAGAATATGAAATAACTCACTTAGAATCTATGCTTAAACAGCAGTAAAAATACTATAGTACTTTTTATTCAAGTATTAGACGTGCTCAACATTCTTTCAGGCCTGCCGATGCTTAGCAATGCAAGGATAGGGCTTTTAGATAGAGCATCTTATCTATACACTGCAGAACACAGTTATAAGTTTTTTCAGAAACGTTTTCCTGATGAGGTGCCTGAAGTATCTAATACTAGTTGTACAATTCTTTGAAAATATATGACAAAAAATTACTTTTTCTGCCTGTTTAATATCTACAGAAAATTACGTCATGCACATATCACCAAAAAGAATCTAGTATAGATTATATAAGAATTGATAAACGGGTATCGCTTGAATATCTTCATACTCACCTATATGCTGCTTTGTCACAATCATACTTTGTTTAAAGTATTTAAGCATTTCGAAATCAGCAGGACGTAATTGATTGGTCCATTTCACTTCGATCGCTTGTACTTTTTGTTTTTGCAACCAAATGACATCTATCTCACCTTTACCACTTAAATAATATACTTTGCCAAGTTGATGACAATGACTAGCGACACAAGCCTCAACCACGCTGGATTGATAATCTATCTGACTTAAATAGTTAACCCTGAATAACCCCTTATATTTCAAAAAACACGTTAAAAAATGGTATAAAAAATTCATAATGCCGAAAAAAACTATGGTAAAATTGCCACTTTCTAGAAG
>JAUIDD010000004.1 GCA_030429175.1 Gammaproteobacteria bacterium
TACAACCTGCGTCGTATATGGACAAAGATACTTATTTTTTACTTTAAAATTTTATCATTGATGCTCGGGTATATACGTTTGATGGAAGAAGCTCAGAAGAATTGCTTCGTTATTCAGGGTTAACTAAATAGCCTTCATGCTGCAACCAACGATAAATTGTATTGTAGATAAATGGATCTAAAAAATGAAACTTTTGATTTTTACGTGGAAAGCCTTGTTTGCGGTTCTGATCATAAGCTTGCATAGAAAATAAAATATCCATACGCTCTAGCAAATGACAATATTCGATACAGGTGTCTTTACTCATCATGCCAATACGATGTGTTAGTGCAGAGTAAGAAATATGTGATACACCTACTTTCAACAAAGCATCCAGCAACGATAACAAATAAGATTCTTTTTTACCTTTTCTTAAAAAGTCTCCGCGTATCCATTGTTCATAGGTTTGAAAAGTTGCTGGTCTCACTGAGCCTGTTTCAGCATAATCATTAATAGCACGTAAATAACCGCCACAAATCAAATACTCTTGAAAGTATTTACGTAACTGAGCTTCGCCTGGTGTTTGATTCTCATTTACTAGTGCAACATATTCTTTAAAAGTGAGTGGATATAAATGAAAATCAGTTTGATCTGCATTGCCACGACGACCAGGGAAGCACATCGCTGCCTCTTTTAACATCAGCGTATCTGAGCCAGTTAAAATACATAGACCTTGGCGGAACCAACCTTCATCTGCAAGCGCCTTAATCACACGATCCCAATTTTTTACAAATGTGACTTCATCTATAATCAATAAAAACCTGTGATCTCCTACTTGCTCTAAAAAATATCGGATTGATTGGCTTAATGATTTTGCATCGAAGATCTCATCACAAGGAAAATAAAACATATCTTCAGCAGCAAACATTTTGTGCTCTAGACAGTACTTAATAAGCAGTTTGCACGATGTTGACTTACCTATTTGCCGCCCTCCGGTCACTATATAAACACCAGGTAATGCAGGCGTCAAACCCGTCCACCACTTAGGACTATATTGATATTTAAGCTGAGATAAGATACTTAACTGCGGATCTTTTTCTTCAAAGGCAGCTAAACTTTCTTTGAAGTAATTGTGAATATAATAAGGTTGCACCATATAAGATATTATACAAAACATGATAAAATTTGTCTATCGTTATTCGACATATTTGTCGACCCATATACGACAAATTAAAATATCATTATATATCATATAGTTATATGATTACAGGCTCAGGCAGATACTATTTATATACTGCGCAAAAAATGCGTGTTACTATCATCGTAAGAAAATTAAATGAGAGTGTTTTTATGGCCATTACACATAGCGAATTCCAATCTAAACTTACATCACTAAAAGCATGGGATATACCCAACCCTAATGAACTAATGTTAGAAGTGCTCGGTTATGCTGCCAAAGACCCCTCATTTATGACGACTATGGTAGATGATTTAGCATCTAGTGCGGGCTATCTTGCTGAAAAGTTAAACAGCCTCAGCACCCCAGTTGCTAACAAAGTAATAGCTCATTTTAAGAAAGACATTGTGACCAAGAAGGTAATTGAAGGGCCCTATGTAGCATATCTAGCTAATACCCTAAGAGACGATCAGGTTTTTTATGAATTTTGTTCAGTATTTCAAGATAGCATAAGAACAAACGGTATTTATTTTGATGAAACAATTGAGACATTACTTAGTTTGAAGAGCCTCGAAAGGTTAGAATATTTTTGCAATATGTTTCAAAAATCAATCGATAAAAAAGGTATAGATGAACATTGGTTGTCAAAAATTTTAAAAGCGCTTTATGAAAAACTTACAGGAAAAGAGCAGAAAGAGTGGTATGCAGCAGAGCGCATACTAAAAGAAAGGTACTTCAAAATATTTGCAGAAAGTATAAATATGCTTGAACCAGATGACTTTACTAAATTACTTCTCAGCTTACCATCACAAATTCAAGAGATTATTTATGATACGGATTGTTTTGAGAAATTTATTGCTGAAGCTACAGCCAGTATTAATAGCTTTTGTAATGTTATAAATGGCTACTATAGAGGATATGATTCTCATCCTAGGGAATTAGATGTACTACTGTATAGGTCCTTTGATAGGCTAGTATTACTTTTTGATTCTGATCAGAAAATCATAAGCCTTATTCAACAAGCACCAAAAAAATCCAAAAGGCAATTAACTAAAAAAGTCATTCAGCCTTATTTATTACCAAAACTGCACATGGATGAAGAACATGTATCTTTTTGGCAATCAGAAGATGGCGTTCTTCCAGATAAAATCCAAGCTATGTGTAAAATTATTGAAATAAGTCTTTGGCGGCCTACCTTACGCAGAGAGGATCTTGATGATTGTCACGCAGATGCACTTCTGGTTAAATTAAATGAAATAAGGTTGAAAAAAGCAAACACTAATTTTGTTAGCAGATTATTTTCTCAAAAAAAACAGCTTACTCCACAAGAAGAAATTCTTTATACAGAACCTGACCTCATGCGCGCTATAGTCAAGCTGGACCATTTAAATGCTAAAGAAGTAAGCCCCAGAGGCCCACAACAGCCCTAAGTAGTTGACAGCATCTTAACTGGGGCGCCAATGCCTAATAAAGATAAGCTCTGTTTTAATATGCGATTAACCAGCGCTACTAATAATAACCGATCGTGGCGAGCCTGTTGATCTTGCTCTTTTAAGATATGATGCGCATCATAGAAGCTACTAAACTTTTTAGCTAACGTATAAGCGAATTTACAAATCTCACTGGGTTCACGTTTATGATATGCAACTGAGATAATTTCAGGAAAACGCGTTGCAATTAAAATAAGCTCGCGTTCAACTTCACTGCGTATCATAAGTGAATCAGTGGCGTTTATTTCCCCAGCTTTGCGCAAGATCGCATTGGTTCTAACGATCGCATATTGCAAATAAGGGCCCGTATTACCTTCGAAAGCCGAGAATTGGTCAAGATCAAAAATATAATTAGACGTACGATTGTTTTTAAGGTCTTGGTATTTTACCGCCCCCATTGCAACTTGCTCGGCAATGTCACTTTCTTCACGTTTGCCTTGTATAGCATCCAGTGACAAGCCTGATGTTGCTAATGATTTTTCGCGCACGGTTTGTAATAAATCTGCAAGAGAAAAGCTTTGGCCAGAACGTGTTTTAAAGGGTTTACCTGATTTATCATTAATTGTACCAAACGGAATATGTTCTAATGATACATGCGCACCGACATAGCCGGCAGCACGTGCCACCTCAAACACTTGCTCCAAATGTTCTGACTGACGATTATCGACGACATATAAAATCACATCAGGATTAAAGGCTTTGACACGTTTATAAATCGTTGCCACATCGGTTGCTGCATACGTATAACCGCCATTTTGTTTTTGAATAATAGTTGGTGCTAAATCAGCATCATCACCTGTTCTCGGCACGACCCACGCACCTTCACTCAATACCAAAAGCCCTTTTGTTTTAAGGTCTTCAACAATTTCTGGCATGATATCTTGCACATCACTCTCACCATCCCAGCGATCAAATGAGACACCAAGACTATCAAACAAATGGCGGATATTTTCTACCGATTGCTCACGCAGCTTATGCCAAATAGCTGTTACAGCACGATCCCCTTGTTGTAATTGTAAAGTAACTTGGCGCGCTTGTTCTTTAAAATCTTCGTCTTCTTTAAAACGTGCAGCAGCTTCCTTATATAAGGCATTAATCGCTTCCAAATCCAAATACAAATCGCTATGCTTTTCTTGAATTTGTGCAATCAACATACCCAATGGGGTGCCCCAATCACCTAAATGAATATCACCAATCGTTTGATCACCACAATAATTAAAAATACGCTTTAAACTCTCACCAATAATCGCAGAGCGCAAATGACCGACATGCATCGACTTTGCCATATTTGGCCCACCAAAATCTAAGATCACCGTTTGAGGCTTTTGATTAACAGCAATATCTTTATCAATCATATTTAAGAGTTCTAACGTTTGCGCCACCAAGTAATCATCGGTTAAACGTAAATTAATAAACCCAGGTCCTGCAACGCTAACTTCTTTAAAGCCTGTCAACTGTGCAGCCACTGCATCAGCAATTGCACGTGGATTAGTCTTAGCTTTTTTAGCATAAGGGAGTGCTGAGTTGCATTGATAATCAGCCAAATCAGGATGGGTTGAAAACTGCACTGACACGTCAGCATCATCAAAGCCTGCCTGCTCAAAAGCATTTTTTAATTGTGAGGTTAGGTTTTGCTTAATCATAATAGCTTCATTTTCTCTTTAACTAATTTTAAGGTGTCTTCAGCAACCGCGTTAGCACGATCAGCACCATCACGTAATACATTTAATATTTGTTGCGGATCACTCGCATATGCTGCACGACGTTTTTGCATTGGCTCAAGTAGTGCAACTAATACGTCGATTAATTTCTTTTTACATTCGACATCACCGATTGTGCCAGCACGATAACGATCTTTAGCTGCATCTATCCATTGTTGATCGGGATTAAATGTATCATGAAAAATCCATAACGGGTTATTTTCAACCGTACCTGGATCAGTTGCTTTAAGACGATTTGGGTCAGTATACATGCGCATCACTTTTTTCTTAATCGTGTCTGTATCATCGCCCAATAAAATTGCATTGTTTAACGATTTACTCATTTTTAATAAACGGCCATCTTCTGTCGGCGCGCCTGTGCCTACTAAACGCTTGACCCGACCAAGCTTTGTTTCGAACAGTGGTATCACGCCACCTGCTGTCACATAATCCACATCTTCAGTATGTGGATCCACACCACAATACACTTGATTAAAACGTCGTGCCACTTCACGTGTTATTTCTAAATGGGGAATCTGATCTTCACCAACAGGCACCACGTCGGGACGAAATGCTAATATATCGGCTACCTGCATAATCGGATAAAGTAAAAAACCCATCGAGTAGTTGTCACCCAATTGCTTATCACGAATCTCATCTTTAATCGTTGGGTTACGCATTAAACGTGGATAAGGAATTAACATACTGAATAAACACGTCAGTTCATAAATCGCTGGCACATCACTTTCGGCAAAAATTACGCTTTTTTTAGGGTCGATGCCCGATGCCAAATAATCCAGGGTAATATCTAAGGTGCTTTGGCGAATTGCATCAGGTTGATTGACCTTAGTCGTAAAGGCATGTGTGTTTGCCAATACAAAAAAACAATCATATTGTTCTTGCATCAGAACGCGATTTTCTAATGAGCCCACCCAATGGCCCAAATGCAAACTGCCCGTGGGTGTGTCACCCGTTAAAAGGCGTGGTTTTGTCATAGTTATCTCCTCGATGACCGCACATTATACATTAATTACACCGCACTGGCAGCATCACCAGATAGACTAAATTATACCCAATGGGTGTTTGCTTCTTTATTTAATACTGCTATGATCTATCACGTTAATTGGAGTGAATAAAAATGAACACCTATCTCTACAAAAATATTATCAATACACTCATCGTGTTCTTCGTACTCTTGATTGCATATCTTATCATTAATGCCATTTCAGCTAAAAAGAACAAAGGTGAGCGCGATAGACGCAATTTTAAAATTCGTCTTCTTTATATTACGTTCATCATATTTATATTCTTTATTGCACGGATATGGGTCGAAGGTTTCTCACATATTGTCACAATGCTCGGCATCGTATCTGCCGCCTTAGTTATCACCAATAAAGAAACTATTATGAACTTAACTGGATTTTTTATTATTACCTGGCGCGAGCTCTTTATTGAAAATGATTTAATACAACTACTCCAATATAAAGGCTATGTAAAATCCATAGGTCTTTTGTATTTCACCTTATCAGAAGTCTCAGAAGGCATTCATGGCGATGTCACTGGGCGTATTATACGTGTACCTAATGGATTAGCATCAACTAATGCACTTATAAATTTCTCACAAACCTCACATCTGCTTGAACAACATTTTTCTGTTATCGTCACGCCTGATAGTGACATCGATACTGCTATAGACTTCGTTGGTAATATTGTTGCCGCAACCATCAATGAAAAATATAAAGCAAAAAGAGAGTATTCCGTTGAATATTTATGTAAACGCAATAAGCATATTATCTCGCGTATCAACTTAAAACCAAAAACCTCGATTAATCTCAAACAAAGCAAGCCATCAGGTATTGAAATTATCTCCAGATACCATTGTTTCTCTGAAGATGCAGAAAAATTACATCAACAAATTTGCTTGAATTTAATCAAGGCACAGAAAGATCAGAGTGATTTTAAACTATCTTATGATTTGTAGGGGCTAACGCGATAACTGATATTCAAGCGGCTGATCACCTACAAGGACAGCGAAAATCATTGTTTAGCTATATCAGTGAAGGTTAACTGAAGTGTGCGCAATTTAGGTGCCTCGTTTAGACTCATTTAGCTATTGGAAAACACTGTCTTAGTAGACAACTGGACTTTGGACATCGTAGCTATCTAACTTAAACGCACCGCATTAACGCCTTGAGGCGTATCACCCGATTAATCTTTATTAAATTAACTGCTTGAAAGCACATGGATTGTTTTGCAAACTGCATTGCAGGAAGAAGGCGATGCGTGACCCACGGAAATGACTCACGCATCAATGTCCGATAATCTCTATAAATGGACGTAGAAATGCTAACACGGACTGCTGAGTTAACACAATTTCGTAAACAACTTTATTCCTTTTTTTATAAGCAATCTGACTCAATAATGAACTTATTAGATGCACTGAGCAATTATGGTCATCAAACACGCAGCGTAGTTGAGCTTTGTGAGGCACCTTGCTTTGAACGTCAATACAGCAGCATCATCAAGGCGATTACCAATGGATTACCTCATACCAATTGGACGGGCATTGAGCGTTATCTCTTTCAAGAATTATTTGATACTCAAAGGTAAGCCACCCTGTTTTCTCGTGGACTGCACACCGAATCCAAGACCCTTTGCACAAAGATTGGTGGACAGAAGCATTGTGCATAGCCCGAACCCGGCACCTGGTAATAAACCGATTTGCGTAGGTCACTCTTATTCTTATGTTGCTTTATTGCCAACGGATCCATTAGTTAATGATAAGAAATGGCTAATCTCTTTATCGATGCAATGTGTTCCAAGTGATGCTAAAGGTAACGAAGTAGGCATGCAGCAAATTACAGAACATATTACTAGACAAGGCCTAGAAGATCAGCTAACTGTGAGTGTTGGCGATACGCTTTATGGTAGTGAGGATTGTCGACGTGAGGCATCTACCTGTGAGAACTTAGTTCATATCTTCCGTCTTAAACATAATCGCAATGTTTATAGTATGCCTGATGCAAGCTCTCAATCTAAATGTCGTGGCCGTAAAAAGGAATACGGTCAGCTTATGTCATTATCAAAGCCCAACACGCATCCTGAGCCAGATCAACAAGCTGAAACGGCATGGCAAGCACGTAGTGGTGCTATTTATACCGTTAAGATCGATGCTTGACATAAGAAAGTGCTGCGTGGTAGCAAGCAATTTAAATCATCCCAGCATCCCATAACGGTTGTTCAAGTTCGTATTGTTGATGCTGGTGGTCATGCACTCTTCAAGCGCGCTATGTGGTTGGGTGTGATGGGTGTGCTTAGGGATCAGCTGAGCCTTGTCAGTATCTATCAATACTATCGTGCACGTTATAACTTGGAGCACTTCTTCCGGTTTGGTAAAAGTAAATTATTATTGGATCGCTATCAGACACCAGAATCAAAGAATGATGAATATTGGTGGCAACTGTGTTTATTGGCTTATCTGCAGCTTTACATGGCAAAGTCATTGGTATCACAGCAACCCAAGCCTTGGGAAAAGTACTTGCCAGCTTATCGGGATGTCCGCCATAATCCACTGCAAGTCAGCACGCCGTCACAAACACAACGTGGCCTTGCGCAACTCTTAATAACTGTCGGCACTCCAGCAAAAGAGTGTGTGCCTAGAGGCAAAAGCTCTGGCAGAAAAAAAGGCGAATCTCCTGGCCCACGCACCAAGCAAAAAAACATCTTTAAATCGCAACAGCTTGAACAAAAAATAATTATTCCCGTGTTAGAAAACGGCACCATTTGCTCCAACCCCCAAGAAATTCATGACCTTGTTAGCAGCACGTTGCTAGCGATCAAAAAACTCAAGATGACGCCCAAAACATTCTCAAAAATGCTTTTCGATAGTAGCTAAATTGGAAAAATAGAAAACAAAAATCAGCAGCAAACGGCTGGGACGAAAGTGTTCATGGATGAGCTATGTCCAAAGTCCAATAGACAAATTTGTCGATCTCTAGCAGACAAACTTAAATAGGAGGTTTGCACTGTGAGTACGAAACTTCTGTTAAATATTGATATATCACGCTGTTACAAACTACTTACTGCTGCACACCTAAACTATTTCGAGTCTCAACCTCAGCTGTAGCTGTAACAGCGCCACCACCAAAAATTCCTATAGTAGTTACTGCGCCAACACTACTAACCTGTCCTCGTGCAACTTTCTGTGTATTCATTTTTAACATAAGATCACGAATAGTTGTTATTGCTTCAAAATCATCACTTCGACCTACACCTTCAAAATAAGTACACTCTGGGTGTTTAAACACAAAAATAGGATCTTGCCCAAGCTGATCTATGCATGCCACATCTGCAAGCGCTACGCCTATCTTCCCATACAAAGAAAGCACCAAAATAGGACGCTGCAATACAAAACTTAGAATAGCACTCTCTAGATCAGCATCAACCTCAACCTCAGCAGTCAATTGATTGATATGGCCCGCTATCGTCAGTGCTGCGCGACTAAAAAGCTGTGACAGTGCCGCAGGTGGATCTTGCTGCTGTTTTTGCAATGTTTCTCTCACACACTCACGTAATGCTTGAGTACTCATGCCCAAATAATGTGCTACTGCTTTATAAAATTGATGGCCATGCTCAGGGGCATCTTGAGACTGATAGACAAAACCAATAAAATGTAAGTGCGAGCCAAACAAAGTGCGTACCAGAGTCTCTGCACATTGAGCACGTCGGGTTTGCTCTTCAGCACGTCGGGTTTGCTCTTCAGCACGTTCTGCTTGCATATCAGCACGTTCTGTCTCCCGCAATCTATATCGAGTCAATCTGTAAAGATTTTCTTCACTTTGGAGTTGTAAACGATAATTCCATCGTACTGTCATGCGATCACGATGCCAACGTAAGGGTAGTTGAGCAGTAATACTAGGCTGAAAAACCACATCTTCCATAATCATCTTCGCAAGACGTTCGTGATCAAATAAGTTTAGTGCATGAAAACAATGTTCAACTCGATCTAATGATGCCTGAATTGATTTGGCAAACTCTCTGCCTGCTTCTGCTTTTCTAAGCCATTTGTAAAATTGATGTGGCGCTATGATACGCGCTTTCTCAGTCGCTGCAACGCAAGTCAGTAAATCCTTACCAACAGGTGAACGTGGCAAATTATCAAAATGGTAAGGCGCTCTTAATAAGCGGTTATATTGTCTGCGATATGCATCAATGCCCGACTCAAGCACTAAGTCAGCTTGAATCTTTGCAATCCACTCTCTAATATCATCACAACGATAGTTATAAATAGCAAGATGCAATACATCTCTCAGTGCGTAAAAGTTATCAACAAGAAAAGCCTCTATAGCAAAAAGCCTCTGAATATGAACTCTAAACTTTAGTGTTAACTGTGACGTTGGTGTAACCAAATAATGCATTCGCTCGAACTCTATTGCTTTGATACCAATAGGGTCTATTGGGCTATATGGAACGATAGCTTTCTCTATCCCTCTAGGTGTGGACAATGGCATTACAGCCGGTGCTATCACATCTGTATTAAGCATACATACTGCACTATGCCATAATATTGAATCTGTTTGTGCTACTGCGACACCAACAGTAAAAAATACTTCCGTATGTACCTCTGGCTCAGCATCTTTAGTCATCTGCTTTGTCTTCTTAGGCACCGTCACTTCATTTGAAATAATAGGCGCAAGTACTGGAGAAGCAAGCAAGGTTTTGAGTAAACGTAAACGTGCTGTTTCAAATTGTTGATCGTATTTTTCTAAATGCATAGCATGCCCACGGTAATAGCAGTCATAGCAGTGCTGCAATGCCTGCTGTAAAACGGGCCGCTGTATCAGTGCAGACGACACATCTGACCGTATCCAATAAAATGCTGGGCGACCCCAATATTTCGCCAATGCAATACTGAGTTCATACCCTCCTCCATTACACCAATGTGAAATATCAAAACTACCTGGATAAACTTCTGTCGAAAAAGATGCTAATGCATGCTTTGCCAGTTTTTGTGTGAACACCTTAGACCAAGGGTTTTTAACTAATATCCGTTGTCCATCAGCTGTTCTTCCTTGAAGAAACCACGTATTGCGCTCTACTTGGAATAGCAAAACAGCGCTCGATAGTGACAAATACATTCGATCAATAAAGTCAAATATCTGTGCCCCAAAATAACCGTAAGTCATTTTATGTGTATGGGGATCTTCATATATCTCAGGCTGGGTACGTATCTCAGTAGGCAGCATGGTTTTTCCATCAATACAACCAATATCACAGCGAAAGCTTAATCCGATCGGTACGGTTATCGCTTGAAAAGAAGACCGCGCCTCCTGCAGCAACGCCCAGTGTTCTAGTAATACATGCGGTGGCGCTTTTTTAAAAGAAAGACGACCTAATTGCGAAAATGTAGGTTTAAAACGCTTATCCCACTGCTGTAGCTGCTCTCTCCATGTATGCAATACATCTACCATCACCCAAAACTCTTTCAACTGCGCAGCAACCAGCTCGGCCTCCTGTGTGACATGCTGGTGTAACCAATAAAAAGAGCAGTCCCTGCGACCTTGTGGATGGTTTTTTGGATCCGTTGCAAGTATTTTTATTTGCTGTATTTGTTGCAAAAAAATTTCATTAAAAAATATATTTTTTACCTCTTCTCTGCATTCAATACTATGAAGCCATCTTGTATCTTTTTTTAAATATGCCGCAAGCTCCGACCAATGCGTCTGCACTTTTTCTCGCAGAGCCAGCTGATCCTGAAGTTGCCACACTATGGCAGCTTTTTGCTGATCCAAAAGTTCTAAAAAATTTTGATAGTACGTTTGATAAAGTTGCGCTACATGCTGAATTGTGTGACAAAGTTGCTCACCTAAATATGGATTATCATCAGTAAGCTGCCCAATATAACTAATACGTTTTTGATAAAATACTTCATTCATATCTCGTGAGTTCATGTAAAATTCAATATACGATGACAAAGAAACTCGTCCATGCAGGACAAGTGAAGTATAGCTTTCTTTTCGCTCTTGGTGTATGGCAGAATAACAATCTAAATCTTCTAATAGCGTTTCTATTGTTTCCACAAGCAATACAAAGCCTGACTTAATCTTAATACAACATACTCGATATTTTTCATCTACTACATTAGAACCATTTTCTTCTTTCATCTTAAATAATTGCTTCCATAGCACATCATGATCCATCTTAAGTGCTGAAAATTTATATGACAATTCCACAAATGCCTGCGTATCAAACACAATCGCAATACATGCTTCGATACGCTCAGAAAGTTGTTGTTGGATATGGTTTATGTGTCTTTGGATTGTGTCTGGCAATCTGTCTTCAGTAGAGTAGCCATCGCCTTTCATAGCTGCCTTCTCCGATGGTAAAAAAGTAAATTTAAGTTGAATAATATCATAAGTCACTTGCAACACTAACGCTTTCACTTTTTTTGAGAAGTTTAGAGTAGATAATTTGTTTAATGACTTCAATACAGGTTTGCGCCGTAACGGTGCTCTTATAGTCACAACAGTATAAGGCTTAAGTGCATGCAGTACATTTGCTAGCGCCACGACACGTCGTTTACGTTTTATACCTTTAAACCAACCTACAAAACGATGCCATAAACGGCGTATGTAATACATGGAAGCTTGTCGCACTGGTGCTGCTGCATCATAAGCTGCTACACGTTCACATACCCGTGCCGCATAGTCTTTGATATCATGGCCCCATAGATAAGACCACCAAGATTGATAACTACTTAATAAAGCAAGCATACGTGCGTAATGCGTACTAAAAACTTCAGCTTTGTCGTTTTTTATATATTCTTGCTCCGCTTCCATTTATGCACTCCAATCCATACCAAGATCACTTCAGGAACGCATTGTACCATAGGCTGATATTAAATTGCACAATTTTCCACATCTTTTCTACGCTTATAGTATTTATAAATTTCACCTCACTCATTATATGCTTTAATCCTGCATACTTAGTGTGTTTTTAGTATTGGCTCCTGTCACAGCTTCAGCTGCAACCATTGCAGCATTACTAAAAATCCCTATAGTAGTTACAGCTGCAGTAGCAGTCTGTGCTTCTACAACTTTCTGTGTATTGCTTTTTAACATAAGGCCACGAATAAGCTTTCTATCTTCAAAGTCCTCATCTCGGTCTACACCTTCGAAATAAGCACGCTTTGGGTGTTTAAACACAAAAATAGGATCTTGCTCAAGCTGATCAATGCATGCCGTATCTGCAAGCGCTACACCTATCTTCTCATACAAAGAAAGCACCAAAATAGGACGCTGCAATACAAAACTTAGAATAGCACTCTCTAGATCAGCATCAACCTCAACCTCTGAAGCTAATTGACTCACATGACATGCTATCGTTAGTGGTGTGCGACTAAAAAGCTGTGACAGTGCCGCAGGTGGATCTTGTTGCAATTGTGTGAGCGCCTTTTTCACACGCTCACGTAATTCACCTGTACTAATACCCAAATAATGCGCTACTGCCGTATAAAATTGATGCCCATGTTCAGGGGCTTCCTGAGACTGATACACAAGGCCAATACCATTTAGCTGTGCACAAATTAAAGTATTCGCCAAAGTTTCTGCTCGTCGGGTTTGCTCTTCAGCACGTCGGGCTTGCTCTTCAGCACGTCGGGCTTGCTCTTCAGCACGTCGGGTTTGCTCTTCAGCACGTCGGGTTTGCATATCAGCACGATGCGTTTCTGCTTTGCTTCTTAAGGCCATTGTACGATAATCAACACCAAGTCCAAAACCAGGTATATTTGTCGCATTAAAATGAAGGCTACGAGATTCATGAAGTAAGGCTGGAGGCATATTTTTATTTTTTTGTTTCGACACTGCTTGCAAACGCTGAGTTAAGTCCAAATCATCTTCAGCCATATGAGATACAATTGTACTTATGCAGGTCTCACTGATAAGCTGCTTTAAAAATGCTCTTTTTCTTTCAAGAAATTTTCTGCACTGGTCACGTGTGATCAGCTGATGCCTAATACGGTCCCATGCCTTTAAATTACTACTCATCTCAGCATCGCCAATATCACCAAACTTATTGATGGTACTTGTTTGTAGATGAGACCACTGCCGTTCACCCGTACCAACATGTACTGTAATTTCATCCATTGGAGATTTTACTTCCTCCCCCGTAGAGGCAGCCGCTTCCATTGATACCTCTAACTGCTCTGGTACTTCTACTCTAGCGTTTAAGTCTATCTCAGGTGACTCAAGGTGGCTAAATGCCAATGGCGATCGCGGCTCGAGAAGGTATTCGACATCATGCATATCTTCAGATCCAGCTATTTCCTGTTTATAGTGCCGCTGAGCTTCGTAATAGTTAACCATAATTAAAGTAATAAATTTCTGAAAATCTAGATACTTATATGATGCACCCTGCTTACCAGCCTTTTGTTGCTGCGCTTTCTCCTGCTTGCGTCCTTGTTTTTTGCTCTTACACGCTTCTTTCTTCCACCTACGTTCCTCTTCCTCTTGCCGCTGCTCCTCTTTAACTAAATTTAGCAGCATCGTCCATAGTGAATCACCATTTCCATTCACTTCATCTGGATTAATGACACCTGCGTTAATCAACCTTACGAATGATGTATAGCTTCTATATTTAATTGCGCAATGCGCAATAGGCAAACCATTAGGATCTTGCGCCTTATATACAGGCTGCCCATCGCCATCTTCAACACTGGGGTCTGCACCTTGATCAATCAAGTAAAATGCATCTGTATGCGCACCTGTTCTGACGAGATGATGGAGTAAAGTAGCGCCATCATGTGCATTACGCAATTGATATACTGGAATATTAGCGATTGCATGTATATCAAAAAAGTTAGCATTGCAGCGGCGAATTAAATGCATTGCATAGTCATAGTCTCCCTGCTCTAAACTAAGACCTAATAGCGTATGGCCCTCACGGTTTAATGCTGTAATACATTCTGGACATTCATCATAAAACTGGTCGATGAGCCCCTTCTGATTCCTGCGATACGCTTCAATTACATATGTAGCACCTGCATTATTTAACATTTTAAAAGGCACTTCACCTCGATGGTTAGCAATCCTTGAATTTGCTCCATAACTAAGCAACACACAAGTTGCTTCAAAGTTATTATTACGCCAGGCAATATGTAACGCTGTATCACCTATTAGGTTTGCTTGTATCAAAATATGATCTAACACTGTTAATGTCGATTGATCATCTGGCTGCTCTTGTGTAGCAGCAATAATACTCATCCAATCAAATTTATTTGTAATAACCGCGTAATGTGCTAATCCATTGCCTTGTGAGTCACACGCATTATAAGCTTTAACACCTGCTATATTACATAGTATTAAATTAACATCAAAACCAATGAGCGTAATGGCGCATTGGTATTGATCAGCGCCCATAGCAGCATGAAAAGCAGTGTTACCCTGCTTATCTTGGAAATCCAAAAAATTGAGCTCCTCAAATTTCATGTGTCGAGCTAATTCACTCAGAGACATGAGTAATTGGCAGTTACCTGCTTTTGACACGAGGTGAAAAATAGTTTCTTTATCATCTCCAAACCTTGTATTACTCCAAATACAATTGGCTTCTAGCGCATATTGTAATTCTTTATAAATGTCAGCAAGCGTTAATTCGGACGCTACTTTATCTCTAAGCGCAAACAAAGCCTCAGGCTTGAGCAGCAAGCTAGAGCCACTGCTACTATCAGCTATCAACTTTTCTAATTTCTCTTTTAAACATACTGTCTTTGCAGCATCAAACAAAGGTTGATAATACTCGGGAATACCATCTGGCGCTGTCGTTACTTGCGTTATCCACTCTCTAATTGCTCTGGCACGTACCTCCCCTCTTTCACCATCAGGAATCAGGTAGGTATCTTGTCTCTCTCGATCTAAATCCGCTAGCATATGTGTTTTACTGAGATAGGATTGTGTAAAAAATTCCTCTCTTTCTGCGCGATACGCTAGTAGTTCCATTAATGTTATAGATGACTGAGTCGAGGCACCATAAACTTTTTGGATATAGATCTCAAGTAGCTCCTGTATAACGACATCACACTGCTGCTGTGCGATACCAATAGCAATATGACGATTGTCACGCCTTTGTAATCGTTCTTCATGGCTAAGACTTGGTTTATCAGAGAGAAGTAAAGGCTCTTCACCATTGTGACGATAAAAGCAGGTCATAATTTCTATCTGCCCCACTAACGATTGATGAAGAATTCTGCGTATCTCAATAAAAGTATCTCTAAGAGAGGTTATAAACTCTGCAATGTAATCACCACTTAATGCACTAATACCTGGATGTACTGTTTGGAATTTTAGTATCGCATTGTGTAATAAGCCACAATCCCCCTCGCCATATACTTCAGTTAAATGCTGGTACGCCAGACGCGCTTGAGATTCATCACTCATTTTTTTTGTTAATTCACAATAATGAGGAATACTTTCCAATGGCCTTTGCCATAAAAGTAATAAAAATGCTTCATCCGCACGATCTATACCATCCATAATAGCCTGATCAATTACTTCTTTCATTGCTCACCTCCATTACTAAATCCATTTAATTCTGTTCGAAAAAAATATCATGTACGAAAAAGCAACTATCGTTACATTTACCCACACACTTGAACGCAGTATGAAAAAATACTATAGGTATTTTTCAGTTAAGTATGAGATGCGCTTAACATCTTAGCTGGTGCACCAATGCTCAGTAATGTGAAGCGTTGCTTTAAGATTATGAAAGTTAGCACACTCGCACACAACTGTGATGCTCTACCCTGAAGAACCTAAGCTTAAAGAATTTGATCAAGGCACAGAAAGATCAGAGTGATTTTAAACTATCTTATGATCTATGACGTAATCTAACAAGATGCACCGGATTGAGCAGCTGCTTGTTGAGTAAGTGCTTAATTAGCATAATCCAAAGTGGACTAAACAAAATAGTAAGTGCGATTGTAGTAATAATCATCTTATATGCCTGATCATTAATAATCGAACTACTCATACCAATCGCTGCGATCACAAAAGCAAACTCGCCTATTTGCGAAAGCAATGATCCCTGATAAACACTAACACTCCAATTTTCCCCTAATACCTTAAGGATAACAGCATTAATAAGAGTGTTTGTTATAAAGGCAGCAATCACAAGAAAGCTAATTTGCCAGAAAAAATGCCAGATATAACTTAAATCAACCAACATGCCAACTGAAACAAAAAATAATGCTACAAAAATAGTTTTCAAAGGTAATAAGCTATTATGCGCCCATTGTGTTTCTTTTGTTGACCCAACCACAAGCCCAGCTAGAAAAGCGCCCAATGCCGTTGATAACCCTAACAGGCTTGTTACCATTGATAATCCAAAACAAATTGATAGTGCAACAAAAACACTACCTTCTGAATCTTGAACTAATTGCTTTAAAAAGGGCAATTCAATCTTTTCTTTAATCGTAATCCATATAGCAGCTGCAAGAACTACTATCCCACCAAAAACCTGTAAAGATATTAATTGTGTGCTTGGCTTTGATCCATTAAAAAGGTTAAGCACAATCATCATTGGTATTATAAGTAGATCCTGTACCAATAAAATGCCTAATATATTTTGGCCCACGCGTGTATCTATTTCTTTCCAGTCTTGCAGTAATTTTAGAACCACTGAAGTACTACTTAAACTAATCACAAACCCTAATAATATTCTCAGTGCCAAGCTCCATGAAAATAACCAACCCAAGACTAATGTAGTCATAACACTAAAACCAACTTGCAATAAAGTACCAATAACTGCAATCAGCCAATTCGATACAAGCTGCTTTGGAGATACCTCCATCCCCACAAAAAATAATAATAAAATAACACCAATATCACCTAAACGTGACAAACTTTGTTGGTCATGCACGACACCTAAAACACTGGGACCGAGCACAACACCCACTAATAAATAAGCAACCACCGCAGGCTGCTTAATACGACTCATCAAGTGTCCAAGAACTAAAATTGCTAATAAGATAGCAACAAAAATAGGTGCAGAAGGATCATCATGCATATTTGAAACTCAATGAACAGTGAAAAATTAACATTTTATAGATTTTCTCAAACTCAAACCAGGCCATATTGATATTTTTAACATGTAATATATATAAATCGTTAGAAAACCAAATAATGCATACATACACACAATCGGCCATATATATGCCGCCACAAGTAGACCATGCTGCACCAAAACATAAATAGGCAGCACTGTTAATACCCAAATGCTTAATATATTACTGACCATAATAAATCTTGTATTTTGATTAGCTGTTAAAACAGAGGCATAAATCCAATACAGACCTGAAAAAGTAAAATATAATAGAATAAACACAAAACTGATTTTAATATCGTGCCGCCAATGCATTGCATACTGATTTAAATTAAACATCTTTATAATTGAGTTAGGATAAACTAACATTAGCACAGCTAAAATAATCAAAAAAGATAATAAAAATTTCACACCAGAACGTAATGTCTTAGATATGGATTTAAAATTCTTAGCACTGATATGATTGCTGATAATCGTGCTCACAGATCGTGACAAGCCATCAATGATGATGGCATAAATTAAATATAAAGTACTGCCGACACTAATAATAGTAAAGTTTTTCATGCCTGTTTTAGCAATCATTTTTATTATAAACAGCCACGCAACCAGTTCACATACATGACTTAATGCAACAGGTACGCCAACTTTAAGAATCCTAGAAAGATATTTATAATTAAAATATATGATGTGTGTTGCATAAGTAGATCTATTATATTTATTCAGGTATACAATAAAAAGCCATATCACTTGTATCAGTAAAGAAATCACTTCTGATAAAGCCGCACCTTTCGCGCCCATTGCTGGAATAACATTCCCAACACCAAAAATCAAAATAAAATCTAATATAAGGTTAATAACATTCACAGCAATAGTCGATAAAAGTACAATCTTTACTTTTCCTTGGCCAACAAAAAAGGCTGAAAAAGCTGTGACAATGCCTATAAGTGGCACGCCATACATAATGATCTTGTAATAGGTAAGTCCTGCAGTTTGAAATTCGGTAGGTAAAATCCAATGGCCCGTATAACTTCCAAAAATAAACACAACTGGAATCATAAACAGAGACAAAAAAATCATTTGCCAACAAGGGATTGCCATACGCTTTAATTGATTTCGAGCATAACTTGCCGCTATAAAGATTTCGCTCGTGCTGGTAATCGCCCACAATCCATAATCAAATATTTCTACTGCTTGAGAAGCGAGCGTTACTGCATTCAATGATGCTAAAGAATAATGGGCCAATATAATCCGATCAAAAAATATCATGATATTCTCCGATAAGGAGATCACTATCAAAGGCAGCGCAATCATAACCAGTTCGTTAATACTGCCAGGTGCATAACTGGTTATTTGTTTAAAATGTTTCATATTTTGTTATTGAAAACGAGGTCTTTAAGATATAATGAGTCAGCATTGTACAATTAACCCTTAATTTTGACCAGCCTTTATGAACGACCCACGAAAAAAAGCAAAAACTAAGATAACAAACTCAAGGCACTTTGCCTACCAGTTTGCACCTTTGACCTTTACCAACTTAATGAAAGATATTTACAAGAGTTTAGACCAAATACTTGAAAATGATCAAAAATATTGGCTACACTTCGAGTCACCGTCAAAGAATTTGCAGCAACAATTAGCCAAAAAACTTTCCATCCCCAAAGCAGCACGCCTGATCTTATTTGCTGAAGAGGTGCGTTCACGATGTATTAAAGTCGAAAATGGCTATGTACTTATTGTTCATGGTGTACAGCCATCGACAATGGCAGGAAGTGATGACTTCCCTACTATGCGCTTTTGGATTTTAAAAAAAGGCATTCTAAGCATTTCAACGGGTAAAATCCAAGCTATTTATGATTTACAAAAGACACTCAAAAACCCACATGAAGAGCCTAATCCTATATCATGCTTCATACACCTCATTGAAAATCTAACCAATACACTAGAAGATTCTATTTATAATCTTGACGAAAATCTTAATAAAATTGAATCAAATTTTGAATATACCGAGGAAGCAACCACCAACATCATGTCTATTCGCCAAGATATTATTTACTTACGACGCTACATATTTCCTCAAAAAGATGCCCTAATCAATCTTTCCAATAAACTCGATTTTGTGTCCGAAAATACAAAAGCATTGTTAAAGGAACTCAGTGATGGCATGTTACGTCAAGTAGAAGCCATTGAAATGCTACGTGAACGTGCTGTGATTATTCAAGATAACCTTACTAACCAAATAGGCGAAGTCGCCAATAAACGTATGTATCTTTTAACGATTATTATGTTGATTTTTACACCTGCATTTTTTATTGTAAGTTTATTTTCGATGTATATACCAATGCCTGGAATGAACAGTCGATTGACTTGGTGGTGTATTGATATTGCTATCTTGCTTGTCAGTTATGGTGTGTATAAACTTTTTAAAATCAAAAAATGGCTATAACTTTAACTAACAAGGCACTAACACTATGAAAACCATTAAAGATCTTTTTAAAGACCCTACCCTTATTGGCCATCCAGTAACAATAAAAGGCTGGGTGCGCACAAGACGTGACTCGAAAGCTGGCATTTCATTTATTAGCATCTATGATGGTAGCTGTTTTTCACCCATCCAGGCTGTCGTACCAAATACACTTGAAAATTATGAGCGTGATGTATTAAATATTACAGCTGGCTGCTCCGTACAAATCAGCGGCAAACTTGTTGAATCACAAGGCAAAGGCCAATCGGTTGAAATCCAAGCTGACAGTGTTAACGTTATCGGCTGGGTTGATGATCCAACCGGCTACCCCATTTCTAAAAAGCATCATACACTCGAATTTCTACGTGAAGTTGCTCATTTGCGTCCACGCACAAACGTGATCGGTGCTACTGCACGTGTGCGCAGTAATCTTGCCCAAGCGGTGCATCGCTTTTTTGCTGATAACGGTTTTTATTGGTTAAGTACACCGATTATTACCGGTAGCGATTGCGAAGGTGCTGGTGAATTATTTCGGGTGAGCACCCTCGATCTATTAAACCCACCCAAAACTGACAAAGGTAACGTCGACTTTAGCAAAGATTTTTTCGAGCGTGAAACCTATTTAACTGTATCCGGCCAGCTTGAAGCTGAAGCCTATGCTTGTGCACTATCAAAAGTCTATACTTTCGGCCCCACTTTTCGTGCTGAAAACTCGAACACCTCACGCCACCTCGCCGAGTTCTGGATGGTCGAACCTGAAATTGCATTTGCCGATGTGCATGATGACGTCACACTCGCAGATAGCCTATTAAAATATGTATTTAAATATATTCTCGAACATAACGCAGAGGACATGGCATTCTTTAATGAGCGTATCGATAAAACTTGTATCGAACGTCTTGAAAAAGTGATTTCACGTGATATTACCGTGATGACTTATACCAGTGCGATCGACTTACTGCTTAAGTCAAAACAAAAATTTGATTATAAAGTCGAATGGGGTATCGACTTACAAACCGAACATGAACGTTATCTTGCAGAAGCACACGTCGATGGTCCAGTTGCTATTATCGATTATCCCAAAGTAATTAAACCATTTTATGCTCGCGTCAACGATGATCAAAAAACAGTAGCAGCAATGGATGTACTCGTTCCTGGCGTGGGTGAACTGATTGGTGGCAGTCAACGTGAAGAACGCTTGGAAATGCTCGATGCACGTATGCAAGAATGTGGCTTGCATAGCCTTGATGAATACCAATGGTACCGTGATCTACGTCGCTATGGCACCGTACCGCACTCAGGCTTTGGTCTAGGCTTTGAACGCTTAGTTAACTACGTTACCGGACTGGGTAATATTCGTGATGTGATACCGTTCCCACGTACGCCGGGTAATGCTGGATTTTAATCGTTAAAACCGCTTGAAAAGCGGGTAACATATCACCCTTCTTGGCGCCTGTGTAGAAGTTACATTATAATAGATAATTCATGGATTGCGCTTCTTAAAAGGATTTAATATGAAACCACACGTTTTATGCTTATCGCTATGCTTATCTGCATCAGCTTTTGCAACATCAACCGTAAAACCCCCAGCTAATAACAAGCTTGCTGTTGCTGCAGCTGGTAATTGCATGGCTCTCGCTAATACCAAACAACCTTTTATGCTGGTTATCTCACAAGGACAAGAAATTATAAAATCCATTACCGAGTGTGCGATCGACGCAAAGCTTACAGCTGCGAGTATTAGCGGCGTCGGCAGCCTACAAAATCCAACGCTCGAATATTTCGATCCTGATAAAAGTAGCTATCAAAAACACCAGTTTAATGGCATGTTTGAACTCACTTCGTTGCTTGGTGATATTAAACTCGACCATGGTAAGCCAACGACACATGCTCATGTGACCATTTCAACCAAACAATACCGCTTACGCGGCGGACAGTTACTTCACTCTAACGTAAATGCCACTAGCGAAGTGACATTTTTCCCTATGGCAAACTCATAATATGCTACACTAACTTTAGTTTTTACATCAGGAGATACAGATGAAAAGAAGCCTTTTAACCCTAACCTTGATTACTAGTGTATTTGCTTACCATATTACAGCAGCACAGTCAGGTCCTGCTACAGCTTCTGGACCTACTACAACATCCTCTACAAACACGCCCCCAGGAAAAACAAAAATACCAGCTGAACTAATGACTACACTACAACCTCACATCGATACACTAAAAGCAAAACGAGCTGATTGCCTTAGCAAATACCCAAAAGTAAACGGCCAGCCTTCAAAAGACTATTTTAAATGCACCAAACCCTATAATCAAAAATTTCTTAATGATGTAAGTGTCGCCATTGCAAAATATAAAGCAAATAGCACAGCCACAGCTCCTTCCTCATAATATGGGTAGTAGCCATTTTATCGATATGTGAATATTTATCACGTTAATTAAGAAAATAATAGGGTGATTTTAATCTTCCTGCGTTTAACACGCGACTCACTGGATACCTACTTTCACAGGTATGATTAACAAGTATATATCTCAAGTTATTGAGAACTTACATATTAGGGTTAAAAGTTACCGCCCCTGAATGGGGCGGTTTTGGCGTAGGTGCTATTGCTGTTGAAAGAGTGCAGGTTGCGCAGCCATTTGCTGTGCTGGCTGCATTGCAGAGAAAAGACCCAAGCCGGTACCTGAGCTTTGCACCAGATTGCGAATACCCTGCGCCTCACCCACTTGTCGCACGGCGTCAAGTCCATCACCCTGAACAGCCAATGCCTTAGCAACATTGAGTCCCGCGTTTGCTTGCACTTCTGCAAGCCGCAGCTGCAAGATTTGCTCATTGGTTAGGCTGCCAAATTTATCAGCTTGCTGTACCGCCATCTTGGCAGTGCCGGTTACTTGATCCGCTTCAGCTAATAACTTTTGCGCTTCCACTTCAAGCTTGGTTGCTTCAAGATTCATACGCGCCACCTCAACACGTGCCGTTGCTGATGCTTTTGCTGTTGCTGTTTCTTCAACTGCTTTTGTTTCAGCTTCTTTTACCGCAATAAATTTACGCGATTCCATTTCAAGTTCAGTTGCTTGACGTTTTTTTTGTAGCGTTTCAATTTTAAGCGCTTGCTGCCTCACCTGGCTGGATGCTTCCATCTCTTGACGTTCAAGCTCTGCAGCTTTTGCTACTTTAAGTTGTTCTGCCTGTGCTTGTGAATCGGCACGTGCTGAAGCCGCTTTATCATCAATTTCACGTTGACGTTCAATATCACGTTGTTCATTTTTAGCTGCTGCTTGCTTAGTTTGCGCTTCTTGTCGTTGTAGCGCCTTCTCTTGCTCAATACGCTCACGCTCTTTATCCTGCTCAGCAACTAAAACACGTTCACGTGCTTGCATCTTTGCTTCCTGCACCGACTCAGACATCTGCACGAACTTAGGATCAATTTCATTTTTAGTAATCGTCACATTATCAACGACAATACCATATTTCTCGAAGATCGATTCAACTTCGGCACTAAACATATTTTCAAGTTCGCGTAGCGTGCCAATATGTCTCGCACCAGAACTTAGCTCAGGAGAATTACCCGCCATCGTGCTACCATAACCTAATGGCTCCATACGCGAGATCACATCTAAAAGATGATGCTTAGTATTTTCAATGACTTTTTGACGCAGCTCTTCATGATCTTGGCAACGGCCAAGTACGTGCTTAATTTTATCTAAATTACGATTAGCACCAGTGGTAATATCATCGATACCGTCAATATGAAAACCTACATTCACCTCGATCTTACCACTCACACCTCCTTTCCAAACTACTTCAAAATCTTGGATTTTGACATCATCCAATTGTGTTTGGAAAAATCCATTAAACACAACACCATCACTTTTATCAATTACATGATTACCCGGACCCCATATCTCTTTTTCATGCGTTCTAGAATTTACACCAAAAGCAATTTCATTGAGCGGCACTTGAATCCGCGTCACATTAAAAAAGTCAGTGCACTTTTCAGAAATCAATGCTGGTCCTTGCATGTCAAGCTGTTGTGCGCGGAAAATCCAAATACCATTGCCTTGGCATGCACCACCTTTTTTGGATGCTGCCGGATCTAAAATCACCTGACGCCCATCGATCATCGCCACCGCCCATTGACCTGCTGGCACATAGATGCGATGCAAATCACTACCTGGCACATGGACATGTGATGCCGTATTATCAACCATACCTAAAAATTCGTTCGGTGGTAAAAATACATAGGGCTCTGGCGATGGTGATAAGAAAAATGAAATGTTATTTAACCGGCACATCGCCAGTTGTCCTGATTGCACCACAGCAACAGTGACTTGCCCGACGTTAGGCACATCAAATTGTTGTGGCGCTTTTTCATTTTTATTTACCATGCCTATATACACTTGGCCTTCATTGGATGAAAACACATAAGGCAATGAGGGCGGCATCAATTTTATTTCACCTGATTCTTGATCATAAATGACTGGCCATTGACTTGCCGTTGCCTGCACACGTGCTACCGTAAACCCTGCTTCACGGTACACATATTCATTTTGGGTTTTGGCAATTACCTCGATTACGTGCCAAGGAGACCTAAATTCAATTGGCTGACTAGGATCAAACTGATTTAAAAATCGAATATGACCTTCTAGGTCACGCACAACCAAAACATCATTTGGGGACAATACAACACTGGTAATACTTTCTGCCTGTACAACTTTGTCATTACGCGAATAGACTTTACCATCATAATCATAATAACGACTCGATAAATCCAAAGTGTTTAGCGCGTCATGTTCTTCATTATGATCACAAATCACATCATTACCGTCCCGACCACGAATCACTATACGCTCGCCACGTTTTAGACGCACGATATGATAATTACCATCGCTTGAGATCTGATGATAATCACGTGGATTGCTGGTGTTCAGCGGTATTTCTTGCGCTTGTGCATCAAATATAAAGGGACGTTCTTGTTTATCTGGATTTAATACAAAAGCCCCGTGACGACCCGAAACAAACAAACGCTTACCTTCTTGCAAATAATACAACGTATAGCGTTTAGCTAAATTAATTATGTCGCTATCCCAACAATCACGATGTGGTGAAAATTCTGTATTTTGATTAGGACACACTTGTGCTGTTCCAATCAGTCGCATCATTCTCTCATTTAATACATAACGTCCTGGCAATAAACGCACAATATCCCGCTGAGCACCGATACGCTGACATAAACCCATATAGCCAGGTTTGATGCGCACAATCGTAAAACGATTTTGTACGTGATGATACTCAGTGTCTTTAGGTATCTTCTCATCTATTTTTGTCCAGCCTTCAGAGCTGACAAAATTCTTCTTTTTATAACCCTCACCCAGCACTACCATACGATCCCCTTCAGCGGTCATGCGTACTTCGAGGGTACCACTAGCCACTTTCTCTGAAAAAAGATCAAAGCGAGTTGCTGTCATATCACCTGTTGATTCATTTACCATAACTTGTACTTGATCATATTGTGGATTTTCATGTAATGCTTGTATTGCAGCTTCTCGATCATCAGCATAAGTCGCTAAGATATCTGCCGGCACGTAAATATCACCTACTTGTGCATAATTTTTTGTTGGTGACAATAAACCTAATAAAGATAATAATGCAGGATTATCTTGTTCTGAACCACTCGCCAAGTCGATTAATTGTTGTTTTAATTGTGCCGATCGATCATCTCGCGCTAATGTTGCTGCACTTAAATAAGGATCATACTGACGAGCATCCTGACCACTATTTTCAAAAAAATCTTTGAACTGCTTATGATGTTCGAACTGTGTTTTGCGTGCGATGGTATTTGCGTGCATCCAACGATAAAATTCCTCCTCAACTTCTGCTGTCATTGGTGGTGCCGATGGCATCGTTGTCGTACCTGTACTGCCCAAGCGCTGTGCATACGCATCACCAAATGCCATACCTGAGTCATCTTCTGATGCATCACGACGAACACCAGTAATACGTTCTTGAAATTGTTTTAGCTGCTCTTGAGGTGCTTGACACATTGCTAATTGCATTGCAGGATTCGCAAGTGATGGCTGATTAGCAGCATCGCTCGTCATATAAATTACTTCTTTATCCTCATCTATATCAGAAGAATCCACATCACTATCTATTTCATCAACACTAACAATCTCTGGTTTTTTTACAAAACCACGCTCGTGCATTACATCAAATGCAGGGTTTGTTGCAGGTGGTTTTTGCAATGCTGCATTTTCTTGCTCTGTAGGCTCGCCGTTCTTATTAGCTGGTATGTTTTTTCTAGACATAAGTAACCTCTTAAATCGTTTTTTCGGAATAAAAATAAATAAAAGTTTTGTGAATTAACGAAAAAAGACGTTAAGTTTTAACGAAATGGTAACACCACCATTCATAAGACAAAAAAATACCAGATAGATTATCTGGTATTGGCATACGTATCACTTTTGCATTAGTACGACCTGGCGGCGGTGTATCTGCATATAAATAAGATTTAACAACAGCCGCGATATCCTTGTAGTATTGCATTTTGGATAATAAAAAGCAGGCCATCACGCCTGCTGCATTTAACTGAAAAATATGTCCTGGATTAATCACATGTATCATTTACATACTATCCATAAAAAACTGATACAAATCACTTTACAGAATTAAGATTAAATTAATCTTAATTTTTACTAGCAATTTTGTAGTAGCTGCAGATGATTGTTGCTCTGCTGCTACATTTGCCTGTGCAAATAAACCAGATGACTGTCCACTAATACTTGCCCCCCGCTTGCTCATAACCACATGATTAGTAGGAGCAAATTTTTATATTGAAATTAGTACCATATATTGGTACCATTTGACATATGAAGGCAAAGCACAAGAAGGTACTAAATAATATATTTGATATACCAGTAAAATCAAATATTCAATGGAAAGATATCGAGCTCTTGTTAATTGCTCTTGGTGCGGAAATCACTGAGGGAAATGGTTCTAGAGTTCGTATTGCTTTAAATGGAGTGCGAGCCGTATTTCACAGGCCGCACCCTAAAAAAGAAACGGATAAAGGTGCAATTGTTTCTATGAAGAGGTTTTTAAAAGAGGCAGGAGTAGATCCATGTTAGAATACAAAGGTTATGTTGGTTATGCTGAATTTGATGATGAATCCGATATATTTTATGGAGAAGTGATTAATACACGTGATGTTATTACATTTCAAGGCACATCAGTTAGAGAATTAAATAAATCGTTTAAGGATTCAATTGATGATTATTTAAAGTTTTGTAAATCAAGAAATGAAAAACCAGATAAGCCATTTTCTGGAACTTTTAATTTGCGATTAGATCCAGAGCTTCACAGAGAGGCTTTTATTAAGGCAAAAAAAGCAGGTTGTAGTTTGAACTCCTGGGTAAAAGACACTATTAAAAAAGCTGTTGGTGAATAAGTCATATTTTAAATATTGTATCACTGAAGCCACAACTTAATCTGACAGCTCCATCTCTATTTTCTACCGACGCTGTCTTGTGAAAAGGCTAACAAATGCCATTTGTTTGTCGAATCTCTATTTCACCTGAATTAATATGCTTTTTATTAATTGATCTCAACAGTGCATTATTAGCACCATCGTTATTTTTCAGGTCTCCAAGAATGGCCTATGGCCTTATTAAAAAAGTGTTTTGTAGCATAGACGCTAAATTTGCAACACAACCTTTACATCTATCCATAAAAAACTGATACAAATCACTTTACAGAACTAAGATTAAATTAATCTTAATTTTTACTAGCAACTTTGTATGTAGCTGCAGATGATTGTTGCTCTGCTACGTTTACCTGTGCAAATAAACCAGATGACTGTCCACTAATACTTGCCTTCAGCAGTGGATCTTGCTCATATTTAATGTCTTCTAGTGTTTGGCGTTCAACAATAGGGGCTATTAAAGACGCTCTTAAACTCTGTGGTAAAGTTTTTGCGGAAACCGGGCTTATGCTACCACTATGAGCTTTTATAAAAACTTGATTAGCATCACTCCATGTCTCAAAAGCCTGTACAATATCAACTATATTATCACTATCTTGATAAGTCCTATAAACAGCCAATAATCCTGTCATATAGCCTATAAGTTCAACACGTTCCCCCTCCAAACTATCAACAACCTCATGATCCAACAAATCGCCAGGAATTACGTCAAAATAAGCAGCCACATAAGCATCTATATCAAGCACCGCTGTTTTATCACATTTTATTGAATAGAAAAAATCTATTAATACTAAGTGCATCGCAGACCCTATCAATAAGTTACTATTTATTTTATCTATCTGTTCAGTAAGCGTGTTAAGCACAGCAACAAATGATGCTCGACAACGCTCATGTCTTTGTTGATGGTCAGGCTCAGTTGTAAACATGTAATACGTTTGATATTGATGGCGCAACAGCTTAGAACGTATATTTGTACGTATTGACTCAGGACGCTCAAAAAAATCTTTTATTATGCGCCCCATATGTATAGCTTGAATGTCAAAACAAGGAACATCCGGATCAAATACTAAATGATAATTTATTTCAGTATCCTCAGGCATATGCATGCCCTCTACTTCGCCTGTGCCCTTTCTTGATCTATGTCTCTTAGAAAGAACCATATTTAACTGACCACTTTTATCTAAAAAGATATTCATACGCTTATAAGTGTTACCCATTAGCTCAGTCTCATGAAAAAGCAGTTCATAACTAAACACCCTAAAAAGATGAATATCAACGTAGGGTATAGCTCTAGAAACAAGCTTATAGTCGCTTGGATCATAAAAGTTTAGCCCGAGCAGTGTCGCAAATTTACGGCGGTCTTCTATCCAGCTGTCACTCGGCTTAAAGTCATTACGTAGCAATGGACGACCCTGTATCGTTATATGTATGCCATAAGACATAATAGCATTCGATAAATTATGATGATCTAAATTAAACTTTAGTCCCGCCCCCCAATTAATATTTCCACTAATCTTTAGATCTTGCGTCTCAAACAAACTACAAAAAGGATAGGGTACAAATCCTTTTGTAGGAATAGTCACAAGTGCGCCGGTATATGGCTCTAATCTGCTCATCTCGATTCCTCTTCACCAAAGACTCTATAAGTATACAAACTACCACAATTATTACAAAAGAAAAATATTGGCGCTTGCTCTATGTTTTATGTAGAATCGCGCAATGGATGTTTCATACCTACTCGACTCATTAAATGACCAACAACGCGAAGCAGTCGCGAGTGATCCTGGTAACCTCTTAATCCTCGCCGGCGCTGGTAGTGGCAAAACACGCGTGCTCGTACATCGCATTGCATGGCTGATGTCAGTAGAACATATATCACCCTACGCAATTCTTGCAGTTACATTTACCAATAAAGCCGCCTATGAAATGCGTGGGCGCATTGAAGCGTTACGAGGCGTACCGATAGGTGGTGGTATGTGGGTGGGTACCTTTCATGGTCTATCACATCGTTTACTACGTGCACATTGGCAACAAGCAAAACTACCTGAAACATTTCAAATAATGGATAGTGATGATCAATATCGTTTGATTCGTCGTATCGAACGCAGTCTCGATCTCGATGAAACCAAATGGCCACCGCGTCAAGCACAATGGTTCATCAATAAAAGCAAAGAGTCCGGCAAACGCGCTAAAGATATTTTAAATACTGACCACAGTTACTTTACCGAAACGATGCTACGCATTTATCACGAATATGAATCTATTTGTGAACGCAGTGGTTTGGTTGATTTTTCAGAGCTGTTACTACGGTCCTTGGAATTATTACAAAATAACTCTGATATCTGTCAACACTACCAAAATCGCTTTCAGCATATCTTAGTCGATGAGTTCCAAGATACTAACACCATACAATATGCATGGCTCAATATACTAAAAGGCCCAGATAGTTTTATTATTGCTGTTGGTGATGATGATCAATCGATCTATAGCTGGCGTGGTGCAAAAGTTGAAAATATGCAGCGATTTGTCAATGAATTGCCAGACGTAAAAACCATCCGACTCGAACAAAATTACCGCTCTACTAAAACTATTTTAGCGGCTGCTAATGCTGTGATTGCCCATAACAACGATCGTTTAGGCAAAGACCTTTGGACGAGTGGCGAAACTGGTGACAAAATCACATTATATGCTGCATTTAATGAACGCGATGAAGCTTACTATATTGCATCAACCATCCAAGACTTAATGCGCCAAGGTTATAACTATGCTGAGATGGCAATACTCTACCGTTCTAACGCACAATCACGCATACTCGAAGAACAAATGCTCGACGGCCAAATTCCCTATCGTATTTATGGTGGCCAAAAATTCTTTGAACGTGCTGAAATCAAAGACGCGCTCGCCTACTTACGCCTCATGTCTAACCACAAAGATGACGCTGCATTTGAGCGTATCGTTAATATGCCAACGCGCGGCATCGGCAATACTACACTCAATAAAATTCGTGAACAATCACAACAATATAGTATTTCTTTGTGGGAGTCAGTTGAATTAGCATTGCAAAATGATAGCCTAAGCGCACGTGCGACCTCAGCATTACAAGGTTTTACTCAATTAATTAATCAACTCAGTCAAGATACCGAACACCAAGATCTCGATATTCAAACACACGAAACCTTAAACCGCAGTGGATTGCTCGCTTTCTACCAAAAAGATCGCAGTGAAAAAGGTGTCTCTAGGGTTGAAAACTTAGAAGAGTTAATCGTTGCTACCAGCCAATTTAAAGCAGATGATAATACCGAGCATGCAAGCCCACTCGCTGCTTTCTTAACCCACGTCGCATTAGAAACAGGCGAAGGCCAAGCCGAATCAAATTCAAATGCGGTGAGCCTAATGACACTACATGCGGCAAAAGGTTTAGAGTTTGCCTGTGTGTTTATCGCCGGTGTTGAAGAAGATTTATTTCCACATAAAATGTCAATAGAAGAAGGACGCGGTATCGAAGAAGAACGTCGCCTGTGTTATGTCGGCATGACACGTGCGATGCAAAAACTTTATATCACTTACGCAGAATCACGCCGTCTCTATGGTAGCGAACGCTTTAATAATCCCTCACGTTTTATCGCAGAAATCCCTGCTGAATATGTCTTTGCAGTAAGACCCACAACCCAAGTCTCTCGCCCAACCAGTGCTAATACCACATGGCAAAAAAAACGTAGTATCGCCTTTGATAACGATGCTGCCGATACTGGACTTAAAGTTGGGCAACGCGTTAAACACGCCAAATTCGGTGAAGGGATTATCATTAACTTCGAAGGTAGCGGTGAACATACACGCCTACAAGTAAAATTTGATCGCAATGGTACCAAGTGGCTGGTAGCGAGCTTTGCTAAGCTTTCTGCTGCTTAACGCCTTATATTTACATTATATCAATAGATTACAATACTATATGGTGAGATAATCACTACCTTAGTGAGATTAGTGAGCTATTTTGGCTATTGGTTAGATTGGTGAGATATTTTGACATATGGTGAGATTGGTGAGATAATTAGTGTTATGGATATGAATATACTTACAGAGCGCGAATCAAAACTCTTAGAGTTTAAATCAACTATTCCTAAATTTGATACCCTCATAAAAACCTGCATAGCCTTTGCTAATGCGTCTGGAGGTAAAATTATTATTGGTGTTGAGGACAAGACGCGTGAAATAGTTGGCATAACCAATAATGATCGCAATAGAATTTATGATGACTTTACCAATAGCCTATTTGACTCTGTTAGCCCAACTATTATTGCTCAAATTTATGAAAGAAACTTTGGGAAAAAATCTGTTCTAATTATAGAAATACCGATGAGCCCACGAAAGCCCTACTTTCTTAAAAGCAAAGGTATAAAAGATGGCACTTATATTCGTGTTGGCTCGAGTACACGTAAAGCTTCTCAAGAGTATATTGAGGATCTTACACGAGAAGCGCAGCGTATTAGCTATGACGAAGAAACGATATATACTCCCATAGATAATCTTGATAAGGAGCTGCTATATCAATTTTTTAATGCTACCGTTACCAAAAAAAGGTTATTTGCCGAAAAAATAATTGGCGCCAAGCATGCCAATAAAGAGATTTACTGCCCAACCGTTTCAGGCCTGCTAATGTTTTCAGAAAATCCACATCACTTTGTTCCAGAAGCGCTAATAAAGTGCACAAGGTTTAAGGGCACACAAGGCAGAAATATATTACGCACAGAGGATATTACAGGCACAATAGAACAACAAGCTAGTGCAGCCTTAAGACTTATCAGTGACTGGATCGCCATTGATTATGCTTTACGTGGCATCAAATTAACAGGAACACTTCCCATTCCAGAGGAAGCACTTAGAGAAGCAATCTTAAATGCATTATTACATAGAAAATACTCTATTCCTGGAGCCACTAAAATTGCAGTATATGACGATAGGTTAGAAATATTTAACCCAGGCGATTTTCCGGGACTCATTGATATTAATAATTTAGGAGATGGTACTACTTTTTTACGTAATCCAACATTAATTAAACTCGCTTACAAAAGCAAACTTGTTGAAACACGTGGCACTGGCATAAGACTTATCTATGATAGTTGTAGAAACGCTGGTATAAAAAAACCTGTTTACGAAGATGAAGGCGACTTTGTGAAACTAATTTTTTATTTCGATAAAATAGCAAATCCACTTCAAGCAGAAGACACGTCAATTATAAATTATATCAAAGAACAAAAATCAGTAACTTCACAACAAATTGCGGATTATCTCTCTGTTTCTCGTAATACCGCCATTAGAAAATTAAATACGCTTATTATAAGTAATAAAGTGATTAAAACTGGTCAGGGCCCATCTATAAAATATCAACTAAAGAAATTCCACCAATGATGCTTCGGCAGGCGTGATTCGCAATTTTGTAGTTGTGCATGATAACGATTAGCCATACGCTGCACTTTTTTGGCAATAATGATAAGCCAAGGTTTACGTCGATAGGTTCGCTGCTGATATCCAATTGTGCCTTCATGATAAGCAAGATATAAAGCATAGGCATTGTTACGTGAAATTCCAACACGACGATAAGCACGGTAAGAAAACCAACTGATAAAATCAGCTGCGCTAGCAAAGTTATCGCGATCGGCACCATTGCTTTTGGTCGCTTGTAAATACTGGCGCCATGTATCATTCACCGCTTGCGAATAGCCTTCAGCTGTAGTCGGACGCGACCATGGGATCAACCATAATAATTTAGTACGTGGTGGTTTTGCATCGGCACGAAAGTGAGACTCTTGATGCATAATTGCCATCTGCACACTAATTGGCACACCCCATTTTTTTTGTGAACGCTGTGTTGCCCAATACCATTTCGGATATTGAAAAAAAATACTACATAGGTTTGTTTGAATGCGTGGTGGCGGTGGCGCACAACCTGCTAATAAGAAAATAATAACCAATAAAATACAGATACAAAATCGTTTCATATGGTGCCTTAATTTTCTTGCTGAATACAATAGGTTTCTTTTACTGATACTGAAGCCAATAATGCAATTAAATACCCCACCAAAAAAATCAATGTTGCCCAACGAAAGTCTGAAGCCAAATAAGTGGTTGTGATATGATGCGCACGCGCTGTTGCGTGTGATTGCAAACAATAGCCATATAAACTTTGAATTAAACCGATACCACCCACTGTACTTAAATTAACTACACTGACTGACATCGCTGTGACAATACGCTTGCTGCTTTCAGCAACCAATGGGTAGCCAATAATTTGCGTGCTGGAAAAAAAGCCTATCGCAAAAAATAATAACATCAACAGCTCAAAATTTAGTGCAGGTGACCACAATACAAATCCAATCAAGGCGATTGCAATGATCGCCCCCATAATCATTGGTGGCTTACGTCGCGCTAATTTATCTGAAAGCCAACCCGCCAAAGGTGAGCCAAAAATTGTACCAGCAAACAGCATCGATGTAATATAAGATGCAGCTAGCTTAGTAAAATGATAACTGGTAGTTAAATACATCATCCCCCATAAACCGCCGAGCACATTAATCGGTAAGTTCATCATGCTGGTATAAATACCACCAAGCCAATTTTGACGACGTAAAAATGCCATGCGCAAGCTTTTCCAATAACCAATCTGGCTTAATTGTTGCTGCTCTAATTCATGTTGCTGTTGCGCTGAACTGGGATAATCACGAATAACCACCGCATTTAAGAATAATATCACCACACCAAACATCGCATCAGCAAATAAAGTATGCCGCCAACCAATATGCTTTACTAACGCTTCAAACGGTGTTTGCGATACCATACCACCGACCATCGCAATCGTGACAATTACACCAGTTACGCGCGCCATTTTACAAGGTGTAAACCAACGCGATGCTAAGCGCAGCACACTCAAAAAACAAAAAGCGCTGCCAATGCCGGTTAAAAAGCGACAGACTGTTACCCAAAACAGACTGGTCGCCCAACCAAATAACATCGTACCCAGGACACAAACACCAAGTGACCATAAAATCACACGGCGGGTTGAAAAACGATCGAGCAGTGTACCGGCTATAAATAAAAAGATCACATTCGCTAAAAAATAATAGGCCGACATATTGCCTAATTGACTTGCGGTTGCATGAAATGATGCCATTAACTCTTGGCTAATTGCATCCAACATATTCATTTGAATGAATTCATAGAAGAAGAATAAAGACGCAGTTAAGATGATTATCCATGACGATAGTTGTGACTGCTTTTGTCCTGCTACTAAGGGTGCTTTAATCGCCACACTTGGCATCATCGTGTTGTCTCTCCTCGAACGAACGACAATAGGTTTCCTTAACTGCAATAGCGGTTAGTATACTTAAAATAAACGCAACTGGCATCAATAAAAATGCCACATGATAGGCATGTAACGAATATACCGGCAACCCCTGTACAAAATAATGATGCCAATTGAGATCTAATAATTGGGCAAAAATTGGAATTAAAAAGCCACCCGACATAATCAACATTGCAGTAACCCCTTCCGCTGCACCGGTTAATGCTTCTGGATTACTCTCAGCAACCACTGCATAAGAGATAATCTGCGAACTGATCATAAAGCCAATTAAGAAAAATAAGATTGCAAGCATATGAAAACTTAAGTGCTGCATATACATTATTGGCAACATTACGATTAAAGAAAGTACTGCACCGATAATCATTGGCAATCGACGCCTTCCCATTGCATCAGAGAGTGCACCAAATGCTGGCGATCCAAAAATTAACCCAACAAATAACATCGATGTAATAATAGATGCATCTCTGCGCGTAAGACCAAAGATCTGATGTAAATACATCATACCCCAGCTACCTAAAAGAAATACTGGCAAGTTAACTAATGACGAATATATACCTGCTAGCCAGTTTTGGGTATTCTTCAGTGCTGCAACAATGGTCTTGATCACACCCAATTCATTGAGCTGTTGCTGCTGTGTCGCAATTTTTTGTCGATCACCTTTTGGGTAATCACGTACAAATAACACAATTAACATGAGCATCACAAAACCAGCCATACTGTCAATTAACAAAGTATGCCGCCATCCATAATGCTGCGTCAAAATCGTAAAGGGTGTTTGCGCGATCATCGCACCTGTCATCGCAAATGTGACGATCAAACCCACTACTAGCGCCATATGCTTAGGCGGAAACCAGCGTGATGCCAGGCGCACACTACTCAATAAACAAAATGCACCGGCAATGCCCGTCATAAAACGACATAACTCACCTTGCCACAGCTCCGTGGTCATCGAGAATAACAACGTAAATACCACACAACAAAGCATCGCCGCTATGATGACACGCTTAGTTGAAAAACGATCAAGGATAATCCCAGCTGGAAACAAGAAGATGACATTGGCATACATATAATTCGCTGCCAAGTTACCAAGCTGAGTGCTATCGTGAAGGCGATACGCTTTAAATAAGTCTGGGTCTAACGCGTTAAACATGTTGACCTGCATAAACTCAAAGAAAAAGAATGTCGCGGCAATAAATACAACTACCCATGGCTGGATTGCCTGAAAAGCGGTCCGTTGCGTTACGATTACCGACCTCTCGGCCATCAGCTCTGTCATATATCACCATCGCATCAATTGGGACGAAGGCATTATACCTTTAGTACAGGAAAAATGTCTAATTATAGTTGGTGTCAGATTCGGTGATTCTTTTTTTTATTGTTGTTAATCAGTGAGTTAGCGTCAGAGAAATAATGAGTTGGACTAGTGCTTTCTTTGACGCTAACTCACTGATTAACAACAATAAAAAAAAGAATCACCGAATCTGACACCAATTTGATTCAACAGATTTTCCAGAGCAAGCCTTACCTAAGCGATAGTGGCGGCGGCAGACTGAAACATAGCGATCATTACCACCGATCTCGACTTGGCTACCTTCACGCACAGGTTGACTATTTTCATCGATACGCATATTCATCGTGGCCTTGCGCCCACAGTGACAGATAGTTTTAATCTCTATCAGTTGATCAGCCCAGGCCAACAGATAAAGGCTGCCTGGAAATGGCTCACCCTGAAAATCAGAACGCAAGCCGTAAGCCAATACTGGGATATTCATATCATCAGTGATCTGACAAAGGTCATATACTTGTTCTTTAGATAAGAACTGTGCTTCATCAATCAAAATGCACTTAATGTTAGGGTTTTTAAGGCATTGTGCACGAACGTCGGCGAAAATGTTGCTATATTTGGTGAAAACAATAGCATCTGACTGTAACCCGATGCGCGAGGTTGCCACGCCTTCACCATAGCGATCATCAATCGCCGGGGTGAAGATCAGCGTGTCCATACCACGCTCTTGATAGTTGTAACTTGATTGCAGCAGTGTCGTCGTCTTCCCTGCATTCATCGCCGAATAATAAAAATGAATCTTTGCCACTGGACTTCCCTAGCTTTGTCTGGAGTAGCAACGATTGTACTACCTAACCATAGTTATTTCTATTAGACTATCGGGCATAACATGGAGGAGTCATATGAATATATTTTCTTTTCGCAATCACGGTTTAACTCTTGTTATTGATGATCAACTGTTTCCAGCATCACTGATACTTCAGTATATTCAAAATGCAGCAGGATGGCTGCTTGAAAACAATATTAATACCATCGGCATTTATGCTAATCGCAGCCTGGAAACGTACATAGGTATCTTTGCCGCTTTTTATGCGGGCGTAACTTATGTACCATTATTGCCAAAACTACCACAACAAAAATTAAATGCGACTGTTGACGCTGCAAACATCGATGCCATATTTTTCGATCAAGCACATGCTGACACTTGCGAGGCTACATTTAAACGTACTGCAGTCAATCCTTTAGATACAATGTTCTACACAAAGCCGCCTCAAGATTTAGATCCGAATGCTTTAGCCTATATTTTATTTACTTCAGGCTCGACCGGCACCCCCAAAGGTATTCCCGTACGATATGCCAATCTCGCGCATTATATTGAAACAACACAAGCGCGTTATCAATTTAATCAAAACGATCGCTTCTCACAGTTTAACGAAATTACTTTTGATTTATCGATGTTTGACTTAATGATGTCTTGGCAGGCACATGCCACATTAGCCGTCGTGCCAGAAACACAATTATTTGCACCGGCACGTTTTATTCATGATCAACAGATTAGCGTTTGGGTATCGGCACCATCAGTGATTGGTTTTTGTCATAAATTACGCATGCTAACTCATGATAATTTATCTTCATTGCGTTATTCTATTTTTTGTGGCGAAGCACTCACAACCAAACTTGCCTATGCCTGGCAACACTGTACACCTAATGGTGTCGTTGAAAATTTATATGGACCGGCTGAAGCAACTATTAGTGTCACATCTTTTCGTGTAGGACCTTGTGATAGTGAACAACAGTTTGTTAGCATTGGCAAACCACATGCTGGCATGTTAACAATGATAAAGGATGAAGAACTTTTATTAGCAGGACCGCAAGTGATTGACCATTATTTAAATCGACCTGAGCTTGATCAAAAACAATTTATCACCCTTACACATTCAGAATATGGTGAACAACGCTGGTATAAAACGGGTGACAAATGTCGTATTGATAACACGGGCAATTTACACTTTCTTGGCCGACTTGATCATCAATGTAAAATTAATGGCCATCGTGTTGAACTCGAAGAAATTGAATTGCATCTACGCCAAATAACGGGCTGTGACTATGCCTATGCGTTAGCAATTCCGAAACAAGATGGCACCGGTGTGATGCTAGTAGCAATGATTTCAGCACAACATATCGATGTGGCACACATTCGCAAACAATTACAATTACGTGTGCCACACTATATGGTTCCACAAAAAATCACCCGGCTTGATAGCATACCGCACACCATTCATGGTAAAGTGGACCGCCGTCAACTAATGGAACTCATACAGTAATGCTGATTGCCAGGCATTGGAATACAATTTTCGAACAACCCTCACTGCAACAGTTTGCACAAACGCGCTTAGGCAAGATCACTCTTATTAGTTTGATGACACTAGCACTAATTATTTATCATCAAGTTGGTTTAACTTGGTGGCCAATTATTGCTTTACCTGGGCAATACCAAGGCCTATTACGTTGGCCATTTGTAACAGCAGCGATTACCACCACCACTTTTTTACCTCAATACAGACGTGCTATTGTTGCACTTATGGGTATTATCAGTTTGGCAACTTTGCCCTGGTTTCAATGGAAAGCGTTACCACAATTAACCATTAACCATGGACTTGTAATGGCTTGTGTATTTTCAGCCATTGGAGTATTTATACTTGCAGTGAAACATCTCAATATACAAAAACCCGTTGCACTGTTACTTGGATTGACATTTACACTCATTATCATTGCCTCTTATACGCATGCTATGTATTTATGGGCAAGCTTTATCGTTTTATCAGCGCTATTATGGTTTGTATGTTATAGCTTGCAAACAAAATCTTTCAAAAATATATTTTTTTATTTACCCTTCTGGGGTAGCACTACCACACCACTACCCAAAGGCAATCAATATTTAGATCATATCGAAGCAAAAAATGCAGCAGCATTAGCCAAATCGCAACTCGAAGGTATAAAATTAATTTACTGGTCACTATGTATGGCTGCATGTATTGGACTGCTATATAAAGCTTATTTATATTTTGATATTCCAAAATTATCCGACGCTTTTGCACGCTTAAACACAAACCATCCCTGTCTATGGTATCAAGCATGGGCAGCAGTACTAGAACAATTTGGTTTTGAGCTGTTTGCAATTGCGATGTATAGCCATCTTGCCATTGGCCTATGTCGCATGACCGGCTTTAACGCTCAACGCAATATGGACAGCCCATTAACTGCAACTACGATCACCGACTTTTGGAATCGTTATTATTTTTATTTCAAAGAACTCTTAGTCGAATTTTTCTTTTATCCAACCTACTTTCGCTACTTTAAAAAACACCCGCGCCTGCGCATTTTTTGCGCCACAATGATGGCTGCCTGTGTGGGCAATATACTATTTCACTTGCTTGCTGAACCAAAATATCTTATTCAATATGGTCTTTGGGGTGCGCTCAAACGTTTTCAGGTTTATCTTTTTTATGCGTTTATCTTGGGGCTTGCGATTAGCATTTCACAATTACGAAAAGTGAAAAAGAAAACACAAGCACATCCACTGCAACGTTATGTACTTGCACCTATGACTGTTATCGGTTTTTATTGTATAATGACCGTTTTTAATCGACCTTATCAATCTTTCGATTTAAAACAAAATTTATTATTTTTAGTGAGCATGTTTCATCTATGAATACTGAACAACAAGTCAAAGACATCGTACAGCAAACCGTTGCCGACATTGATCCCAACATTCACATCGACAATACTACATCACTCGTGGTGAGTGGCTTGTTAAGCTCTTTACAAATAATAGATCTTGCTTCAACCCTCGAAGCTAAATTTGGCCTTGATTTTGCTGTACGTGGCTTTAATCAATATGACTTCGAAAATATTAACAGTATTATAAATATGTTAGAATCATAATGACGCATACCTAAAAAACACACAATCCCGCATCTAGTAGACCAGGCACGATTCTGCTAAAATACCTGATCCATTATTAGTCTACTTGAGGTTCTAATGCGTTATTTTTTTTCATTACTTACATGTCTTTTATGTACAGGTGTCTTAGCCGTACCACTTGCCAATACACCGAAACCCAATGTAATGCACTGCCCAACCATTGCTAAGATTTATCATAGCCAGCAAAATCACTGGGGCACGTCTGATGCGTCATTTCGTAGTCTAGATACTTCGTTCTCTCATCATCTCGACACTTTTTTAGGCGCACAGTGGCAAGGCATTAATGTCGGATATATTTTATGTGTCTATAAACCAGTAGAGCGCAACTTGTTTAAAGTGACGTTACTCTATGGACCACTAACACTACAACCCACCAGTCAAAAATGGCAGAAAAATAAAGAGGGCAATTACAACTGCATTTCCACTAACGTAAATGACTGTCCTTTTACACCAAAACCAGCAGAAAAAAGCACCAAAAGCCTTTATCAACAAGTGTTAGATGTAAACTCGGGTACGAATGATAATGCAGGTTTTTAATTTTATTCGTGGCAGCATTGCCACCCTACTCATCATTATTAACATGCTGGTGCATGCAACTTTAACGCTTATCTTTGGATTATTACTCTGGCCCATTCTTAACAACACAAAAGTATCTGCTTGTGCACAGAGTTTTGTATTGCAGATTCCACGCTCATGGTCCTACTTTAATTTTATGATTTTTCAAATGAGTTCTTTTGGCAAATGGGATATTCAAGGTAATGTCACTTTAAGTCGTGACCAGTGGTATATCCTTGTTTCTAACCATCAATCCTGGGTCGATATTCTTATTTTAGGCGGTTTTTTCTGCAATAAAATTCCACCGATTAAATTTTTCATGAAAAAAGAATTACTCTGGACTTTACCTATTGCGGGTCTGTGTTGTTATTTACTGGGTTATCCGATGATGGAACGTCATTCACGTGCCGACATTCGCAAAAACCCAGCGCTTAAGGGCAAAGATATTGAAACCACCAAAGCTGCGTGCCAAAAATTTAAATTACTACCCACTACTGTGATTAACTTTGTTGAAGGCACACGCTTTACCCAAGCAAAACATGATAAACAAGGCGCTCCATTTAAGCATTTACTCAAGCCCAAAGCTGCTGGCACTGCGATTGTAATCAATGAAATGGTCGATTGCCTTGCGGGCATACTTAACGTTACAGTTAACTATGATATCGAAAAAATCACCTTCTTTAACATCTTAAGCGGTAACTTCAAAAAAATATCGCTGCGTTATGAGCTACTACCCATTCCTGAAGATGTACTTGGTAATTACTTCGAAGATCGCCAATACCGCAGTCGTTTTCAGCGCTGGCTTAATAACCTTTGGGAAGGCAAAGACCAACTACTCGATGAGCTCGACAATAATGCCTAATACGCTACGTATAGCCACACGCCAAAGTGCGCTTGCCTTATGGCAAGCAGCGCATGTAAAACAGCACCTACAAACGCTACACCCCGATCTTAATATTGAACTGGTCAAAATAACGAGTGATGGCGATAAAGATCTCACACGTCCTCTGGCCGAAATCGGCGGCAAAGATTTATTTGTCAAAAAATTACAACAAGCCATACTCGACAACAAAGCCGATATTGCCGTGCACTGCATTAAAGATATGTCAGTGCATCATCACCCTGAATTAGTTCTTGGCGCCATATTAAAACGCGGCAACCCTTATGATGTTGTTGTATCACGCCACTCTAGCTTAGAAACAGTCGCTGTTATTGGCACTGCAAGTCCACGTCGCCAATCCCTAATTCGCGCACTTTATCCAGACTGCCAAACTCAATTGATACGCGGCAATGTAAACACACGTCTCGCTAAACTCGATGATGGCGCATATGATGCGATTATTCTTGCAGCAGCTGGGCTGATTCGCTTAGGCCTTGAAAACCGTGTGAGTCACTATCTGCCACAAGATGTTTTTACACCAGCAATTGGTCAAGGCGCGCTTGGTATTGAGTGTAAAAAAAATAATGCAGAACTGATTGCATTCCTACAACCCTTACACGATCAAACAACTGCGTATTGTATCGATGCAGAAAAGGCGGTAAACCAAAAATTAAATGGCAGCTGCTTTACGCCAATGGGTGCGTATGCAACTATCAATAATAATCAACTTAACCTGAGTGCCTTTGTCGGTAGCCTCGATGGTAAAACAATTTTACGTAGCAAAGCCTCTGGCAGCCCTCTTGATGCGATTAGGATTGGCACACGAGCTGCAAACGACTTAATCGATCAAGGTGCTTTAGATTTATTACGCGTATAAACATTTAGGTGCCTGGCACCAAAAGGTTGATAGTTTAGGAGAGCTCGCGGCGGGCGAAGCGATACTGCTGAATAAAGTTAGGCGTCATACCAAACACATAAAAGATTAATACCAACTTCATAAAAAAGCCTGACTCTAAATGCAGTGCTGTTGCTATGTTAAGTGCTATCGGGTTTGATAGGTGTTGCATGATATTAAAATGTGGATAAAGGTAAGAAAAGACCATCACTAATGTCATCAACAAAAATTCACCGCCACCTGAGAAACGTGTCAAGTACATCTTGCCAGTATGGTTTTGCACGATAAACACAACTGTGCATAAAGTGAAGCGGCATAAAATAACAAAAATATAAAATGGATATAGTAAATCAAACTTCAATATAAACACCGAAAACATAAAAATGAAAAAGACATTATCAAGATAATGATCGAGAAACCCACCAAACTCCGAAGACTGACCTGAAATCCGCGCATGCATCCCATCTAAGGCATCAAAAATAAACCAACAAAAATTAAAAAATGCCCAGTATAAATAAGCCACTGGTGACTTTATAAAATAAAGACAGGCACAAGACACCAGCGAAAACATAAATGCTACAAAAGTAATTTGATTTGGCCGAATTGATGTAGGAATTAATTTCGCAACATCTTGCAACATATAGTAGGTAAAACGATAAATCACATCGTAATATCCATCAGTTGGCATGCCTGAAACTTCCTTCCCCACTTTATACCTCCATTTGTGTTTTTTTAGAAAATAATCGCTCTGCACGTTGTAAGTGATCGACATTGTCAATCTCGCTCCACACCAAATCGCTTACGAATTGGCAATGCAATGGCCTCTGCTTAGTTAAAGCAATCCAAGCATCTTCATCATAATAGCCATCACGTAATAATTTTATATCACGATCAGCTAATGCCACTAACGTTTCAAATGCTTGTTTACTTAATCGCGTCAACCCAACAAACTCGCCTAAAATAGGCGCATTTAACTGTGAACGTTGCTTGCTCAAATTTACTAATTGACGATGTTCGTCTACCTCAACATAAACTTCATCACCCGATTGTGTCGGACCACTAACTAAAATCACATCTGCTGAAGGTGTATGTAATAAATTGGTAATCGCACGAGGTTCATAAATAATATCTGATTCAATAACCAAACAACTATCTTGAACCCAATCACGTGCTAAATATAAAGAATAAAAATTTGAATAGGTGGCAAACTGAGCATTATAAATCGTCTTAAACAACTTTGTTTTTGCCGCCAATACATCATAATGTTCATGACCATAACCTGTCACCACTAAAATATCATCGATACCTTGCGCGCGTAGCGCCTCTAGTGAATACATGATTAGTGGCTTGTGGTCAATCTGAATAAAACCTTTGGGTAGCGCATGAAAATCACGAATACGCGTCCCCTGTCCCGCGGCTAAAATAACAGCCTGCATAGCTTGTCCTTAATAACTATAAATGTATGTAATCATAGCGGCTATTCAGCAAAAACTCCAGGTGAATAAAGATTGAACCGAAAGGGTTTTCACTTTAATATTGAGCGATATGCTTATTAATAAAATATTCCTAATCACGCGCCCTCAGCAACAAACAAAAAGCTTAATTAAAGCCATTGAAGCTACCGGCAATCACTGCATCTCTTTCCCATGTATTGAAATTGAAACAATAAAGCGAGAAAAACCCGCACCAGTCACACAACAAGATATCTGTATTTTTACCAGTGCTAATGCAGTTCACAGACTTATTGAAAATGAGTTACTACAATTACCGAAAATAATCATTGCAGTAGGCCCTGCAACTGCTGCTGCTTTAGAGCACTGTGGCATTAAAAATATTTTGATGCCCAAACAACATAGCTCTAGCGGTATACTCGATTTAGAACTGCTGCAACATATTTCTCAAAAAAATATTATGATTTTCACTGGCGAAAATCCAAAACCATTACTCACAGATGAACTGAGCAAACGTGGTGCTGTAGTAAATGAAGTATATTGCTATCGTCGCATAAAGCCACAGTATAGCCGTGATGACATAGAAAAAATTGTGAATACTAAAATAGACTGTATTATTACGCTTAGTACAGAAACACTCTCAAATCTAAGTGATATTTTTAAAACACATCACGATTGGCTTACTTCACATAGTATTATCGTTGTCTCACAAGATGCTAAACAGAGAGCAACAATAGCTGGCTTTACAAAAATTTTTCTTGCACCCAATCCAACACCCAGATCTATAATTCACGCTTATTTATAGAATGATAGAGTTCGTGTACAATGTTATCTTTTCATAGTTAGATTTTTAATTTGAGGACATTATGAACGATCAAGAAAATAAAAGACAGCATGTTGGCTCGAATAAATCGTTATGGCTGAGCATGATTGGCGTCATTATCGCTATTATTGCGCTTATTACAGCAAGCTTTTCATGGACACAGTATAAGCAAGATAAAGCCACCTCATCAGCAAGTACACTTTCTAGCAATATTGAACAACAAACCATTAAAACCAGCCTACAACAATTAAATACTAAATTAGATAATACTCAACAAAATGTCGCTCACTTAATGGCATCAGTAAATAACAACCAACAACAAAGCACACTGAGCCAGATTTCTTATTTGATTAACCTTGCCAATTTGCAGCTTAGCATTAATCACAACATCCACTCAGCACTGCATTTACTGACTCTTGCGCAAACCAAAGTGGATGCGCTCGATGACCCACGTTTATTTGCCTTAAACAAATCATTACTCTCAAATATTCAAACTTTAAAAGCAGCACCAACATTCAACATGGCTAAGTTGATCGCTCAAATTGATGCCCTTAGTGATAAAATCAACATATCTAAATTGATGCCTGATCAAGCAGACCTTAAAAAAGCACAGCAGGCTGCGACCCAAAAAGCACAAGTAAAAGATAAACAACCCGAAGGCAAATGGTATCATCGCCTATGGCATCATGTATCTAGCGTTAAAAATTTAGTGATTATTCGCCACACCCAAGGAACAATAAAACCTCTGTTAGACCCAGAGCAACAATCATTATTGAAAACAATGATGCAAAGTAAGCTGACATTAGCAGAATTTGCAGTGATGCAACATAATGATACGGTGTTCCAGAAAGAGCTCAACGTTCTAAAAAAATGGATCAATAACTACTATCAAGACTCAATGGGACGCTCTGAATTACTCGATAACTTAGCTGCCATCATGCAAACAAATGTTGACCCTGCAGTACCAGATATTAACGATACAATTGCTGTGCTTAACCAATCGATGAGTATGGCACAAGAACCCTCAACACCACGAAAAGAGCAGAACCTACAAAAAAAACCTTTAGAGGCTGATGCAAATCCAGGAGTTGCGATATGAAAAAGCTCTTTATCGCTATCATTCTTATTTTGCTCGCAGTCTTAATTGGCTACCTGATCGATAAAGATGCGGGCTACGTGATGCTGTCTTATAATGGCTACACAGTAGAAACAAGCCTATGGGTAACTATTGTTGTGGTTATTGTTTTTTTCTGTTTACTCTATTTTTTGATTCGTTTGATGAAAGGTACCTCAAACCTAGGCAATTCCTATAAAAAATGGGGCAATCAACGCAAAGCTGATAACGCGCGTGAACTCACTAATCAAGGATTATGTGATTTAGCTGAAGGTAATTGGCAGGCAGCACAAACAAACTTAGCTAAAGCCGCCAAACATCATCCCGATCCATTGATTAATCATCTGGCAGCAGCACGTGCGGCACACACTGCCAAAGACTATAACAAACGTGATGAGCATTTACGCTTAGCACACCGCTCTAAAAAATCAGCAGCCGTTGCCATTGGTCTTACCCAAGCAACCTTACAAATCGATGGTAAACAATGGGAGCAAGCACTTGCAACCTTAAATCATTTAAAAACTATCGCCCCTAATCACAAACATGTGCTTAAATTATTGTGTGACGTACACCTTGAATTACAAGACTGGGAACAACTACAAAAACTATTACCTAATTTAAAGCGTGCTAAAATCTTCGATGATACAGAGTTTGAAGCTATCGACAGGCAAATTCATTTCGGCCTGTTACGCCAGGCATGCCAATCTCAAAACATTGATACTCTACATCAAACCTGGAATGCCTTACCTAAAAAATGGCGACAAGATCCATTAATATTAACCGAGTATACCAGCAACTTAATTGCACTTAATGATGCACAACATGCCATAGATCTTATCACCAAAGCACTTAAGAAGAATTGGAACACACATCTTGTCACTAATTATGGCCTGGCAACAAGTGATGATATACATAAACAAATTAACATGGCAGAGCACTGGCTTGAACAACATCCTGGCGAACCTGAGCTATTACTTTGCATTGGTAGACTTTATCTAAAAGCAAATTTACCAGGTCGTGCAGAAGACGTCTTAAGTAATTGTATCACTAACGCAGATATGCCAGAGGCCTATAAAGCACTGGCCCAAGCCTTCGAAGCATTAGGTAAAACTGAGCAGGCAATGGTGATGTATAAAAAAGCACTACAATAGATAATAGCAGCATTTATCTTCTTCTGCTTTCATTAGATATCATCTTTAAACTAAAAATTTCTTAGACATTGGAGCATATTTAGTACTTCAATCATAAGGAGTCGTTTCATTTACTCCTTAGTCTCTAACTGTTTGAGATATCAGTTGCTCAAGTTCAGCAGTAAGATTTGCTGAAGAGTGTTTAAATTCTACTGTATAGCTTTTGTTTTTCTTAGCAGACATGCGCAATCTCTAGGTCGTAATAGTCTAAATTACTTGTCCAGATTAGTGTGGCTCTATCACTGTTACTTATATGAATCCCTAAAAATTTACATTCTAATCAGTTTTGAAAAACTCATTTTTTAGGAGCGGGCCTAAAATTAGGTTTCTCTTGCCCCTCAATCTTAATACTTCTCGCAGTATCAGGCCAACCCGGTACTCTATCAAGTGTAACATCGACTTTATCTGGTACCTTATCTCCATTTAAATACATGGTAGGACTATTACCAGTATGGGTTGCCTTCGTCCCATCTACCCGATCACCTACCGTATATGTCACCCTTTTTTCGAATAAATTCGGACTATGACTACGTGTAGCATCTCCTGTACTATTTGAGTTCCCCATTTAATTATCCTCGTTATTTATTTAAGTAATAATCTCATACTCAACTTTAATGAGAAAGGAGTTATGAGTTGGAATGATACGACATATTATTATAATGTTTGGGTTTTGTTTGGAAATCAAAATATAGAAAAAAATGTTATATCACAGGAAGAACATATCATATCTGTTTATTGTTTTAAAGAAGAAACTTTGGGTATATTATTAATTAATTGTGTACTAGATAGTGTGCACCAAAACTAACAGATGCAAAGGAAATTACACTGGAACTGCGAGTAACTTCATAAGATATAATACAGAGACAAAAGCATTTAAAATTATCCGTAAGTGCATAGTTGCCTTAGTAAAGACACGACCACATGCAGCTATGAAAAAGCTTTGTTGTGTACAACGAACTTGACTTCGCATTCAGAAAATTTTAGCATGAAGCATTGGTAATATAATTTAAGGAGAATAAAATGAGCCGTGACAATAATCCAACAGGTTCTTCAAATCCAAGTTACTCAACTAATACTTTATTTAAAAACAATGGGAAAGACCCTTGCGGTGCACAAATAATACGAGAAACCCCTAACTCTAGTGTTGTGGTTAGCAGTACTTACCATGGATCTGGAGGTGCAATTTTCGCAAATGCTGAGCATAAAATTGGTGGAAGTGGTTTTGTAAATGCTGGCGGCTCTGTTAACAGCCAAGGTACGGGCAAAGCAAATGTTGGCATAGGATTTGATTTTTAAATGGGAGTAATGTTATGAGTAGAGATGATTCTAGCAATAACTTTTTTAAAAAAGGTGCTGAATTTTCCAGCCATGTTGCTGAGCATGGATTGTGGCATGCTGCTGGTGGTACTCCTGGTGGGTTTTTCGGTGCGCTAACTCATACGAGCACAATGGGAAATCCCGAAAAAGAAATGTTTGAGAAGCGTAATAAAGCATTACGTGATGAAATTGCTCAGAGTGGCAATCAGGCAAAGACAGCAGCGCCATTTCAACCTAAAAATTAGTTAGAAGATTTATATAATGGTTTTGTGATATAGGAATAAATCGGCCTATTATGGGCCATATGATTAATTTGTAAAACTAGGCTCTTGAGCTGACCAAAGCTAGTGCATTAAAAATTATATCGTTTTACCTCTGCTAGAAGCATCCAGCTACTCCTTTAGTACACATGGAGCATTAGAAATTGGGTGTATATACTTTATGAGCTTAAGGAAGGCAACATTATTGCTGTTGTCGGTATTATATTATGTGGAGATTATGGCACTGGAAAGTTTGCGATTCATATGGTGCATGCTTCTGCAGTGAAGCGTCAGTTTATTGTAGCCCTATCAAATAAAGCCTAAAGTCTAACCCCCAAATTCAGCGTGACACAGTAAGTAAATGGAATAAAATCTTCTGCAGGTTTAGTATCGGCTCTACCGTAGCCAGTTGTATATTGGAATGATGCTTCGGAGTAAACATGCTCGCTAATATTATAGGCGACACCGAAGCCAAAACTGGGGCCAAAGTGACCGTCATTTATCAGCGTATAATCATAAGGTATGTTCGGGTCTGGGTTACGTTCTACACTTTTATCATCACGATACACATAAGTTATACCTGCATCAGCGTAGACATACACATGGGTAAACCCAAATGGCACCATGATTTTGCCTAACAAGGAATAAGTGCTGGTATTGGTATACAGTGTTTTAATGCCATAACTGCTATCAAGAAAATCATCTGCTTGAAAATCGACTGTAGTTTGATGATAACGCGTATAAACTGCTTCGATAGTAAAATGCTCTGAAAACTGATACCCCAAAAAGCCACCATAAGCAAAACCACCTGATTTCGCGCCGATAGGCGCAGATAGCGCGGCAAGATTAGGCTCATCAAGTGTACTGGGAGGTGTGGTAATTTCACTCCAGTCAGTATTGCCATAACCAGCACTGACACCAAAATAAAAAGGATGTAACACATGTTGGCTTAGCATGCGGCGTGTTTCATCATAAGTACTTTTAACAATTTTCGGGAGCGCAAAAGTAGCTCCCGAAAATAAACATGCTGTAACAATAGTAAGAACGCATATTTTTTTATGCATAACGGCTTAGGTATTCCAAATGCCATTACAAGCAGAATTATGCTTCCCATGTTTTGTCATATTCACGGTTACCTCATTAATATCTTCTGTACAACCGGCTTCTGTAACACCATAAGTTTGTAGGCTTTTAGCTTGGTTTCTACAAAATGCAGTAATACCACCTTCACGCATAATTTCCATTTCAGCAGAATTCAGTAAGTAGCCTGGGTCTTCATCACAAATGCCGCCTTGTTTTAAATGATGGCAGTTATCACGAGCTGATTGCGCATAGCAACTGCAAAAACCTGCTTTTGCACCTGCTGGACCATAATTTTGTTTACATGGTAGTACATAACCAAAACTCGCTACAGATGTAATCGATAACCCCAATACCGCTATAGAGATTAATTTTTTTAACATAGTCAGTTCCTCTTGCCTTTTATCATAATTTATGCATTCCATTGCACTACGACTTTTAACGGCCGACATAAATAAATTATGGTGGATTATTTTTCGAAAAACTCACACTGATGAGATGCTATTTTCGAACCAAGATCTGAAATTCTACCTAATTTCACTCATAAATAAAAGTAATCTCTGAGTAAGATTATAATATTATCTCTTAGCTCAAAGTGACGTAACTTGTTATTTTTAAATGCGATATGTGGTTTCCTCAAAATAACGCTATACTTATAATATAGGAGGTTGTTATGCAAATGATACACGCACATGATGGTGATACTAGTTGGCATGCTCTAGTTGAGCAAGCAAAGGTTGATAGCGGTCATAGCATTGCTCAGGGACTCGATCATTATCTCGCACTGACACTTGAAGCACATCTTAAGGATATAACCCTTGCTTCAAATGTACTGGCGCTGAACTATCTTGAAAATATTAATGGCCAAACACATGAAACACTTCAAAAAATGCGTCAGGTGGGCGATCAATGTCTGCTGTTATCTGGCTTGTTTCCTGAGCGTGCGCAAAAACGTAATGTCAGCCTTGAATATTATATTAACCTCGGTAAAAATGCCTATCTTGATATCGCGCGCGCACATCCACAGTTGAAACTAAATAATGAATTGTTCTATGAGCTGAGCGTACACTTTGTTGGGCTTATGGATATCTTACACTTTATCGGCAAAGACTCCCCGCTTTAAAAAAGCGTCATTGGGTCCGAGATGATAAATTACATTTTATCAGGAAAAACACAGCGAAATAATGAACCTTTACCAAGTTCACTTTCAATTTCAAGGTCGCCATGGTGGCGCATTAATATATGTTTTACGAGTGCTAATCCTAGGCCCGTACCGCCTGCTGCAGAAGAACGCGCTTTATCGACACGATAAAAACGCTGGGTGATACGTGATTGATGCTTTTGTGCAACACCAATACCCGTATCTTCGACTTCAACAAAAAGCGTATGATCTTTCTGATGACAACGAATCGTAATCGTACCATGTGCCGGAGTATAATGTACGGCGTTGTAAATCAAATTTGAAAAGGCACTACGTAATTCTTCTGGATCACCATTAATTAATAAGTCTTCATCTAAGTCCAATACAAAATGATGTTGTTTGCTGCCGCTCAGCGATACAGCATCCGCATGAATATTGCGTAACATTGAAGTAACGGGCACTTGCTGGTATTGATCAAGATCTGGCTCTACACTTTCTAAACGTGACAATAGCAATAAATCTTCAACTAAATTATGCATGCGACTCGCCTGCCCATCCATATGTGAAATAATTTCAGTAAGCTGTTGCTCTGATAGCTCTGGGGATTCTTTAAGTAATTCAAGGTAGCCTTGAAATACCGTTAACGGTGTACGCAACTCATGCGATACGTTAGCTACAAAATCACGACGCATCGATTCTAATTTTTGGGTCACTGTTACATCCTGTGCAATCAATAAGTGTTGTTCGTTTGAATATGAGCGTAACTTTAACAGTACTTGTAAGTTTGGTCGCAGATAGGGTCGCAGCAATAGTGTATTACCAGATTTTAATGTTGCTAATACCGGCTCATGCAGCACTTGATCAATCGCTTTATGGCAGTCAGCTTTCAAACTCAAACCCAATAATCTTGATGCCTGGCAATTCCACCAAGCAAGATGTCCCTCATCATCTAAAATCACAATCCCTTCAGGTAGTGCATCTGCAAGTAAACGTTCTGAATCTTGTCGATCAACTACCATTGATCTTCTCAGAAAAACGGTAGCCTGAACCATGAACTGTTTGAATTAACTTATGGTGATCACCTTTTTGCAAATTACGTCGTAGGCGACGAATATGCACATCAACAGTCCGCTCATCAACATAAACTTGCTCGCCCCAAACATACGATAATAATTCATCACGGCTGTATACGCGATCACGATGTTGTAAGAAAAAACATAGCAAACGAAACTCTAACGGACCGAGCTTGACATAATCATTATCGATCTTACAACGTTGCGCTTGTGTATCAACCACTAAATCCTTAACCGACAATAATCCATCAGTTGATTCTGGTGCGCCACGACGTAATACTGCACGAATGCGCGCAACCAGTTCACGCGGTGAAAATGGTTTAACCACATAGTCATCCGCGCCACTTTCTAAACCCGTTACTTTGTTGTCTTCTTCTGCTTTTGCTGTCAATAAAATAATAGGGATATGCTGTGTTTTGATATTTTTCTTAAGGCGATGAGTAAACTCGATACCCGATAGTTGTGGCAACATCCAATCGAGTAAAATAAGATCCGGCTGACTCTCTGACATGATCTGCTCGGCTTCTCGCGCATCTGCCGCCTCATGTACGTTAAAATCTGTTTTTTCAAGCGCATAACGAACCATTGTCCGAATAGGCAACTCATCTTCAACAATTAAAATGGTTTTCCTTGTAGACATTGCGCACCACAACCCTTGCTATTTTTTATTGTCCTTCATCGAGCTAAAGAATTCTAAATTCGTCTTACACAATTTCAAACGATCAACCAAGAATTCATTCGCAGCCACTTCATCCATTGGATGCAAGATCTTACGAAGAATCCACATCTTCTGTAATTCATCTGGCTTAGTAATAAGCTCTTCACGACGCGTACCCGAACGGTTAATGTTGATCGCTGGGAACACGCGTTTCTCAGCAATACGGCGATCGAGATGCACTTCCATATTACCCGTACCTTTAAACTCTTCATAGATCACTTCATCCATCTTCGAGCCAGTATCGATCAATGCAGAGGCCAAAATAGTTAAACTACCACCCTCTTCAATGTTACGTGCCGCACCAAAGAAACGCTTAGGTCGTTGTAATGCATTTGCATCCACACCACCTGTTAAAACTTTACCAGAAGCAGGTACCACTGTATTATAAGCACGCGCAAGACGCGTAATAGAATCTAACAGGATCACCACGTCTTTTTGATGCTCAACTAAACGCTTAGCCTTTTCAATCACCATTTCAGCTACCTGAACGTGACGTGTTGCCGGCTCATCAAAAGTCGAAGCCACAACCTCACCTTTCACCGAGCGCTGCATTTCAGTTACTTCCTCTGGACGTTCGTCAATGAGCAATACAATCAAATAGCATTCAGGATGATTCTTGGTAATCGAGTGTGCGATATTTTGCATCATAATCGTCTTACCTGCCTTCGGAGGTGACACAATTAAGCCACGCTGACCTTTACCAATTGGTGCTGCTAAATCAATCACACGCGAAGTAATATCTTCACTACTACCATTGCCCACCTCAAGACTAATGCGTTCGTTGGGATGTAATGGTGTTAAATTTTCAAATAAGATCTTACGGCGAGTTTTATCTGGTGACTCGAAGTTAATCGTTTCTATTTCAAGTAAAGCAAAATAGCGCTCTGCCTGTTTTGGTGGGCGAATTTTACCAAAAATAGTATCACCCGTACGTAAACTAAAACGACGAATCTGACTTGGTGACACATAAATATCATCCGGGCCAGCTAGATAAGAACTATCCTCAGAACGTAAAAAACCAAAACCATCTGGTAAAATCTCAAGTGTACCACCCCCAAAAATATCCTCACCTTTCTTCGCATGTGCCTTCAAAATCGCAAAGGTCATGTCCTGCTTACGCATATTGGCAATATTATCAATACCCATTTCTTGAGCGATATTACTCAGGTTTTGAATAGGTTCTTGCTTAAGTTCTGTTAAGTTCATAATGTCTCACTAATCTAGGTTAAAGGTGGCCTTCGATAAATTGCACCAATTGCGATTTAGCAAGCGCCCCCATTTTTGAATCAACGACTTCACCATTTTTAATGATGATTAAATTTGGTATACCACGCACACCATATTTAACTGGTGTTTCGCTATTTTTATCAACATCCATTTTAACGACCTTCAAACGGCCCGCAAACTCTTGTGCCACTTCATCCAGAACTGGTGCAATCATTTTGCATGGGCCACACCATTCTGCCCAAAAGTCCACTAATACAGGGACACTTGAGTTTAATACGTCTGCTTCGAAATCAGCATCCGAAATTGAATGTACAGCTTCACTAGTCATAATTTCTCCTAAGAAGTTAATTAATAGATCATCCCAATGCAGCCACTGGAATACAGAAAATTAAGATTATGGTTTTTGTTTTTTTAACATTACTCGTTGAATGTCCATTCCTAACATCTACGACTTTGTCGCAGCTAAGGCATTTATCTAATAAAGTTGGGATAGATATTGGATACCAAATATACGACAAATCTACACATTTTTTTAAAGGATCTCAAGTGTTATTTTTAACTAGGTGAAATTATTCTAATTTTCAGTTAGATAGCCCCCTCGTAATTACTCAAGGCGGGTATATATACATACCACACCGTTTTGTTACAGAGCTAGTTTTAGCAATAATCAGGACACGGCCCAGTCAAAACACCAATTCTGCAGTGGCGCCACTATAAAACTTAAAATCAAATATAAAATCAACACCACCACAAGAGGTGATAAATCAATGCCACCAACAGGTGGCACAAAGCGGCGCACCGATCTGATCAGTGGATAAGAAATCGTGCCGGTAATTTCTGACAACGGGTTTCGTTGATTCGTGATAATCCAACTTAAAACCGTCCAAATTAAAATTGCAAACCAAAATAAGTAAAGTGCTTTATTGATCAAAGCCATCACTGAATAAGCAAGTACACCACCCACATTGGGTGTAAACCCATGCGATACCCACATTGTAAAATAAAATTCAACAGCCTCTAACACAAATGCAATCGCCACGATTGAAAAGTCAATACCTTTAAAACCTGGAATAAACTTTCTGACTGGGCTAACAATAGGATTCGTAACCGAAACAACGAACTGCACCAGCGGGCTATGCCAACTGGCACGAACGCTTTGAAAGATCACACGTAACAATAAAATAAAAATATATACATCAAATGCATAATTGATAATAGTCGCTAAGAATTGCATAAGTCTTCCGTTAACTCCTGTGAACGTTTTTTAGCAGCGTGCATCGCATCAATAAGTACTGTTTGTATGTTGGCTGCATTCATCGAGTCTAAGGCAGCCTGCGTGGTACCATTGGGGGATGAGACGTGTTTTATTAGCGTTGTGAAATCATCCTCTGATTCAAGCGACAATTTTGCCGCCCCCAATGCCGTTTGTGCCACCATAAACTTTGCCACTTCCTCTGGCAGACCTTGTTTAACCACCTCTTGTGCCATAATCTCCATAAAACGAAAATAATAGGCAATACCAGAACCTGATGTCGCAGTAATAATTGGTATCTGCGATTCATCATCTACAAATATTAGCATACCTATCGTTTCTAATAAATTTTCGATAAATAACTCTTGTGCCGCCACAACGTGTTTATTCACAAAGATGCCAGTGACACCCGCTGACACAGAAGAAGCTGTATTTGGCATAGCACGCGCGACAGGCCTTTCGCCACCGAGACAATCTTCAATAAATGTTGTCGGTACGCCAGCAGCGATTGATATAATTAGTGTTTTTTCCTGCAACCCCTCTTTTATTTCTTTACAGGCGGTTTTGATATGATTAGGCTTCACTGCGAATAATACGACATCGGCATGCTCAACTGCTTTATAATTATCCTGAGTAACACGAGCACCTAACTTTTTAAAGTGAGCAAGTTTATCATCTGAATGATCGGTTAAAGTAATCTTATTCGCTGGGTAGCCTGCCTCTATGATACCCAACACAATGGCACGCGCCATATTGCCCGCACCGATAAATGTAATATTCAAATATTCCATAATAGAGACTCTCTCACAATACGGGCTTTAAAACGTCTTTCTGTTAAAAACAAATTGAGTTTTTAATAATTATAAAACAACCTCACGGGTTATTACTAACAACGCGCACAGGTTTTTCTGGTGACTCTTTTTTCGGCACTTTAGAGAACATCATTGATAAGTTATACTTAACGTCAAGTTTATCAGAGCCAAATTTATCAGCGAGTGTTTTTTCATGATCTATATTCAACTTATCAATTTGCTCGCTGGTCAAATTAGAATTACCACTAACGCCTGAAGTAGTCTTGAAAAAGTCTACCCATTCGCGCTGACTAACAAATTTTTGATCTATAAACACCTGTAATTCCACATCAGTAAAACTTTCTCTCATCAACTGATTAAGATATTCATACTCACGATCAAACTTCCGCTCAATTGGAAGCTTCCAAGTTGGATCATATTTTTGAATTACCTTTGTTGTAACATCTAAGGCATTTTCTGGTTTAAGCTCAGGATCATAATGAGTGATAATAAATGTAGCATTAGGTTTGCTTATTCGTTTGATTTCTTGAATTGTTTTTTCTTGATCAAACCAATGCCAGCATCGCCCAGCAATAATAAGGTCAAAAGAATTTTCAGGTAATGCGATGTCTTCTGCCGGCGTGCAACAATAAGAAATGTTTGTTATACCCATTTCTTTGTCTCGTTTAACTCCAGCTTCCAACATATTCTGCGCACAATCTGCAGCAGTTATTAAACAGTCTGGCTCCAACTGAGCAATTCTGTTTGCAATCAATCCTGTACCAGCACCAAGATCTAAAACAGTTTTGCCAGGAGCAATAAGCCCTCTTTTTTTAAGTTGCTCAAAAAAACTTTCAGGAAATTGTTTTCGATGTTTGTCATACTCTTCAGCTACTTTTCCGTAGTCAAAATTTCTTTCTTCACTTTTATCTGCACGACTCATTGTAGTCTCCTTTATTGATAGGGGTTTATCCTTTCTAGCTTTAGATGTTACTCTTAAGCTTGTTTCTGTAAATCTATCTATGGCATGTCTCGAAAGCATAACAAACCTAGTTTGGTAAAATTTACTACGAGCTAGAAAAAAAATATTGAGCCCCCAAGGTTATGATGATTTAACATCGCATATACTAATCTGATTCACTTTGCTTATCAATACTCACGCTATCTTGACAGATGCCAGTTTATCGTTTAGCTTCCCTATTTACCTTTAGCAGCAATATCACTAAATAATTGTCAGCTTAATCAGGAGTGCATATGAGCATTACACTTGATGAATATACTTCACAACTAAACTCACTAGGAAAAAGCAAATGTCTAGGTATTTTTTTTAGAAATTCATCCCTACGTACTCTAACACAAAATTGTCTTGCTTATGCTTCTATCAACACACCCGATGAAATGGAAGAAAAAGATAAAATTTCTCGACTGAACGCATTTTTAATTTCTGCTTACAATAAATACCCTCGCCTAAGAAAACACCTAAAAAAACTATTGAGTCAGACTCTAGAAATTGAAAAAGCCAAATGGGATGAGTACAAACTAGGCAACTTAAGATTACAAGCGTCACTATTCCCAGCATATGTGAAATGTGATCTTCCTTCGCCAAGACCAGAAAAAATAATTCAAGATCCCATTATCACTTACCTAAAAAATCACCCAAAACTAAAAATATCGGATATTCATATTGACAATAAACGCAAAGGAGCTTTTGTGTGAACAATACCTGCCCACCCAATGAAAAACAAAGAAAAAAAATCAGCTTGCTACACTTGAACAAGATGAAAGTGGATGGTGAAAAAGTCGTTTTTCTTACTGCTTATGATTACCCATTAGCCAGCTTAGCTGATCAGGCTGGCGTAGACATGATACTAGTAGGTGACTCATTAGGCATGACTGTACTTGGTCACAAAACAACACTTCCCGTTACAATGAATGACATGATATCTCATTGCCAGGCTGTAAACCGAGCCGTTAATCATGCCTATATTGTTGGTGACATGCCATATATGTCCTACCAACCATCAGACCGTGATGCCATTATCAATGCAGGGCGCTTTATGTCAGAAGCAGGCTGTGATGCAGTCAAATGCGAAGGAGGAAAGCGTATTGAATCACGTGTAAAAGCTATGGTTGATGCCGGAATAACAGTAATGGGGCACTTGGGTTTAACACCTCAGAATATGAGCCAACTCGGTGGATTCAAAGTGCAGGGGAAAACATTTGAAAGTTATAAAATACTCCTCGAAGACGCAATAGCTCTTGAAGAAGCTGGCGCCTCTTTCTTGCTATTAGAAGCAATGCCGCCTGAAGTAGCCACCAAAATTTGTGACCAACTTTCTATTCCAGTATATGGGATTGGTGCTGGAAGTGAGCTGGATGGGCAACTTGTTATTATGCATGATATTATTGGCCTATTTGACCAATTTAAGCCTAAATTTGTGAAACAATACTGTAATGCTGGAAAATTAATTAAAGAGGCAATTACAGATTACTGCCATGATGTAAGACACAAACTATTCCCTCAGCCAGAGCACTTTTACAAAGCAAAAGATGCTGAGCTTGGTAAGAAATTACTCGAACATAATTAGGTCAAACTTCTCTGTGTAATTCTCTATGATTTGCTTAAGTGCGCTTGTGTTCTTTTGCTCTATGATACTCATATGTGTTGTATTTGGAATTTCATGTATTTGTATCTCTTTACGACTAAATGACTTCCAGCCATTTACTGTTGTTATATCAGAGTGCTCTGCTTTAATGAAGAATATTTCCTCAACACTGCCAGTAAGGTGGACATCAAGCCCAGCCCTTACTGTTCCTTCAAATGTGAAAATAAATCTTTCGAGCACTCCCATAAGCGCTTTGTCCTGAATTAGCCTCTTAATATCTATCTTCTCATATATAAAACGAATTAAATCTGGCAAGTACATACTTAAATCAAAATCATTTATTTTTTCTAAGTCCTCAAGTGTGATCGATGTATGAAGATATTTATTTAATTCATTTATATAAAATGATATTGCTTGGGCATTTACTTTAGCTACCTTCTCTTGTTGCTCCCGATAAACATTAGCACAAGCGCTATCAATCATAATAAGTAATGGCACACAATAACCCAGCTGCTCCATTCTTTTAGTGGTTGCATAAGAAATTGCCCCCCCAGCAGACCAACCTCCAATGATACAAGGGCCTTGTACAATTGATGTAATTTTTTTCGCGTATAAATCGGCTAACCACTCCATTTTAAAATATGGCGTGCGGTGTATGCTACTAACTTCTTTATAAGGAAACTCGATAGCATAAACTTTTCTATTAGAAATAGCACTACCTAAGCTTTCATAGCAAATGACCGTTCCCCCACCAGGATGCATTAAAAATAAAGGCAAATTATTACTTTTTCCTCCGTGAGTTTTTTTATTTAATAAAATCGGCAACTCTAATTTGTTTGGACTTTTTTGATATGAAATTAGCTCGTTAGAAATACTTTTTACTGTTGCACTACCTAATATCAAGCTAATCGGAAAATAAATTGCATATTTATGTTCTATTTTAGCAACAATAGCTACAGCCAAAACAGAGGTGCCGCCTAAAGATAGGAAGTTATCATCAGTGCTGATATTATCTGTCGCTAAAACACTTTTCCAAATGGCTAATATTTCTTTTTCTGTTTCATTCTCTGGCGCTATTAATGATTTTGATACATTATGCGCTCTAATTGAAAATAAAGACTTAAGTTTTAACTTATCTACTTTCCCATGTTTTGATAGAGGCAATGCATCAAGTATTACTATCAAGCTTGGCACCATAAAGGAGGGTAAGAGACCTGCTAAGAAAGCTCTAATATCTTCACTAGTAATATTTGCATGTTGATTCAAAACAATCGCCGCGGCTAATTGAACTGAGTTATTGTTTGTTTTTAAATCCAAAATAACAGCCCGACTAATATCTGAATGTGATAATAAAGTTTTTTCAATTTCAGGTAACTCGACACGATAACCGTTAATTTGAACCTGTTGGTCGATGCGACTTATGAATTCAATGTTTCCATCTGGCAAAAGTCGGCCCATATCTCCCGATTTATAAAAACGCTCCCCAGTCTTTGGATGTACGATAAACTTTTCAGCCGTTAATTCTGGTGCTTTCCAGTATTCTCTAGCTAGCCCAATACCAGAAAAAAACATTTCTCCAATTTCCCCAACTGTACAGCGAGTGAAATTTTCATTAAATAGCTGCATATGTTGGCCTTCAATTGCCTTACCATATGGAATACTCTTCCAGCTTGGGAGTACCTCATTAATAATGTACCAGCATCCCCAAATAGAAGTTTCTGTCGATCCGCCCCCAGACATTACAGTCGCATTAGGAAAAATCTTTTTAAGTCTATCTGGCAGATTTAATGGGATCCAATCTCCACCAAGGGCAACTAATTTTACTTTTGGAAAAACATAATCGTCTGATTTACCCATAAACTCTACATAGTCTGCGAGCATTTGCCCTAAAGCTGGTGCTGTATTCCAGATAGTTACATCATATCTATCAAGATACTCGAGCCAACATTTTGGATCGTTTCTTTTTTCAGGATCAGGCATAACAATCGTGCCACCAGCACTTAACAGACCAAAAATATCATAGACAGATAAATCAAAAGAAACCGGCGAGAGCGATAAGACAGAATCTGCTGCAGTCACAGAAAACGTTTGATTAAAAACTTCGAGCGTGTTGTAAATAGAGTGATGTTCAATAGCAACACCCTTTGGTGTTCCAGTTGAGCCAGAAGTAAATATCACATATGCAAGATCTGATGAGCTGGTATCTTTATCATCCCATGTAGTTTCTTCAACCTGCTGCTTTGCGTTAATATTAATTAAGTCATAATCTTGTAACCATTTATATTTTGATATAATATACTCATCTGTGATAACAAGCCTAGCACAACTCACCTTCAATATATTTTTAATTCTACCTTCGGGCCATGTGGGATCAATAGGAAAATAAGCACACCCAGCCAATACAACACCTAAATTCGCTATGACCTGATCACAGCTTTTATCTAATACAACCGCAACCAAATCATTAGATACTGCATGCGTTAAAATATTATTTGCAATAGTTTGAGCATAATGAAAAAGTTGTTTGTAACTCAAGGTAGCATTCTTTTGAATCACGGCTATTTTATTTGGGACCCTTTGATATGCCCTCACAGCATTAGTGTAAATTAATTTTTCAACATTCATTGAGCTCTCTCATAAATTTCACCGACAGACGTTTGAAAACCGAGAATGAAAGCTAACATTTAATAATTAGTTCATCAAGTAAATTTTTATAACAATCTGGTCTCTATTTAATTGAAATAATTTTTAAACTGTATATAGTTTAAAGCAACAGCCCTTGAAAAAACTATAGCATACGTTTTCATTGAAAACTGTACTTACGGAGACATTATGGAAAATCATGATCTACCTTACACATCCAATAAGCCAAACACGTCAAGTTTCAGAAGTGATTTTTTTCGCTCCATCTTATTGGGCTCAACAACTGTTACAGTTGTCACACCAATATCAAACTACAATAACCATTTAATTCGCATCTTAAATCATCAAACTAAATCAGCCTTTACTGCGCGAAGAGCATTTGATGGTGTAATTGCATACAATACCTCAGTTGCCCCTACAATAGCGATATCATTAATTATTAATGAAGTTTTACGAAAGAAAGATCAAAAAAACAATCAAATGACAACCAGCTACAAACAATTTGCGTATTCCATATACTCTGGGTGTATTTCGGCTATGTTTGGAAACTTCCCTGAGGCAATTGCGCAAGCACAACAATTATCAACCCCTAAACCATCCTTTGTAAAAATTCTAAAAAATGCAGTTCATCACAATGGGCCACTTGTGATTAATAGAGGATTATTTGCGACTGCGGTAAAACAAGTCACATTTAATATCGGGTTTATGTGGATGATGCCAATGCTCATTAATGAAACAGAATCAAAAGGTAGCGGCAAAATATGCTCTTTAGCTACTGCATCAATTTTAACAGGGCTCTTTGTAGGCATTAGCACAGCTCCCAGTAACACCTTACGCTGGCACAAACATCATCAAGTTGACCGTCCTTCAAATGTACCTTCATATACCAGCGTACTTAAAAACGCATTTAATAACCGATCATACGGGGCCAGTTTATTTTCAGGCTGGAAACCACGATCAATCATGTCTGCTGTCTCTATGCTGATACTGCACGAAGGTCGAAAAGTATTAAATTGAGCTAATCATCTCTTTGGCTGTAGGTAATACCTAGTATTACCCCCACAAGATAAATGCCCATTGCACTAAGCAATGTAATTTCCATGCCAACTATATACGATGGACTAATCGCTAAGATTGAACCAAATGCAGCAACACCAACCAAACTGCCCATTTGTCGAGCTGTGGTAAACGTGCTTGTAGCCATACCTGCATATTTTTCTGATACGGCATGAATTACAATGTAGGTTGCTGCTGGCATAGTAAATGCAGCACCAAAACCAATTGCAGCTAAAGGAGCAACAAGCCAGTAATATGCTAGATTCGCTTTAATTGTCATAGCAAGAGATAGAAAACCAACTGCACCAACCATTAGCCCTAAAAGCACTGAAATGCGCGGGCCGTTACGAGCAATTATCCTACCTGATAAATATGATGCGACAGCTGCTAAAATTAAAAATGGCAATACAGCAAAACCTATTTTAGTCACTGAATATTGCCTAACCTTACTAAAATATAATGGTAGTAAAAATAGTTGGCCATATGCCCCACAGTTGATAATGAAACCTATTATATTCGAGCATGAGAATGCAGTTGATTTAAAAAAACCTAAGGGTAGCATAGGATACTGCACATATTTCTCAGTAATGATTAGAAGCGCAAAGCTAACAAAAATGAGAATTAAAATACTTATAATAAACGGCGACCCCCACCCATATTTTTCTACTTCTATCAATACTATTGCTAATGACACAGTAAACAAAAATGCAAACATTTGACCAAGCCAGTCTATTGGCTTTTTATCAGTAGTTTTTTTTGTTACATTAACCACAGAATATATTAGCAAAATAGCACATAGTGCTATAGGTATATTCACAAAAAATACTGCACGCCAATTGAAAAGCGCTGTCAATACTGAGCCGGCCACTGGCCCGCTTGCAGAAGCAACGCCAGCTACACCACCCCAAATACCAATGGCTTTAGCAAATTCTCTTTTTTCGATAAACGTTAGCTTAATAATACTTAGTGATGCTGGAATTAGAAATGTTGCAGTGAACCCCTGAAGGACGCGAAATATAGACAACATTAACACATTGGAAGACAACCCGCAGGCAAGTGAAGTAACGAGAAAACCAATCAACCCTAAAGCTAAAGTGCACTTGGGACCAAAGTAATCTGTTAAATTACCAGCCAATAATAATAAGCTAGCAAAGCTAATCGTATAACCAACAATAACCCATTGCACGCCAGAAATATTAGTATGTAGTCCCTCAGTAATAGCAGGCAATACAACATTTACAATTGTCGTGTCGAGAATTACCATGAAAAAACCAAGACACATTGTAAAAAGGATAATCTTTTTTTGACGTTCAGAACTAAGCATACTTATTATAGTGGGCAAAAAAAATAAAAATAGCAAGTTCTGAGTAACGATGAAACAGTATAATTATATTGATTACTTGATCACAAGGTATCTACTGATATATATTCACATGCTTACTCAAAATATATTATTAAGGATGCTTATGAACTGCCTAAAACAACTCGACATCAAAGACCTTAACTCCGGTGCTTGCTCAGGCATTGATAAGTGGGCCGAGATAGGCACACAACAAATCAGCTCAATTAATCCATCGACCGGGGAGACAATTGCAAAGGTAGCGACTGTTAACAAAACACAGCTAGATTTCAATATAGATACGGCCATGCAAGCGGCAAAAAAATGGCGTGATGTACCTGCACCACAACGTGGTGAAATTATTCGTCAAATAGGTATCGCCCTGCGTGAACATAAAGATGCGCTTGGCACATTAGTTTCTCTTGAAATGGGTAAATCAAAGCAAGAAGGTGATGGCGAAGTACAGGAAATGATTGATATTGCAGATTTTGCTGTAGGGCAGTCACGCATGCTGTATGGAAAAACTATGCATTCAGAACGCCCATTTCACCGTATGTATGAGCAGTGGCACCCATATGGTGTAGTTGGGGTGATTTCAGCATTTAACTTTCCTGTAGCCGTATGGGCCTGGAATGCTTTTATCGCAGCAATTTGTGGTAATGTCACAATTTGGAAACCATCTGAGAAAACACCCCTATGCGCAATAGCCGTTCAGAATATCTGCAATGCTGTCCTCAAATCAAATCAGTGCCCAGATATTTTTTCTTTTTTTCTACCACATGATCATACCCTTGTTGAAAACTTTGTGCGTGATCCACGGATACCTTTAATTTCTTTCACAGGCTCAACACAAACAGGAAAACATATTTCAAAAATAGTAGCAGGCCGTTTGGGCAATTCAATTTTAGAACTGGGCGGCAATAATGCTGTGATTATCGATGAGTCTGCAGACTTATCGTTAGCACTTCCTGCAGTTGTATTTGGCGCTGTCGGTACAGCAGGCCAACGCTGTACCTCAACACGTCGCGTTTTTATTCATCATTCAATATATAATACATTTCTTGCTTCTTTAAAAAATGCATATCAACAAATTACCGTTGGTGACCCACTTAATGAAAATAATCTGATGGGGCCCTTGATCGATCAAGGATCAGTACAAAATTTTGTTAGCACAATTGAGCAAGCGGTAGCGAGTGGAGGTAAAATCGAATCTGGCGGTAGCGCACTCAAAGGTGATGGATTTTACGTTGAGCCAACGATCATTACCGGCCTTTCGAATGAGTCTGCACTCATTCAAAAAGAAACGTTTGCACCTATTTTGTATGTCATGCCATTCGACACCATGGATGAAGTACTCACCATACATAATGATGTTAAACAGGGTTTATCATCAGCCTTATTTACGCAAAATTTAAAAAGTGCTGAGTTATTTTTATCTGCAAAAGGTAGTGATTGCGGCATCGCTAATATTAATATTGGCACTTCAGGTGCTGAAATTGGTGGCGCATTTGGCGGCGAAAAAGAAACTGGTGGCGGACGTGAATCGGGCTCAGACGCCTGGAAAGCCTATATGCGTCGGCAAACCAACACCATAAATTGGAGTGATGATCTGCCATTAGCACAGGGCATAAAATTTAATTTATAAGCAAAAATTTTCGGTTACTGTAAATTTACTCCAGCTTTAGGCTCAGTTTGTGGGTTTTCATGACACTCGGCTATAATTTGCTTCAGTTGTGTAAGATGCTTTTCTTCTACTATTGATAAGTGAGATGTATTTGGAATTTCACACAATTGCATTTTCTGACGACTAAAGTTCCCCCAAGCATTCGCTGAACTTTTATCAGATTGCGCTGCTTTGATATAGAAGATACTTTCGACATCTTCATTAATATGAGAACTCAGCACTGCCCTCACAATACCTTCGATGGTATACTTAAACGCTTCCAATCTATCAATTGAGGCTTCTTTTTTGATAAGGCTTTTGATATCTAATGTTTCATAGACAAAATGCATCAAGTCCGGTAAGTGCATATCTATGTCAAAACCTTGTTTTTCTTCTATGGTGCTCAACTGTACTCTACTTGAAAAATATTTATTTAAGTTATCAAGATAAAACATTAAAGCTTGACGATTTACCATCGCCACCTTGTCCTGCTCTTCGCGATAAACATTCGGGCAAGCACTATCAATCATAATAACTTGAGGAACAGACTTACCTAATGCTGACATCTGCTTAGCAACCGCATATGCAATGGTACCACCAGCTGACCAGCCACCAATTAAACAAGGACCCTCTACAACTGATCTAATTTTTTGCACATACAAATTAGCTAGCCATTCAATTTTAAAGTTAGGCGTGTCAAATACACGCTTAACTTCATGATATGGAAATTCAATGCCATATATCTGTCTACTATCTACAGACAATAATTTATCATAACAATCAATAGCACCACCACCTGGATGTATCAAAAATAAAGGCAAACAGTCAGGCTCTTGTAGATCTATGTCACCATTTATTAAAACAGGCATGGCTTTTTTATGATCACGAAACATATTTCTACCCTTATAGTTTTGTTGAAAAAATTAAATTATAATGCGCCACATAAATTTCCCGCATCAACAACCATCGCACTACCATTAATATAAGAAGACGCATCAGAAAGTAAAAACACAACCGTATCAGCTACTTCCTCGGGTGTACCAAGCCTACCGCCTGGAGAGCTTTCGATCAAATTTGCAAGCTTTTCTTCTGGTATATGATCTAAAATAGGTGTTTTTATGATGCCTGGGCAGACCGCATTTATACGAATATTATCTCGAGCATACTCCACTGCAGCCGCACGTGTTAAACCAATAAGTGCATGCTTACTAGCTGTGTAAGCAATGGATCGACTGTTCGCCGTTTTTAAGCCTGCAATAGATGCACAATTTACAATGGAACCAGATTTATTTTGGAACATATGATGCAATTGATGACGCATACAGTGCCATACTCCTTTTAAGTTAGTATCAAATATATCATCCCAATTTGCTTCGGATGAATCATGAAAACGCTGTCCATTTAAATAACTATCATTGCCTATCTTCCCAGCACAATTAAATGCACCATCAATTCTTTTATAGTCAGAAATTGATCTCATAAAAAAATCATCAATACTGCTCTTACACGTGATGTCTGCTTTATAAAAGGACGCTTTAACGTTAAATTTTTGCTTGAGCGTATCTGCTATTTCATTACCTTTCTGGATATTTCTACCGGCAATTATAATATTAGCCCCTTGCTTTGCTAATGCAAAAGCCGTTGCAGCACCTATACCCGAAGTACCACCGATTATCATGATATTTTTGTTACTAAATTTCATTTCCATTTGCAATCCTATCTAAAGCTTTTTCAATTTGATCTTGCGTATGCATAGCAGTTACAGACGTTCTTATCAAGGATTTGTTTTTTGCATTCCATGGGGGGAGTGCTGGAAAAACATAAACTCCAGCATTATAAAAACGTTCATAGAGTTGTTTAGTATGATCATCATCACGTGTCTTTATGGCAGTAATTGCCGATTCACTTTTGATTATATCAAAGCCTAGTTTTTCTAACCCATCACGCCACATTACAGTATTTGCCCGCAGGTTTTCAAACAAGCTGGGTGTATTCTTAATAACCTTAAATGCGTATGCTGCAATTCTTGCTTGTATAGGCGGTATTGCACCGGAAAATATGCTACCGCCTTTCATTTGAACATTTTCAAATATGGCTTTATTAGTGGCAATATAGCCGCCAATACTGGGGATGGCCTTACTTAACGTACCAATACGAATATCTATTGTACCCGGCATATTAAAATATGATTCTACCCCAGCACCATTAGCACCGAGCTGCCCTAATGAACAGGCTTCGTCAACCATAAGTAACGCCTGATACTTGTCTACTAAAAATTTTATTTCAGGTAATGCTAATATCGTTCCCTCCATACTATAGAGCCCTTCAGTAATAATGATTTTTTTACCTGTCGCATTTCTCAGGCGATGTAATTTTTTTTCTAAATGCGTCATGTCGTTATGCTTAAAGCTGTGAAAGTGTGCATGAGACAAAGAACAACCATCTATAATTGATTGGTGGCAAGCACTATCAATAAAAATATGATCATGCGAATTAGCTAAAGTAGGTATTATAGAAATGTTAGCCATATAAGCAGAATTATATAACAATACTTCATTACAATTATAAAGCTGCTTTATTTCATTAATTAAATCAACATGAAAACAAGTTTTCCCGTTAAGCTCCATAGCGCCATGCGAATTGATACTACAATCTTGATCTAGGTGATCTAATACTGCTTGACGAACGATAGAGTGTCTACCTAAACCCAAATAACTATTAGAACAAAAGTGATCTATTATTTTTTTATCTATTTTAATTTTAGTAGAAGAAATATATTCGATATGTTTATTCTTTAGAATTTTCCCTGCATGAACATCACCATTAGCAACCACAAAGGCATAGTTAGTATTTGAGTTATTCACTTGATCAATACTGTTGATGATTTCCAATATTGTTGGCATTTTAGAATTGTAAGTTAAGTTAATATTGTACTTTTTTCTAATTCTATTTAAAAATTCTATATAGTTTAAAGAGGTAAATCCTAGCTGATTAAGAGTAGTTTTGTTATCAATCAAGTGAATAGGTATGCTTAAAATATCAGAAACCATACTAATGATACTTTCAGATATTGTGGATGCTTTCGTTTGATGCAATACTTTATTTCTACCAACATAGTCATGTGCATTAGACTTTAAGAGCTTATAGTCTACTTTTCCATTTTTAGTTAATGGTATCTTATCTTTGATGATAAAAACTCTAGGAATCATATATTTTGGTAAATGCTTCTCTAAAAAATGTCTAGCTTCCTTTTTAAATTTTTCATTATCAGTTTCACCCCCTGATATATTCGCAACTAAAAAAGCGATTAATACATGCTCTTTTCTCTGAGTGAAGATAGCTAATGTAACAGCATCTTTTATCTTATTAAATTGTATAAGTATGTTATCGATATGAGATAACTCTACTCTGTGACCATCAATTTTAATTTGACTATCGACTCTACCTAAGCACTGAGCACCAAAATCACTTGAATAGACGCCTAAATCACCGGTCTTGTAGATAAAATCATCTTTTAATTGTGAAAAAGGGTTAGTTGAAAATGCATCATTACCTGGAGCATTAAGATAACCTTTAGCAATGTAAGGGCTTCTAACCCATATTTCTCCAACTTCACCAACATCACAAAGCTTTTTTGTTGCTTGATTTACAATTAAAATATCCACATCCTTCATGCCCTTGCCTATGGGCACTACACTTGGAATTTTCTGTAAATTTTGTGTCACATTAAAATAACTAACTGCTCTCTGAGTCTCAGTTGAGCCATATAAATTGATCACATCAACATAAGGCGCTATATATTGCAAATCTTCGACTTGTTTTTTTAACAGGCTTGTACCAACAAAGAAGATTTTTCGTAACGTGTTAAGCTTTATGTTCTCTGAATTATATAAAGTTAGAAATTGGCACATAGGAGGTGTTAGACAACACACAGTAATTTTTTTATGGGCCATCCACTGGGGCAGTTGCCCTGGCGTAAAAATTGCCTGTTGACTAGGTATTACAATTGTACCGCCTAAACAAATAGCTGTAAAAATATCCCTCTGAATTGGATCATGTGACAGGTTTGAACACATAGCAAACCTGTCACTGCCATTGATGCCAAACTCTTTTTGCATCCACCCCTGAAAGTGACTAAGGGAGGAATGCCGCCCCATCACAGCTTTAGGAGTCCCATTGCTTCCAGAGGTAAAAGTTATTGTGGCAGTATCATCACCTGAGATTTTAGGAAAAATAGCATTTTCTTTGGCAACATGATGTAACTGTACTAAATTTGCTATATCAGTAATAGAATTTAAATTAAAAGTTAGTTTAAATACACGCTTAATAAGCAAATCAATTTCTAACTTTTTTTCTTTGTTAATAGTACAAGCCTCATGGCTTAGGTCAATCCATACAGATGGCTTGGCTTGTTTTATACAACTCTCAAGATACTCAACAGGGTCACTCGGATCCAAAAGAGAAAACGTGGCACCTACTTTCAAAGTTGCTAGAATACTAATAACCAACAATGGTGTTCTACTAGCATAAATAAACACCGTACTATTTTTTTTTACTCCCTCTTGTAGTAGTACTATAGCAAAATCAGTCACTGCGTGGTTCAGATCATGATAACTTAGGCTCACTGTATCTGACTCAATCGCAATATCATTTGGATTAGCCCGCGCCATTTCTAACAAGATTTCCGACACCAGCTTATCTTCGCTTGGCTCACTGTGACACGGGAACGCCTCAGAAGGCAATGGTATGTTATTACAAGAAGACTTAAGGGTTTTTATATCTAAATTATATACGCTCATTTTTGTCGTGCTCTTAGGGTCACATAGCTTTGGTCAAAATAGTTTTTTTGCTCATTATCAAAAATGAATTCAACCTGATCCTTGATGTTGCTAAGAGGTGTATCTTGTAACAAATCATTTTTGCTAAGATGTCTAAAGAAACTATGAAATAAATTTTTTATATTTTCTTTCTCAGATGTAGAATTATATTGGCTCATATTTGTGGGAATGTAATCTAGAAGCATATCAGGTAGCAAGGGTACAAACCCCTGTGTTCCGGAAATTTTATAATTAAATGGTTTTGCACAGAGTACTTCAAATGTATATTTACTACCGAAAATATTTTCAAAGAACTCTTTGAACGCGTTATAAGGTAACTCAGCTTCGCCCGCCTGAGCAAAACTTGTTAGGCTGCCACATGCAATGCTGATTAAATGCTTCACAAATGACACTGTCAGTGGACTCTCATCATTGTTAACACATTGTGTTAGTAAGCCATCCCACGCCCACCTAAAACGCCAAAGCTTTGATCTAAGCCAAATCAACTGTTTGATTTCATCATAAAAAGGCTGCCACGCTGGGTTGTTTTCATTTTCGTACCAGCTACTTGGAAACAAGAGTATTTCAGAATACCAATCTTCAGCATGAAAAAGCTTATTTTGAACTAATGCTGAAGCCACGCAATCAAAATTTACACAACCATATTTTGTTAAGCCTCTATGAGAAATGCCTAGCTCATGGCAAATTTTTTTGCCAATACTCTCTTGATCTTCCTGACAATAAAGTAATGATGTTTTAACCCCGGAATACCAATTCCAAATATGCGGAACCATACTTGAAAAAGTATCATCCCTATCATTGAGTCCAGTTAACTTCCCTGGTGATAGTATTGAAACAGGGAGATTCACCTTTGGATAGTCAAATGATACCTCTATGTGATTATGAGAACATAAATACATCGGAAAGAAGCGAATACCATTGAAAGCCTTCCTTACGAGCTTATCAGTATTTTTATCATCTAGCGGTACTAAATCGCCAGAAGCACTTGGAAAGCATAATACGCCATCATGAAGTATTTGTGACCCATAAGAATATCGAGCTAGAAACAAGCTATGCTCATCTTGCAAAGGTAACTTGTCAACAATTCTTGCAAAGTCAGGATTTAATTTAGAAATACTATCTTTTGATTCGCTCAAAGTTAGTTTTTTAATAGAAGAATGCATATTATCTCCTGCTAATTGCAATACCCAATTTTCCAAAATTGTTAAGTTTATCTGGTTCCAACTAAATTTCAATACAATATCATAGGAGTTTCTCACTTTTAAAGTGCGAAACTCCTTGTATCACTAAAAAGACCATTCCCTCATAGCTACTAAATAAACCCGTATGTGTATATTTTTTATTGTTTATTTGATAGTGTAGACACCTCAAAGCAATTTAATAGGATAATAAATAATGGACAAATACCCCGTAATGGCTCAAGTTAAGCAAAATGATACTGTTATTGATATCACACAAGAAAAAAATAAAAACATCAAAGTCAGATTATTATTAGCTGGAACTTGTTTTATAACATATTTTTCTGTCACACAAATAGGTGGGGAAGGGATTGAAAAACTATTTAATTTATCTCATGATTCTTCCTTTGGCCCTATTTTAGCTGTTGGCGTATTAGCAAGTCTAACAGCTGGCGGGTTCTATTTTCGTGCATTAAATGGAATAAAGTTAAAACCACAGAAAGCTAATGAATATTATTTACTGCCATTTACACCATTTGCAGCAGCACCAATCTTTACTGGCGCTTACCTTGGTGCAAAAACCCTTGGGCTACCTAAATCATTGTGCATAATAAATGCCCTCATTTCTTTTATGATTAGATTTTCAGTCGTATGGGATGGCGCGATCAAGTGCCCTACAAAATTAAAAGACATGAAATGCAGCTTTAACAATGCATATATTAGTCGAAATATACCAAATCTCATACGCTTAACTGCAGCATGTCTGCTCACATTAGGGTATTCAGTGAGTCTTTCAGATGCAATCTATGAGGCAAGCGCTCTTATGCTTTCTTGGGCACATGTCTCTGAATCAATTATCCTCCCTTTTGCTTATACGACAAGCGGACTTGGTATTGTTGGAACGATACCTTACATTTTATATTGGTTAAGCTTAGGACTCGATATGCTCACTAATGGGAAAAACTTTAATGATTCCATCACTGACCGCTACACTTACATAGCCGCAGTTATGTCAATCCCAAGTATCATTGGCATTCTCGGTACTGCAACATCAGCTTCTGGAGAAGTTTTTGCAAAACTCGGCCTAACAGCTGCAATTATTCGTTTTATTACATCTGTTAGCTATGGAATTGTAGTTAATACAATCGCGTTTTCAGGCGTCATACGAAAAGCTACTCAACGACACTACAATCCTGGCATTTTCTCGGCGCAGGGCTCGAGCACAAAAGTAGAATACGAACCTTTTCTTATCAATGACCCTGAAAAAGATCCAGATGATGTAATACCTAACTCAAACTCTTATGGTACACTTTAATAAGTTTTCGAAAGGAAAAATTCATCAAAAACTTATCAAGATACTGCCACTAAATCAACAACAGCAGACGTCTCAGTATTTGAGGGTCTGGAAGTAGACTCCCTAAAATAACGTGCAAAGCGGTTAGGTAGAAAATCTTTGGTAAAATCTATTTGTTCTTGTCGTACAATTTTTCCTGGTATTGTTTTCTTTTGCATAACGAGATCTATAGAAACACACAAGCTACAGGCAGTAGTCATTTGGATAGCCGTCCATTGATGACCTAACATGGCCATGGGATAAAAGTAATGAGCATAATTTTTTTCAATCATTTTACCATCTATTAAACCCTCAACAGATACATAGATTAACACCACATCGTTAGAGGTTTGAGGTACGACTTTTTTTAGATTATGTATTAACGCTTCCTGATCATCACAGAACTTAAGATCTTGAAGCAAAAATTTCATTTTATTACAATGGCCAGGATACCGAATCGTTTTATAATTCATCTCACGAACTTTTCCAGCATAAGTCGTTACCAAAGAGCCCAAACCACCCGAAGTATTAAAAGCTTCATAGGATGCACCATTTATTTTGATTGTTTCTAAATCATCTAGTGCAGGTATCATAACGCAATCGTAATCCACAACGGCAGGACAAGGGTTTACATATTCATTGATCACACCTTCTATTGACCAGGTAAATGCATATCCAAGTGAGTTACTGATATTTGCTGGCAATGCACCAACACGCATTTTTACCTTTGAAAGTTCATCAAATTCCTGCATGATACTATGAGCAATAATACTGATTATCCCAGGCGCCAACCCACACTGCTGCACAAAAACGCCTTTCTCAGAATTTTCAGCGAGTTGATAAATGGCTTCTGTTGATGCCACATCTTCGGTTAAGTCAAAGTAATATAAACCTGCAAGACTAGCAATTTTAGCGACATTGAGCGTTAAGTTATGTGGCAAACAAGATACAATACCCTTAATTTTAATTTGTTTAACTTTTTCAACAAAGTGATCTTGGTTAAATACATTGCCTAGAAAAAACTCTATTGGATTTTGTGGGATAATAGGGATATTTTTTGGCTTTTGCTTATCACTTAAATAGACTCTATAATCTTGAGAGTCTGCAAGCAAGGAGGCTACCAACATACCAATTTGGCCTGCACCAATAATTAAAATATTTTCTTTTTGCGACAAAACAATTACTCCTTGATATTTTTACCTCAAATATATTATATACTGTTTATTAGACACAAGATCCAGTATTATCTGAGACTACACTCCAGATTAAAGAAGTGGAGAATAACATAGAAAAAATGTTATCACAATATCGCTTTTTTTAAGTTGCCATACCAAAATGATTTAGGTTAACCTCAATTCTGGATAAATGTTCAAAGCAACAATAGTAGCTAATGGTTTAATAGGTTAAAAACTTTAGAATCTTCTTCAACTACGTTGGAGTCTGTTGACAATTGCGTTTTAAAGAGACTACAAAAGTTACCTATAAAGCCTGACTGCTGTCTATTATCTTCAGGCTTTTCATGCACTTTAACAACATTAAACCATTCATTTAAAAGGGCTGTAGCACAGCCCAGCAATCCAAAGCACCGCCCAACAAGCAGGCCTTCTGGCCCCAAACCACATGTAAAGGCCAAAAATAAGCCTATCGGCATGCCTGCAAACCATATTCCACATAGTGTAACCATCAAAGGAAATACAGTTTTGTAAAAACCTCCCAAACCTCCAGCGGCTACACGCATTGTAGCATCAAAAAAATTACTGACACAACATATCAAAAAAAAGTTTTTTACAATCATTACGGTATGCTCATACTCCTTATCATTTTCTTCTAAAAATAAATTAGTTATAGCCTGGTGTATTGACATAAATAAAATTAGACTCAGCAATGATAGGGTAGATGTCAAAAAGTAGCCCATATAACCAATATTTCTGACATTTAATCCATTATTCTGAGAGATATCGGAGCTTGTCATAATACTGACTATAGTTGCTATCACAGAGTTTAGCTCAGCAAATAATGACATAAATTGTGAAGTAATTTGCATAGCAATAAGTGGGGTTTTTCCAAAGCCACCAACCAAGGTTGTCAAAGCAAACATATATGATGCTTCTATACCAACCCCAAAACCTAGTGGGACACCGACTATAAATAATTTCTCTAACACCTTGTGCCTTAAATCATGGGTTATTTTTAAAAGATTGTATTTTTTAAAGTTGGGATGTTTTAAAAAATACAATGTCATTCCGATAAAACTTAGCCAATTTGAAATACAGGCTGCGTAAGCAATACCTCTAACACCATATCCGCCTATCGCCATTACATAGCTTAAGTAATAACCTAGGGTACTATTTATCACGCTTATAATAAGTATAAGTTGCGTTTGACGCAGTCCAACAGCAAAAAATTCGTTTGATTTAAGCAGTGAAATTGCAGGTAGGGCGCCCATATAAATATAGAGATAATCTGATGCTATTTTAGCTACTGACTCTGTTTGTCCAGATGCGATAAAAATCGGCTTAATAATAGCAAAACAAGTTATAAAGGGTATTGATTCAATTAAAGCTTGGCACCATGATTGCTGTAAAATAATACCAATATCATTGGTTTTTTTATGTTTTCTAGCAATAATAATACCAGTAGAACCTAGAGACCCTTTAATAGTACCAACACTCAATAGTTGTGATATCGATATCAAAGCACTTGCTGCTAGCGCATCACTTCCAAGCTGACGAAAAATGAGTGTTCTAAAAATACCAACGCTTTCAATAACAATCCCATTTAAAGCATATGGAATAGATTGCTGTAGCATATCTTTAAGTATGTCTTTTTGTGATCGAAATTTTAAACTTACAGTTGATCTTTTGTTTAATGCCATATTTAGGTCATCCTCATCCTTCTGAGTCTTAGTCTCTATCATAGCGCTCTCCTCATTGCTACAGAGTATAGTACAGTCAAGCTCTTTCTTACTCTAAATAATGCACCGATACATGTCACCTGTATACTGATTGTATGTTGAATCTACAGTTAGTCAGCTAATTTATATGCTGAGAGAACAAGTTCAAATACTCACTTATTGATAATATATAATTTTCAAGCATCTCTCTTACCAAATAGCGCCGTACCAATACGAATCATCGTACTCCCCGCATCAATTGCCGCTTGATAGTCATCACTCATTCCCATAGATAACGTATCAACTTGCGGCAATACCAACTTGAGCTCGTCAAATAATTGCTTTGCACGTGTAAATGCCACGCGTTGTTGCTCATATGATTGCTGTGGCTGTGGGATTAGCATAATACCACGTAAAGCTAGATGTGATAGTAGTTGTATTTGCGTAGCTAATTCGATAAGTGCAGCTGGTGCCACACCACTTTTTTGCGCCTCATTATCGAGATTCACACAAACGCATACCTGCATTTTTTTGTCTAACACTTCACAATAAGTATTTAACCGTGTTGCTGCTTTTAATGAATCAACACTTTGCACCCAATCGAATGCAGTTGCGATTTGTTTTAATTTGTTAGATTGGATACGACCAATAAAATGCCATGTAATATTGAGCATTGCAAGCGCTTGGATTTTCTCTAAAGCTTCTTGCACAAAATTCTCAGCAAAGTCACGCTGACCATTTTCATATAATGCTGTAATTTTAGTGATGGGCTGACGTTTTGAGACGGCAACTAATCTTACATCAGCCGCTGCTCGTTTTATATCTTCATACGTGTTAGCACTTGACAAGCTCAGGACCTGCTTGCTTAATTATGTCAGCTACATCAAACTTTTTAAAGTTATCTTGGAAGCCAGTAATTAATTTCTCTGCACAATGTTCATAGGCTTCTTGATCTGCCCACGTTTTACGTGGATCTAGTAGCTTAGAATCTACGTCAGTTGCAATTGTTGGAATAGCAATATTAAAGCCTGGCAAGATAGCTTGCTCAGCATCTAAAACTGTGCCTGAAATTGCTGCGTGCACAACTGCCCGTGTTGTTGGGATGCTAAAACGCTCACCGCCGCCGCCATATGAACCACCAGACCAGCCGGTGTTAATTAAGTAAACTTGGCAGCCTGTTTCTTCGATACGCTTCATTAATAGTTCAGCATATACAGTTGCTGGTCTTGGAAAAAATGGTGCGCCAAAACAGGTACTAAATGTAGGCTGAACAGCTGCAGTACTACCTACTTCAGTAGAGCCAACTAATGCTGTATAACCACTTAAGAAATAATATGCTGCTTGCTCTTTAGTTAAAATGCCAATCGGTGGCAATACACCATATAAATCACACGTTAAAAATAACACGGCTTTTGGTACACCCGCGCGATTTTCGATAACACGCTTTTCAATGAAGTCGAGCGGATAAGCAGCACGCGTATTTTCTGTGAGACTTGAATCAGTAAAATCGGGCTTGCCATTAGCATCTAAAACGACGTTTTCCATGATGGCTGTATCACGAATCGCATGCCAAATAACTGGTTCACGCTCTTGTGATAAATTAATACACTTCGCATAACAGCCACCTTCAAAGTTGAAAATACCCGTAGGACTCCAGCCATGTTCATCATCGCCAATTAAATAGCGCTCTGGGTCAGCAGATAAAGTTGTTTTACCGGTGCCCGACAAACCGAAAAATAAAGCGCTATTACCATCTTCGCCAACATTGGCCGCACAGTGCATCGGTAATACATCGCGCTCAGGCATTAAATAGTTCATCACCGAGAACATCGCTTTTTTCATCTCACCAGCATAACGCATGCCACAGATAAGTACTTTACGCTCAGTAAAGTTGATCATCACGGTGCCATCACTATTCGTGCCATCAACTTTAGGATCTGGCTTAAAACCAGCTACGTTTAAAATATTCCATATAGGTTTACCTTCGGCATAATCGCCTTCTGGCTGAATAAATAAATGTTGTGCAAATAAATTTTGCCATGCAGTCTGTGTCGTCACTCTGACAGGTAAAAAATTTTCCGGGTCGGCGCCAACACGTAAATGAGAAACGAATGATTCTTTACCTTCAAGATAAGCACTTACCTTATTCCACAAGCGATCAAATACTTCTGTCGACACTGGCTGATTGATCACACCCCAATCGACCGTGTCATGGGTAGTACTATCATCCACAATAAATCGATCTTTAGGCGAGCGTCCTGTACGCTTTCCTGTCTCAACAGTTAATGCTCCTTGATTACTTAATACACCCTCTTTCTGCATTAGAGCAGATTTTAATAGTGCCTCTCTTGATAGATCTTGCTGCATGGTATGGCCTCTCAGTTAATACGGACAAATCCAAAACGCGATTATTGCAAAAAAATTAACGCTTGAACACCTTAGTCTACTCGATCATACTGTTGGCCATGGATAACACAAGTTTTATTAATCATTTTTTGATCGCAATGCCCTCATTTAATGACGATACCTTTGGCCGCTCAGTTATTTTTGTGTGTGAACACGACCAAGACGGCGCAATGGGCATTATCGTAAACAAGCCGCTTAATGTACATTTAGGCGGTATACTTGAGCACTTGGAAATCGATGTCATCAATGAAGAGATCGCAAAGACACCAGTCTTTATGGGTGGTCCGGTAGGCCAGGAGCATGGGTTTGTCATTCACACACCCTACCGTGACGATGAAGGTGCCGATGATCTCGTCATCTCTGCTTCACGCGAAACCTTAATCGATATTGCCGAAGGCGATGGGCCTGAACATTATCTAATTACACTTGGCTATTCAGGCTGGGGACCAGGGCAGCTTGAGACTGAAATTAATCGTAACGATTGGTTGGTTGTTCCCTATGATAAGTCGATTATCTTTGATACCAGCATTGACCAACGCTGGAAAAAAGCAACTGAGCTACTCGGCATCAATGTAACACAATTATCCTCACAGGTTGGTCATGCCTAAATCACCGTCCGTCTTACTTGGATTTGATTTTGGCATGCGTAAAATCGGTGTTGCTATCGGCCAGATAATCAGCGCTACGGCCAGTCCATTGCCAATCTTAAAAGCACAGGATGGCATCCCAGATTGGGATAAAATAAAAGCACTTATCACCTCGTGGCAAGCAGAAGCATTTGTTGTCGGTATGCCTTATCAACTCGATGGTTCGATGCAAGACATTACTTATTGCGCTCAAAAGTTTGCTCGAAGACTTGAAACAAAATTTAAATTACCTACTTTTTTAGTTGATGAACGCTTAACGACAAAAGCTGCGGAATATGAACTTAAACAAAATGACAAACACAAAACTAATGTAGACAGCATTGCTGCCGTTTTAATTTTAGAATCCTGGTTAAGAGAGCACACACATGAAAAAAACCAACCTTAAACTCCCCCACTTAATTCAACTTGATACACTTACCTATGACGACATCAATACACTCATCGAACGCGCAAATTATTTCAAACAAAAAATACAAACACAAAAAAAAATTGAACCAACTTTATCTGAGTGCGTTGTAACAACTTTGTTTTTTGAGCCATCGACACGCACTGTAAATTCATTTTTACTTGCAGCTAAACGCTTAAGTGCAATTACCTTATCGCCCGATCTTAAATTTTCTTCAGTACTTAAAGGTGAGTCACTTATCGATACTGTACAAACGTTTGAAGCTATGGGTACAGATGTTTTTATCGTGCGTCATCCTGATAATCATGCGCCAGAATTTATTGCAAATGAACTACAAGGCAGCGCACACGTAATAAATGCAGGTGATGGCTCTAACCGTCACCCTACTCAAGCATTACTTGATTTAATGACGATTAAACAACATAAACATGATTTTTCACAATTAAAAATTGCTATCGTTGGAGATGTATTACATTCACGTGTTGCACATTCACTTGTGATTGCACTGCAAAAAGTAGGCGTACCAGATTTACGTTTGGTTGGGCCAAAGGTTTTTGTTAATGATGCACTTAACATGCAAAGCGTTAATATTTTTCACGAGCTTGAAGCAGGTATTAAAGATGCAGATATCATTATTGCCTTACGCATCCAAAAAGAACGCTTAAAACAAGAGGAACATATCAGCTTCGATGACTATCAAAAAAATTTTTGCATTACTGATGACAGGTTAAAACATGCATGTCAAGACGTTATTGTGATGCATCCCGGGCCTATTAATCGCCATGTTGAGATTAGTTCGAACGTTGCTGATTCTAAGCAATCCACTATATTAGAGCAAGTGCAAAATGGTGTGGCAATGCGCATGGCCATTTTAGATGCAGTGGTTAACTAGCACACACGCTTAGAAATTTTTCTATTAAACAATTAGACGTGCGGACGTTTACAGGTATATAATGCCTTTTCGTTTTACGCATAGCCTTTTATTCTATAACCACTCAGGGCAGAAGCAAGGACAGGTATGACTGATACTTCAACAGAACTATCACTCTGGGAACATTGTCTTGATTATTTAAAAGATGAGATACCAGAGAAAAAGTTTAACACATGGATTAGACCCATACATGCAAAATTACAGCAGAATAAGCTGGAATTACTTGCGCCTAATAAGTTTGTAAAAGAATATATAAGCGATAATTTTTTACCATTAATTGAAGCAACATTATCATCATTAACTGACAACACGCCACCTGTGATCATGTTATCTATTGGCACACGTGAAGAAACTAACAATCCCAGTGGCAATAGCACACAACGCGCTCCCCATGCAAATACACAAACAACAACTACGACCGCGAAAAAATCTTCTGGTAGTGGATTACAGTTTGGCCCTAATGCACAACAATCAAAAACAAACATTAATCCTCAATTCACATTTGAAAATTTTGTTATTGGTAAATCAAATCAATTGGCACATGCTGCAACACTACAGGTAGCACAAAACCCAGGACAAACATATAACCCTTTATTTATCTACGGTGGTGTAGGCTTAGGTAAAACGCATTTAATGCTTGCGCTTGGCAATCACATTAAACAACAAAATCCTAGCGCCAATGTTCTGTACCTTCACTCCGAACGCTTTGTTGCTGACATGATTAAAGCATTACAGCGCAATGCCATGAATGAATTTAAAAAATTCTATCGCAGCATCAATGCGTTACTTATTGACGATATACAATTCTTTGCGGGAAAAGAACGCTCTCAAGAAGAATTCTTTCATACCTTTAATTCACTTCTAGATAGCCAGCAACAAATTGTTTTAACCTGTGATCGCTATCCAAAAGAAATCAGCGGACTGGAAGAACGTCTACAATCGCGTTTTGGTTGGGGGCTTACCATTGCAGTAGAGCCACCCGAATTAGAAACACGTGTTGCTATCCTTAAAAGTAAAGCTGAACGTTCACACATAAACTTACCTAATGACGTTGCCTTCTTTATTGCAAAACATATTCAATCTAACGTACGCGAATTAGAAGGTGCACTCAAGCGTGTTATCGCTAATGCACATTTTACAGGTAATCCGATTACTGTTGAATTTACTCGCGAAGCCTTGAAAGATTTACTAACCCTACAAGCCAAATTAGTTACTGTCGATAATATTCAGCGTACCGTTGCTGAATACTATAAAATTAAAATGTCTGATATCCTATCCAAACGTCGCAGTCGCTCCATTGCTCGTCCACGCCAAATGGCTATGGCTATTTCCAAAGAACTGACAAACCATAGCCTACCTGAAATTGGCGAAGCATTCGGTGGGCGTGATCATACGACCGTGCTACATGCTGTGCGCAAGATACAAGAATTACTTGAAGAAAGTATTGAGCTTAAAGACGATTATAAAAATTTATTGCGGATTCTCTCTGCGTAACGGAGTATAGATGAAAAAATCGCTAAGCATTATTGTTGGACTAATTAGCTTATCTGTAAGTGTTACTGTACTTGCACTTCATTGGTTAGCAGACCCCAAAAAAGATACTCAACCAGTTAATAATCAAGGCCTAGTTGGGCAATACCGCTGTCATGGCGTAGGTGCCATTTTTCGTAAGTCATACCAAAGCATACTCACCATATCTAAACCGATTTTCAAGAGCCCAACGTATATACTCACCGAGAGTTTTCCCGAATCCTATTGGGAAACCGTAAAAGGTGTTGGTTTTGAGTATGGTAATAATCTAGTTGCTATTTTCAATGATCGCTCCTACGGTAGTAGTGTCACTGCTTACAGAGTTGATAACGGCAACCTAATAAGTGGCCGATTTGTATACTTTAACCACAGCGACAAGGGATTTGGTCGAGAAGACTGTATAAAGATGAAATGAATCTTGTTAAACTGTGCCATCCTAATAGGGTTGTAACAATATGAAACTAAATCTAGAACGAGAAACCTTACTCAAACCATTGCAAATGGTGATGGGCGTTGTTGAGCGTAAACAAACCTTGCCTATCCTATCCAATATCTTGCTCGATGCAACTGATAATAGAATATCCATTACTGGAACGGACCTTGAGGTTGAGCTGATCGGCCAAATGCAACTCAATGTATCTCCTACAACCACTGGCAAATTAACACTGCCTGGGCGAAAATTAATGGATATTTGTAAAGCATTACCTGAAAATTCAGCTATTGAATTGTACAAGGATAAAGAGCAAGTTGTTGTTCGTTCTGGCAAAAGTCGTTTTACACTCTCAACCCTACCTGCAGAAGATTTTCCGAGTGTTGATCAACATATCGAAACTGATATTGAATTCGAAGTCAAACAAGCTGACTTGCATAAACTTATTCAACACAGCTATTTCTGTATGGCGCAACAAGATGTCCGTTACTATTTAAATGGCATGTTATTGGAAGTAAGTAGTGATTATTTACGCAGCGTTGCTACCGATGGACACAGACTGGCTGCAACAATGATTAATAATATTAGCACAGCAGCACAAGAAAAAGTACAGGTTATTATCCCAAGAAAAGGGGTGCTCGAGTTATTACGACTATTAAGCAATGATGAATCGCCCGCAACTGTTTGTATTAGCAACAATCATATTCAGGTCAAAACTAATGGCTATCAATTTACATCTAAACTTATTGAAGGACGTTTCCCAGACTACGAGCGTGTCATACCTAAAAATGCCAATAAACACGTAACATTGGAACGCAGTCATTTTAAAGATACATTGAGCCGTGTTGCCATACTCTGCAATGAGAAATTCAAAGGACTACGTTTTGAGTTTAGATATAATTTACTCCGTATTCTTGCAAATAATCCCGAACAAGAGGCTGCAGAAGAAGAAATCAAGATAGATTATAATTTCGATGAGGTTGATATTGGGTTTAATGTTAGCTACTTGCTCGATGTGATCAATAATTTATCCCTTGAAACCATTACGCTTAACTTTTCAGATGCCAATAGTAGCCTTGTTATAGAGGAAGGGGAAGATAACACCAATTGTGTTTACGTAGTAATGCCCATGAAATTATAGGTAACATTTAATCTTATAGAACAATTGACACTATATTATCTATTTATAGGCGCATTTTTACCCTTTATGTATTGGTTAATATTTTGTATATAACAAATCTCAACATAAAATCGTTTCGAAATATCAATGAATTATCTATTGAGCTCAGGAAAAATTTTAATATTTTTTATGGTGAAAATGGGGCAGGAAAAACCAGTCTACTAGAGAGTATTTATTATCTTAGTGTTGGCAAATCCTTTAGAACTAATCTTGCAACACGTATTATTCAACATCAACAAGACAGTTTAATGCTAACAACTGGTTTTAACGATGGTAATTCACAGCATTTTATTGGCTTTGAGCGGCATAGAAATGGCTCAAGAACAATTAAATTAAATGGTGAGGCACAGTTTTCCATTGCTCCCATCGCAAGACTTATGCCATTACAAGTGATTGGTGTTGATAGCTATCGCTTCTTTAGTGATGGACCAAAACAACGGCGTGCATTCTTAGATTGGGGTGTGTTTCACGTGAAACAATCTTTTTTAGACATCTGGCAGCAATTTAGTAAAGTATTAAAGCAACGAAACTCTTGTTTAAAACAAAAAAGGCCGAAAGAAGAAATTCAAGTGTGGAATCAGCCGGTTATTGAGCTCAGCGAGCATATTCATGGTTTTAGAATAGAGTATATTTATAATTTTGAGCCCATATATAAGGAAATTTTTAATTTATTGCTACCAGACCTTAGTAATAAGATGTCCATTCGCTATAAAAGAGGCTGGTTAAAAGAGTCTTCTTTAGAAACACTACTCAATATACATTATCAGCGTGATTTAAATTTTGGCTTTACCCAAGATGGGCCGCATCGTGCTGATATCCAAATATATATTGATAACACTCCTGCTGATGATATTCTTTCCCAGGGACAACAAAAATTAGCGGCATACGCACTACACCTTGCCCAAGGCGTATTATTCAAACAACAACTCAATAAATCTCCTATCTACCTTATCGACGACTTACCCTCTGAACTGGATACCTATAAACAAACAGCTGTTATTAACGTCCTAAAAAGCCTAAACTCTCAGGTTTTGGTCACTTGTATCAACAATAATGACTTATCAGACCTATCAGAGCTTGATGAAAGCCAGATGTTCCACGTGAAACATGGAAACACCCTCATTAAAGGCCAAACCTAAACAGTTCATAGCTATAAAGCTAAATTTGCAGCTAGAAAGGATGGAAATTGTCTCAGCCCCTAATGTTTCACGTGGAACACTATTTTTTTAGTAAAAAATCAAATAGCGATAGATAATCCTAGGACTGAGCAGCCCAACCAACCATTCTTAATAGGTCTGTGGAAAAATAGCGCTCACTCATTGAAAACCTAAAAACTGTAGTTAAATCACATTTTCTAGTACAGCATCCATTTGAGTGATAAGCACCATATAATTTACTATTTTTCCAGCGTACGGAGGGGTTATTATCATGCTGGTTTTTAGATTTCACTGTGCAAATGGACATTCAAAACGTTATCACTCCCTTATAGCTAATAAACAGATATTTTGATATAATAGCCATCACTAAAATTTCAATTAAATTAGAGAGTTACGCTCCATGCCAGACACAAAATCTTCTGAATATGATTCTTCTGCGATTAAGGTCTTAAAAGGTCTAGATGCAGTACGTAAACGCCCCGGTATGTATATCGGTGATACAGATGATGGCTCTGGTTTGCACCACATGGTATTTGAAGTAGTGGATAACTCTATCGACGAGGCATTAGCCGGTCACTGTTCTGAAATCACAGTAACGATCCATACAGATGGCTCCGTTAGCGTGCAGGATAATGGACGCGGTATTCCAACAGGCATCCATGCAGAAGAACAGCGTTCCGCTGTCGAAGTTATTATGACAGTATTACATGCGGGCGGTAAGTTTGATAATAACTCTTATAAAGTATCCGGTGGTTTGCATGGTGTTGGTGTCTCAGTAGTAAATGCACTTTCTGAAAAACTTGATATCAAAATTTTCCAAAATAAACAAATCCATGAACAAAGTTATAGTATGGGTGTGCCACAAGCACCGCTTGGTATCACGGGTGCAACAGAGAAAACAGGAACCTACATCCGTTTTTGGCCGAGTACAGAAATTTTTAGTGATACGCAATTTCATTATGATATTTTAGCAAAACGTTTGCGTGAATTAAGTTTCTTAAATTCAGGTGTGCGTATTGTTTTGTTTGACGAAAACACTGGGAAAAAGGATACGTTTGAATATGAAGGTGGCATCAAAGCATTTGTCGAACATTTAAATCGTAATAAAACACCGGTTAATGAAAATGTTTTTTATTTTACCCAAGAAAAAAACGACTTGACCGTTGAAGCAGCACTACAATGGAACGATGGTTTCCAAGAAACCATTTTATGTTTTACTAACAATATTCCACAGCGCGATGGTGGTACACACTTAGCTGGATTACGTGCTGCATTAACACGTACCTTGAATAGTTATATTGAAAAAGGTGGCGTGGCGAAAAAAGCAAAGGTACATACGAGTGGTGACGATGCGCGTGAGGGGCTATGTTGCGTATTATCAGTTAAAGTTCCTGATCCAAAATTTTCATCTCAAACAAAAGATAAATTGGTTTCCTCAGAAGTAAAACCGATCGTAGAATCAAGTGTCGCTGATAAATTAAATGACTTCCTCCAAGAAAATCCTAAGCAAGCAAAATTGATCGTTGGTAAAATTATCGATGCGGCGCGTGCACGTGAGGCAGCAAGACGTGCGCGAGATATGACACGACGTAAAAGCGTACTCGATATTGCTGGACTTCCTGGTAAGCTTGCTGATTGCCAAGAAAAAGATCCTGCACTTTGCGAACTATTTTTAGTCGAGGGTGATTCGGCGGGAGGTTCGGCCAAACAAGCACGTGAACGTAAGTACCAAGCAATTCTCCCATTACGTGGTAAAATATTAAACGTTGAGAAAGCGCGTTTTGACAAAATGATATCCTCTGAGCAGGTGGGCACCTTAATTACTGCTTTGGGCTGTGGTATCGGGCGTGATGAATTTAATCCAGATAAATTAAGATACCATAGAATCATTATCATGACGGATGCAGATGTTGATGGTTCTCACATACGCACCTTACTACTCACTTTTTTCTATAGACAAGTTGCTGAACTTATCACTAGAGGACATATTTATATCGCTCAGCCACCTTTATATAAGGTTAAAAAAGGAAAGCAAGAGCAATATATTAATGACGACAAGGAAATGGATGGTTTCTTATTACAAATCGCGCTAGAGGATGCAGAATTGCATCCGAACGGATCAGCACCAGCCATCTCAAATACTGCATTAGAAGATATTTCTATGCACTTTAGGCAGGTGGTGCGTGGTATCGAAAGATTGGCAATCCGTTATCCGCTACCAGCATTAAAAGCAATGCGTGATATTAATGTACTTGGCACGGCTGAACTCTCAAATGAGCAAGCTGTTACCAGTTGGGCTAACGCGCTTTCAGATCAATTAAAACAAATACGCAGTGAGCATGACGCCGAATATCGCATCAACGTTGAACATGATACTGAAAATAATCTGTACAAGCCAATTATTATCGTTACTGAACATGGTGTTGAATCAAAATATCCTTTAGGCAGTGATTTTTTTAGCTCACCTGACTATCGCCACCTATCAAATTTGAGCAAAAAGCTCCATGGCTTAATAGAGACAGGCGCTTACATAAAACGTGGTGAAAAAACACAGGCAGTAGAAAATTTTGAACAAGCTTATGACTGGTTAGTACAGGAAGGTAGAAAAGGGCTGAGTATTTCACGTTTTAAAGGTCTTGGTGAAATGAATCCTGAACAACTTTGGGATACCACAATGAACCCAGAAACAAGACATATGCTCAAAGTAAATATAGAAGATGCTATCAAAGCAGATGAAATATTTACAACATTAATGGGTGATCATGTCGAACCACGTCGTGCATTTATAGAAGAAAACGCACTTAATGCTGAAAATATCGACGTCTAATTTTAAGCAGATTTACATATAAACCTTGCTGTTTAGTTGCGAACGCTAAAATAGTATAGATGTTCTTGTAAAAAATTAAAAGATCATATATCTTACCGATAAACTTTCATAAGTATATACTAGGCTGGGAGCAATCAATGGCACGCAAACCTTTTAAACCTTCACACCAACACATTCTTGATGGCAAAATAGAAGCTCTTCGAAAACGGGCTATTGCAGAAGAAAAATCACAACAAGAAGGGGCACAGCAAATGAGAAAGGATCAAGGTAATTCGCAACAGGCATCAGCAGCTGCTGCCGCAGGATCTTCGTTAACGACACCAGCATCAACAAGAAGCCAGCAACTTCAGCATCTATCAAGCACACCGGACGTACATGCAGTAGCTACGCAGCAATTACTACTAATGCAACAGCAACATCAAGCTGCTACTCCAACTACAGCAGATAATACCATCTCAGCATTATTCGCTTTTTTAAGTAACCCAAGTGAAAGTGACTTAACAGCAATCATAATAGCACCTAAAAAAGATTTAACTAAACTTCCAGCTTCTACTGATATATTTACTCAAGTGGCACCCTCAGGTATAACTCGAGCGCAACTGTTCAGCCAAGATATATTTGTTATTGTCTCTGAGTATAGAGTAAAACAAAAGGAAATACAGCTCGATATTAAGGATCTTAAAGCAGTCGTAGTCAATCAACAATCACAGGGACATTGCGCGCTCGCAGCCCATTACTTAGCCACGATTAAAACTCAAACATCTGATTATAATATTGCTACTGTATGTTATACCAAGATAAACCAACAAGTACGCATAAAATTCGAATATTCTAAAACAGCAGCAGAGCTCCAAAAAGTGATTGAGCAATTTGATACTTATGCACTCTGTCTTGATGCAGCACCTCCCCTTGTAGCACAACGCTTGCAAGAAAAAATGCAACAGCAAGCCCATACGGCACAAGCAGAATCAGAAAGAAGTACAGTAACAACCCAGGATGCGAGCACACAGACAGAAAATTTCTTATTAAAAACACCTGCGGTTACCACAACAATGCCTGCGGCACCAGTACCACAGCCACTAAATTTAGCGACTAACATCATAGCGGCAACACCAGCTATTGCTAATGATGATCATCCAACACCACAGCCACTCACCATCGAGGCATTAAGCCAGGCTGAAATAAAAAAAGCTGAAGGTTATGGGTTTGCCGACATTCAGAAAATGAATATTGAGCAATCGGTACGTACTGGTTTAGCACTACTCCTTAAAAAGCCAGCACTAGCATTATATTGCACACTTAAAGCAGCATTCATAGAAAGTGATAACTCAAAGATCGAGAATTACTATCAACTACAAGCACGTCGTAACCTGTATATTTTCCTTAACAAGCACCATCGAAAGCAAGAAGATGCTGTTTTTCTCTGTGTATTGCAAGATAAACCTGATGCTGACAGCATACTCAATGAAAGATTCATGGAGAGCCGCAATAACATTGCCTGGTTTATATTGAATTATCATTCTGACGGACTACAAGAAGATACCACGTTACGCGCTATGCTTAAGCAAGCAGCCGATAAATTTATGACTGGAGGTAGGCCTTCCCGTCGCGCCAGTATCACACCCAGCACACCTACGATACCAGATCAAGCGCAACAAAAACCTGAATCTGAAAGAAAAAAGAGAAAAAGAGAAAAAGAAAAAAACCTCAACACAAGTGCAGAGCCAAAGAAGAAAAAGATTTGTCTGAGTCCTGTCGATGATAAAAAAGATGCGATCATGGCAGATGCAACAGCAAACGAAGCCAAAAAAGCATTTCACACGAAAAGTGAACCTGATACTGAAAGTGAAGATGAAAGTATAAAGCAATTTAGATCCAAGAATAAACGCAGCAGAAAAAGACGCGTCATTGATAGTGACGACTCAGATGAGGATGCAGCAGATAGTCTGCCATTATCATCCGTCTTTGAACTGCATCACCTTCCTGATAGTCATGACAAACTAGGTAACCCTACTGATGATGAACAAACGACGCATAGTCGCGCCACTACCAGCACCAATGGTGCTGGTTTGTTCGTAGTTCCTAAACCTGCTGCAAAACCAAATTTATCAGTGACTAGAAATAATATTACTGTTGCTAGCGCACTACCTGTAGAGGTAGAAGGATCATCACTATTACGCCGTATGTATAGAGCAGCCTACAATGCAGCTACTTGCACTACTGACGCAGTTCAGGCACATGAAGCAGTCTTAAGTACAATTGAATCTGTGCAAAGCAATACAAGCAGAGATGCAGCTCAAATAGACCTGATACGCACAATTAGAGCATGGTCAACACAATTGGCTAAATCTCAGGATGATTTAATTCTATTGCTTGAAGATTGTGTTGGTATCAGCTTCAACAGGACACCACTTGCTTTATATATCTATGTTAAACTCAAAGAAACACTCACGGAGCTTCGAATTAATGGTCTCTCGAACAATCTTAGCATCGAAGATCTTGCACTTAAAAAGAGAAAAAAAGAAAATTACTACTACCTACCAGCAATAGTGGAAACTTGGTTACTTGAAAGAGGACAAAATCCAACATTACCATTAACTCATTTTATAGAAAATACTAATATACCAGCCGAAGATTTAAATGAGTATATGCAGTTTTTTGCTGCATTTGATAATGCGGGAAAAACAGGAGATCCTCAATCAACCTTAGAAAAATATATTGCCCTTAAAACTGTTTGTAACATTATTCCAGAAGCACTCAGCGAATATGCCTACTTCAAAACATATCTAGCGCTGTTTAAAGAAGTACTCGATAAAGAAGATGCTTACCTATACGAATATCAAAAACAAGCAGAGCCTAGATCAATACATCTCACATAAGAAAATATAAATTAGGGAAACAGCGCCATGATAAAAGAAATAACAATGGAACATGCACGTAAAGTACTCAATAGTATGTGTGGTGTGATTAAAATAATTAACGCCCCCATTCAAATAGATAACACACCTCTTACTGATGATTTCTCAACAACAATAGATATGCTTGAAACACCACATCTAAATCGTCAAATCCAATTAAAAAACCCTGACCCAGGCACTACCATTACTCCTGGAATTACTTATGATATGCTTCAAGAACGTTATGACCCTACAACGAATATGTGGCACCTTATCAAGACGAAACTAAATTCGCAGCATATTCGGGGGCAAGATAAACCAAAAGGCTACAGATACACTAAAAAAACATCGGTAAGCTTATATCACCCAGGGCGTACAGACACAAAATCATATTATGGCATTGAGAGTATGGTTGCAGCGTTAGGCCTTTTATTTGATGTTGACGAATTGAATAGAAAGGGTGACCGCTATGTGTTTCGTCAAAATGTTGTAACCAATCTAAAAACCACCTTAACAGCTGTGAAAGGTAAAAAACCGCCTGCTTACGATCACTATTTCCCATTCGATCAACTTAAAAGATCATATGTTGCTATGTGGCAACAAGGACAAACACCAGCTCACTGGTCTGAAATGCTATTTTGCTTGTGTAAAGAAGCGCTCATAGGTATTTTTGAGCCAAAAAATCATTTTAGCGCTAGAATTAATGCGATTATTAGAAAGCAACAATTAATAAAGCAGCTGGAAATATCAGTACCAATCATCATTTCAAATACGCAAGCAAATGCACAACCACTAACGGAGCATTACTTTGAATATACTCAGCAGCTACAATGGCTAGATATCTTTGTGCTGATATATCGTGCTCACATTATGAATGCGAACACACCAACTAAATATCAACAAAAAAAACTTGCAACGGCATTATTTCATAAACTTGACTTTTCAATGTTAAATTACAATGAAGCAGCTTTTAATGAATTTAAACAGTCCACACATATTGACCAACCTAATCCTCAATCGCTTGACAATGCGATCAAACAAAAAATCATATCTTACGTTATATCTCAAGCCAAAATGGCTAACAATGATCGGTTGCTTGAGGCATTGCATACAGATTTACTCACTCAGATAACACAATTAATTATTCCTATGCTACAAAATCTTTCTCTTGATGAGGCTGCCTCACAATGTCCTGATCAAATACAAACTATTTTAACAGACCCTGATTTTGATATTAGTAACTATATTAGCATGCAAGACACGCTTATCCAGCAACATGGCTATTATATCGCATACAAATTTAATATATTCGTAGGTAAAGTTCTCATAAAAAAGCAAATTAGTAATGCGCTCACAGCCACAGCTATTAAAGAAACTTACAAAATAGTGTTCAAGGCGCTAAAAGCAACATATGAGTTTCAACCATCTTCAGCTGAAGCCCAAGCAGCCACAGAAACACTTACTAAAATTAAGATGAGTCAAACAACAATTGCAGCAAGTTCCCTACATGAATTTATTACATCACCAGACATTTGTAAGGATTATGTAGAAAGTTGTCAGTTGCTCTCTGCAATTGCGAACATCGCTCTACAAAATAATAACCAAGGCTTATATGAAGCTGCTTTGGCAGAATGGAAAGTACAAATCTCAAGCGATCAAGCTGATGCTCAATCGAACAATGCTTACTTTGAAAAAAGCCCACACCCAAGCCAATTAGCTGTTGTATTGCTGAAACATAATAAAATTCGCGATTTATTTAAACTGCCAAAAGCACATCAGATGATTCATTTAGATCATTGCCTGACTCATAACCAGCTAAGTGAACACGATTTCTCAAACACAGAAGATCAGCAAATACTAAAACAAGAAATCGAAATGTTACTGAGTATAGATACGCTAAATTTACAGCAATGGCATAACCTGCATTTCTTCTATAATATTTATGAAGGCGTAGATTTAGCCCAACAACTATTTGACAAGATTCAATCAAATTTACAGCTATCACAAAATTTATTAATTAGTGAGATATTTAGTACACTTAAAAAACTCGCTGAACAAATAGACTCAACCGTAGTACTACCCTGCATCATGTCCATATTAGAGCATGTTAACCCCAGTAAGTTAACACCTAGAATGTTATTACCCCTTGTATCTTTTACACTAGAGTACCCACAAAAAAACCTACCCTCATCATTAGTTCAGGCATTTGTTGCTGATCAAGAAATTCTGACTAAAATAGCCATACAATGTAATGATAACCATGAACCATGGACAAACTTAATTACATTAATGAACCGCCTCGTTAACCAAGCTGAAGCAGATAGCATACTGCCGCTTATTATTGATCTTTACAAGTCAAAACCTGTTCAAATCATTAAGGGCCGCCCTCTTGATATCATCAAAGAACTGTTACTATACGCACCAGCGCTTGCAAATAAGTTTATCGATCAATTCATTATTCCTAATTTGAATAGCCCTAATTTTCGATGGACTTTGGCAGAATCAAAAGATACGAGTGGATTTATGTTTATACATTGGGTAGCACTTTTGGGACATGAGCCAGCAGTTAAGGCGTGGCTTGCAAATATAGTAATAAAACGACGTGACACTAAACAATACTACCTTGCGAATACATCAAAAGACCTTGAATTTACTTGGTATTATTACCATAGTGCGATATTTGCAAGGCAATGGGCTTTGCTTGAATCACTATTAACATCTGGCAGAAGAATTCCTAGGACCGCTCTAATTGAGGCACTCGGTAAGAAACCTCAATTTAGCAAAGCACAAGCAGTACAATTTCCTAATGTATTTGTACGCTTTAACATTGCCCTTGCCCCATCTGACAGACCAAAACCTGTGCGTAAAAATAGTAGCGCTTTATTACAACACCAATCCTCCCTCTCAGGATCACAAGGCAGCAGTGTGAAAGATAAAAATGATAGCGATAGTGATAGTGATATGACATCTGAAGATGAGAGACGAGTTGAAGAATTGGCTCAGGCAATAGATAGGGCCATGAGTTCCGAGGCTGATGATGATGAGCCAGCCCCAAAACCCACTTCAGCCACTGCAACAGTAGGACAAGCTCGTGCCCATAGTGAAGATGAAGATGATGATGAGCAAAGTAACCATCGGACAAAGCGACAGCGCCTACAATTATTTAGACCTGCAAAGAATGATGCTAGTGATAAGTCTAACGAACTTGTCATTCCATTTTAGAAACATGCTATAATCGAAAGATGAATCACGTTCACCACATCATCATATTATTATGTTGTAGCCAAATGGCGTATTCAGCCACAACTGATAGTGTCACAGTTACCTATTGTCCTGACATCAAAAACATTGAAGCAATGTGCCAGACTGACGGACCCTATGAACAAAGTCAAACGCCCTTTCCTGCCTGCTTGATGTATGAAGTCGGTGACTCTCATACCTTCTATGGCAACCAGCGTTGGCGGCTTTCTGCATTCCGACCACCGAGCCTACAAGATCCGATATCATTTGATAAAGCCAATGTTGATAGCACTGGAACACACTGCATTTATAAAACGATACGTGAAGACCACTATATTCGCTTTTCATTAGATAAGCACACCAAATTAATACCTTATAACGTAGATACTCAAAATAACTTTTGGAAAAACATGCTCTCTGGTAAACACAATGGTGTAGCTGCAAGCTCAACACCTTCTGGAAACATCTATACCTGTAAATTAAAAAATGCCTGCCTGACTGACAAAAATGGCGAGCAAGTTTGTCCAACTAAGATTGATATTCACAACTGCCCCTTTAAAAATTGGCACCCACCTGCTTTAAAAAAATAAAATACTTTATATATTGCACTCTGAAACACTTAAGCATGCTTCATTACTTCTGTTTAGTTCGTGCAGAAAAGCGGTGTTTTATAGCTTTAAGAGCTCGTATCGGTTAAGTCTACTTTAACAAAACACATCAACACCCCAGCAAGGATCAAGCCCACTAACGCAACAATCAGTGGCACATCTTTACCAACTTCAACTAAAACACTTGTCACTAAAATAGTAATACCAAAACATAGTGCCATAATTGACCCCGTCACACCCATCACCCAACCTTGCTCATCTTCACTAACTTGATCTGAGAACATCGTTAATATAATCGAATAGGCAACACACACCGACGCGCCAATAATTACTGAAAATATCCATATGGCAATTTGATTTGATATAAGTAAAGTGAGTAATATAAACATGCCTGAGATGATAGTTCCCCAAATTACCGATGTTTTTAATATAAAATGTTTCGAACAATAATCGACAAAAAAGCCACAACCAATACCAAAACCGACACCAAGCACCGTCATAAAATAAGCCGTCATGGATGCTGAGTAATGATATTTTTGAATAAGATATAGTGGAATAAAGCTATAGTAAGCAGACCAACCAAGCATCATAACCACCAATACTAAAGACAGATTACGAATTTTATGATGTCGAAAAGCAGACATAAAGATTAATACTGCTCGGTTGAATTTCAAATGAAGATTGTCATGACGTTTAAAAGTTTCATGAAATGTAAACTGTAATAAAAATGCATTTAAAAAAGAAATAATTGCAGCAAAATACATCGGTGTTGAAAAATTAAACCAGCTAACATATTCTGAATTTGATAGTACACCACCTATTAAAGGACCCAGAATAAATCCGATCGAAAGTGAAAATAAAATCAAACCAATATTACGTGCCTTATGCGCCTCAGAACTAACATCAACAATCGCCGCCTGAGCAATTGGCTGACTTCCTGCAGTAAAACCAGCAATAATACGCCCAACAACCAACAAAACAATACTATGAATATTAATTGCAACACCAGACAACACATAGCCCATACATGCACCAATTAAACAAACCAACAGTGACTTTTTACGCCCTGAAATATCAGACAGATCCCCCAAAATTGCCGCACCAAAAAACCAGCAAATCATATAGATGCCAATCACAATACCATAAATAAACTCACGCATCGCATCTGTTGTTGCCGCTGGTAAAAACGTTGATGAATGCTCCATAATCATGCTATTCACAATCGGAAACAATAAACTTAAACCCATGCCATCAATAAATAGCACTAAAAACAATGGCGCAACACGAGCCAATGACTTTTCTTGAGACATAGAAGGTTCCTTAATTTAAATTGAGAAACAGGAGTAAAGTACTTTAGTATTCTATACGAATAATTGACTAAATGTACAGGCTACATAATTGACTTGTGTCATTTAGAAATGTTTTGAAAAAGATAATAATCGATTGTCGATGTTGATTTAGATTTGAGACATTGCCAACAACTTGGCAACGTTTCAATCGAACTGTTCTTAGGTAATTCTAAATAAATTTTCGCATGATTGGCAAGATGCTGATGTGCGTCTAATAACCTTATAGTTTCAATATGGAGGTCAGAAAAAAAGGGGGGGTCGAGAAAAACAATATCAAAACGCTGTTCTGAATTTTTTTGAAGATAGTTAAGCGCATCATCTTGAATCACCGAACAGTTATGAATATCTAGTTTTTGGATGTTAACTTTAATATGTTGGATTGACTCCACATTATTATCAACCATAGTAACCGCACGCGCCTGCCGGGATAAAGCCTCAAAACCTAGTACACCACTGCCTGCAAATAAATCTAAACAGTTTGCATCGACAATGTCGCTCATTAACCAATTAAATAAAGTTTCACGAATGCGATCATGTGAGGGACGTAATGAGTCAGCTTTAGGAAAAGTAATCTTACGTCCGCGCCACAGGCCACCAATAATTCTTACCTGATTATTTAAATTAGGCTTGTTTTTTGGCATCAACACCCGACCCGACTGTCACTAATATCATTTGTGTAGGATACAGTGTTTTTTCGATTGATTGTTTTATTTGGCTTACAGTCACATCATTGACATGCTTTAAAAAAGTATCCAAATAGTTCAATGGACGTTTATAAAACGCAATATTCGTTACCTGTGCCATAATATCTTTGTTAGTTGCAATCGATAAAGGAAAGCTGCCGCTAATATATCGCTTAGCAGCTTTTAGCTGCACGCTTGTTGGACCATGTTTAACAAAATCAGCTACTGTATTTTGCACAACATTAACAGCTTCACTCGCTTTATCATCACGTGTTTGCAACTGTACCAAGAAAGGGCCTGTAAAGCGCAGCGGATCAAATTGACTATAAGCACCATAAGCCAGGCCACGTTTATTACGCACATTTTGAAACAACAGTGATGTCATCGGCAACCCACCCAAGACTGCATTACCGATAATCAACGGGAAAAAACTAGGGTTTTGACGTGTAATACCCAGCTGTCCGAGTAAAATAGTTGTTTGTGTCGATGGGAAGTTCACGTTGATATGTTGTGGTTTTGCAAGTGTAGTCATTTTTTGCAGTGTAAGTGCTACCTTACCAACAGGCATCTTTTGCGATAAGTTTTCTGCAATTTGTGTTGCTTGTGATTTGGTAATATCACCTACTAAAACAATATCAGCATTTTTAGCAACGTAATAACGCTTATAAAAACTACGAATCAGATCAAGATTAATTGTCTTTAAGCTATCTAACGTGCCTTCTACTGGATGGGCATAAGCTTGCTTACCATACAATGCTTGAAAAAATTGGTTGATGGCAACCGTTCCTGGTGTTTGCATCCCTATTTTTATAGTTGCTTGTGTTTGATTCATAATCCGACCAAAAGATGTCACATCAAATTGAGCTCTTGTCAGTACTTCGCTAAACGCATCTAAGGCTTTAGCCAGATATTTTGAATCGACAAGCGTGCGCAAAGATACAACACTCATATCGCGTGTTGTATCATTGTTAAAAACTGCACCCACACGGTCAAACTGATCGGCAATCTGATCAGCCGTTAATAAATCAGTTTCTTGCGCCAATAAATTATTAGTCATTGCAGCTAAGCCCCAATGTTCGCCATCATAAGCAGAACCTGCTGCAAACACCACACGTACTTCTAGCATTGGCACTGTTGTTGTACGTACAAAAAATACCTGACTACCTGCTTTTGTTTGCCAATTTTGAATGTTGACTTGGCTAGCTGCTGCAACACCACTTAAAATCAAAAAGAAACCACAAATTATTTTAAAGTATTTAACCATGTTGCTGATCTCCTTGATTGATTGACTGTGGTTTTAAAACAGCAGTTGTTAATGCATTCATATTTAGAAAGTGCTGTGCAGCCGCTTGGACTTGCGCTGGTGTGATTTTAGAAATCTCGTCAACATAATCTCGCGTTGTTGTCCAAGACAATCCCATACTCTCTGGAATACCAATATCATACATTTGATACATCAATGAGTCTTTTTGATAGACGTTGCTTGCAATCATTTGTGCTTTAACCCGGTCTAACTCAGCGGTCGTTACAGGTTTTTGCTGCAGTTTTTGAATTTGCCCAAGCAGTGCTGCTTTTAGTTGAGCAATACTATGCTTCATTGTTGGTGTACCCGATAAAATAAATAAGCCATTATGCAAACGGTATGGATCATAGTAAGCTGCTGAATCTACCGCTATCTGAGCCCCACGCACCAGTTGCGATGGCAATCGCGCACTTTCACCCGCACTTAATATATTTGCTAACATATCAAGCGCATAAGGCTGCCAACTTTCTTGTGCTGTTTTAAGCACAGGTACATTATAGCCCATCACTAACATGGGTAATTTCGCAGGAAGGTTCACAGTAATGTTACGCTCACCCAATCCAGCTATTTCTGTGCGTGGTTTAGTTTGAGGAATAATGCCCGGTTTTAATTTACCGAAATATCGCTTCGCTTGATACAATACTTTATTTGGATTCACATCCCCCACCACAATCACAATCGCATTATTCGGTGCATACCAAGTTTGATACCATTTTTTTAAATTAGCGAGGGTTAAGTGTTTAATGTCAGTCATCCAGCCAATCACCGGATGATGATAGGGATTATTGATAAAAGCCGCTGCATTAAAACGTTCTTGCATCAAAGCTTGTGGATTATCGTCAACGCGCATACGTCGCTCTTCCATTACTACTTGATGCTCTTTATCATAAAGTTTTTGATCAAACTGTAGATAGCGCATCCGATCTGATTCGAATTTAAAGCTCAATGGCAACTTATCTACCGTCCACATCTGATAATAAGCGGTAAAATCATTACTGGTCATCGCATTTTGCTGGCCGCCATTATCAGTTACAGTTTCTACTAATACGCCTGGTTTAAACTGTTTGGTACCCTTAAACATCATATGCTCAAGCATATGTGAAATACCGGTAATACCATTATGCTCATAACTACTGCCAACCCGATACCATACTGAAGCCAACACAACAGGCGCACGATGATCTTCTCGTACAATCAGCTTTAAGCCATTCTTGAGTGTATATTCATGCGTATCGCCCGACTTACCCGCCAATGCCAAAACGGGTAAAAAAATTAGCAACGCTGCCCATATATTTCGCTTCATTCATACTTCTCCTGTTGTGAGCATATCCGAAAAACGGTACTATTTGCGATCATCCAGTTTAACATAGGTGCTTAATTAAATGTTTAAATTTTTAAAGAAAAACGACAAAGGCGACAAGATCGAAAAGCCTGAAGCGGTACCAGCGCCTGAGCCTGAAACTAAAAAAAGTTGGTTTAAGCGACTCAAGACTGGCCTCTCAAAAACTCGTTCATCACTCGGCGCTGGTGTCGGTAATATCTTCCTGGGCAAAAAAACCATAGACGATGAATTATTTGAAGAATTAGAAACCCTACTGCTCATGGCCGATGTCGGCATCGAAACCACTCAAAAAATTCTCGACAATCTAACTACGCAAGTTAAACGTAAATCACTTAATGATCCCGCTACATTACAAGAAGCACTTAAAGATCAACTGACTCAAATTCTTGCACCTTGTGAACAACCCTTATCGATTGATCAAAAACCATTCGTACTCTTAATGGTTGGCGTCAATGGCGCGGGCAAAACCACCAGCATTGCTAAAATTGCGCATCATTACTTACAAGAACATAAAAAAATCATGCTGGCTGCGGGCGATACCTTCCGTGCTGCTGCCATCGAACAGTTACAAGTGTGGGGTGAACGCAACAATGTGCCGGTTATTTCACAAAGGCACAGTGCTGATAGCGCTTCGGTAATTTACGATGCCATTCAATCTGCTCGAGCAAAACAGATGGAACTTTTAATCGCTGATACCGCCGGTCGCTTACATACCCAAAGCCACTTAATGGAAGAACTGAAAAAAGTAAAACGTGTGATTAATAAACTTGATGACAGCGCACCACATGAGGTCATGCTTGTTATCGACGCGACCATGGGGCAAAACGCTCTGCAACAAGCCAAACAATTCCATGAAGCCGTTGGCCTCACTGGCATCACCCTAACCAAACTTGATGGTACCGCTAAAGGTGGCATCATCTTTGCGATTGCTGATCAACTTAAATTACCCATTCGCTTTATTGGCATCGGCGAAAATATCGACGACCTCAAACCTTTCAATGCCACTGACTTTATCGACGCCCTCGGTGTCGGTGCCCCTTCACCTTCAATAGCGTCACCCCACACTTGATACAAGGCCCCTTTCCAAACCTTATTGGAATCTGCAGACCACCTGCCTATGCAGGCAGACAATTCTATCTATACACACCCACCAGCTAGACGGCAAAAAATATATCACATAATCCTAAAAACGGTGTTTTGTGATGGAAAATTATGATAAAATTGACATCACAAAACTAAGGAAACGGTGTTTTGTGATGTATAAATAAAAATAATATAACTATATATCATAGGGTTACAAAAATGAGTCTCTTTATAGGGCGAAAAAAGGAGCTGGAATCACTTGAAAAGCTTCTCAAAAAAAAGCAAGCAAGTCTAGTTGTTATCAAGGGTCGTCGACGTATTGGTAAAACACGTCTGGCGGAAGAATTTAGGAAATCATTCCCGAAAGCGGTATTTATTACTGGATTACCTCCTGAAAAGAAAACCACAGCACAAATGCAGCGAGATGACTTTGCAGCTCAACTGACTCGTGAACTGGGTATTCGTGGTATCAAAACTGAAGACTGGGGAGATCTTTTTTGGCATCTTGCACAAGCGATGGAAAAAGGCCGTGTTTTAATAACGTTAGATGAAATTAATTGGATGGGATCTAAAGACCCAACCTTCCTCGGTAAGTTAAAGTCAGCATGGGACTTACATTTTAAAAAAAATCCGAAGCTGATTATGATACTAAGCGGTTCGATGTCTGCATGGATAGAGCGAAATATTTTAGGTAGCACTGGTTTTATGGGCCGCCCCTCACTTGAAATCACCCTAAAAGAATTGCCGTTATCTGTTTGCAATAAATTTTGGCAAGTACACGCAAATCAAGTATCAGCATATGAAAAATTTAAAATTCTTGCTGTTACTGGTGGAGTACCGAGGTATCTTGAAGAAATTGACCCAAGCATTAGTGCGGAACAGAACCTCCTTAATTTAGCCTTTAGTGAAGGCGGTGTTTTATTTAATGAATTTGATCGTATTTTTTCAGATTTATTTTCCAATCGCAGTCAAATCTATCAAAGTATTGTAGAGAAGCTAGCGAATGGCTCTGCCGACTTTAATCAATTATGCAAAGCATTAGGATATGAGCGAGGTGGCGTACTAAGTAACTACTTAAATGATTTAGTAGAAACAGGATATCTTGCTCGAGATTACACATGGAGCCTTAAAACAGGCGTTCAATCAAAACTTAGTCATTATCGCCTATGTGATAACTATTTACGATTTTATGTTAAATATATACTACCCAATAAGAATCAAATTAAAAAAGGTCGTGTAGAGCTGCCGCCTGCATGGCATAGCATTATGGGTATTCAATTTGAAAACCTTGTGCTAAATAATTTTAATGAACTTGATACATTATTGGAAATTAATCCCGAACAAATCGTATTCGATAATCCATTTTTCCAACGAAAGACAGCAGAGCAACGAGGGTGTCAAATCGATTATCTCATTCAAGATAAGTTTAATACCCTATATGTATGTGAAATTAAATTCTCGAAAGACAAAATAGCTTCCGACGTTATTGACGAGGTTAAAAACAAAATTAACCGTATAAAAGTACCAAGAAATTTTTCTATTCGTCCGGTGCTAATTGTGGTTAATGGTGTCACTGATGCCGTTATTGAAAGTGATTATTTTGTTAAAATCATCAATTTTGACCAATTTCTAAAATAATTTTATTAGGGCCTTGTATCTTTGAGTTGATATGTTATTGCACGACCCACACCTTGCTTTTTAACCAAGCCTAGTGACATTAAGATTTTAAGCTCTCTTAAAATAGAGTCACCACTTAAACTTAAAAAAGACATTATTTCTTTTTTAGAAAGAACATGATGCTGTTGTAGTATACGATAGATCGTTTGCTGCCGTTGGGTTAATTGTGCTACTTCTGCATTTTCTATTCTTTTGTAAAAACGCAAACTAAAAAAATTAGTTGCTGAGATTTCAAGTGGTGGATTATTATTTTCAGCTAATGCTTGTCGCATACGATCAAAGCCACTACCCACCCGCTCTATATATCCTACTCTATGTAATAAATCTGCTATTAAACGATTACGTCGCACACTGCGGCGCCCTAGATCTGCCGTCGTCATCCCACCCATAAGCCCACCTGGGTTTTCAACATCAATATGATCTAAAAACATATGCAAATATATATGGCTTGAATCAAACCGATAATCTCTATGCACAACAGCATTAATAATCGCCTCGCGTAGTGCACGAGGAGAAAACTCATATACTTCTTTACGCTGCACTTGCTCGCCAGAAATAACATATGAAACACTCATGTGGCGCAGTACAAATTGCATAGCTGCATCAACTTGCTCTATAAGCGAGCCGTTAAAGTCTTTTTTATCTAAAATAGAAAAGCGGTCATTCGACTGATACTTAACGCAAGTAACAAAGGCCTCTCTGAAAAATTTTTGCGGATCTTTAGCAAAAAACAATATTCCTGCATTTGTAAATATAAGTTTATCATTCTCTTTAGTCGCTACGTTTAAACTTATCAATACATCATCTGTCGATGCTTTAATATTGATGCCACATAATTTCAAATAAGATTCAAATTTTTCCAATGAAAAATCTTTTGGATAGCTAAAGTCGGTATTTAATATTTCATCAAAAGAACATGTCGAATTTTCATTAACCAAATTAACAATCTCATCTCGTTTGAGCTTTTGTGATGATGGACCAAGACGCATAAAAAAACCATCGCGACAGCGATAAGGCTTATCATTACCCTCTTTGACGATTAATGCTAAAACTTTTTCTGCACGATATTCTTTGAAGGTGATATGAATACTGGGATCACAGTTACGTACAATATCTATAATCTGACTTTTTAATTTGTTACTGAGCTCAATCCCTACAATACGATTATCATCACTCACACCTATATATACCGTGCCGCCACTTGTATTTGCAAAAGCAACTATTTCACGGTCTAAATGCAATAACCTTTCCTTAAATTCAACTTTAAGGCTTTCTCCCTCAAGAAGCGCTAATTGTAACTCAGATGTACCCATTGTCTGATTGTACGTATTACAAGCCATTAAGTCAATAATTTGCGTTGCAAATGCGTTGTATTTGCAACGCAAATTATGGGCCAAAATTGCTCGAATAAGTTTTTTATATTTAAATTCAGTAAATTATACTAAAAATAAATCACAATAGTCGATATAGTTAATAAATATGGAAAATGATTAAGGTGTAAAAGTCCGAACACATCTAACCCGGTTGAGGGCGCTTTTATTACTATTAAGTGGGGTAGGGAAACCCTCGTTAAACCGCCTTACCTTGGCTTGAGCGGCATCTGTCTCAGTCGAGCTCCAATAAATACCATTATCCGTGAACTCTCCAATTGTTACCCTATTATTGTAAAGACAACTTAATTGATTAATTGCTGGCAAATACCAATTAGTAAGTCCACCCACCGATGAATTTGAGCAAATAAACGCCGCTCCAGTCGTGGCACCGTTTTGATTTATCATAGTATTCGTATTTGTAGCACCATCTGTATTAGAAGTAGCACCAGAAACTAGATTAGTTATATTACTCCACGAAACACCATTACTATCATCCTCAGCGCTAGCAATTAAATTAGAATCGCCGCCGTTCAAACATGCAATTATGCCTCCATCACGTGGCTGGCCAATAGCAATCGTCGTACTACTCACGTTAATCGTAGCTGGTGTACCCCTACTCATCGTAAACAAACAATAATCACCAGAACCTTGCACACAACCTGAACCAACTGTATTGACAGTAAATCCTGAGCCACGCGGTAATTTAAGGCCTGCATTTAGGTAGCTATGTCCTTGAGCGGCAGGCGTTAGAGACAATATCGCGCGTGTCACAGTATATTTTTGACAACTCAATGGATCATTAGGATCTCTAGCATTTAAACACACCGTTATTTCAGTTGGTGTAATTTGAGCACCACTTTGATTAATGGTAACCAAACTACCAACCTGCGCCACAGTCAATGACGTAAAAAAGCAACTGAGGGCAAAAAAGAAAGTGCGTTTTTTTATATGCATTTTTGTCTCTATTGTTTGAAATTAAGTTATAGCATCATCTGGCACATCAATGCATTGGCATAACTTGGTCCAGTAGTCAGTGTATTTGATAATTGGTCAGTGTTTTTCTTAAAGCTCGCATCACCCAGATAAAAAAATCGATAACCACAACTTACGGCGCCAGAATCGAGTTGTAAAAATTGGACATTGAAACCAACTGTAGCACTAAAAGCAACATCTGTTTGCCTGCCAAACGCATTGTCTGGTAGTGTTACACCACCATCAAGCGATTGCTCATCAACCCTACTTAAAAAAATCACATTTGGACCTATACCTATATCGGCAGTAAGTGCTATAGGTGGGGACTTATATAGCAGTGGCATTTTAAACATAGCATAAATGGGTAAGTGCTTTAAATTGTAATAATAACTCAAATTAGTAAATAAATTTTCTTGATTAATAGTTCCATTAACAGTCATATCATTTAAATAAAAGGCATTTAACCCATACTGAAATGCATGGCTCCCTATAAGATGAGATTTGGTATAATACCCCATACCCAATATCACATTAAATGAATTATGATTTGTAACATTATATTGATCTCCAATCGCTCCGTTTATATTTATGTGTTGCGATTTACCAGCAATGCCCGAATAACCACCAAATTGAAACACCAAACCTCCAGGTGCTTCTAACGTGAGCACACCTTGCCTATTTTTCGTTTTAGCTGCTATTAAAACATGGGAAATACCAAGGAATACCACCAGCAAAAACCATTTTGCTGGTGTGCATTTATAAAGTATCACGGCATCCTACTCCTCAGCCAAATATAAAATTTTAGTTTGAACAACTAAAAAATTATTCTATTAATATCTACGTTGAGAAGCAAGTCATTATATTTATGACCCCACACAATGATGGCAATTAAATATATTGTTTGGATCATATCGGTGTTTAATCGCTAATAGTCTAGGATAATTTGCCCCCCAAAACGCTTGCTGCCAGTTTTTCTGAAAGTAATCAGCTTCATTAGCATAGCTACCTGCCTGTGGTGCTGCATTAATAAAAAAGCGCATCGCTTTATTAATCTTATTAACAGCAAGGTGCGCCATTTTATTATTAGGTGCATAGCCAGACACACCAGGATAAGTATTGTTACTACCTGCCGACATAATAATTAATCCCACAGCATCAAATGCTGCTGGATGGATCGCCGTATCACGCGTACGCGCGATTGCCTCTTTTGAAGCACCACTCAAACCTTTTTGCAGATGAAAAGAAAATTTATCTAAACGTGATACTTTATAAAAAATATTTGCTAAGCGGATACCTTGCTTTTGTGTAAATAATTTTTGTGGTAACCACCAAGATTGATAGGTATACCAATAGGTTGACACCTCACCACTGTTGGTTGTCCACCAAAACTCTCCTGGACGCGCATCCGGCCCAGTATTTTGAGTCACCAGTTTAGGATAATGTTTAGCATAGAAATTGTAATTCCACATTTGACGTGGTGGGATTTCGAATACGTTTAAATGCATGTTATATAGCTTAGGTGCTTGATCGACAAATGCCTGCATGGGCGCCCAAGCTTTATAAACATCTGCCTTGGTAAACCCTTGTGATAGTAAAAATATTTTAATTTTATTATCAGGACCAAAACTTAAATTTTCACCCCAATGCTCATTACTGAGATTTTTATTGATAAAAGGTACGAAACGTTGTAATAACGTACGATATGCCCCGTTAGATTTTGCTTCTATTGTGCCTTGAACCAAAGCAAAATGCTTAGGCAATGGATGTGCTTTTAAAGTCATCTGTGTCACAACACCGAAGGTGCCACCGCCGCCGCCACGCACTGCCCAAAATAGTTTTGGATTCTGATAGCGATTTGCAGTGAGCAGCTTACCATCGGCCGTGACTATTTTAAATTGCAACACGTTTGCAGCACCGGTACCAAATTTTTTGGACCATGAGCCAAAACCACTACCTTGCGTAAACCCACCAGCAGCGCCTACTGTTGCACAACCACCGCCCTGCACATAATGCCCATGTTGAGTGGTTGCCATATCATAAGCACTCACCCAACGTGCACCTGCACCAACTGTTACAGCTTGCTGTGCCTTTGTACCCTTAGGCGCACCTTCTGGCACAAAGGATTTATCATAGGAAACGTCACGCATGTTATGCGTCCAAATTAATAATGAGTTTGGCGCTTGATTACGACCTAAATAATCATGTCCGGCACCCTTAATCGCGAGACGCAAATGATGTTTTGCTGCAAAACGTACTGCCACAGCAATATCATGAGCATTTTCCGCAGCAACGGCATATGCACTCACCTCAGGTTTCCACGCATCAAACCAGCCAACGCTTTGTTGATCCGCTGGATTTGTTTGCAAAAAATAAGGATTTTTCATGTTACGCAGTGCTTGCTGACATGCAGCACTTTTGAAGCTATGTTTACAAGGTGTAATAGTTGGCACAGGCTTAATCAGCCTACCTGAAACAGCTTTTGATAATTGTGACCACTGTTGTGGCGTTGGCCAACACGGTTGTTTAGGTCGACAATATGGTGCTGCAAAAATAGATGTCGTGCTGTACAGTAACACAACAGTAATTGATAGCCTGATCACAGCAAATTTCCTTTTTTACAAATAGAGGCTAGTTATAATACAAAAATATTTTATATATGCATAGCAAAGACCACTGTAACCGTGCAATAGCAGATGCCATGCGTGCATGGCTATCCACGGTTACAGAGATAACAAACGAGATCAACCATAGGTATATTGATTAGTCACAGGGCAACTTGCGGGGCAATTCGCGCCACCTGAAGGATCATTAGTCCAATTACATTTTATTTTCACATCATTATTACACTGGTTTGGTTGTTGTGGTGATGAAGGCTGCAAGCAATATAAACCGCTGCCAGACGTCGTACAAAACTGACTACTGCCTTGTGTACAAATAAAGCCGTTGCATGTGTTACAGCCACAAACTCCCGGCGTATTTGTTGTATCAGTTGAACGGTTACACATATAAAGATTAAATGTATTACTAGCTGCCTTATCATTATTCCAGGCATTGGAGTAACAGGGCTGTACACCCGTACATTGGTTATTGGTTTTACTCGAATCAGGATATGCAGCTGGCGCATATACATTTTTAGCAATCAACAACGTTGGTCCTAGTGTATTTTCAGGCGCGGTTACCGTCATACCATTATCAAAGCCCTGATTAGCAGACACATCCCAAGATACTATATTATTATTGGCATACGTTAGTTCAAACCTGGTTTTATTTATACCATTTCCAGGATTATCACCCGGTGATGCAGTAAAAATAACGGCATTATAACCTTCTGGTATATATAAAGTGTTACAGCCAGAAGTAGGAATAGTACCTTGGTCAGCTCCTCCTTTAGTTAAATTAGTCATAATTGCATAGAGCTGCGGGGAACCTGAGCAGTTATTAGTTATTTGAACTTGGGTATAAGTGCCGCCTGGACTTGCACAGTACTTATTCGGCAGATCGTCTGCCAATATCGCTTGGCTCGTTAGTGATAAAATTGCAGCTGTTAAAAAGATCCTTTTCATAGTTATTCCTTATAGGTAATTAAATAATTAGACCAACTAGTATCCTAGCAGGATATCCCCTAAAATAGCCACCCAAATGAATACGAGGGATACCCATGATTTCTATTATCATCTATGGCCGCAATGACGATCACGGCTACCATTACAAAAAGCGCTCAGCAATTAGCATTAATGCGATGGCAGAGGTGCTTGATGATGCAGATGATGAGATCTTATTTGTCGACTATAATACGCCGAATGACTTACCAACACTGCCTGAAGCTATTCAAGATAACCTCACCACTAAAGCCAAACAAAAACTACGTGTATTTCGCATCCGCCCTGAATTTCATCAACAATTTGCTGCAACAACACATTTAAAAATCATTGAGCCAACAGCACGCAATATTGCACTACGCCGCTCTAATCCGAATAACCGTTGGATCTTATCCACCAATAGCGATATGATTTTTGTGCCACACAATGCTAACCAAACGCTTTCGTCTATCATTAAAAATTTAGCTGATGGCTTTTATCAATTGCCACGTTATGAAATTCCAGAAATTCTATGGGAATCATTATTTACCCATCCACTTGAAGCACAACAAAACCTAAACACACTGCGTGACAGTGCCGATCAATTTCATCTCAAAACTGCAGCAACGTTTAATAACATTTATCGCTATGATAATCCTGGTGACTTTCAATTAATGCTACGTGATGATGTATTTAAAATTGATGGTTTTGATCAACGTATGGTATTAGGCTGGACAGTTGATTCAAATATCTGTAAGCGTCTTTATTTACTAAGAGGGGATGTCAAAAACATTGAAGATCAGCTCGACACGTATCACTGTAATCATACCCGTAAAGAATCCTTACTACATAATCATAAATCACGTTATAACTGCCCTAAACAATTTGCAGAAAATGTCACAGACCCTTATCTACCACAACAACGTGATTATTGGGGTTATCCTGAAATAGAATTTGAGGAAATTCGCTTACTCGATGGTCAATTTGTAAAATTTAAAAAAGCATTATTGGCAACACTATCAGATCAATACAATGCAAAGCTCAATATCACTCTCGATGTCGAAGATGATACTCAGTATAACCGTGAATATATTTTCCCGTATATTGCTGACCACCTTGCATCACTACATACACATACCGATATTGCCTATGTTGGCTTTAATCAACATTTTGCTGATATGTTGCAACGCTTTTGGCAACATATGGGTTACAAGGGTAAAATACACTTACCTAATTTAACCTCAAGCAAACAACCATTAGATAAATGTCAGATTATTATTATCGATATGCTACCCACAGTGAATCAAATTTATGATCAAGAAGCACAACACCTTAAGAAATATTTAAAGCAACTCAATAATCTTAACAAACACACAAAACTAATCGGCATTAATATCGATAAGTGTAATCGTATCTTAAAATTTAAAAAACTCGCACATGTGGTTGCCCGCAGCACCGTTTCTAATACGATCTATGGTTATGTGAAATAACCATTAAACAGCAACAACAGACTGAGCGTTGACTTGATCGAAGATCCAGCGATAGGTTTTTTCAAGTCCACTGACCAATGGAATAGAAGGCTCCCAACCGAGCAGATCTTTGATCATAGTGTTATCGCTATTACGCCCACGCACACCTTGTGGTGCATTTAGATTGTAATGACGCTTTAAACTAACGCCGGCGATATTTTCAACGATAGAGACCAATTGATTAATCGTGACAAGTTCACTTGTGCCGATATTAAGCGGGTTGATCACATCGCTATTCATCAGAAGCTGTGTACCATACAAACAATCATCGATATACATAAAGCTACGTGTTTGCTCGCCATCACCCCAAATTTCAATATTGTGGTTACCCGATAATTTCGCTTGAATGACTTTACGACAAATCGCAGCAGGTGCTTTTTCACGTCCGCCATCATAAGTACCATGCGGCCCATAAACATTATGATAACGACCGATGCGTGTCACAATACCGTAGTCTTCAAAGAAGTGACGACACATACGCTCACTAAATAATTTTTCCCAACCATAGCCATCTTCTGGCATCGCGGGATAAGCATCGGCTTCTTTTAACGCTGTTACATCAGGACTGGTTTGATGGTCGTGTGCGTAAACACAAGCTGAAGAGGCATAAAAATAGCGTTCTACATGATGCAATTTTGCTGCCATTAACATATGTGTGTTGATTAAAACAGACAACATACACTCAGCCTTATGCGTTTCGATAAAACCCATACCACCCATATCAGCCGCAAGATTATAGACATAGCGCGCATCTTTACACGAGACCTCACAATTGTGTTTATCGCGCAAATCTAATTGTAAATTTTCAGCTTGCTTGTGAACCTGATACCATTCTGAAAAAGGTTTGATATCTACTGCACGTAACTTCGTAAAGCCGTTATCTAAAAAATACTGCACCAAATGCCCACCAATAAAACCACCTGCACCCGTTATTAGGATTAAATCATCTTTTGCTAGTTGTGCCATTTTACACCTCCATTAATTTTGATTGTTGCAATACAGTGTCACCAACTCCAGGCGCAATGACTTGACAGTTTTCAAGCGATTGCAAATTATCACATAAGTGCCAACAATCGACTATAATAAAATGACGCTGAGAATTCTGAATAATATACTGTTCTAATTGTGCATAAAGCTGCTTGCAGTCGCTAGTTAATACAATAAAGGTCGACTCTGTCAAACACGCGTCTAAACTAGTCGTAAAAATCTTAGTGTGTTCGAGTGATGTTTGATTGATATCGGTTACTTCAGGATCAAAGCCTGTAACAGTATATCCGAGCTGCGCCAAACGATTCGCAAGGCTCACACCAAAACTCACTATAGCAAAGCTGGTGTTGGTTTTATAGCTCAAACCCAACACTGCAACTGCATGCTGTTCTGACTGTTCAAGATAAGCAATCACACGTTCTATTTGATGATTATTAATATTATCCGCACTGTAAGCGATATCAGAAGGTACATCAATAGACTTAGCAAAACGGTTAAAGGCAATATTATCGCGTGGAAAACACGGGCCGCCATAAGCGCTACCGGCTTTAAGATAGGCACGTCCAATGCGCTTATCGAGTCCCATGCTGTCTGTGATTACATCTACATTAGCGCCAGGCAATTTATCACATAAACCTGACAACATATTAGCAAAAGAAATTTTGGTTGTAATATAGGAATTCACTGAAATCTTAGTGAGCTCAGCATTAATAAAATTCATATGCCGAATAGGTGGATGATTCTTGCTATAAGAACGATAAATCGCTTCCAATTGCTGTGCCGATTGCGCATCTGATGAACCCAACAAAATAAAATCTGGATACTCCATATTATGAATAACATTACCTAGGGCAATAAAGTGTGGGCTATAACAAAGACCCACATCGACACCAACTTTTTTGCCAGAAATTTTTTCGAGTGTTGGTACAACATCTCTATTCATCGTACCAGGCATCACAGTACTGGTAATCACAATCAAATGGCGCGTAGATTTTTGAGCAATGGCTTCGGCAATTTTTTCGATCGCTGACAACACATAGGCATTACTAAAAAAACCACTTTCCATGCTGGGTGTTGGTACAATAATAAAAGTTGTATCGGTCGCTGCGATCGCTTCTTGATAATCCATCGTTGCACTAATGCACGCTTTGTTCGTTTCGATATAATTATCAAGCCCAGGTTCAACAACAGGAGCAACACCAGCATTTATCTTTTCTACAAATATTTGATTCACATCAACACCGACAACACGGTGCCCAACATTTGCTAGCACACCTACCAATGGCGCCCCCAGCTTTCCTAGTCCTATCACAGAGATATTATGCTGCATTAAAATCTTCCTTTTGCAGTAATTTTGATCGCGATAGTATATCAACTACAACCAACATCGTCACGGCCCAGTTTAATGTTCACTTTTGAAACTAATAATGCTACTGTGATATGCTCATTATTCGCCTTCAAAGGGAAATACGCCATGATCGAATTCAAAAATGTCAGCAAAACCTACCAAGGGCAACATGCACTGAATAACGTCAACTTTAAGTTAAACCAAGGTGAGATGATATTTATTACCGGACATTCGGGTGCAGGTAAGTCTACATTTTTAAAATTAATCCATCATATTGAAACACCCACCCGTGGTGAGGTACGCATCAATAAAAAGGCTATTCATAAGCTGCGCAACTACCAGGTGCCTAAGCACCGTCGCTCAATTGGCTTTATATTCCAAGATCCAAAATTACTCGTTAATCGCACTATATTCGAAAATATTGCGATGCCGTTAGTTATCACACGCTATCGCGATGCGGAAATTGCCAAACGCGTGCGCGCTGCTTTAGATAAAGTTGGATTATTACATAAAGAAAAAAAATATCCCGACGAATTGTCTGCCGGAGAACGCCAACGTGCGAGTATTGCACGAGCAATTGTGAATAAACCACCATTATTACTTGCCGATGAGCCTACGGGAAATCTTGATCCAGAATTATCATTAAGCATTATGCGTTTATTCCAAGCGTTTAATGCCGTTGGCGTAACGATATTAATCGCAACTCACGATTTATCCTTAATCGCCCCTTTAAACCACCGCCTGATTACGTTAAAAGAAGGCCAAATCATAAGAGATAGCAATGAGTAATAACGCTAATTTTGCCGACGATGCAGCCCTATTACAACTTCACCATAGCGGCCCACAGCGGCTGAACTTTTTTCAATATTGGTGGAAAACCCATATTCGTGCTTTTTTATATGCTTGCGGCGAACTTGTCGATTACCCAATGAGTAACTTAATCACATTGCTGGTGATTGGAATTGCTTTTGCTCTACCCGTTTCACTATTTACATTACTCCAAAATGCAGAAAATGCAGCAACCCTATGGCAAGGCAGTACGCCTAAAATTCAACTTTATTTAAAACAAGATTTAACCCAGCCGCAATTAGACAATTGAAAAAGCACGATATATATCACCACAAGAAGGACTTGATAGCTTAAAACAACATACTGCCATAGCGGCATCCCTTAAAACCCTAGATAAAAATCCATTACCTAGCGTGATTGAAATCACACCTAATCACTTAAATAGCAATCCCGAATTCGTGCAAACACTCTATGAACAACTCAAATCAAACCCACTGGTTGAAATTACCCAACTAAACTTGCATTGGGTCAAGCGCCTTTATTACATTATCGAAGCACTACGTTATTTAACGATTGCAATGGCAGTATTATTCTGTATTGGGTTGATATTAATTGTCGGTAATACCATTCGCCTTGACATTAAGGGGCATCGCGAACAAATTCAAATCCTACAACTAATCGGCGCCACACGTGCCTATATCCGCCGCCCCTTACTCTATCGTGCATTATTATACGGTGTAATCGGCAGCGTAATGGCACTCGCCTTCTCTGAAATCATTCTTTGGCAACTACAAAAACCCATTTCAAATTTGGCACTGACCTACAATAGCCAATTCGATCTCCAAGGACTTACTTTGATCCAAACTGCGATCACCATCGGCATCGGCGGGTTGTTGAGTTATATTGGCGCAAGATTAGTGGTGAATTACTTCCTACAAAAGATACATGAATAGCCAAAATCATCATTAACATGCAACGAATTAACACAAAATATATAGTATTATCCACTATATAATTTCCAAAAAATGGGTAATAGGGGTATGTACAAGGGGATAAAAAATGTTAGAATCCTCGGAAATAGGGTTTCGCTATTATCTTTATTCACCTTAAATCAAGGGGTTATAAAAAATGAAATATGAATTAGCATTAAGCCACAAAGGACTTTCAACCGGCAGCATCGGTTCATATATCCATTGGGTAAACAGCATTCCGATGCTCACATTTGAAGAAGAACAAGACCTAGCTAAAAAACTAAAAGAAAATAATGACTTAGCAGCTGCCCGACGTCTCGTCATGTCACATCTACGCTTGGTAGTAAAGATTGCACGTGGTTATGATGGTTATGGACTACAGCAAGCTGACCTGATCCAAGAAGGCAACATCGGTTTGATGAAAGCTGTGAAACGCTTCGATCCCGGAGTTGGCGTACGTTTAGTGTCATTTGCTATTCACTGGATTCGTGCCGAAATGCATGAATTTATCTTACGCAACTGGCGCATCGTCAAGATCGCGACAACTAAAGCGCAACGTAAATTATTTTTTAACCTACGTAAGGCCGCTAAAAAGCGCAGTTACTTTAGCAAAACAGAAGTTGAAACCGTTGCTTCAGAACTCAATGTCAGCGAAAAAGAAGTCCGTCAAATGGAACAACGACTCAACGCCTACGATCAGTCTTTTGATATTGTGACCGATAATGATGACGACAGCTATCACTTCGCACCTACCCAATATCTCGAAGACCAAAACAGCCATATTGAAAATAACTTACTTAGCAAAGACTGGTCTGATAAACGTGAAGCTCGTCTTTATCATGCACTAAAAGCACTCGACGAACGCAGTCAAGATATCTTGCAAAGTCGTTGGCTTGCTGAGAAGAAAGAAACGCTACATGATCTTGCAGCAAAATATAAAATATCGGCCGAACGTGTACGTCAACTTGAAAAAAATGCTTTTCAGAAGCTACGTGACCTCATTGATTAAAATCGTTATAGTATGTCATTGCCTGTCATGGCTGATGGGAAACTAACTGAGGATTATACTATGAAAAAACTTTTAATCTCTGCTGTTGCTTTATGTAGTGCAAGTGCTATGGCTGTTGGCACACATCCAGGAGAAGCTTCTTTTTCACCACAGCAAACACATGCTATCGAAAAAATCATCCGTAATTACCTGATAGCAAATCCACAAGTGTTAGTAGAAACAGCACAAGCATTAAAATTGCAACAAATGCAACGCCAACAAACTCAAGCCAATGCTGCAATTGAACAAAACAAACAACAGCTATTTCACGACCCTAAAACCCCATCTATCGGCCCCGCCAAACCAAAAGCTTATGTAGTTGAGTTCTTCGATTACCAATGTGGGCATTGTCGTGCTGTAGCTGAAACAGTTAAAAATATCATTGGCAAAGATAAATCAGTTAAATTTATTTTTAAAGAGCTGCCTATCTTTGGTGGCGCTTCAAAACTCGCTGCACAAGCGGCACTTGCTGCAGATAAATACGGCAAATACAAGCCGGTACATGATCACTTATTTAGTACTTCAGACAAACTCAGCAAGCAATCGATTCTAGACTTTACAACTAAAGCTGGTTTAAACGCACATAAAATCGCTAATGATATGAAGAAAACCAGCATCAATACACAAATCAAAGACAACTTTAAGCTCGCGCAAAAACTTGGCATTATGGGTACGCCTGCGTTTGTGATTGGTAATGGCGCACTGACTAAATTCGTATTTCTTCCAGGTGCAGTTGATGAGGCACGCCTAGAGGCAACCATAAAAGCGGTACAGAAGTAATTGATGCTCACCTTTCAAAACATCATTCTTAAGTTACAAGCCTTTTGGGCTGAACAAGGTTGCGTGATCCTGCAACCCTTAGATATGGAAGTGGGGGCAGGTACATTTCATCCTGCCACTTTCTTACGTGCAATTGGCCCTGAGCCTTGGCATGCTGCATATGTGCAACCCTCACGTCGCCCAACCGATGGTCGTTATGGTGATAATCCCAATCGCACACAACATTATTATCAATTCCAAGTTGTGTTAAAGCCCTCACCCGATCATATTCAAGAACTGTATTTAGATTCACTACGTACTATAGGCATCGATCCATTACTACATGATATTCGTTTTGTTGAAGACAACTGGGAGTCACCCACACTCGGTGCCTGGGGACTTGGCTGGGAAGTGTGGCAAAATGGCATGGAAATCTCACAGTTTACCTACATGCAACAAGTCGGTGGGCTTGAATGCAAACCAGTGACCGGCGAAATCACTTATGGTCTTGAGCGCATTGCGATGTTCTTACAAGGCGTTGACAGTATGTTCGACATTGTCTGGACCGATGGCCCCAGTGGTCGCATTACTTATGGTGATGTTTTCCATCAAAACGAAGTGGAAATGTCGACTTACAACTTCGAGCATGCCGACACCGACGTTTTGTTCAAACAATTTGACTCCTATGAAAAAGACGCTGAACGTTTAGTCACACTTGACTTACCACTTGTAGCCTACGAAATGGTATTAAAAGCCTCACACGCCTTTAATCTACTCGACGCCCGCTCGGCAATCTCTGTTACCGAACGCCAGCGTTATATCTTACGTGTACGCAAACTTGCATTTAAAGTTGCCGAGTCATACTACCAAGCCCGTGAAGCGTTGGGCTTTCCTACCTTACAAAAAGTCTAAAATAGCTTCCCGCACTTGATTCAGCATACCTGACTACAAGCACATTGAAAGCTGTTTTACTCAAGTTGTTGATATATTACTGAAAATTCCAGTTGACCTTTTTGTTCATATTGTATACAATAGCGAAAAATTAAAACATAACTGGGGTGACATATGCGAAGTAGAAAAGGGCGTAATCTTGAATCAATAATCAAAGAAGAGACTGGCTATCGTCCTATGAACCAGATTGGTAATGGCGCTTTTGGCACAGTTTATGAAGCTTATTCTACTGACATGCAAAAAGTAGCAATCAAAGTTATTAACACAGAAGACTTTGAAGTTTGGGCATCAGCCGATGCTGAGAAAGAAATCATTGAATTCCTTAAACCCTATAAACATAAAAATATCCTTGAATTTATAAACCAGAAAGAAGTAAACGAACCCGAAGTATCGCTTCAATTAATCATTACTGCTTTCTACCCCAAGGGAGACCTATTTGATTATATACGCAATGGGCGATCTAAATTTAATGAAGAAAGACATAAAATAGAAGTACTTAAATTTATGCAGGGCATTACTGCTGGCGTCGAACATTTACATAGCCTATATGTTGTTCATGGTGATATCAAGCTTGAAAATGTGCTATTAGGTATAGATAACACACCTGTCCTCTGTGATTTTGGTGCGGCACGTAAACTGGAAGCAGCTGATGCATTTGACGAGGAAAGTTTGAAAACCATTGGGACAAAAGTATATATTCCATTAGAAGAACATGAATTTATAGCATACAAAGCAAGAAGTTATCCAATCAGCACAGATAATGATGTTTATGCTCTAGGTATATTACTCTACGTCATGTGGGGTGAACGCTTACCTGAATACGAAGAACTTGAGCTGGATAAATTTTCTAATTTGGTGAGTAAAATAAATACTGCACACATCCCATTTAATGGAACGCCATATGAGTTTCCTGATGCTTTAGAAAAACTTATTTTAGCTTGCGTTAAACGTGCCTTTACTTTTAGTCAAAAAGAAAGGCGCTGGAAGCGTATTGAAGATGTGGAAAATAGACGTATTTCAATTAAAGACCTACAAGGTCAATTAATGGTGGGGCTATTTGAAACACCTAAGGATACTGCAGCGAAAAAAGATACAGCTTACCAGGCTAGACAAAGCCACGTATCAGCTTCACTCTAAAAACCTAGGGGGCTGTTGACATTTGCTTCTTCGAGCGAAGATTTAGCTTTCAGGGATTAGTTTTGCTAAATTTTCGAGGAACATAGCGAACTACGTGGAGAATCGAATTTAAATACAATCAAGAGATAAGTTCTTTCTGTATTTCTTCGAGGGTCTTGCCCTTTGTTTCTGGCACTCTTTTGTAAATATAAATCACTGACAATACAGACAGCCCTGCGAGTAACCAGAAACAGCCGGCGGCTGAAATGGCATCGACAATGCTAAGGAAGCTTAAACCCAGAATCAAATTGAATAGCCAATTTAGCACCACCACCACACTCATGCAGCGACCACGTACTTCAAGCGGAAAGAGCTCTGCGGTAAGCAACCAAAAAATTGGCCCAAGTCCGATAGCAAAGGCAGCGATATAAACCAGCACTGCCACCAAGACTAAAATATTTAACGTAGAAGAAAGCTGCGGCAACATAAAAAATGCTGCCATTAAAATTAATCCAGCAATCATACCAAAAAGACTGGTAAGTAGTAGCTTTCGTCGACCCCAATGATCGACCAGCAACATCGACACTACAGTAAAAAATACATTAACGATGCCAACATAAACTGACGATAGAATAGCATGAGAATCGGATTGCACATGGGCCATTTCAAAAATTGTTGCTGAATAATAAATAATAACGTTAATGCCAGTGACTTGTTGGATAATTGAAAGCAAGACACCGATGATCAGTACGGCTCTAACTTTTGGATTCATAAAAATATTAATATTGTTAGTTTCAGAGTGTAAGGTCGCTTGAATATTATCGATTTCTGATTGGACTACATTTGAGGGACGTAGCTTTTCTAATACATGTTTTGCCTGATCAACTTTTCCTTGTTTAACCAGCCAACGCGGGCTAGGTGGCATAAAAAACATTCCAATACCTAATAATGCTGCTGGAACAATCGCCGTTAAAAACATCCAGTGCCAATTGCCGACGATATAAGAAAAACCAAATCCAACCAAGTAAGCAACAAGAATACCAATAGTGATGGCAAGTTGATTAAAACCAACAAGCTTACCGCGAATCTTAGGGATTGAAATCTCTGATATATATAAAGGTGCTATACATGACGCCAATCCAATGGCGATACCGACGATAATGCGCCCAATAATCAGTTGAATGATCGAACCAGCAAAAGCGGTCTCTATACTTGATAATACAAAGATAAGAGCAGCGATGATAATCACACGCCTACGGCCATATTTATCAGCTAAATAGCCACTACAAGCAGCACCAATAACAGCTCCAATCAGTACGGCACTCACCACTGCTTCTTCAAGCGTAGGGCTCATATGGAATTGTTGCTTGAGATAAAGGATGGCACTGGAGATGATGCCGGTGTCATAACCAAATAACATACCGCCAACGGCGGTAATAATGGTTGCCAGGTAGATAAAGCGGCGATGACTTCCTGTCGTATGACTCATTTAACCAGTTTAGCACATTAATTCGACACCTGGCACCTTACAATTTATGTTTGATGTACATGGCGATAGCTTGATGCGCCGCTTGGGTCGGATGTTTGGCATTTGCAAATAGATAACCCTGACACTTCGGCCATTGGCTTGGATCTGAGGCAGAGCAGCTGTCCAACGTTTTGAATTTATCTTTAAAACGATCAAGCCCTGCTTCCATATTAATGATATGCACCCCAGGATAAATCGCAAGGCTTGCTTCTAAGCGTGTGGTGAATGCACCCGAAAGAGCACTCAACAATGTAGGCACAAGTGCGGCCATTTTTGCGCCAAAGTTTGTAGAGATTGCAGACTGCATTTGTTTAGCAGCTGGTGTGATACTAATATTCGGCAGTGTTAATACATAAATATTTTTAAAAGGAATATGATGGCGATGCAAGTAAGCCACCGTATTCGCAATATTATGTGCTGGTAAATCAGGACGTGAACCATGTGCCATAAAATATTCGAACGCTGCGCCAAAGGCTTTAGCAACATCAGCCAGTGATGCCTGCTTGGTGCCCATTGATGCCGCTTTAAGTGCCACCGTTTCTAAATGCTTTTTCAATTCTAATAATTTACCAGACTCAATAAATAACGTTAACTCATCAAATAAATCATTACCGCCAGCCCATATGAATATTTTGGTTTGTGGGGTTGGCTCTTGATGTAATGCCTTTAGTGCGTCGATATACTCATGGACTTGTAAAAAAAGACCAGGTACACAACTCTTACCATTAGGAGGATTTTTCAACCCGGGGCCTGTGCATGTATCGTTTGGGCTAGGCACCCCCGTTAAAATATTATCATCGAGATAGACATCGCCCGTTTCAGCAGAAGCCCATGCCCAATCGATATTAAGCTTGTTGAGATCACCTCTAAACTTAGGCACTACTGTGCCACTTGCTGCATGAGATAAATCAAATTTCTCTGAGGAATAGAATAATTTCGAGTAAATAAGATCATTCACCCATAGTTTTGCACTTATATTCTGGGCACGATTCGTCACAGGTGCACCCTTAAGCTGTGGTCGATCCCAACGATTTTTACTGGTTAAAATCCAGGTGTTATTGCCAATATCACTTAAGCTATCACCAAAAAACATTACATTGGCTCGCGCAACTGTCATTAAGCCAGAGAAGCAAAGAAAAAAAATAATATTTAATAACTTCATAACATGATTCCTGTTAAATAATATAACCCATTATTAGCTAAAAAAATGCTTATGTCCATTTTGGCGTCTTGAAAATATCAGCGTGCCACTCATCTCTATGTCGTTCAGCCTTATAAATCAGTTGCAAAAATAAACAGCTCTATGCTACCTTAGCCGGCAGTTTAATATTTAGAATACAGAGAGATTTTTTATGCGCAGATCGCCAGGGCCTTTAGATATACCACCAATTGCTTTAACTCAATCCGATATTCAACATGACATTCAAGAGGCAAAGTCATTTCTTCAATCTAATTTTTTTAGTGATTTTAATACTAAAAATTTATTTATAAAAGATATTACTGACGAGTGTGAGACGCTATCGAATCAACATATGGAATGGTTTTGGAGCAGCGCTTGGTATAGCGCTACGCAGCATAGTAGTGGGGCTGATGTTTTTCTTAATATTCGTCATTTAAACCGGGGCTTTGAATGTTGTCGCTCAGATACAAAAAATTCTTCACGATTTTTCTGGTTAGAAAACACTGCTAGACGCTATAACCTTACGCATGAGCTAGAGTCTATGTACGAAGAAAAATGGAAGCGTTTGTCTAATCCTGAGAATACGGTATCGTACGATGACCTTTTAGAATTAATTGCCATTGAAAAAGTGATAAAAAAACATCTGCCTTGCAAAAATGATAGTGTCTTATTTTCACTGACATGCAGTTTCTCCCAACATAAACAATTGCATACCTACTTAGAACTGAATCGTAAAACACTGCTCAAGGCAGATTTAGATGTGGGTAATCCGTATATTGTGCCGCTTTGTGTCGCTTTAAATCTATTAGAAATTGAAACACTTGAAACATGTGAAGAAGGTACACGAAAAAATAAAGAAGATAAAGAGCATGTATTCTTTACAATTGATCTTGAGTCGCCTGAAAATTGTAAAAATTTTTCGGATATTCTGTTACCTTTACTGCAAGACTTTTCTAAAAGAGACCTTATTCAAAACGATGGAGACTTATTTAGTGTTACGTATATAGCTAAAGACGCCCCTGAGGATTCAGATTACCTTTTTCATGATATACAAGACATTAAAAAATTTATAGTGGAAGACACCAGTAACGAATTAGGTCAGCTTATATATTTAACGCTCAATTTCCCTAAGACCATACTAAGTGAGCTCTTAGAAAAACTTGAAGAAAAATTAGTATTAAAATTTGGCCCTGGCGAAGCGCTAGCTTTTTCAGATAAAAGCGAAGAAAGCAGCAGCAATCATAAAGATAACAAACGCAAAAGAGTACCAGATAGTGCATCATTAGCAAATACAGGGTTGTATGCAACCGTCGCAAGCGCTGATGATAATGATCCTACAGTTATTAAAAGACCCCGATTAGGCGCCAATGACTAGGGTTTGTTTATTTTTCTAAATAGGTTTCATAGTCGCCATGATAGTCTCTAACATCATCAGCTGTAATTTCGATAATACGATTTGCGACTGATGATACAAATTCGCGATCGTGACTGACAAAAATCACTGTGCCCTCATAAGCTTCTAGCGCAGTGTTTAACGCTTCGATCGACTCCATATCCAAGTGATTGGTCGGCTCATCAAGCAATAAAATATTTGGTTTTTCGAGGGTGAATTTAGCAAATAATAAGCGTGCTTGCTCGCCCCCAGAAAGGGCGCTAAGTTTTTTCTTAGTATCATCGCCAGAAAACAGCATCCGACCTAAAGCACCACGCACAACTTGTTCGTCGTCAGCAGGTTTTTTAAATTTATAAAGAAAGTCATATAAGGTCTCATCTGACTTAAATAGATCCGAATGATCTTGTGCGTAATAACCCATATCAGCCTGCTCAGCAAACTTGACCTCAGCCTTATCATTATCGCATGGCAGCTCGCCAACGATACAACGCATCATCGTCGTTTTACCGATACCTGTTGCACCGATAATTGCCACCTTCTCGCCTGCCGCAACAGAGAAATTCACATTATCAAAAATCTGATGGTCACCATAGCTTTTAGTGAGATGCTTCACCTCAAGCGCTAAGCGATGTAATTTTTTTTCTTGCTCAAATTTAATATAAGGACTTTTACGACTGGAGGGGCGCATCTCTTCAATTTTAATTTTATCGATTTGACGGGCACGTGATGTTGCTTGTTTTGCTTTAGACGCGTTAGCCGAAAAGCGTCTGACAAATGCTTGTAGCTGTTCAATCTGCGCTTTCTTACGTTCGTTATCTGCTGTCATTTGTTGACGCGCTTGCATAGAAGCCATAGTAAAATCATCGTAATTGCCAGGATATAAAGTTAACTGTCCATAATCTAAGTCGGCAATATGCGTACACACACTATTTAAAAAGTGGCGGTCATGTGAAATGATAATCATCGTCGCCTTGCTTTGATTCAACACAGTTTCAAGCCAACGAATCGTACCAATATCCAAGTTATTGGTAGGCTCATCAAGCAAGAAAATGTTTGGCTCGGCAAATAGCACTTGTGCCAGTAGCACGCGTAGCTTTAACGCTGGCGGCAATGTGCTCATTAATTCATAGTGTGATGCAAGTGGAATATCTAGGCCTAATAATAATTCTCCAGCCCGTGGCTCGGCAGTATAGCCATCAAGCTCAGCAAATAACATTTCAAGATCACCAACACGCATACCATCTGCTTCAGACATCTCAGGTTTGGCATAAATCTCATTGCGCTCATGATACACATCCCACAATTCTTTATGCCCCATAATCACGGTATCAATCACCCGCTTATCTTCAAAGGCAAACTGATCCTGACTTAACACACCAATACGCTCACCTGGTGTGAGCGATACCGAACCATTTGTCGCTTTTAAGGTATTACTCAACACCTTCATAAAGGTCGATTTACCTGCACCATTAGCACCGATCAGGCCATAGCGATTACCATCACCGAACTTAGCATTAATATTTTCGAATAGTGGTTTTTTACCGAATTGTACGGTTACGTTTGCTGCGGTTAACATGTACTTACCTGCCCTTAATTAAAAGCGCATACTTTAACATTCTTAGCAAAGCTTGGGTAGGCACAATCAGAATCTCGCTACGGCTTACACTCTGTCACATCAAAGCTGGCCTTTGGCAGCGCATTTGTTTCTACTGGAAATAAGGTAAAACGTTCACGTGTTTCAGTTGTTGGTATACTTTGTGAAATTTGAAGCATTACATCACTCATATACCCTGTTAATGCTTCTTCATTCGTATCGCCAGCAACAAAACCTAGATACTGGGGCACCTCCTTCACCGACGTTAATAACGACTCACCCTGATGTGCAACACCATCTCTATCGATAACAGTCACTTGCTTCATTGGGTCATGTAACACCCCAACATCTATTGCGGTTTTTATCATATCTGCATAGTACTGCTCCCAGCCATCAAATCTATTTAAGACACCTTGATATACTGATAGGCTTGAAAATTCACTACAAAATGCATCAAGGTCGATATCTGCAATATCTTTTTTATCTAATGAATGTACGCGCCCAATCAAATATAACAATAGCATTGTAGCTACTTTACGTTGATGTTCCCCCACGCCCTTACAATACAGCTGCCTTACTGCAAGACTATGAATCATTTTAACTTGACCTGCAGCACCTGCGACATTTAGTAGGCCATGCCCACCCGAAAGGCAGTTCTTAACACCATTAACACTAGCGATCACCGTAATGGGTACTGGATTTTCACCCATAAGTGCACGCAACACATTAGCACCAACGGTAAATGCACCGGCAAAAACAAACATCGCGCCATTGCGCTCAGCCAACCCGAGTAAAATATCTTCTTTGATATCATTTGCATAACCATGTGCTGCATCTGCTGTCAGTGCAATCACATAATTGCCAAACCAACCCTTACTAACAAGGCCAATCACATCATTATTAGAATCTTTTACACCTATCACGGGCGCCTGACAAACATCCTTACCATAAATCTCAGCCCACTTATGTGCAAATGCTTTAGTGATTTCAATGTCTGCTGAAATGCTACATAATGCCGCGCCATCACCCGCCATGGCAGCATGTGCCACACCTGCAAAACCTTTTGCTTCAAGCGATTTCCAATGACTCGCTAAATGTTCGCCGAACGCTACCAAAGCTTGCAAATATACTTCTGATTGATAGTTATCTCCCTGATTCTTTGGACTCAAAAACGCCGCCGATGTAGTAGCACCGGTAATACTGATATAGCGCTTGCCGCTCATACAAATTTCATCAACAAAGCTCTTAAGCTCAGCTGTCTGTAACATTATTTCAAGTGTTGCATAAGGATGATAATCCCCCTTGAAATAGTTCGATACAAAGTCATCATCATTTTCTTCTTCTGTATTATTAACACACACGATATGCAAAGGCCCAAAATGCAATGCATTATAATCTGTGGAAAAGGAAGATTTATCTTGATACTCATTATGTAAAATCACACGGTCTTTTAAAGATTCAAAAACACCTGTAGATACTTTCAGTAAGGTACGGCCAGCCACTGCTTGTGCATCCCACACTTCTTGATCACTTAACTCGAACTCAAACGACTCCCCCATCAGCTTTTCTTTGCGACGCTCTTGACCCGCTTCTGTTTGCCTAAACCCTTCAAGCTTGATCACTTGAACAATATGCTTATTCTTTTTCTTTTCGTAACGATAAAAGCTGATAAAATTATCTGGACAGCCTTCGCCCAAACGTATACTTGAAAGTGGCATTGCACACAACGTGTTAGATGGATGAATTGAAAATTCACCTGGATAATAATGATCACCCGCCAAATAACTATGATGCGGCATACTCTGCTCTGGCTTTAACGTAATCTGCACTTTACCGTGTTTTTTAAGGTCAAAAGAGTGATTAACTTTTGCCTCAAAAGGCACGTAATTACCCGCAATGCTAGCAAAAGCTTGCCTGTAGTCTTCTGGATTTTCTGAGCTTGTAGAAAAAGCCCACTTGAGAAATGCAACTGCTGTTTGCGCACTTGGAACAATAAACACTTGTCTTAACATAACAAAATCCCCCCCTTATTGAAATTAGAATGGAATCATTAGTACATAGTTTTTATTTGATGTAAACGATATTTTGGTGATATCTGCAGCACTTGATTATCAACCCAATGATGGGCAATATACACCATTTAGGCTATTTACCGCACACTGGAGCAAAATTGAACAAGCAAGACTTTCTATTAGAAATTGGCTGTGATGAGTTACCTGCACGTTACTTAAAACGGCTGGTCAATGACTTGTGTGCTGCTATTGTACAGGAATTGGGTACGGCAAAACTCCATTTTGAGAGCACACGTACATTTGCAACACCAAGACGTATTGCGGTAATTGTGACACAACTCGATACCAAACAACCTAAGCGTTCTATTGAGCGCCATGGCCCGTTTGTTAAAGATGCCTATGATAAGGATGGTACGCCCACATTAGCTTGCATTGGTTTTGCGCGTTCGTGTGGTGTGAGCATCGATCAGCTCCAACAGCAAGACACTCCCAAAGGTAAGCGTGTTTGTGTATCAACAACTCAGCCAGGACTCGATACCAGCGAAACATTAGCTGACATCACCGAGACAGCAATTAAAAAAATACCACTACCTAAAACCATGCGTTGGGGAAATAGCGATATCACATTTTTACGTCAAGTGCAGTGGGTGCTGATGCTGTTTGGGCGCATACCAATTGAAGCCACCATTCTAGGTACAAAAACCACAACAAATACATTTGGACATCGTTTTCATCATCCACAACCAATTCAAATTCATGAGCCCAGTGCCTATGAAACACTCCTTGAAAGTACAGGCCAAGTGATTGCCGATTTTGATCGACGTCGCAAAATAATTAAGCAACAACTACAAACGGCCGCCGCCCCCAACCATGTTTTTATTGATGAAACATTACTTGATGAAGTTACCGGTCTTGTCGAATGGCCCGTCAGCCTTAAGGGCCAATATAGCGCTGACTTTTTAAATTTGCCCAGTGAAGTGTTAATTACGTCGATGAAGACACATCAAAAATGTTTTCCAGTTGTTGATGATCAAGGTAATCTACAACCTGCTTTTCTTTTGGTAAGTAATATCGATAGCAAAGATCCCGCTACCGTTATTAAAGGTAATGAACGGGTGATTCATGCACGCCTTGCCGATGCAGCGTTTTTCTACCAAAATGATTGCAAAGTAAAATTGGAAGATCGCCTTAAAACACTGGACAAAATGATCTTCCAGAAAAAACTCGGCTCTCTTGGCGAAAAGGTCAAACGTATCAACAAACTTGCCGTTGCCGTAAGTAAGCTGCTTGAAGCTGATACTGACATTACCAAACAGGGGGCGATACTTGCCAAATGTGATTTGGTCACTGAAATGGTTTTTGAATTTCCAAACCTACAAGGTTTAATGGGCTACTACTACGCGCTACACGACAAAACGCCCAAAGCTATTGCCACCATTATTAAAGAACATTATCTACCTAAGTTTTCTGGCGACGCGCTACCAAGCTCAAAAGAAGCTGCCGCAGTTGCTCTCGCTGATCGCCTTGACACACTTGTCGGCATTATCGGCATCAACCAAAAACCGACGGGAGATAAAGACCCATTTGCATTACGTCGTGCCACCCATGGTGTACTACGCATCCTGATTGAAAAGCAATTTGATATTGATCTAAGCAAGTTAATCCACCTTGCGGCTAAAAATCTTGGCGAGCATATTACCAATAAAAATGCCGAAGCCGATGTATTGCAGTTTATTCTTGAGCGACTTAAATACTGGTATATCGAACAAAACATCCCAGTTGAAATCTATGAGTCGGTCGCCGCAACAAAAACCACTAACCTACTCGACTTTGATCAGCGCATTCAGGCTGTGATGGCATTTCGCCAACTCCCTGAAGCTGCAGCGCTGGCTGCCGCCAATAAGCGTGTTAGCAACATCTTAAAGAAACAAAGCCATCTTGATATTCCTAAGAAAATAAATGCAAAATATCTTGAAGACCCCGCCGAAGCACAGCTGGCAGAAATGCTTAAAAGCCAACAAGCAACCGTAACTGATCTCTACATACAAAAAAATTACAAAAAGGCGCTCTCAAGCCTCGCTTGTCTTAAAGACCCTATCGATCAGTTCTTCGATGATGTGATGGTGATGGATAAAGATGAAAATAAACGTAATAACCGGCTTGCACTACTTGCAACACTACGCAAGCTGTTTAGCCAGACGGCGGATATTTCACTGCTCAGCTAACACTTCAATTCGCTGAGCAATTGAATTTTACAAAGTTTGGTAGGTCCATATAAATTACACGCAAATCTTAAAAATCACATAACCATTAGGCAAAACAAAAAAGCTTTAAAAAAATATGTGCATAGGACTTAATTTTTTGAGTATCTTGCTGACGATGCTTTAGCGCATTTATCACTTTTTCGCCTATGCGGATCACCTCCTCTTCTTGCAAACATTCCAGAATGGTAACCAGTCGCCTCCTCCTGTGGCAAATAAGACTTATAAGCATCTCTTTTAAGAGCTAGATACGCATTAATGCTTGATGCACTGTCTGTATTTCCAGGACAAAAAAGCATTAATTTTTTGCCTTTATTTTTTGAAAATAAAGCCGATGCAATCTCACCCTCACTCAGGTGCTTCTCCATCATATGAAAAAACTCATCTACAACCTTCATATGGCCACTGAATACCGCCTGGTACAGTGGTGTCAAACCTGTTTTACTGGCACTAACTAAGAGTTGTTTTAAATCAAGAGGTCCTATCAGGTCTTTTTCTATAAAGCCGTTTAACATTTCGAGGTATCGTGTCGCGCATTTTTCTTGATTTGATGCTAATGCCTGATGCAACGATGTAAAGCCGCGGGGATCACCGCCTATTAAGAATTTTATGAGTGTATCTTTCGATATCAAACCTTTCTCCGCAAAATGTTTTAATGGCTCAAGATATAGCTCTAAATTGTCTATCTGACCTGTTATTAATGCCTGATTCAGTGGTGTAAAGCCTGCATTATTAACACCCACTAATAGCGCCACTAAAACACCAGGCAATATCACATTTTTCTGCACACATTCTTTTAATAAATCTAAATACAACCTCAAGCATTCACTTTGGCCTAATTTTAATGCCTGATGCAACGGTGTAAAGCCCATTTTAGTGGGGCCTACTAACAATTGTACTTGTGCGTCTTTCGATATCCAATCTTTTTTCATACAATGTCTTACTGACTCAAGGTATAGCTTTAAATTGTCTATCTGACCTGTTTTTAATGCACTGTGCAACGGTGTAAAGCCACCTTTATTGACACTCACTAATAGCGCTACTAAAGTATCAAGCAATATCACCTTTTTCTTCACACATTCTTTTAATAAATTAAAGTACAACGCCACGCATTCATTTAGACACGATTTTAATACCTGGTGCAGCGGTGTAAAACCGTCATTATTACTATGCAATAATAAAAATTCTAGCGTGCCCTGCCCTACAACTTTAGATCGAGCTACCAGTGCAGAAAATAATCGATATGCTATTTTATCAGATAGTACTTCATCATCTGGAATGCGGTCTTGAGACAAATGAAAAATATCTATGAGGTGCGAACAACCATTAATGCTTAATACCTTAAGAGTATCTGCACCGGCCCAACTAAAATCAACTTTAACGCTAGGATCGCGTTTATCTATATATTTGATAATAGAAGTATGCATAGACTGTGCTTCTTTTGACCTATAACTAGGACCTTTACCTTTCGTACTTAACATAACCATCCCCACTTCAATAATTCGACAGAACTCTACAGCAATACACTCAAATTGTAAAGATCTAGTGCTAATTATATACAGTACTCTCAGGTGCCGTAAGATAAGCACTTGTTTATACGATTAAAATAGGCGAGGCCAAACTGTAATACAAGCTAAGATAGTCAGCGTTTTGTATCGTATATACAGCTTGATCTATATTCCAACAGTCCGTAAACTCCCACCACATGAACATCAAGCCTTGTATCAAAACGCTTAAGCGCGTGATTAAGAATCATGAGTCACTGTCAGCATGCTTTGATGACAGTAAGCTTACCTCGGAGCAAAAAGCCATTTGTTATGGGGTGTTGCGTTGGTACTATCAGCTTGAATTGATACTACCAGAACTGCTTAATGAGCCTCTGAAAGCTAAAAATCTACCTGTTGCAATACATTTATATATCGCACTTTTTCAAATGCTGTACGGTGACATGCCAGACTATGCGGTAGTTAAAGAAACAGTAGCCGCAATCAAACAATCGAAATTTAAATGGGCGGCAGCGCTAGTAAATAAAGTGCTACGTCAATTTATCAGTCGACGCGAGCAAATTATGCAAACAGTAATGCAAGATCCTGTCGGCGCTAATGCGCATCCCATGTGGATGATTCAGCGAATTGCAGATGCAGATGTATTGCATGCGAATAACATTCAAGCGCCAATGACGTTACGTATCAACCGTCAAAAAACATCACGTGATGATTACTTAAACCTGCTGACACAAAACCACATCAAAGCCAAAAAACTCAATTCATCAGATATGGCTATTCAATTAAGCCAACCGTGTAATGTAGAGAATTTGCCTGGTTTTTTTGAGGGGCTTTGTAGCGTCCAAGATGAAAGTGGTCAATTGATTGTAGCAAAATTAGATCTTCAGCCAGGCCAACGCATACTCGATGCCTGTAGTGCGCCAGGCAGTAAAACCTGTCATATGCTTGAAGCAGAACCTAACCTCGAATGTATTACCGCGATTGATATTAGCAATTCCCGCTTGAACCGGCTACGCGACAACATAAAACGTCTACAGCTTAATCTTGATAAATTTAATTTACGTGCAGCAGATGCCTGCAACCTAGACCTTTGGTGGGATAAAAAACCTTTTGATTGCATCTTAATTGATGCACCTTGTTCTGGTTCAGGCGTCATTCGTCGTCATCCTGATATTAAACTACTCAGACGAGAAAGTGATATTGGCCAATTACAACAGCAACAACTCAAACTCATTAACACACTCGCGCCATTATTAGCACCCAAGGGCAAATTGATTTATTCAACCTGCTCTATTTTCGATACTGAAAACAAAGCTGTTATTGAGCAATCTGGGCTAACTATTTTAGAAAGCAAACAGTTTTATCCAAAGTCACACTCACACGATGGTTTTTTTATATCTATACTTCAACAGCATGTATAGTTAAACCCACACGCCGAATTTCTGCTCTGAAGCTTTAGTGTGCGAGGCTTCTCAAATAACGTCTTTTTTGTGTCTACCATACTAATACGTGACTTCTTATTAGCTTTTGCAAAAAAGTTGGGAGATACAGATTTAATCACGCTCTTAGTAGTAGGGTCATGAAGTTTCTGTGCTACGGTTAGATTAATAAAGCTTTGCCCCGTATCTTGTATTTCCTGGCAAGCATAATGTAATAAATCAATACGCTTAAATAAAAGCTTAGGTAGTGGCGTATCACACAAGAGATAATAATCTAAAAGATCAAGTACAAACTGACTTAAACGCTCAAAAACACTCTGAATATGAAACTCGCCGCCTTTTTCAAGGATTGTTAAAAAGTTATCAACCAAGATACATTTTATTTCATAAAATTGTTTACTCATGGGTATCTTCATAAAATCCGGCTGACGATTAAGGCAAGGCTTAGCTTGTAATATCAATTGTTTTTCTGTTGGTTTTGAAATCAACATTAAAATCTCATCGCAAAGCTGTGGATAATTATTCCAATTATCAAACTTTAAAAATTCGTAAAGGCTGACAGAGAGTAAGCGTCGACAATACATTTTTACTTCTACACATTTATCAACTAATCCAGTTGTAAACAGCCACACCATTTGTTTTGCATGACTCGCATACACCTCTGCAGCCAAGTCATTCACCGGTGCAAATGCAATGATTTTATCCAATAGCATACAACGTGCCTCATCTGAAATATCAGGCAGCTGCAATTGCTTTAGGTATATCGATGTAAGCTCTGGTGCAAAATATGAGTGTTGCAATAATACTTCCATACGCTCTAGTAGTTCTTCTGGATAGTATGAGCTCCAGTATTGATCACAAACAGCAGCGTCTATTAAGTGAAGTAATTTAAACGTATATTCCGAGTATAACTGTGATTCTAAACGCTGCTCAAGTAAACATACAGCTGCCAGCACAAACATGTAACGCCGCCTAAAAGAGCCTTCTAAAAAGTTATTGCGGGTCATGCTTGAATGAATCGTACGCGAGCCATCAAAAACCCAAGGTGACTGATCTGGAGCTACATAAAGATTAGGCTTATCCCCCAAATAAGCCTGCACAACCACACTCCAGTGCATCATAAATCGACTGTCATAACAGCCTTGATTATCCAGCACCTTTAATACTTCTAAACACAGTGAATGTAACTCATTATCCTGGGGACACATCCATAGTAAATCTTGATAATGGTATTGCAAAATACGCTTGAGCATTGCCGCATCTTGCGGCAGCTGAGGTGACATAGGTAAATTTCTTTCGGCAATAAGACGGTCTTGCTGCCTTACTGCATAGGGTGTGAGTGTTTTAAATGCGTGTTTACCCAAAGCAAACTGAGTTTTGTGTCCACAATTCAAATAAACATCTTCATCAATTGGTAATTTCAATAAATCGGATATAGATGCATCGACATCCAACATTTTAATATCACACAAAAATTGAATTTCATCTATTGCTAAACCATGTGAGTCATATTGATATTTTTGATTAAATAAATCTGCAACAAAATACATTTGTGCGATCGTGTTTTCATCATGATAATGCGATGACCATAGTGATAATTGTAAGATCTGCACATATATATCTAATTGTTCTTGTGACAAGCCATGATCATCTACATAAATAAAATGCATAAGCCGCTCTAACACGAATAGCTCAAGACAAAATCGTGTTTGTGCACAAGCTTGCCCATAGCGCTCTAGAGTTATATCTTCAACACTGACCTGTGATGGCTTATAAATACTACGTGGATCGATTATATTCGATTTAAAATACACATCTTCTTTAAGCAGTGGCATCTCAAGTCCATGCTGCTGATACACCTGCGGTAGTGCTTCGAATAATGTTTTACACCGCTGTGGATCTTGTTGGCGATTTTCTGGGTTTGCTACATACCAGCAAGCCGCTTCAGTTACCTGTATACCGTACTTACCTGAAATATGCTCGAGCGTTAAAAATTCTAATAACAGCGGATGGGATGATTGGTATAAAGATAAGCGTGAGCCACCGAACTCACGTGCACATAAGCGCTGCCAAATCGCCTTGATGTTTTTTTCAGCAAGCCAGTGCTGTGGAAAAGGATTAAATCCATCATTGTCAAACCAGGTCAATAATTCATGATCACTATCTACAGATTGCAATAAACTCACATAAGACTGTATTTGCTGATTTGAATACAAGTCATGCTGCAAACGCGCCTGTGTAAGGCGATAACATACTGCACGCAATATTATTTTTTGTGCTTGCTTTGAATGCGTCATATAGCACTTGGCTGTCAGCTCATCATTAAATATAGGGGTTGCATAAAAGCTTGGATGATAATGATGCGCATCTAATGTTCTTAACCATGCAAAAGTTAACTTGCTAATACGATTTTGCTCATCAAGCTGGAACAATAACAAGTGATAACGCTCGCAATCAAGCTCATCAGGGTAATAATGACAAAATGTTTCAAGGATATTTTTTAAGTTTTCACGCAGTACATCAGGATCATGCTGACATAATTCATTCAAACGCATATATGCTACCTGCGCAAGCGCTATCTGGTCCATGAACATATATTGGCCATAATGCGCACTAACCAAGTGACTCAATACAACCAAGTGATCCGACAACAACAAATCTTCGCGACGCTCAAATCCCAACAAACGATAATCATGCCATAATTTATTGACACTAACACCGGGCTTTAATAAGTTTTCAGGTGGGGAACACGTACCACTTTTATCGATCCACGCTAATAGCTGTGAAGCAGTAACGATAAAGAACAATACTGATTCGTCTTCATCATCTTGCTGGTCTAATACAAACCGCTGCAATAACTCACGCAATTTTAGCATATGTGATTGAGGGAATATTTCTTGCTTGATTTGTTGTTCTATACGTGCACTTGCCACTCTTGCAAGCCACTTCTGATCATCGGGCGTTTGTTGTTGATATACATCAAGCGTTAGATAACACAAAAGCGTCATATCGTGTGATACAAAAAACGCAGCTTCATTCCCTTGAAACTGCGCATCGATAGTCTCTGCAAATTCATCCCGTAACTTAGACATACACCGCTCCAAAAATGATAGAGGGTGTTACGTTAACAGATAAGATCAATTGAACAAGCGAAACTCTAAAACAAATTGACAAGGATCACTTAGGGTCCCGCATTTTTGAAACTCAGTAAAACTTACAAAGCCATCCATGCGAGATATTTAACTTTAAATCAATCTTGCACCCGTACTGCGAGCACATCACATTGTGCACCATGAAGGATGGAGTTGGCCGTAGAGCCAAGTAAGAGTCGCACACCATGACGGCCATGACTACCAACAATGATCAAGTCAGCATTAGCTTTTTCGGCTTCGTCAAGAATGACATATTTGGCAGGACCTTCAAGCACTATGCAGCGCTCGTCGGGTACACTTAACTCATTGGCAATACGTTCCATTAATTGTTCGGCTTCTGTTTTTAATACCGCATCAACATCCACACCTGCTGCAACACCATAAGCCGCACCATAGCTGTTTAAGTGCTCGACCGAGTGAACCAGCCATAACTGTGCACCATATTGTTTAACAATACTTTTGGCTTTTTCGATTAATAGTAGATCCGCATCTGGTTCTAGCTCAAGTGCTAATAATACGTTTTGATATTTTTTCATTAATTGAAGCTCCATGAAAATTGAATACACCTATCATAGCAAACGGCCCGCCCCTAGCCTAGTCTACTAGCCTGAATATTATCTTCAGGCCTGTGGATAACCTTGTGAATGAACACATGCATAACCTGCGTGCTTATGGGGTAACAACAGGTGTCAAAGTATGCCACTTATCCACAGATCTAGTTATCCACAGCTGTCATACACTGGATTTACATATTTGATACGTGACTTGCATACATAGTTATGCTTCTCATAACTAATTGTTAAACATTAATAAAAGCTAGTTATACACAGATAGTTACCTAGCTAACTATAACTACTACTATATTATATTATTAATATTATTATATTAGTTGGCACTTAACTTTTTATGCAAATCTTAAAAATTCACGCCGCCCCCAGGGCTAAAAAGTTATCAACACCACCCTGTGGATATTATATGAATCAAGCATAACTTAAGTTGTCGACGAAATTGTGGATGAGTTCTAAAAATACACAGCCCTGTGCATAACCCTGATTTATCCACAATAAATCACAACTAAAAGCCAGTAGCTAATCACAGCCAGCGCTTAAAACTAACTTTATGAAAAAAAGCATCTAATCTTAGTTATCCACAGAAGGAGGTGGACCTTATTACTACTACTATTAATCTATATAAATATAATATTTATAATTAGATGGTAAAATCTTTAGGATTTTATTTGTATTTAATGTACGCTTGAATTTCCCCTCAGTATTCATGGAGTGCTTTTAGTGAACAAAAGAGTTTTTTTTATTTTCGTAGGGTTCGCATTTTGTACAATTACATTGTTATTGAAACAAGCTTATGCAATTCCTCTAGAGTCAAAGCCTGCCGAAAAGAAATTATTAAAGGTAGTTGATGTTAAGGCCGTGCATAAAGTGTTTAACAATGCCTTTATGGGTGCCCAACCGGATAACACCCAGAAACTTGGTCTGGCAATGGGGGATTCTGCTGCAAAGGTTATACCAAGTAACTATGCACCCTTTTATTTTTGGCACAAAAAAGCTACAACAGCAATTTTAGGTAGTAATGATGATCGCGTTATTGAAGTGCTCGTACAGCCAGCCTCTAAAAAGCTGTTAAAGAATTATGTAGTCGACAGCGATAGATTTATGGTTGGAAAAAAATATGATGGCCAATGGCGTGAGCATCCAAAAAAACTTAAGAATCCAGTTATCCTCGTGGAGGATGAGATGCTTAAAGTTTTTCCTGAAGGTGGCAAAGTTATTACAAAAAAATATATTCAAACGAGTGATTATGGAGAAAAAAGAGCGAATATTTTGCAATCAACTGATTATGAAGTGTTAATACGCTCAATGCCCCGAAAGGAATATGAAAAAGCGATAGAAGCGCTAGAGCTCAATACAGAATCTTCAGTTATACCGGTAGATGATAAGCTTAAGAACAAACCCTTTGATATTGCATCATCTTATAATCCAGCTCAAGTAATGACGCAAAATGAATTTCATCTACATGAAGATGTGAAGCTGGTAAAAAAAGATGATGGTGAAGTTCTTATAACTACCGATCCAATATTAGGCAACGCTTTAATTACTCATGATAACTCTGGGAATATCTTTGTGGAGTCCCCATTAACTGTGACACGCTGCAAGAAGCCCGCTAAGACTAAAGATAATATAATTGTGTTGGCCGAATCAGGCTCCTCCCCAAGCATTCACTTAAGTAAAACCAGTGGAATTGGCGCAAGTTCTCATAAAAAAATCAATGTGATATCGAGTAAATCAACAGTAAGTTGCATATCAATGTCTCGTGATGAGTACGTGAAGTATCTTTCTGAAGATGGGTGATTAATTAGTAGTAAATGGACGTTTCTACTTTGCGTTGACATGGCGATTTAGTGCTTGACCCCTGTGTGCTGATCAATTAATATCTTGCATCGTTTAACTATCCTTATTCCGGACAGATGTATGAAAAGAACATTTCAACCAAGCAACATTAAGCGCAAGCGTACTCATGGTTTTCGTGCGCGTATGGCAACCAAAAACGGCCGTCAGGTATTAAGTCGTAGACGTGCTAAAGGCCGCAAACGCTTAAGTGTTTGATCGTTTTAAGTTCTCAAAAGATCTCCGCATTCGTCATCAGTCTGCTTTCGATGCAGTTTTTAGGTCGCGCAAGCGCATTAACGGTCGTTTCGGCGCGTTACGTTTTTATCAGGCAAAAGGTGATCATCCTAGGTTAGGTGCGATCATTGGCAAGCGAAACGTACGCTTGGCGGTAAAGCGTAATTATATTAGACGTATCGTTCGTGAGCAGTTCAGACACTTTCAACACCAACTTAGTGATTATGACCTCGTCTTTGTCGCCTTTAAACAGGCCAATGACGCCTCTCCTAGTGAGTTACAGCAATGTGTAAGACATTTATTCACTACATTGATAAAGCGATCAGCGCGGCCCTAATCGGCCTGATCATTGCCTATCGCTATTGCATTTCGCCGCTACTTGGGGCACGCTGTCGCTTTTCGCCAAGTTGCTCTCAATATGCCCGACAATCACTTGAGATTCATGGGGCACTTAAGGGGTTGTGGCTAATAATAGTACGAATTTTAAAGTGTCATCCCCTGCATGCAGGTGGCTATGATCCGGTACCACAAAAAAAGAGAAGGTGTCTTGATGGACATAAATAAGATAGTGAAATATGCGCTCTACGGCGCTGTGGCAGTTTTGGGGATGTTTATTATTAATGCGTGGGAGCGAGATTACCCACCAGTAGCGAAAGATGCCGCACCAACGACAGGTGTGAGCAGTAGCGAGGACTACGTACCCCAGCCTTTAGCTGCTAGCTCAAGTGCGCCAGTGGCAGCAAGCGATAGACCCAGTCCAGTGACACCGCATGTAAATATAAATATTTCGAAGATGGGTTTCATCAACATTACGACAGACCTTTATAAGCTTGAGATCGACCCCATCGGTGGTAATATCGTCAACGCGTACCTGCTCAAGTATCCAGTTTCAACTGAAGAAAAAGACAAGCCAATTCAAATTTTAGATTCGAATCAAAGCAAAATATATATTATGCAAACTGGTGTTGTTAATGGTGGTTCGCAGAGAGTGACGTATCATTCAACAGCAAATCGTTATGATCTTGCTGGTAACCAACAACAATTAACAGTAACACTGAATGGCCAAACGGATAAGGGCTTACGCTTACAAAAAACATATACCTTTAAACGTGGTGCCTATGCAATTGGTGTGGATCTTAAAGTGACTAACCAAACGGCAACGACATGGCAAAATGGCGGTTTTTTCTACAACATTATTCGCAAAAACGTACCTGCCGAGCATCCTTACCTGCAGCGTCGCTCTTATGATGGTGCGTCAATTTCATCAGCATCTATTCCTTACAAGCAATATCCATTTAAGGCTTTGGCCGAAACCAATTTAAATCAAACAGCAAATGGTGGTTGGATTGCAATGCAACAACCCTACTTTCTCACCAGTTGGGTACCGAGCAAAAACAGCGTTAATGATTTTTACAGTCGTTCACATGGTAATGGCAAACATGGCGATAACAATATTTTTACCCTCGGCTATGTGAGTACCGCCATAAACTTGGCACCAGGTCAAACGGCTTCTAATAGCTCGACATTGTATTTAGGTCCGGAGCTTGCGAAACAGTTACGTGCAGTTGATCCAACGCTTGAGCGCACAATCGATTATGGTTGGCTTGCACCAATTTCGATGTTGATTTTTACGGTGATGAAGTGGATTTTCTCAGTGATTGGCAACTGGGGTTGGACGATTGTATTAGTTACCCTTCTGATCAAATTAATTTTCTATCCGCTTTCCAATAAAAGCTATATTTCGATGGCGAAAATGCGTGAAGCGCAACCACGTTTAAAGGCATTACAAAGCCGCTTTGATGGTGACAAGCAAGCACTTAACAAAGCATTAATGGAATTTTATAAGCGTGAAAAACTCAACCCGATGGGGGGGTGTTTGCCGATGCTGATTCAGATTCCAGTATTCTTCGCACTTTATTATGTATTGATTGAAAGCGTGCAGTTGCGCCAAGCCCCCTTTATTTTATGGGTGCATGATTTAGCTGTGCGTGATCCTTACTTTATTTTACCGATATTAATGGGTGCCTCGATGTTACTCCAACAGCGCCTAAGCCCGCCGCCACCAGATCCAACTCAGGCGAAGATGATGATGTTGATGCCGGTGGTATTTACGGTAATGTTCTTATGGTTCCCGGCTGGCTTGGTGTTGTACTGGTTGACGAATAACTTACTGTCGATAACGCATCAATGGTATGTGATTAAAACATTTGATCCTAAAAAGCAAAGCTACAAAGAGCGCAAAAAAGATAAAAATAAGCGCTTAGCCAAACGTTAACTGATGACACATGATGATACCATCGCAGCTCATGCAACACCGCCCGGAATTGGCGGTGTTGGCATTTTAAGGCTATCAGGAAAGCAAGCGGTTTCAATTGCAAAGCAGATGACGAAGAAAAAGCTAATAGTACGCTTAGCCACGTTTACCCCATTTTATAATGCTCAGCAGCAACTTATTGATGAAGGTATTGCGATTTATTTTAAAGCACCCCACTCTTTTACCGGTGAAGATGTGGTTGAGTTACAGGGGCATGGAGGTCCAATTATTATGGATCAATTACTACAAGCGGCTTTATCGCTGGGTGCTCGTATGGCGCGTCCAGGCGAATTTAGTGAGCGTGCGTTTTTAAACGATAAAATTGATCTTACTCAAGCAGAGGCGATTGCGGATTTAATTCATGCAACCACTGCTGAGGCAGCACAGTCAGCAGTGAAATCATTGCAAGGTGCCTTTTCAAGCACAATTGATGTGTTACTCAAACAATTAATTGATATTCGTATGTTTATTGAATCGGCAATTGATTTTACCGATGAAGATATCGACTTTGTCGAACAGCACCAAATTATCGATAAACTTAACAAACTACTAGCGCAAATCGCAACCGTGCGTAAGTCAGCACAACAAGGCGTACTGCTACAAGCGGGTATCCATGTGGTAATTGCGGGGGCGCCAAACGCAGGTAAATCAAGTTTGCTTAATTGCTTGAGTGGACGTGATAGCGCTATCGTGACCGATGTTGCTGGCACCACACGTGATGTACTGCGTGAATATATTAGTATTGATGGGCTACCGATGCATGTGATTGACACTGCAGGTTTGCGTGAAACGGGTGATGTTATCGAACAAGAAGGTGTTAAACGCGCTAGAAATGAAATGCAAAAAGCTGATTTAATCTTATGGATTTATGATGCAACGCAACCACAGCCACAACCACCACAAACACATACCCCCATTATTGCAGTAGCAAATAAGATTGACTTAGTCGTTACGCCTATAGCGCAGCAATCAATAGGAATATCTGCCAAACAAAATATCAATATAGATGTGCTCAAACAAGCAATCAAAGACCAAGTTGGTTTTCAGTCTACAGAAAACGCATCTTTTATTGCACGCCGTCGCCATTTAGATGCACTCGACAAAACTTGTACGCATATTCAGCATGGTTTGACAGCCTATCTAGAAACGCAAGCACATGAATTACTTGCAGAAGACTTACGTCAGGCAAGCCAATCTATGGAAGAAATTACAGGAAAATTCACAAGTGATGACCTGCTTGGAAAAATCTTCTCTGAATTTTGTATCGGTAAATAATAGGTGCCAGGCACCTTACTTAATCGAGAAAAGATGGCGTAATGGGCTAAATATGATACAATCGCCCGCCTATGTTAAGCGACTATCAAAAATATGACGTGATTATTGTAGGTGGTGGCCATGCAGGTACCGAGGCGGCGTTGGCTGCGGCGCGCATGGGTGTAACTACCTTATTATTAACACATAATATCGAAACGTTGGGGCAAATGTCTTGTAACCCGGCGATTGGTGGTATTGGTAAAAGTCATTTGGTGCGAGAAGTCGATGCGCTTGGGGGCGTGATGGCGCAAGCAGCTGATTATGCGGGCATACAATTTCGCATACTAAATGCACGTAAAGGCCCTGCTGTACGCGCAACACGTGCGCAAACCGATCGGGTTTTGTATAAGGCTTATGTTCGCAAAACGCTCGAACATCAACCTAACCTTAAAATTTTTCAGCAAGCAGTTGACGATTTAATTATCGAAGAAGATAACGTTATCGGTGTTGTTACCCAAATGGGTTTATGTTTTTATGCACCAAAAGTGGTGTTAACTGTTGGTACATTTTTGGGCGGCAAAATTCATATTGGTACGAATTACTATTCAGGTGGTCGCGCGGGGGACCCACCCGCACAGCGTTTAAGTGAGCGCTTGCGTGCATTACCTTTTCGTGTGGCACGATTGAAAACGGGCACGCCACCACGTATTGATGGGCGCACGATAGACTTTTCAAAGTTACAAGAACAACCAGGCGATCAGCCCTGCCCAGTATTATCTTATTTAGGTGATGTTTCTCAACATCCACGTCAGGTTAGTTGCTATTTAACCCGTACTAATCAAAAAACCCACGATATTATTCAAAACAATATTCGTCGCTCAGCAATGTATAGCGGTAACATTGAAGGCACAGGGCCGCGTTACTGCCCATCGATTGAGGATAAGGTGATGCGTTTTGCCGATCGCGATTCACATCAAATATTTTTAGAGCCTGAAGGTTTGGATACACATGAGTATTATCCGAATGGTATTTCAACGAGTTTGCCATTTGACGTGCAGCAAGATTTTGTACGTAGTATCCAAGGCTTGGAAGATTGTCATATTTTGCGTCCTGGTTATGCGATTGAGTATGATTATTTTGATCCACGTGATTTAAAAAATACCCTTGAAACAAAGTATATTAATGGTTTATATTTTGCTGGACAAATTAATGGTACTACTGGTTATGAAGAGGCTGCCGCACAAGGTTTAATTGCAGGTATTAATGCAGCCTTATCTATACAAGGCAAAGAAGCGTGGTCGCCTACGCGCGATCAGGCTTATATTGGTGTGCTTATTGATGACTTAATCACAAACGGCACGCGCGAGCCGTATCGTATGTTTACTTCACGTGCTGAGTACCGTTTATTACTACGTGAAGATAATGCCGATTTACGTTTAACTGAAGTAGGCTTTAATTTAGGTTGTGTGAGTGACGCACGTTATCGATACTTTTTGACTAAGCGTGATAGCATTGTTGCAGAAACACAACGCATTCAAAAAATATTTATTCACCCACAAACGCTTGCTGCCGAACAATTTCAAAAATGCTTTGGGCAAACCATCGAGCGTGAATACAATGGCATTGAGTTAATGCGTAGACCAGAAGTTACATATGCAGCACTCATGCAGCAAATCGATGGCTTTAAACCCGCTGTAAGCGATCCACAAGTTGCGCTACAAGTTGAAACGCAAGCAAAATATCAAGGCTACATTGATCGTCAGCTTGATGATATCGCACGTATTAAAAAATTTGAAACAACAGAAATTCCAGAATCACTTGATTATGCAGAAATTAAAGGTTTGTCTAACGAAGTACGTCAAAAACTTAGCGAAGTTCGCCCAGTAACGATTGCACAAGCAGGCCGTATTTCAGGCGTGACACCTGCGGCAATTTCTATCCTGCTAATGTATATCAAAAGAGCGTCAAACACAGCGATTCTCGAATAAGCCATTAAGTGGGCCGATATGATTATTAACTTAGGGAGGAAAAAATGAATTTATTTAAAGAAGCGTGTAATGAGCCAATTGTATTACCATTTTCGGTCGGTGTTACCACCTGCATTATATTGGGTATTTATGTTAGTGTTTCAAAGGACCATAATAGTTATGACCCAAAAACATTTAATACGCTTTTAGTTATTGGAAGCCTTTTAACATTGGTGTTTTTATTGCGTGCGTGGTGTTGTCCTCCCTCTCGAGGAATTGATAGCAATAATGTGGCCGCTACAATACAGTTAGGTGGGCTCAGCTTGGCTTAAGCTAAGCGCTTATTTTTTGTTCCAAACTTTGGTGCAATTTCTTCCAGATGATTTTGCTAAATAAAGAGCCTTGTCTGCATGATCAATAATATCTTCTATTGTATCATCTGAATTAAGTTCAGTTATCCCTATGGATACTGTGATATTAATAGGGGTGTCCATTTCTACTTCTATCTCAAGAGACTCAACCTTTTTACGTAATTGATCGATTAGCTCAAATGCTTTTTTAATATCAATATGCTGTAGAAGAATTAAAAACTCTTCTCCACCATAACGAAACACTTTATCATAATTACGTAACCAACCTAAAATATGACGACAAAGAGAAGCAAGTACTTTATCACCAACAATATGCCCATAAGTGTCATTTATTTTTTTAAAAAAATAAATATCGAGCATTGCCAAACAAGATGAGTCTGATTGTCGTTTTGTTAAAAGCTGCTTTTCTCGCAATATAGGTAGCATATTGGCTCGACTGATGGTCATTGTTAATGGATCACGGTAATGTAATAAATTTTCAATTTCATTTTTAAGTCTGCTCATTTCTAATCTAAATCGATCTAAAGAATTTGAAAAAGAATCATAATCATGAGTAGCAACTATGCCTTTTTCTTCGAGCTTTATTAAAATATTTCTAACTTCATTATGCATTTCGAAGTGGGTTTTACCTATAGCAGAAAACTCACTATATTCATGCAGTTTTGCGAATGCATCACTATAATACCATTGTCCAAATCGACAAAGAGTATGACTATTTTTCTCTGTATCTTGCCTATTAAATAAGGTTCTACAGGAGAATGTTCGAACTAAATCTTTATACCACTGTTCATGATTATATAAAGACTGATTAACCTGCATTAAGATTGTTTGCAATTTATCATTAGGTAAATTTTGCAAGCTCATTAAAATAATCTCCATTATATTTATTCTTAAATATCGAATAATTTTATTTTAACATTGTTTTGCAACAAGATACCATGAGTGTGTTAACCCGGGGTGATTCGGTAATTATGGATATCTACCTAAACATTTTATCTCAAGTGAAGCAGTATAAGCAGATACCTATGCAATCAACTTTTATTTGTAGCGTTCAAACAACAGCTATTTAAGTGTAGTGGTACAAGGGATTTATCAAGAATTAAAAATGCCGAGAGACTCTTTGAGTCACAAGTGATGACACTTTATGGCTGTGCTATTGTTAATGATGATTTGGCTAATGCGACGCAGCAACTATAGCATTATCACCACACAATGGTATTCAACATATACAAGCATGGTGGCTTACTTTTGTCGTAACGTATTAAAAACTCATAATTAGATTTTTTTAAAACAAAAATTACTATAGTAGTTTTATAGAAAATAATTGTGTATTGATTTTTTTCATAAGCTGGCCTACTATGCTTCTATAGCTGATAAGGATCTAGGAGGTGACTTGATGCATACAACTAATTTTAAAGCTTGTATCTTAGGAGGAGACTCAGCAGCGCTAGGTGAGTTTTATCAGCGTTTTACTCAAGACAGTGGTGCAGCGCTCATAGAAAGAAAATCTCAGTCTACTGTTATGTTGCAATCCAAGCTCTGTGATAAACTAAACTATGAATTTTGGATGCATGATTTGAGTTCACGTCCCATCTATGAGCTTGATCAAGATTCTTTGTATCCGGGCACACAACTTTATATATTATTAGATCTGACTAACTTAACAAATATAGAGTACTTGCGTCATCATATAGAGCAGATTCAATATAGAGATCGTGGTGCATTGATTGTCCTTGCAACTAAACCGAATGAGTTTGAAAACCTAAAAGATGGTGTGGGCTTGGCGCGTGACTACAACTGTGTGGTTTATTTTGAATATGATCAGTTACAGGATCAAAGCAAGATTTTGTTCGAAATGTTGGATGATATATTATATAAACGCATTGTCGTGCATACGTTATCTTATCCAAACACCTTAGCGACACATTTTTTACCTGCGCGAAAAGAAATTTTCCCTGATGATTATGTATTAAATATCCACCCACATCATTTGGCAAGTAAAGGTAATGATATCCCAGATCATGAGGAGCAGTTAAAAAATATCAAATATACAAGCTGGTCGCATCTCTATTTACAGCCAGAAGATTTATATAAATGCTTTACAAAGTTGAAGTTACTATTAAATGATACTCGTGATAAAAATAAATTAACGTTACTTGATTATTTTGTGCAAATACGTGATATGGAGATGGCGGAAATGCTCATTGGTATGGGCGCAAAGTGGCGCCCTCAATTTGCAGATAGGGATGATTTAAGTCGATTAAGACAGGCTTCTTCTCGCTATCGAGATAAAATATTTCGAGCAGATGAAGCGGCACATGAGCGCAATACTCGTTCCACAGCAGTACAACTAAATGACCTTAAAGCGCGCCTTATGTCTTTTACTGAGGTAGATACTTTTACTGTGAGTGTTCAATGTATTCATAACCTTATTCAGGGATACAATGATAGAAGTATGACTGCTTTTTATAAATATCAGTTATGCGAAGCTATGAAAGAAATGGTATATCCAACGCAGCTTATTGCAAAAAATGATGTGCGAGAGGCACTGCTGTCAAAGGTGCTTAGTAAGGATCATGCTGTTTTTGAGCCGATTAAAAAAATACAAGAACGTTTGAAAGTATACGAAACAGAAGCATCTGCCTCTGTTGTAGAGCACTTACAAAAAATATATACGGCCTCTCAGATTTTTATTAATCGGATGTGCCAATTTTCTGATATATCACTATTTGATAAGCTTCCCTGGGGGGCAGTTTATATTAGTGCATCTATTTTTGATTGTGTTCACACATTGATGCCTCATGCTGCCATAAAATTAACTGATGTGCACCGGAGAGATAATGAGCGTGGCGTTCACTGCCTTAAGATAATTAATAAGCTATTTTGCAAGCTTGATTCTGATTTTCCTGGTATTGAAGATCAAGTATGTCAATTGCACGCGGCTATCGTTGGCACTGGGTGTGCCCCTTCTATTTTTTTTAAAGTCAAAGACAGTTCTCCCGACAACCATTATCCTGAGTTGCTGTACACAGCATCCCTTGAAGTAAAAGCGCTACAGCTCCAAGAGCAAATAGAGCTCTACTCTGCTGCGGTAGCGTCACAAATTAAGCCAAGTAATTTTTCACAAATGATTTTTTTAACACTTTTAACGCAGCCTCAAGATGCAAAACCTGATAATTTTATGTTATCTGTATCTGATGGACAGGAAGTAAAGGAGTTGGTTTGCATTGATAATGAACAATCTTTTTCGGATTCTATCGTTGTGGATGACCGGTATCCTGATGAGCATAAGCCAGGTATCAAAAGTATTCTATTTGTTTTAGAAAATATGCATGATAAAGTTGATCCTGAATTTCGCCATTTATTTATTAGCCTAACTCCAGAAACTATTTTATTTAATTGGCTTGCATCGTTAAAGGTAAAAAATGAAGAGTATTTGAATCTTGAAAAATTGGGCGTGTTAAGTATGCATGAATTGAAAATACGCTTACTGCCAATCCTACTTAAAAAAAACCAAATCAAGCAGCTTTATAAAAAAATTCAGGATTTCCAATCTTGGTTACGTGAAGACGAAGCTCTTACGCTTAACCAATTTTTTGAAAAAGCAGAGCCATTATTATATCGTTACTATATGCAAGCCAGACAAGTTTATCACGCAACGGGCTTTGGTGAAGAGGATGTTATAGCTGCGTCTGCAAGGTCCTATCAAGATCCAACAAATGCATTTTTTTATGAGGCGATATTTAGTCCTGAGCCGGGTGATAAGACATATTCATTCGAGAGCCTGTTTGCAGATGCTGAGGATAGAGAAGCTTTATTCGACGCATTAAAACCTTATGACAAAACGGTTTATGCATCGCGAGTAGAAGCCTTAAGTCAGCCATTAGTGGAAGGCTTTGAAGACTTATTGCGTTGCGTTGATCTTTCCAGCTTTACAACTTCTTATGAAACTCAGGCTTTTCTTAAAAAATTTGATGTTTATCATCTAAGACATATTCACCTTTGTAATAGTCCATACGTAGCTATTGAAAAGAATTTACGGCTACGAGATATTTATGCGTGTTTTCGCTATATGGAATCACTAACACTACTTGATATGCCTCAAATTACATATGAACATCTGGAGGATCTTGGCAATTACTTGGTGGAATTAAAGAGAAAGCTATATGTTATTATTGATAATAGGATCAGGTTTAACTTAGATGAAATGCAAAATCTAGCAAAATTAGGTATTCGCATTTCTGTTATGATTCAGAACATACAATTTGATTTATATGATGGCGGCTATCGAGAGATTATGCAACGCCTAATAGAGAATAATATTTATAGCCAGCTTATTTATGAATATTTGATTGACTGTGGTGGTATTAGTATTGAAGAAATCATAGAGGGCGCCAAGGAAGCTGGAGATAAGGATACGCTTGTTGAGGGGTTGATCGTTTTAAAAGCCACGCGAGATCATACGAAGTTAGCTGTAGCCGTATTAGAGGGCTCACAAGGTGTCGAGCAAAATGAATTGGCTTTGGATCATATGCACTTAGTAGAGCAGCCAAAGAATTTAACGGATTATATATTCTGGGCCGTACAAGAAAATTGTCAGGTATTTTTGGCTCATATATGTAGGCAACATGATGGAGATTCAGTAGAACAGCATACTTCTGATATTGATGTATATCATTCGCAAGATTTAGATGCTTTTGAGGTGTTAGATATAGAAAATGCACGTTACCAAACGCTCTTGGCAGTTGCAGAAATGAGTTGTGGATATCAATTTTATAAATTATTAAGTGAGCATTTGCGTAGCGATACAAATTTACATATTTCAGTAGACTCTCTTATAACGCATTTTGAGGAATTTTTAAATGATGTTGCTATTACTGCTGGCATCCGATGTTTGCGCGAGTTTCAACAGCTTTATAAAGATGAATATCCAGTAGTAGCTGAAGATGGGCAAACGATACTTCATTGTAATTTAAGAGAAGTAGAAAAGTATTATGTTAAACCTATACAAAATCATTTAAAGATATTGCAAAAGTCTCTTGTTGACGCTCATAAAATAACTGGCATAGATGGTTTTGTATTGGAGCGAGTGGGCTTATTATCAGATGTTAAAAAAATGTATCAAGAGCATATACTTCAAAAAGCAACAACCATTAAAACATTACATGCCTTATTTTTTTCGTATGAAACATTACTTGCCGTACGCTCTGGTCCCAAGAATTTTTGTCAGAAGTTGCTATCAGAGCGGCTAAAAATTTTTGCTGAATCGCCAAAGTCAATTAACAGCATATGTAATGCACATGGTCAAGGTGTGGGTCATTATGCTGTTTTTTACGGTCATTATGAACTTGCGCGTTGGTTTGTTGATGATTGCGGTTTAACAGTAACACATGCAGATGAGACTGCTTCATTTGCGACACGACGGCACAATATGTGGAATTTTTCACAACGAGATGGGCAGCTTATGTTAAGTGAAGCACTTCAGTCAGGAGATTGGGATAAGGTAGATTATCTCTTGATGCATGGTGCATTAATGAATATAGGCACTAGTAGTGAAGATATACCATATGCACAATGTGTACCAGAAATTGAGGAAGCTGCGGCACAAGACAAATTAACACATTTGTATATATTCCGTTTGATTTATCAAGGTGATCAAGCGCGCTTTGAGCGCGCACTTAAAGCTGGTGCTAATCCTTTTTATACAGATAACAGTGAATCTTCACTTATTAAGCTATATAAGCATAAACCAAAAAAGTGCACCTGGATTATTCAACATTTGGTTAGGTATTATATTGCGCCTTGGCTTGCACAAACGTATGCACATCGTATCCAAAAAGTGTATGTTGCTTCATCTCAAAAAGATAAAGGCACGAAAGTCGAAAGCATAATACGTTCTTTGCAAGAGTTCCTACAAGAATATCTTTTAGGTAATAGTTATAGTCACTCTAATGATTCTCGAGGTGGATTGGTTGGGCGTATGCTTAAGCGTTCACAGGCGAGTGATGCTAAGCGCTTTTTTCAAAAGCTTATTGGTATGGGTGATGAATATATGCAAAATCGCCTAGAGATTATTGATGAGATGCTCGCCTCTATGGCGCAAGCGCTAACTGACTCTGATCCAGCACGTTTTTTTAAAGTTGCTAAAGAATTGATAGAGTCTTCAAAACTTAAAAAACGTTTTTTAACACAACGTAGTCGATTGGGATCGGGTGTACTTGACCATGTAAAACAGTTTGATAGGATTACTAGCCATGATTCTGAAGTTAAATTTCATAAAGCGCTTGGTGTTAGGGAGCATGAAGAAGAACGTTCGCTTAGAGAAAGGCTTGAGAGTTTAGAGCTAGATCAAAAAAGCAGCCACGAAGAGTATTCTCAAGAGTTGAAAAAAACGCAATTGGCTTTGAGAGAGAATCAAATAACTATAAGCCGACAGACAGTAGAAATATCACACTTACGCGGTGAGTTATCAGCACAAGCCCTGCGGTATCAAGAAGACACACAATCTCTAAAGCAAGAACTTGCGGCACGAGATAAGCGTCATGAGGTAGAGACGCAGGACTTAAAGGCAGAGACGCAATTGATGAGGCAAGAACTGGTGTTACAAGGTGGGCGTCATGAGGCAGAGACGCAATCGATGAGGCAAGAACTTGCGGCACGAGATAAGCGTCATGAGGTAGAGACGCAGGACTTAAAGGCAGAGACGCAATCGATGAGGCAAGAACTGGTGTTACAAGGTGGGCGTCATGAGGCAGAGACGCAATCGATGAGGCAAGAACTTGCGGCACGAGATAAGCGTCATGAGGCAGAGACGCAGGACTTAAAGGCAGAGACGCAATCGATGAGGCAAGAACTGGTGTTACAAGGTGGGCGTCATGAAGCAGAGACGCAATCGATGAGGCAAGAACTTGCGGCACGAGATAAGCGTCATGAGGCAGAGACGCAGGACTTAAAGGCAGAGACGCGGGCACTCAATAAACAAGTTGTGGAGCAGCATACGCAACTGATGTCGATGATGCAGTCGTTATTTTATCGGCAAGAATACGTGGCAGGATCACCAGAATTACCATCGCAACGAGAATTAAGATTATTTCAGGGGCTCCCCCAAAGAGCGCCTCTTGCGGTAGAAGCAGCGGGAGAAGAGGAAGCAGCAAGTAATGAAATGGCATTGTTATCTTTGAGAACGACGGAATTATGAAACATAGCACGGATCAAGTAGATGGATTAAATATTGAGCAGAAGCGGTATTGGTATCATATGGTTTTGTCGACATGGTGTAGAGAAAAAAGTATTGCACGAATGGATCATTGTCATGTGCGCACAGGCGTGATTTTAGGTAGTCGTCAGCGGTTTGATAGTGCTTATGCTACTTTAGTAAATAAGAACCAGCTTTCTTGCTACTTAGAGCAATACAAACATACTATGCAAAGTTTGAATATTGTGTTCCGTGTTTTTTATTGGTTTTATAATATGCTGCGGCGCAAAAGGAGCTTTATTGCTTATTGTGAACGTCGTTCTTTTTTTGATGCGCTGAGGTTGTTAGGTCAAGGCAAACAAAATGCGCCTCTATTGAAGCCGCTGAGGCCAAAATCTTTATCACGTAAAGATAAGCAGGTTTATGTTAAGCATCGTAAGCATCTTAAGAGTTGCATAAAAAAAGCTTGTAATTTTGCTGATATGCAGCGTTACTTGAGTGAAGTTGCGAAGTCTTCTGAGCAGGTTTTTAAGGCTTTAGTTACTTGGTTAGCACCGAAGTTGTTATGTTCACAAAAGATGCATGAAGCGACTTATGATTTTTTTAGCCATCACTTACAGGTGACGGAAGCAGCAATTTCCCTCAGGCAAGGACGGGTAGAGGCTGCTCAACGGCAGCCAGAGGTTGGTTTAGAGTGTTCACCTAAGGTGGCAGTGGTTACTGAGTTTGAATTAGAGCGGCATTATCAGCAGCTTGAGCGCATGAATATGCGTTATTTTAAGGGGCGAGGCTATCGTACACGAGACCAGAGTATTTTGCGTGAAGTGCATCAGCGTGAGACGTTAGCATTTTGTGAGACGCAGCTTCGGCAGCCCTTTGCAGACTTGGAGATTCCGCAGTGCTTAGTAAGACGCTATAGTCGTTTATTGATGTTAAAGATTTATCGAACGGAATCAATGGATCAAATACGTAGCTGGCATCAAAGCTGTGAACGGATAGGTAATCCATCGGCAGCAGAAGAACGTGAGTTTTCAACGTTACTGCGTTCTTGGTCATTATTATTGCATCCGGACCGTTATTCGGATGATGATGTTGTGGCACAGGCGGCGAACGAAGCGTTTCAGGATTTGGGGCAGTTAAAGACTTTAGATATAGATCAAGAATTACATATGCGCTTAGATGTGTTGGCACGAAAGCACCAATTATTTAGGCAAGAGAGTCGAGAAGAGCATCGTCAGCAGATGGAAATGCTCAGGGATAATGATGAGCAGTTGAAGGAAACGAGTCGAGCATTGAGTCAATTAAGAAAAGACATGGCTCAACTTGGGGAGCAGCGATTACTATCCTTTAAAGCACTACGGCAAGAACTTGCGGCACGAGATAAGCGTCATGAGGTAGAGACGCAGGACTTAAAGGCAGAGACGCAATCGATGAGGCAAGAACTGGTGTTACAAGGTGGGCGTCATGAGGCAGA